>NZ_JAAVVZ010000003.1 GCF_023910635.1 Sphingorhabdus sp. | reverse complement strand
CCAACCCCATCTGCCACACAATAAACGCCGCCTCTTCGGCATTTTCGCGCAAGCGTTCGAACCGTCCGGACTTGCCGCCATGGCCTGCGCCCATGTTGGTTTTGAGCAAAAGCACATTGTCGTCGGTCTTCATGTCGCGCAGCTTTGCCACCATCTTGGCGGGTTCCCAATAAGTGACGCGTGGGTCGTTCAGGCCTGCGGTCCATAGCATGGGCGGATAGGCTTTTGCTTCGACATTGTCATAAGGCGAATAGCTGCGGATATAATCGAACGCAGCTTTGTCGGTGATCGGGTTGCCCCATTCGGGCCATTCGCCCGGCGTCAATGGCAGGTCCTTATCCAACATGGTGTTGAGCACATCGACAAAGGCGACATGGCTAACCACCGCGCCGAACAATTCCGGTGCCTGATTGACGACAGCGCCCATGAGTTCGCCGCCCGCCGAACCGCCACTTGCGGTCACCTTGCCCTTGCTGGTGAAGCCCAGGTCGATCAGGCCCTTGGCCGCATCGACAAAGTCGTTGAAGGTGTTGGTCCGCTTGGTCAGCTTGCCATCCAGATACCATTGATAGCCCAAATCATCGCCACCACGAATATGCGCAATCGCATACGCAAAGCCGCGGTCGACCATCGACAGCCGGTTGGCGCTGAAGCCCGGCGGCATCGCGTAACCATATGCGCCATAGGCATAGAGATGCAGCGGCTGACTGCCGTCTTTCTTGAAACCCTTTTTGGAGAGGATGGAAACCGGCACCTTCGTCCCGTCGCGCGCGGTGATCATCACGCGCTCGGTGACATATTGGGCAGGATCATATCCGCTGGGGATTTCCTGCACCTTCAATGTTTCCAGACGACCGTCGGCGAGGTGGTAGTCAAACACCGTGTCGGGCGTGACCATTGATTCATACCCAAGCCGCAGCTTCGTCACATCATATTCGGGGTTGTCGCCCAAGCCGGCGTCATAGCTTGCCTCGGGAAATTTGATCCGCTCAACCTTTTTGGCATCGGCATAATCGCGGATTTCGACTTGATCGAGGCCATCTATACGGCCTTCGGTCACATAGAAATTCTTGAACAACGACAGGCCAGTCAAATAATGGCGGTCGGACCCGGCAATCAATGTTTTCCAGTCAGCAGGTGCCTTCATACTGGCGGTGGCCACGCGGAAGTTCACATGATCATCATTGGTCAGAATGAACAATGCGCCGTCGCGGACATCGACGCTATATTGCCGTCCGGTTTTGCGCGGGGATACCATGATGGGCGGCGCGGTCGGATCATTGGCGGGCACCAAGCGCACTTCGCTGGTGACATTGTCGCCCGCGCCAATGACGATCCAATCCTCTTGCGCGGTCAGGCCAACGCCGACGCTAAAGCCGATATCCTGCTCCTTATACAGCAGCTTCGCCTTGCTGAGTTCATCGCCCAATTTGTGATACCACGCATTGTCGGTGCGCCAATTTTCGTTGGCAAGGCCATAGACAACGCCCTTGCCGTCCGATGACCAGACAATGCTGGACAGCGTGCCGGGGATGATGTCGGCCAATTTTTCGCCGGTTTCCAAATTGCGGAAATGCAGGTCGAAGCGTTCCGACCCGTTATCATCATAAGCATAGGCCAAAATCTTGCCATCAGGGCTGATCTCTGCGGCACCAAGGCGGAAATAGGCCTTGCCCTTGGCGAGCTCA
Source organism: Sphingorhabdus sp. (assembly GCF_023910635.1). Classification (GTDB taxonomy): domain Bacteria; phylum Pseudomonadota; class Alphaproteobacteria; order Sphingomonadales; family Sphingomonadaceae; genus Sphingorhabdus_B. Next base: position 232,454 of record NZ_JAAVVZ010000003.1, on the reverse strand, counting down.
TTTTCGTCAAGGATAAGCTGGTCCGTGCCGCCGGCGACGGGCTTGCGATAATGCTTGCGATATTGCGCGCCCTCTTCGAATTTCGACCAATAGATATAGTCGCCATCCTTTTGCGGAACGCTGCTGTCATCTTCTTTGACGCGGCCTTTCATTTCCTGAAAAATCGTTTCGGTCAGCTTGGCCTGCGGTGCCATTTGTGCTTCGAAATAGGCGTTTTCGGCATTGAGATGCGCCAATATCTCGGCATCATCAATCGTTGGATAGCTTGAATCGCGTAGCCAGTGATAATCATCGGTAATCGTCACATTGTGATAGGTTGCCTGATGCGGACGCTTGACGGCGACAGGAGGCTTGATTTGCGCGGCGGCTTTTTCGGTCATGGGTTCTTTCTGGGCGAATGCGGGCGAGGATAATGCGCTGGTTGCAAAAATGAGTGGGAGCAGAGCTTTCATGACAAACCTTCCTAGCGTATATAGATAAGATAACCATATGAACGGAAGTCCGAAATGTCTAGCTATGAAGACCGCCTCGCCGCCCTGCGCGCACAATTGAAGAAAGAACAACTGGACGGCTTTGTCGTGCCCATATGCGACGAACATATGTCGGAATATGTCGGCGATTATGCGCAACGGCTTGGTTGGCTTACGGGTTTTGGGGGGTCTGCTGGGTCAGCGGTGGTATTGTCTGAACAGGCGGCGATCTTCACCGATGGCCGTTACACGTTGCAGGTGCGAGAACAAGTCGATGGCAAAAACTGGCAATATGTGGGCGTACCGCAAACCAGCATCGCCGACTGGTTGCAAGAATATGCCCCGGGTGGCGCGCGCATCGGCTATGACGCATGGGTCCATACCAAAGGCTGGGTCGAAAGCGCGACCAAGGCACTGGCCACCAAGGGCGCTGAGCTGATTGCGGTCAAAAGCAATCCAATCGACAGGGTGTGGGCCGAACAGCCGCAGAAAAGCGTGGCCAAGCTCATCGTACATGACACCCAATATGCAGGGCAGAGCAGCGCCGAAAAACGCGCCGCTGTGGCCGAGTGGCTGACGGCGAACACGCTCGATAGCACCGTTATTTCCGCGCTCGATTCGGTGGCGTGGTTACTGAACATCCGCGGCTCCGACGTGGCGAACACCCCCGTCGCGCTCAGCTTTGTGCTTGCCCATGCCGATGGCACGGCGGACCTTTTTGTCGCGCCCGAAAAGGTTGACGACGCGGTACGCGCGCATCTCGGGAATGCCGTGCGCTTGCGCGATCCGTCGGAATTTGTGCCGGAACTGCGGTCGATGACCGGCAAGCGCATTGCCGTTGACCCCGACCGGGCGGTCGCCGCCATCTTTGGCGCACTGCAAGCTGGCGGGGCGCACATCATCGAGGCGCGCGACCCGACCATCCTGCCCAAGGCGGTCAAAAACCCTATCGAACAATCCGGCCACCGCGCCGCGCAAGCCCGCGATGGCGCCGCGTTAAGCCGGTTCCTGCATTGGATGCGCGAAACCGCGTATAAAGGCGAATTGAATGAATTATCCGCCGCCGCACGGTTGAAGGCATTCCGCGAAGATACCGGCATGCTCAAGGATTTGTCGTTCGACACCATCTCGGCCACTGGCCCCAATGGCGCGCATTGCCATTATAAGGTCGATGAAAGCACCAACCGCAGCATTGCACCCAACAGCATCTATCTCGTCGATAGCGGCGGACAATATTTGGACGGCACCACCGACGTTACCCGCACCATCTGGGTCGGCCCGGGCGAACCCACCGCCGAGATGAAGGACCGCTTCACCCGCGTTCTCAAGGGCCATATTGCCTTGGCCTGCGCCGTCTTCCCCGAAGGCACCAGAGGCGCGCAATTGGACAGCATGGCGCGCGCCTCGCTCTGGCAGGCCGGCCTCGATTACGCCCATGGCACGGGCCATGGCGTCGGCAGTTTCCTAGCAGTGCATGAAGGGCCCCAACGCATTGCGAAGTTCGCTGGCGGTCAGGCAGGCAGCGACGAGCCATTGCAAGCGGGCATGATCCTGTCGAACGAGCCCGGTTACTACAAACAAGGCGAATATGGCATCCGCATCGAAAATCTCGTGCTGGTCGAGGAACGTCAGATTGCAGGCGCAGAAGGCCGCTATTTCGGGTTTGAAACACTGACCTTCGCGCCGATTGACAAGAATTTGGTGGATGTCAGTTTGCTCAATACCGACGAACTGCGCTGGTGGAATGATTACCACATTAAGGTGCTTGATATTGTCAGGCCACAGTTGGAGGGTGACGCGCTGGCGTGGGCGACGGAGGCTTGTGTAGGGTTGGTGCGGGGATGAGGTTGTTCTGGAGAAAATTGAGTTGTCCGTTGATGAGACCGTTTTACCCGGTTTTACATCTATAAAAGGATGCCATATTCAAGGATGTGGTGTCGCAATTCAACTCAGCGACGAAAATGAAGTTTTGCCTGTGCGCTGCCGTGTTTAGGCCATCTTCGCGTCTTCGTGTCTTCGTGTCTTCGTGCGAACCACCCGCGCAGCGTTGAAAATCATAATCTCACACAAAGACACAAAGCCGCGAGCAAGCCAAAAACCCCCTCTCCTGTGGGAGAGGATATGGAGCCTTATGACCCCGGATGTAATCCGGGGGAATTAGGCGGAGTTGGTGAGGGGGTGCGTTCTTCCGATGGCGCAGTACCCCTCACCGCTGCGACTAGCGATCAGAGATCGCAAGTCTCGCTGCCTCTCCCAAAGGAGAGGGGGTTAGGCCCATGCCTAACAACCTTCCCGACAGGGCGAAACCCCTTCACAATTGCAGAAGGAAAGTGCTAAGCATCTCTTATGAAACGGCTTACGCCTGTTGCGCGGATACTTCGCCGGGAGCGGACTGAGGCTGAGGCCAGACTTTGGCGCTATTTGCGTAACCGCCAGATGGAGGGGGCGAAGTTTCGGTTTCAGGTGCCGGTGGAGCCTTATGTAGCAGACTTTTTATGTGTCGAGGCCAAGCTGATTGTCGAACTGGACGGCGGGCAGCATAATGTTCAGATCGAGAAGGACGCGGCGCGAACCAGGGCGTTGGAGGCGGCGGGCTATAGCGTCATCCGATTCTGGAATGAAGATGTATTGGCGAATACAGAAGATGTGCTGGAGATGATCCGGCTTGCCGTTTTGAACGCAAAGGGGGCGTAACCCCCTCTCCTGTGGGAGAGGGTTGCGCAGACTTGCAAGCTTGCTTGCTAGTCGTAGCTGGGTGAGGGGCTGTGTTCTGTCGGGAAGGCAGAACCCCTCACCAACTCCGCCTAAGCGCAAGCGCCAAGGCTTCGTATCCTCTCCCACCGGGAGAGGGGATTTCACACCTTATGATGCGCGCCCAGGCTTGCGCGGATGCGGTCGAGCGTTGCTTTGCGGATGGCCTTTTTGTTCCATGCATATGCAGGGGCGGGGAGCTGCGCGAGTTGGCCGGCAACGGCTAAGGCTTTCGCTTCCACCTCATTTGCGGGTGCCAGCATATCCAGATAGCCCGCCTCAACGGCGCCTTCGGGGGTGTAGATAAAGCCCTGCACCATCGCGCGGGTCAGATGTGCTGGATGAAGCCGATCCCGCGCCAGCTCCATTGCAAAGATGGGCAAGTTCATACCCGTAATCGCCTCATTCGCGCCGATTTTATAGTCGCCCGCGGTGCCAATGCGCGTGTCGCACGCGTGCAGGATGAACACGCCCATGGCGATCGCATGGCCAGTGCAGGCCGCCACCACGGGCAGCGGTCCGCCATACAGGCGCAACAACAGTTCCGCGCCCGCATCCAGCAACTTATACACGCCATCGGGGCCAAGGCTGGCAAAAGCGTTCAGGTCAAATCCGCCGGAGAACCGCCCTTCACGTCCAGTCAGGACAATCGCTTTTGCTTCGGCCTCGGCGGTGTCGAGCGCGGCGTTGAGCGCGGCAATCATCTCGAAGTTGATCGCATTGGCCTTATTATCGTCCATGCGGATCAAGGCGATGTCGTTGGCGATCTCGACTGTGGCGGACATATTGGCTCTCCCTTGGTGTAATCATCCGACTAAAGCCTTGCTTTACGTTCACGTCAACTTGAAAAGTTGTGCGCGCCGTCTCACACCCCGGCATTGTTCCAGCACAGCCCTACACCGGACCAACACCCGAATATTTGAGGAACCCCCATGACCCAGACATTTTCCGAATACACCCAAGCCGACGTCTGGGAATGGAATACCGAAAATGGCGGCCAGTTCGCCAATATCAACCGACCAATTGCAGGCGCCACCCATGACAAAGAACGCCCAGTCGGCAAACACCCGATGCAGCTATATTCGCTGGCTACGCCCAATGGCGTGAAGGTCACCGTAATGCTTGAGGAGTTGTTGGCGCTTGGCCATCAAGGCGCGGAATATGATGCGTGGCTGGTCAACATCCGCGATGGCAACCAGTTTTCCAGCGGCTTTGTCGACGCCAACCCCAATTCCAAAATCCCCGCTTTGTTCGATCATTCAACGCCCACGCCAACGCGGGTTTTCGAATCAGGATCGATCCTTTTGTATCTGGCGGAGAAATTCGGTGCGTTCCTCCCGACCGAGCATCATGCGCGGACCGAGACCATCAACTGGCTGATGTGGCAAATGGGCAGTGGTCCTTATCTGGGCGGCGGTTTTGGTCATTTTTATGCCTATGCGCCGTTTAAGATCGAATATGCCATTGACCGTTTTGCCATGGAGGTAAAACGGCAATTGGACGTTCTTGACCGCAATTTGGCAGAGCGGGAATATATGGCGGGTGACGCTTACACCATTGCAGATATGGCGATTTGGCCTTGGTATGGCGCGCTAGTCAAAGGATTGATTTACAACGCGGGGGCGTTCCTTTCGGTGCATGAATATAAAAATGTCATTCGCTGGACCGATCAGATCGCCGAGCGGCCTGCCGTCAAACGCGGGCGTATGGTCAACCGTGTCATGGGCGACCCCGCCAGCCAGTTGCACGAACGGCATGACGCAAGCGATTTCGATACCAAGACTCAGGATAAGATTGCGGGGGGAGCCTGAGGGCATCGACCTTTAGGAGGACGCCAGCGCCGTAAAGGGCTTGGCCGGAATGTGCGGCCCGGCGCGTCTTGTTTATCGAGACGTTATATCAACCGACCGAAGCGTGAATTCCGCGCCGAGTTGATTGCTGCCGCCTGCTGCCTGCAATATCAGCAACTGGTTCGGGCAGGCCTTATCAATATTGAAATCCTGAACTTGCGCAAAATTTCCTCGACGCACAGGCGTTGAGACAAACCATTTGTCGACATTACCCGCGGCGGAAATACACTGCAAATCCCAGCGAATTTCTGCGTCAGATACCCCTTCCAGCGCCGAATATCGCGCCTGAAAGCGGTAATTTCCGGGTTCAAGGAAAAGCATTTTGCGCATCACTTCGCCGCGCTCCCCCGACCCTGCAAAAGCAGAAAGCGAAACCCGTCCCTTAGTGTCGGGTTGCGAAAATGATCCGCCAATGCCGACATTTTCTACGACCTGCCAGCCCATGGCGGGATAACGCACATTAACCGTGTCTTTGGTGAGCGCCGCCGATTGGAAGGCCGCAGGCTTGTTGCCCTTGAGGGTCAGATAATATTGCCGGAAGGCCGGAAATTTATTCTTGGCCGCCAACTGCCCGAGCAAGGCATTGGACAAATTTTGATAGACCTCTTCTTCAGGCAGTCCCCCAGCCTTCACCAAAACATCGGCCAGATTCGCGGGGTTTTCGACGGTATTGATGGCTTCGCTAAGATAGGATGGCAGCCAGATGGGCGCTTGCCGAACAATGGGTGCCAATGCAACGCGCACTTCAGGGTCGCTGAGCGCGCCAGTCAATGTCGGGAACAATATCGGGAAGCTGCTGGGTGTTGTGCGCATCGCGATGTCGTAATGATACAGCGCCTGTTTCTTGTCCCCCCGCGCCACGGCATCTTCGATCAGCCATAATTGCGTGCCAAAGTCCCGGCGGGATACTTTGTGTGACAGCAACATCAACTCACGTGCTTTTTTGGTGTCGCCCCGCACATCCGCGACATAGCCCAGCAAACGAATGGCCACCGGATTTAGCGCGCCGCCGCGCAGCGACTGCTTCGCCATTGCTTCAACCTTGGCCAAGGTTGCAGGATCTTGCTTTTCGGCAAACATTTCGTCGGCTTTGCGCGATAATGCCAAGGGGTGGTCCGGCACATATCGTAACGCGACATCGGGGTTGCGATCCCATGTAATGTTGGCCACCGCATGAATGAAGGAAAGCCAGGCGAGATAGCCTGTGACAACCAATATGAGGATGGTTTTTATCCAAAAAAACGGCGATTTCCCGCGCAAGGCCGAAAAAAAACGCGTGCGGCCTTTTCGTTTTCTCGACATGGGTTCGCACGTTTCCTTTGGCAAGGCCACAGATTGGCGGAGACGGAGGGATTCGAACCCTCGGTACCGGATTTACCAGTACGACGGTTTAGCAAACCGTTGGTTTCAGCCACTCACCCACGTCTCCTGTGCGCTTGGCATCGGCGGCCTATAGCGGCCCAAGCATCTGGCTGCAATGGTTATTGACACAGACGACGGATAAGAAGAAAACTAGGGGCTTAGGGTCAGGACCTAGGTTCAGTTTGACGCGCATTGGACACGCATTGTCGCCTGTTCATCATGCGCTCATCCAGCTAGTCCATAGCATGGGAAATATAACTTTTGAGGTGGGGCCGCATGTTTTTGGCGAAAATAGGATTACACAAACCGATGCATTACCTGTTGGTGCTGCTGGCGGCAGGCACGCTTTTTGCTTCGCCCGTAAATGCACAGATCAGTAATGTTGATCCGAATGACGCGATTGACGCGGACCTTGGCACGCCGCCCGCTGGCCCAGATGCCAGCACGCAAGCTGCGCCAATAGCGCAAGGCAAAACGGTCGTGCAAGATGGTGTGCCAACCGACGCAATGCCCGCAGACGGCTCTGGCACCCAACCCGGCGTTGAAGTGGCGCAAATGGCTGTGCCGGCAGGCGATACATATCAACAGGACGACCTCATTGGCGCCGCTGAAGGCGTGTTTGGAAAAGGCGCGCAAGGACTCGCTTTGCTGATTGAGGATATCCTCAAAAAACAGGGGCGCCCCAATGGATATATTGTGGGACGTGAAGGCGGCGGCGCTTTTTTAGTCGGCCTTCGTTATGGGTCCGGCACATTAAACCACCGCGTGGAAGGCGAAAAACCGGTCTATTGGACCGGCCCCTCCATTGGTCCTGACGCAGGGGCAAATGCAGGAAGCACGTTCATTTTGGTCTATAACCTGTACGACACAGAAGACATCTACGAACGCTTCCCAGCGGCCGAGGGCGTTGCCTATCTGGGTGGCGGTTTTAACGCCAGCTACCTGCGTCGCGGCGATGTAGTATTGATCCCAATCCGGGTCGGTGCAGGACTTCGGCTTGGCGCGAATGTAGGGTATATGCGCTTTTCCAAAAAGCAGCGCTGGCTACCCTTTTAACGCGCGCGGATATCCTCCATCCGTTTGAGATAGCGGGCCAGCACGTCGATTTCCAAATTGACGTGCCGCCCGACATCAAGCGTGCCTAATGTCGTCATCTGCGCCGTGTGCGGAATGATATTCAGCATGAAATGCGCAGAACCATCGGCTTGATCTGCAATGTCATTGACGGTGAGCGATACGCCGTCGACGGTGATCGAGCCCTTGGCCGCGATATAAGCCGCAAGGCTGGACGGAGCCGCAACCGTGACTTTCCAACTGTCACCAATGGTTTCGCTGGCGACGATGTGTCCAACACCATCGACATGGCCAGTAACAATATGCCCGCCCAGTTCATCGCCGACTTTTAAGGCGCGTTCGAGGTTCAGTCGGGTACCTTGTTCCCACATACCGGCTGCTGTGCACGAAATGGTTTCTGCTGATGCGTCAACCGCGAACCATCCATCGCCTTTATCAACGACAGTCAGGCATACACCCGAACAGGCAATCGAGGCCCCAATGGCAACGCTATCCGTATCATAGGCGCAGGATATGACGAGGCGCAGGTCGCCGCGCTGTTCGGATGTCCGAATGCTGCCGACGTCCGTGATGATACCTGTAAACATATATGCTGCACCCTTTTCCTAATTCGTTTTTTCGTAGACTTCGAGACGGTCCTTGCCAAGACTTCGGGCGTCCGAAAGCTGCCAAATTCCATGGGCATCCTGAAGTTGGGTAAGCCCGATGTCGTTCAAACATGCCTTGCCAGCGCCAAGCAATATTGGCGCGCGATACAGCATGAGCCTGTCGACCAGGCCGTCACGCAAGAAAGCGGCCGCTGTCGCAGCGCCGCCTTCAATCAGCAAAGTGTTGCAGCCCAATTTTGCAATATCCTGCGGCGTGCGAATAACCTCCCAACCCTGCGGCGCATCGGCACTGCCAAGCATGATCCTGCGGGGTTGGTATGCACCCAGCCCGGCGAGCCGGACGTTCAATTGCGGTGAATCGGCACGGACGGTCCCTGCCCCCAATAATATTGCGTCTGTGCGTGCCCGTTCGACATGGCTATGCGCGCGCGCAACGTCGCCAGTGATCCACCGGCTGCTGCCATCCGCCATCGCGATTTGGCCGTCTAGCGAGCTTGCGATCTTCAAGGTTACAAAAGGGCGCCCGCGATCTATCCGGCTCATAAAGCCAGCCAGGCTTTGCCGCGCTTGGGATGCCATGACGTCAGTGGTGACCCCAATTCCCGCAGCTTTGAGCGCCTCCATGCCAGCGCCAGAAGTGCGTGGATCGGGGTCTTGCAATGCAATAACAACCCTCGCGGGCTCTGCTTCGGTCAATAATTGCGCACAAGCCGGGCCGCGTTGTGACATATGGGCGCAGGGTTCCAGCGTGACGTAGATTGTACTGCCGCGCGCCGCTTCTCCAGCTTGCGCCAGTGCCATGGCCTCTGCATGTGGACGGCCACCGGGCTGCGTCCACCCGCGTCCTATGACCCGGCCGTCTTTCACGATGATGCAGCCAACGGAAGGATTTAGGCCGGTTCGCCCAACACCGCGTTCAGCGAGCGACAAAGCCACCGCCATGAACCGAAGGTCGCTGGCGAGAGCTATTGCCCTGCTCCTACAGAAGCCGGAGCCGCAACGGCTTTCTTTGCCTCCTGCGCGCTTTGTGCATCGCGATCTATCTTGTCGACGTCCATCCCGACCGCCCGTCCAAATGCCTTATACGCCTCCTTTTCACGAGCGCGCATTTCGTCTTTCAACTTTTGGCGTTCGGCAATTGCTGCCTTAGTTTCTTCAAGCGAGCGTGTGGCGGGCCAGCTTTCAATATAAATGATCTCGCGCGGCGGTGGCGTAGCCTTCTCGATAGAATCGAGATAAAATGTGTACATGATGATCGCCGTGGGCACGCAGGCCGCCAAAAACAGCCAAGGGCTGTGACGGCCTGACGTGCGCAGAAACCCCACCAGGTCGCTGCCTGCGTTGCGGAACGATACATCTTTGAAAAACGCCATGGCACTCCAATAAGGCGCACGATGCGCGATTTCCAGTGTCCACTTACAGGACGCGCAGATTATCCGCCGCTGCGGAAGGCGTTGGTGATCGGGTAACGCCGGTCGCGGCCAAAATTGCGGGTCCCAAGCTTTACGCCCGGCGGTGCCTGCCGCCGTTTATACTCGGCGAGATAGAGCAAACGTTCGATCCGCGTGACCGCGTCCCTATCAAAGCCAAGCGCGACAACCTCATCCACGGACCGCTCCTCCTCCACCAATGCATGCAGCATCTTATCGAGAATGGGGTAATCGGGCAGCGAATCGCTGTCTTTCTGGTCCGGTCGCAATTCTGCGCTGGGTGGCTTGGTGATGATATTGTCGGGAATCACTGGCCCGTCACGGCCAAGGGCAAATCTTGGTTTATGGCCATTCCGCCATTTTGAAATGGCAAAGACGGTCATTTTATACGCGTCCTTCAATGGGTTATATCCGCCCGCCATGTCACCATAGATCGTCGCATAGCCAACGCTCATCTCGCTCTTGTTGCCTGTCGTGAGCAGCATGTGACCAAATTTGTTAGACAAGGCCATGAGCGTGAGCCCACGGATTCGTGACTGGATGTTTTCCTCTGTAATGTCGACATCGCGGTCGGCGAAACTGTCCGACAGCATGTCATCGAACGCCTCGACCGCTGGCGAAATGGGGATAGTGTCGATCTTGCACCCGATCATCGCGGCGCATTCGGCGGCGTCATGTAGGCTCGATTGGCTGGTGTAGCGACTGGGCAGCATGACGCACCAGACGCGATCCGGACCAAGCGCGTCTGCGGCGATAGCGGCACATAATGCGCTGTCGATACCGCCCGACATGCCCAACACCACGCCCGGAAAGCGATTGGTGTCGACATAATCGCGCAAGCCAACGACCATCGCGCTATAGATATCTGCGGGATGCTCCTCCCAAAGCGCCTTGGGGCCATCTGCACATTCCCAGCCTCCCGCGCTGCGGTGCCAATGCGTCATGCGAAGATGTTCTTCCCAGTCAGGCAGGCGGTGCGCAACTGCGCCATCGGCATTCAGCACGAATGAGCTGCCGTCAAAGACCAGCTCATCCTGTCCGCCGACGCGGTTCAGGAACATTAATGGCAATCCGGTTTCGCGAACCCGCGCCGCAAACACTTCCTCCAGCCGCCGGTCATCCTTGTCGATTTCATAGGGGCTCCCATTGGTCGAAATCAGCAGTTCCGCGCCGCGTTCCTTTAAGTGCAGGCTAACGGGTGCCAACCAGCCATCTTCGCAAATCGGCGCACCCAGACGCACACCGCGAAATTCGACAGGCTCTGGCAACGGACCCGCCGCAAAAATCCGCTTTTCATCAAAAGTCCCGTAATTGGGCAATTCATGCTTGTATCGCACAGCGGCAATCCGCCCGCCGTCCAGCAAGGCAATGCCGTTATACAACGCGCCATCATCCACAAAAATCGAGCCAACGAGCATCGCTGGCCCGCCGTCCGCAGTTGCAGCCGCGAGTTTGGCCAATTGTTCGGCGGCACGTGCCGCAAATGCAGGCTTCAGCACCAGGTCTTCGGCCGGATAGCCAATCAGTTGCTGTTCAGGAAACACGATCAGATCAGCTGGCCCGGCCTTTACGCGCCACTCCAGCATTGCGGCCGCGTTACCTGCAAGGTCGCCGACGCGCTGATTAAGCTGCGCCATTGCAATATTAAGCTGGTTTGTCATGTCTCCACCCTTATTGTCCACAAACTAGCGGAGCAAGCCGATTGTCAGGCCAGCCTCGCATCGCTAGAGCGTCATAAGAGATTTCGGGGACACGCATATGAAGTTAATGACAGGCAACAGCAACCTGCCGCTGGCGCAGGGTATTGCCGATTATATGAAATTGCCGCTGACCAACGCCAGCGTCCGGCGTTTCGCCGACAATGAAATTTTCGTAGAAATTCACGAAAATGTCCGCGGCGAAGATATGTTTGTGATTCAATCCACCAGCCATCCCGCAAATGACAATTTGATGGAACTGCTGATCATGATCGACGCGTTGCGCCGTGCGTCGGCCAAGCGCATTACAGCCGTTTTGCCTTATTTCGGCTATGCGCGTCAGGATCGGAAGCCCGGACCGCGCACGCCCATTTCTGCCAAGCTCGTTGCCAATCTCATTACCGAGGCGGGCGCCGACCGGGTGTTGACCGTTGATTTGCACGCTGGCCAGATTCAGGGCTTTTTTGATATTCCCACTGACAATCTCTATGGCGCGCCCGTCATGAGCGCGGACATATTGGAGCGGCACGGCAACAAAAACATCACTGTCGTATCCCCCGATGTTGGCGGCGTTGTCCGCGCGCGCGCGCTCGCCAAACGCCTCGACGACGCACCGCTTGCAATCGTCGACAAGCGACGCGAAAAAGCAGGTGTATCCGAAGTTATGAACATCATCGGCGACGTAAAAGACCGCTTCTGCATCCTGATCGACGACATTGCCGACAGCGCTGGCACATTGTGCAATGCCGCCGACGCCTTGAAAGCGGCGGGCGCGTCCGATGTTGTTGCCTATATCACGCATGGCGTATTGTCTGGTGAAGCCGTCAACCGCGTCAACGCATCGTCGTTACGAAAGTTGGTCATCACCGATTCGATTATGGCGTCGGATGCAGCCAATGCGAGCGCGAAAATCCGCCAGCTTCCGATTGCGCCCTTGTTGGGTGAGGCGATCAAGCGGATTACGGACGAAAGCTCGGTTAGCTCCTTGTTCGATTGATGACACCTGCCGATATCCTCCTTGCCAATCGCTTGGCGGATGCGGCCGGGCAAGCAATCCGCCCGTTTTTCCGGTCAACCTTCGCCCAGGAAACAAAGTCAGATGCCTCGCCCGTTACTGAGGCTGACCGCGCAGGCGAAAGCGCCATCCGCCGGATATTGGATGCTGAATGCCCGCGCGACGGTATCATTGGCGAAGAATTTGGCGAAAAAAGCGGCACTTCTGGCCGAAGCTGGATTATCGACCCCATTGACGGCACAGTCAGCTTCATGGCCGGGCGGCCAATATTCGGAACGCTGATTGCCTTGCTAGAGGATAATTGGCCGGTGCTTGGCGTCATTGACCAATGCATAAACGGCGAACGCTGGGTTGGCGCGGCGGGCTATCCGACCACGCTGAATGGCGCGCCGGTGCAAACCCGATCGTGCAGGGCGCTTGCCGCAGCGACCCTAGCAACGTCTGGACCGCAATATTTCAGTCAGCATGACGGCGACCATTTTATGGAGCTTGCCGCCCGAACGGCGCATAAAAAAATGCTGTTTGGCGGTGATTGTTATAATTACGCATTGCTCGCCAGCGGCCATATCGACCTCGTTGTGGAAGCAGGCTTGAAACTTCATGACTTTGCTGCTTTGATTCCGGTGGTAACGGGCGCAGGGGGCATGATGAGCGACTGGTCGGGGGAGCCGCTTCACGGAGCTTCGGATGGACAGGTAATTGCGGTGGGCGATCCGGCGCGCCTTGACGATGTACTTGAGGCACTTGCATGCCATCATTAGCGATCGCAGATACCATTCAATTCATTTTACCCGCCAAGCCGCTTCGGCGCTATCTTTCCACTTATTATTTCCTTGATACGGGCAGCAATGGTTCGGAGCAGGAGGATTTCCTCTATCCTGAATGGGCAACCGTGCGTTTTGCCCTGCGCGGGCAGGCAAGGGGCAACACTGTGGGCTTGGATCCGCTCGATATTCCCGCCGACAGCATTACTGGGCCAACGGGCCGGGCCGCATTGGTGCGCTTTCGCAACATACAGCTTGTCGGGCTGGGATTATTGCCTTTGGGTTGGTATCGGATCGTTGGCTGTCCGGCAGATCGCTGGGCCAACAGAGTACATGCGGTGGATGCAGCCCCTGAATTCGCGCGGCTTGCGCAGTTAAGGCGCGAAATAGATGGTATCACCGATCCGGAGCAAATTGCAGCGCTGTTCGATCACGTCATGCTGCAATCCCTTGGCGACCCCGACCCGCTGGAGGCGGAAATTGACAACATCCACCACGCCATAGCCAATCCCGAGATCAGCAATGTGCGCGACCTTGCAGAAGCATCTGGCATGGGCCAACAACGGCTTGAGCGGCTCGCGCGCCGGATCTTCGGTTTCCCGCCCAAATTCATGCTGCGTCGCCAACGTTTTTTGCGAACATTGGCCAATGCCATGCAGCATCCGGATCTGAAATGGTCCGATGCGATGGACGGACAATATTTTGACCAAGCCCATTTTAATCGCGAATTCCATCAATTCATGGGCATGTCCCCTGGCCATTATCTCGCCATGCCGCGCGCGATCAGCAGCGCATCGATCCATGCACGCGCGCAGCAGGTGGGTCAGCCGCTGCAAGCATTGCAGCTTCCGGAGCCTTCGTACGGGCAATAGACTTGCATTCGCATGCGAATCCCGCTAGTCGCGCGCCTTCCGAATAAGCAGGCTGGCCAATAGGGCTGCCATGTCGGCTTGATACGGACTCAACAAAGGAGACCAAAATGCCCAAGCTCAAGACCAAGAGCGGTGTGAAGAAACGCTTCAAAATCACCGCAACAGGCAAGATCAAACATGGCGTCGTTGGAAAGCGGCACCGTTTGAGCAGCCATAATGCCAAGTATATCCGCCAAAACCGTGGCACCAGCGTGATCTCTGATCCCGATGCCAAGACAATCAAGAAATGGGCGCCCTACGGTCTGTAAGACTGCGCGTACGTTTTCAGACGAAGCGTGGTGCGAAAAAGTGGGAACCGGTTTTTCGGTTAAGCCACGCGACCACGAAAAAATAAAGGATATAGATTATGGCACGCGTCAAACGTGGTGTGACCACCAAAGCCAAACATAAAAGAATTTTAGAGCAGGCGAAGGGCTATTATGGCCGTCGCAAAAATACGATCCGCGTTGCACGCCAGGCCGTCGAAAAGGCCGGCCAATATGCATATCGCGACCGTAAGGTAAACAAGCGGAACTTCCGCGCATTGTGGATCCAGCGTATCAACGCCGCAGTCCGCGCCGAAGGCATGACCTACGGCGTGTTCATGCACGGCCTGAAGCTGGCGAATGTCGAACTCGACCGCAAGGTCCTTGCCGACCTGGCAATGAACGAGGCGGCGATGTTTAGCACCATCATTGCGCAGTCGAAAGCGGCGCTGTCTAAGGCAGCTTAAGCCTCTCACTTCGATACATGCGCAAAAGGGCGTGGGCGGCACTTGCCGTTCGCGCCCTTTTGCTTATGCAGTTCAGGCAGTGAATTTTACCCTCGTCATCCCCGCGCAGGCGGGGATCCAACTCCGGACATCTTTATGCACGCGGACTTCCAACCAACAGTCTATATTTTGGCAAGCCGCCGCTACGGGACGCTATATGTGGGCGTCACGTCGCATCTGATGCAACGACTGCATCAGCACCGCGAAGACATATTTGAAGGCTTTACCGCCAACCATAATGTAAAGATGCTTATTTGGTATGAACAGCATGCCACAATGGAAACGGCAATATTGCGGGAAAAGCAGATCAAGAAATGGAATAGGCAGTGGAAAATCAACCTGATCGAGATGGAAAACCCGAATTGGCGCGATTTGGCGGTTGATTTGGGCTTTCCAACTCTGCCATCGCGGAAGTTGTGAAATTTAGGAACACGCGGGAGTTAGATTCCCGCCTTCGCGGGAATGACGAAAATGAGTGATATTGAGGCAATCGGCAAACGACTGATGCAATTGGTCGAGAGGTCGAAAGACATGGACGCGCTGGAATCCGCACGCATTGCGGTGCTGGGAAAAAACGGCGAGTTAACTGCTCTGTTAAAGACGCTCGGTTCAATGTCGCCCGAGGAGCGCGTCGAAAAAGGGCACAAGATTAATCTGTGGAAGGCTGCAATAATCGGCACAATAGAGGCTCAAAAGACAATCTTTGAAACAGCCACTCTTCAAACACGCCTCGCCACCGAGCGTGTCGACATGACGCTGCCTGCGCCAGACGCCCCGCGTGGGACGATCCACCCCGTTAGCCAGGTCATGGACGAGCTGGCAGAGATTTTCGCCGATATGGGCTTTGCCGTGGCCGAAGGGCCCGAAATTGAGGATGACTGGCACAATTTCACCGCGCTCAACATCCCCGAAACGCATCCGGCCCGCGCCATGCACGACACATTTTATTTTCCCGACGACATGGCCCGCGATGGCCAAAAAATGGTGCTGCGCACGCACACATCGCCCGTGCAAATCCGCACCATGACGTCACAGGAACCACCCATCCGCATCATCGCGCCGGGCCGCGTCTACCGCAGCGACAGCGATGCAACGCACACGCCGATGTTCCACCAGATTGAAGGCCTTGTCATCGACAAGGGCATCCATCTGGGCCATCTGAAATGGACGCTGGAGACATTTTTAAAGGCCTATTTCGAACGCGAGGATGTCGTCCTGCGTCTGCGCCCAAGCTATTTCCCATTCACGGAACCTTCGGTGGAGGTTGATGTCGGCTATTCCGTCATTAACGGCAAACGGGTTATCGGTGGGGCCGAAGGCTGGATGGAAGTGCTCGGCTCGGGCATGGTCCACCGTAAGGTTATTGCGGCCTGCGGGCTTGATCCCGATGTGTGGCAGGGCTTTGCCTTTGGCACAGGCGTCGATCGTCTGGCGATGCTGAAATATGGCATGGATGATCTGCGTGCGTTTTTTGATGGCGATAATCGCTGGCTGCAACATTATGGGTTCAATGCGCTCGATGTACCGACGCTAAGCGGAGGCGTAGGCGCATGAAATTCTCAACTCTTTTGATTCTGGGCCCCGGATCGCTGTCCGGGGCACGAAAGGGATACTTCCAATGAAATTCTCCCTTTCGTGGCTTAAAGAGCATCTCGACACCGACGCGGATATGCCAGCCGTCGCTGACTGCCTGAACCGCATTGGTTTGGAAGTCGAAGGTATTGAAAACCCGGCTGACGCCTTGTCCGCCTTCCGTATTGCAAAGGTCATCAGCGCCGCCCCGCACCCGCAAGCGGACAAGCTGCAAGTCCTGTCGGTTGACGCAGGCGGGGAACCGCTTCAGGTCGTCTGCGGCGCGCCTAATGCGCGCGCAGGCATGCTTGGCGTCTTTGGTCCGGCTGGCGCAGTCGTACCCGCCAATGGCATGGTACTGAAGGTAGCGGCCATCCGCGGCGTCGAATCGAACGGCATGATGTGTTCCATTGCTGAGCTTGAACTTGGCGATGACCATGATGGTATTATCGAGCTTCCAGACGATGCGCCAGTTGGGCAAGTCTATGCTGATTGGGCGGGTCTTGACGACCCAGTCATCGATGTCAGCATTACGCCCAATCGGCAGGATTGCATGGGCGTGCGTGGCATTGCGCGCGATCTGGCGGCGGCAGGGCTGGGCACGCTAAAGCCGCTGGGCGAGGTGTATAAAATTGATCTGTCCGCGCCCTTGGAGGGCACCGACGCCGCGCCGAACGTCCGCACCGATGACGTAGCCGGCTGTCCGGCATTTTATGCGCAATCGGTCTTGGGCGTGCACAATATGGATTCGCCTGAATGGATGCGCGCCAAGTTGAAAGCGATTGGCCAAAAGCCGATTTCTGCCTTGGTCGACATCACCAATTTCCTGTCGATTGACCTTGGCCGCCCTTTACACGTCTATGACCAAGACAAGCTAAATGGTGCGCTGGTAGCGCGCAAAGCCGTAGACGGCGAACAGATGGTTGCGCTCAACGGCAAAAGCTACACGTTGGATGCCAGCATGACCGTCATAGCCGACGACGCGATGGTGCATGACATTGGCGGCATCATGGGCGGCGAACATAGCGGTGTTTCGGAAGGCACAGTGAATGTCCTCATCGAATGCGCGTTTTTCGATCCTGAACATATTGCCCGCACGGGACAGAAGCTTGGCCTGACCAGCGATGCGCGCCAGCGTTTTGAACGGGGCGTTGATCCGGCATTTCTCGACGACGGGCTTGCAATTGCCACAAAGCTTGTTCTTGAGCTGACCGGCGGCACGGCAAGCGCCATCACCCGCGCTGGCCAAGCGCCCGTTGCGCCGCGCATATTTTCTTATGATACCGATTATTGCCGCCGCCTGGGCGGGGTTGATGTTGCGCCAGAGGAACAGCGCAACATTCTTGAAAGACTTGGCTTTTCGGTCACATCGGACTGGAGCATAATTGTGCCGTCATGGCGTCGTGACGTCGATGGACCCGCCGACATTGTGGAAGAAGTTGTGCGCATGGTTGGCCTCGACAATGTCGTGTCGGTGCCATTGCCCCGCGCCGATGGCGTGGCCAAGCCCACCGCGACGCCCGCGCAATCCTTGGAACGCAAAGTCCGGCGCGCGGCGGCGGCACGCGGCCTCAATGAAGCCATCAACTGGTCCTTTCTGCCGCAAAAGGCGGCCGACGCCTTTGGTGGTGGCGCATGGGGCCTAGCTAACCCGATTTCCGAGGACATGAAGGTCATGCGACCTTCTTTGTTGCCTGGGCTGCTTTCGGCGGCACAGCGCAACATGGATCGCGGCGCATCTTCGGTTCGGTTATTCGAGATTGGGCGGCGCTACTTCGTTGGCACTGACGGCACGAGCGACGAGCGCGCAACCGCAGGAATCGTGCTGGCGGGGGATCGTTCGGCGCGAAACTGGGCAGCGGGTAAGGCCGCACGCTTTGACGCCTTCGATGCAAAGGCAGAAGCGATTGCCTTGCTGAAGGCCGCAGGCGTCGCCACCGACGGCTTGCTGGTAATGGACGATGCGGGCGCGCATTATCATCCGGGGCAGTCGGCCACCTTGCGCATGGGGCCAAAGAACATATTGGCGGCCTTTGGCACTTTACACCCGGCAACTGCAAAGGCGTTCGACCTTGATGGCGTTGTCGTGGCGGCGGAAATCTTTTTGGATGCCATACCGTTGAAGAAAGCGAGCGGCTTCATGCGGCCAGCGTTCACACCACCAGCATTGCAAGCGGTGACGCGCGATTTTGCGTTTCTGGTCGCAGCAGACATGCCTGCGCATGATCTGGTTCGCGCCATAAAGGGTTGCGACAAGGATGATATCGTGGCGGTCCGCCTGTTCGACCGCTTCGCCGGACAAGGCGTGCCTGAAGGGCAAGTGAGCCTTGCGGTTGAAGTTACGCTTCAGCCGACGGAAAAAAGCTATAGCGATGATGAACTGAAAGCCATTTCAGACAAGGTCATCGCCGCGGCCACAAAATTGGGCGCCGTGCTGCGCGGATGAAAAAGGCCGGGCGATTGCCCGGCCTTTTTTACATAAGCGTCGAAACGCGTGCTTAGAACTTCACACCCGCAGTTAGAAATACTTGGCGTGGGTTGCCATAGAACGCCGTCAGCGTGCCTTCACGGCCTAACGACGCGAGCGGCAAGCCACCACCGCCAAGCGTTGGCACACCCGTGGTCGCATTGCCCACGATGAAGCTATAGCCCGAGGTCTTATATTCCTTGTCAGTAAGGTTTTTACCATGCAGGCCTATGCTCCAACGATCATCAGGTGATGTGTAGACCAGGCTCGCATCCACCAAGGCATAGCCGGATTGATCGATATACGGATTTGGAATTTCGAACTGCGAGGTGCTGCTGCGGTATGAAACCGTTGTGCCGAAATTCAAACGTCCAGCACCGGCGGGCGTCATATAAGCAAGCGTCGCGCTTGCCGTCAAAGATGGCGTATTCTGCACATCGCGATATTGGGCCACATCGGTCGGAACGCTTGCAATGTTGGTTATATATTCGTCAAATTGTGCGTCGATATACCCCACCGCACCCAGCAGGTTGAGGCGGTCGCCATCGCTCGCGAAGCTTTCAGCCAAACGTGCGTTGAATTCCAGCTCGACACCCTTGAAAGTTGCCTTGCCCGCGTTTGACGTAACGCCACAGAAAGATGGCAAGCCGCCCACGATGCAGGCAACCGAACCGGGGATTTGGACATCCTTATAATCGGCGTAGAAGCCAGCAAGGGCAAAGGTCAGACCGCCATCAAACAAATTGCCCTTATAGCCAACTTCATAACTGTCGACGCTTTCAGGGCGGAAGCTCAGAAACGCCGCGACTTCTTCATTTTCGCCCCGAATGCCGTTGCCGTTCAAATCAGGCGCGTTGGTGCCAACACCGCGCGGGTCGAAACCGCCGCCCTTGAAGCCCTGGCTAAAGCTGGCGTAGATATTGTGATCTGGCGCTGGCTTGAAGCTAAGCGATATGCGTGGCGTGAATTTTTTGAAGCTGCGGCTGCCGTTGAAATTGGTGCTTGGTGCGCCAAAGGGCACGCCTGCTCCACCAAAAAATGGGGAACCACCGCCCAGATAATTCTGGCGCAGGATGTTTGCACTGCGCTCGTCCCACGTATATCGCCCACCAAATGACAGGCTCAACTGTTCGGAAAAATCATAAGTGAAATCGCCGAACACGGCGTAGGTTTCAGTGTCGACCGCAGCATTGGTAAAGGCTGTCAGTCCCGCCAAAGTGTTGAAAAGGCGAACGTCGAACAACGTGTCCGCCGTTGCATCAAGATAATAAGCACCGACCATGCCGCTAAATGGCCCCGCATCAACGAGTAATTGAACCTCTTGGCTAATCTGTTCGTTGAAATAGCCACCGGGCACGTCAACGTCCGCCGCAGGCAATGCGTCGAAGTCGATTGGGGTCAGACTGTCATCCTTGCGCCATGCACTGATAGAACGCAGCGTCAGGCTGTCCGACAGATCGACCGAAATGTTCATCGCAAAGCCAAAAGCCTCAATATCCTGCTTTGGATCGACAAGCCCGCCGCGTGTGTCATAGACATTTTCCAGCACAGGCGCGCCCGAAAGCAGGCCCCGGATCAAGCGATGGCCACCGCGCGGGTTGCTTTTGTCATGGCTGTAATCGCCGCTGATGCGAACCGAAACTGGCGCGCCATAGCCGCCCATTTCAAGCGTGCCACGCGCCGCCCAGACGTCCTTGTTATAGTTTTCCAGACCCGTGGTCAGATTGTCGCCAAAGCCACCACGCGAGAGCCGCGCGACGCTGCCGCCGACGCGGACAATGTCGCCAAGGGGTGCCGAAACGGTCAAGACGCCGTCGGCTTGGTCATATGTCCCAACGGTAGCGCGTGCACTTAGTGCAAAGTCTTGCGGCAACCGCTTGGTTACATATTTGACCGCGCCGCCGATGGTGTTGCGGCCATATAATGTGCCTTGTGGGCCGCGCAGCACTTCGATGCGCTCAACTTCATATATGTCCAGCACCGCAGCTTGCGGACGATTCAGATAGACATCGTCGAGATAGATACCGACGCCCGGTTCAAAACCGGAAACAGGGTCCTGCTGCCCAATGCCGCGGATGAAAGCGGACAATGTCGAGTTGCTGCCGCGCGACGTTTCAAGCGTGGTGTTTGGTGTGATATTTCCGATGTCGGTGAGGTCAAGCGCACCTCGCATTTCAAGCGATTCACCAGAAAAAGCACTCACCGCGATTGGCACGTCGATAAGATTTTCCTCACGGCGGCGAGCAGTAACGATGATTTCGCCGCTGCCTTCGGCCTCATTCATGGTGGGCGCAGTCTCTTGCGCAAACGCAGGCGCTGCCCAGACCACACCCGACGATGCGATGCTGGCGAATAAGGCGGCGCGGATTATCGCAGTTTTAGGGGATTTCATTGTTCACTCTCCTCCAATATTGCGGGTCTTTACCCGCTTGCAAATTGCCTTATAGTGAAAGTTGAACCATGTTTCAACTTAATGGATTTAGAAAGCGTAGCGAATGTCTGCCGAACGTGGCATATCAGCAACAATGACACCGGCAGGAAAAACGCCGCGCACCGAAAGGGGGCGTAAGACTCTGCGTCTTTTGCTAGATGCGGCGGCAGCGGAGTTCGGCGAAAAGGGGTTTCACGACAGTTCTGTTGTCTCGATTACGCAACGTGCGGGCGCAGCTCTTGGTAGTTTCTACACCTATTTTGATTCGAAAGATTCGCTGTTCCGTGCGCTCGTGCGCGATATGTCCGCTCAGGTGCGCCATAATGTTGGTCCAGTGATGGCAGCAGAACCCGACCGGATGGAGGGCGAGCGCAAAGGCCTTGCCAAATTCCTAGAATTCGTGCGCGAGCATAAAGAGCTTTACCGGATTATCGATGAAGCCGAGTTTGTCGATCCGCCAAGTTATCGCGCGCATTATGAAGACACGGTAAAGGGCTATCTCGCCAGCTTGAAAAACGCCGCCGCCAAGGGCCAGTTGCGCGATGATGTCGAGGAAGTCCACGCTTGGGCCATTGTCGGCATGAACGTGTTTCTGGGCCTACGCTACGGCGTCATGGGCGAAGATCGCGACGTGGCCGATGTGGCCAACATTGCCACTGATCTGCTGACAAACGGGTTGAAGCGTTAATCAATCGCCCCTAAGCCGCGCGGTATGACGCTGAACCGCCGGACCTTTGCCATTATTTCCCACCCTGATGCGGGTAAGACCACGCTGACGGAGAAATTGCTGCTGCAAGGTGGCGCGATTCACTTGGCCGGTGAAGTCAAGGCACGCGGGCAAGCCCGGCGCGCGCGTTCGGACTGGATGAAGATCGAACAACAACGCGGAATTTCGGTTACATCATCGGTGATGACGTTCCAGAAAGATGGCATTGTTTTCAACTTGCTCGATACGCCGGGGCATGAGGATTTTTCCGAAGATACCTACCGGACGCTGACGGCGGTCGATTCGGCCATCATGGTCATTGATGCGGCCAAAGGTATTGAGCCGCAAACCCGCAAGCTGTTTGAAGTCTGCCGCCTGCGCAGCGTGCCGATCATCACCTTCGTCAACAAGGTAGACCGCGAAGGCCGCGCCGCGTTTGAAACGATTGACGAGGTCGCCGACGCACTCGCGCTGGATGTCTGCCCGATGAATTGGCCCGTTGGCATGGGCGGTGAATTTGAAGGCCTATATGATTTCAATAGCGGCCGCCTCAGCCAACCGTCGGGCGACAGCAAGGCATTTGAAGGCAAAATTAGCGATCATAGCGGGCTTGACGCGGCCACGCTGGAACAGGTGCTAACGCCAGCGGGCGTACACCGACTGCGCGAGGAAGCGGAACTTGCGCAAGCGGGATATGCGGACTTTGACCTGACCGCGTTCCAGAACGGCGACCTGACGCCTGTATATTTCGGGTCTGCGTTGAAAGAATTTGGCGTGATCGAGCTGATCAACGCCATTGCGGCCTTCGCCCCCCCACCCCGGCCACAGCCAAGTTCAAAGGGCAATATCGATCCGTCGGAAAAGGAAGTCACCGGCTTTATTTTTAAGGTGCAGGCCAATATGGACCCGCAGCACCGTGACCGTATCGCATTCATGCGGCTGTGCTCAGGCACGTTCAAGCGTGGCATGAAGTTGACGCCATCCGGGCTTGGAAAGCCGGTGGCGATTCATTCGCCAATCCTGTTTTTTGCCCAAGACCGCGAAATTGCCGACAGCGCCGAACCCGGCGACATCATCGGTATTCCTAACCATGGCACGCTACGTGTTGGCGATACCTTGTCGGAACGCAATGATGTCCGCTTTACGGGCCTGCCGAATTTTGCACCGGAAATCTTGCGCCGTGTCGTGTTGCGCGACCCCACCAAGACCAAGCAATTGCGCAAGGCGCTCGATGACTTGAGCGAAGAGGGCGTCATTCAGGTATTCTACCCTGAAATCGGTTCCAATTGGGTCATTGGCGTTGTCGGGCAATTGCAATTGGACGTGCTGATCTCTCGGCTTGAGGCGGAGTATAAGGTCGATGCTTTCTTGGAAGCTGCGCCATATGACACGGCGCGCTGGCTGATCGGTTCGGAAAGCGCATTGGCGCAATTTGTGTCGTTCAACGGCGGCAATATGGCCAAGGATCGCGATGGCCACCCTGTGTTTATGGCGCGCTCGTCATGGGATGTGGGGTATCAACAGGAAAAGCATCCGGACCTGAAATTTAGCGCAACCAAAGAGCGCTAACGCCAGACAGCAACGCCAAAGGGTTCAATTTCGGGGCTGCCGATGACGAATACTGCGCCGTCTGGCGCAGGGGCATTCGCGCGCGTTTCGGCAAGATTGAACGCAAAGGTCAGATCACCCCGGCGGCGCAAGCGCAATGTCGGCGGCAGCAGCGTTATGGCGACCCCAGCCTCAGCACACAAATCAACCAGCATGTTTTTGACACACGCGTCGTCGGTCAACGTCGCGAGATACACGCTCCGTCCTGACCGGACCGCCGCGGGTGCGCCATCTTCATAAGTGGCGATGATATCCGCCGCGCCGACTTCGATCGTTTCGCGCCAACGTCCGCTTTCATGCACCGAATTCTTGTACGTGATGGTCCCGTTACAATCTGGACGCAGCGTTTCTACCGACGTCACCTTGATCGGCACAAATTCACGCAATCGTCCCGGCGGCAGGCCGTCAACAATAGAAAACTCCTCCGTCTTTGCGCCGCAGCGCGGACCAAATAGTAACAGGCCCTCGCTCGCTTTCAACGCATCGAACGCAGCATCATCGAGCACCGCCAGCGTTGGCACGACAATCAGGCGATAACCATCCAGCCGCGCTTCGCCTGCCGACACAAAGTCCACATCGACGCCAGCGCCGCGCAGCGCGCAATAATATTGGAAGATGACGGCATCATATCGATAGCCCGCGCCTTGACGCTCAATATCATCGACCCAGCCCGACACCGGATCAATGATGATCGCCACAGGGGCCTTGGGCGCCACCGCCGACATGTCGCCCAGCAACTGCATCTCTGCCGCCACCTGCTCGACCTCCGCCCATGCCGTCGCGGGCATATCGTCGGGCCGCAATAGCCCTGCATGCATTTGTTCCTGCGCAAATGGCACTTGCCGCCAGCGGAAATAGGCAACGCAGCCTGCGCCATGGGCAAAGGCCTGCAGCGTCCAATGGCGCACCATACCGGGTGCAGGGCGCGGATTATGCGGTGCCCAGTTTACCGGACCCGGCTGCTGCTCCATCACCCACCACGCACCCTTGGACAGGCCGCGCACCGAATCGAAATTCAGCGCGGCCAGGTCAGGATGTCCCGTGCGCATAAACGGCTTCCATTCCTCCGCCGACGCCTTCGCCATCAATTGATCCGAAAAGCCGAGCGGATAATTGTCATAGCTCACGAAATCGAGCGCCTTCGTCAAAGCGGCATTATCAACGCCAGTTGTAGCCGGCGGAATGATGTTGTGCGTCACCCATTGGTCCGGCCGGGCATGACGGCGAATGGCCGATATCATGACGTCATGAAAATGTACGACTTGTTCCGATGCAAAACGGCGATAGGCCAAACGGTGCGCCGGGTTCGTCTCACACACCGTGAAAAAGGGAAGCTCGATCTGGTCGAAGCCATCATATTCCATCGACCAGAACACATTGCCCCATGCCGCATTCAACGTTTCGATATCGCCATAACGCTGCGCGCAATAAGCGCGGAACTTTTCCAACGCCGCTGGCGATGCGCTCATTGTCGTGTCGTGGCAGCACAGTTCATTGTCCGTCTGCCAACCCACAACATGGGGGTGGCCGCCATATCGCCGCGCCATTGCGTCAGTAATGCGTTCCGCCTGCATCAAATAGGTTTCGCTCGAAAAATCATAATGTCGCCGCGACCCGAACCCGCGGACCTGGCCGGTGTGAATATCAACCGGCAGAATATCAGGATATTTTGCGCACAAATATTTGGGCGGTGTTGCGGTCGGTGTCCCCAACACGACCTTGAGGCCCACAGCGCCGAGGGTTTCGATCGCGCGGTCCATCCACGCCCAATCAAAAACGCCTTCGCTTTTTTCGATCCGCCCCCAGGCGAATTCGCCGATGCGCACATAGGTCAGCCCAAGCGCACGCATCCGACGGGCGTCACGCGGCCAAAATTCTTCCGGCCAATGTTCGGGATAATAGCAAACACCTAACATACGGCGTATTTAGCGGACGCCGAGCGCCTGACAAGCCTGTAGACGTTGTGCCTTTAGGAACGCGCATAGACCCGCAAACTGCGGCGGCGGTCATGACGCATGCGATGGACGTAAGGGAGACAACAGCGCCATAATTCTTGCATTCTGCCATTTTCTCGCCATGACTGGCGCTTATCTAAGGTGCATGACAATAGCTGGCCCCATTGATTCGCCTCTGCGTAACAGCACTCTGACCGCGCATACCCCTGCAACAGATGTCCAGCCGGATAGTGATGTTGCGATGCGCGCGGCTGCGCTCAAGCGCGTGCCCGATGATAAGGCGATGCTGCGCGCTGTGGCTGAATTGACGCGCGACTTGGGCACGCCCAACCCACGCATTTTCTGGTCTGACTTTCTGGCGTCCGCCTTTTTGGGTTATGCTGGCCTTGCGGTAACAATCCTTTCCGGCAATCTTTGGCTGCAATGTGTCGCAGCTCTGATATCGGTGCTTGCGCTCTATCGCGCCGGCGGCTTCATCCATGAAGTCAGCCATGTAAAGCATTCGGCCCTACCCGGTTTCCGCTTTGGCTTTAACGCGGTGATTGGTGTGCCTCTGCTCGTGCCGTCGTACATGTATGAAGGCATTCACAATCTCCACCATGCGCGCACGCGATACGGTACCGATCAGGATCCTGAATATCTGCCGCTGGCGTTGATGAAGCCTTGGACATTACCCTTGTTCATATTCGCCTCTCTGCTCGCACCCTTTGCATTGCTGTTCCGCAACGCCGTGCTTGCGCCGCTTTCGCTGTTCATTCCCGGGCTTCGCCAGATTGTGGTGGAACGATATTCAGGCCTTGCAATCAATCCCGCCTTCCGCCGCCGTCCGGCCGAGGGCGAAGCGCGTCGCAACTGGATCATACAAGAAACCGCCGCGAGCATTTGGTCGATTGTTCTGCTGGGCGGCGTGTTCAGCGGCTATATTCCGATGAATGCCTTTCTGATATTTTTGGCTATCGTCTCCAGCGTTGCCGTGCTGAATCAGGTCCGCACACTTGTGGCCCATTTATGGGAAAATGACGGGGAGCCGTTAAGCGTCACTGCGCAGTTCCTCGACAGCGTCAACGTGCCGCCACCCGGTATGCTGGCATCAATCTGGGCACCCGTAGGACTGCGCTACCACGCGCTGCACCATTTACTCCCCAGCGTACCCTATCATGCCTTAGGCGAAGCCCACCGCCGCCTAACAGCACAATTGGCCCCGGACTCCGCCTATCACCGCGCAAATTATGATGGTTTGGCAGGGTTGGTGACGCGATTGACGCGCAGCACGTTCGTGCGGGGCGGTTAAGATATGACGCCCAAACACCGCTTTTTCCGGCATGGCTTTAAAGTCTGCCGGTAGGCCATCGCTATTTCTTCGTGCCTCTTGGAAGACCTTTTTGCGCAGTTTTAATTTCAGAAATTACCTTGTCAGCCGCTTCATGGCGCAACGCTTTAACCTTTGCTTTAAACTTGTCATATTCACGTTCGGCGTGTCTTTTGGCATCCTGCATGGATACACGTCCACCCGAACGCAGCACTGACCGACCTAGGGTCAGGACCTATTAAATCCACCTTCGCGGTTTGAGGCCATTTTGTTCAGTGCAAGGCGGCAAAGCGCAGGCTTATACCAAGCTGCGGTGAGGCTGACTCAGATTTGGGATTCCCAAACGGTGGAAAGTCTGATTCTATGTTGTTCTTCATTTGGAGGACGTGACATGGGATCAGCGATTAGCTTGCGGGATGATTTTGACGGCACTGCCTTGAGGCGACTGGCGCGGAAGTCGAAAAGTGCGAACCAGGCCCGCCGGCTTTTGGCATTGGCCGAGATCTACGACGGTGGCAGCCGGACAAGGGCGGCGCGGATCGGCGGGGTGGGCTTACAGATCGTGCGTGACTGGGTGGTGAGGTTCAACGCCCGAGGTCCCGATGGGCTGCTCGATGGCAAGGCCCCGGGAAGACAGTCGCTGCTCAATGATGCCCAGCGCCGCGCGCTTGTCGAAATGGTCGAGTGCGGCCCGATCCCGGCGATCCATGGCGTCGTTCGCTGGCGGCTGGTCGACTTGGTCCAGTGGCTTCATTACGAATTTGCTGTCTCGCTTGATGCAACGACCGTGGGGCGTGAGCTAAAGAGACTGGGCTATGTCAAGCTGACGGCGCGGCCTCGCCACTACGCCCAGAACGAGCTTGCGATGGAGGCCTTTAAAAAGGGGGCTTTGCCGCCGAGCTTGCAAAGGTCAGAGCAACTCTCCCGAAGGGCACGCCGATAGAGATTTGGTTCCAGGACGAAGCGCGGATTGGCCAGAAGAACAAGATCACGCGGCGTTGGGCCAGACGCGGGACGCGGCCATCGGCACCCAAAGACCAGCGGACCAAATCGGCCTATATCTTCGGCGCAATCTGCCCGGAGCACGGCAAGGGCGCGGGGCTGGTGCTGCCGTTCTGCAATACCGAAACCATGACACTCCATCTGACAGAAATAGCGCTCGCCGTCGCTCCTGGCGCTCACGCTGTTATACTGATGGATCAAGCCGGTTGGCATATGACTGACAAGCTGGATGTTCCCGGCAATATCAGCATCATCGCGCTTCCGGCCAAATGTCCTGAACTCAACCCGGTTGAGAATATCTGGCAGTTCATGCGCGACAACTGGCTCTCCAACCGGGTGTTCACTTCCCACGACAATATCGTCGACCTCTGCTGCGAGGCGTGGAACAAACTCATAGATCAGCCTTGGCGCATTATGACCATCGGGCACCGCAAATGGGCCAGTGGGTTATGATCATTGCAGGTTGGTATTAGTGGTTCTAAGTCTAGCTTTGCCAACGCGGCAATGGACAAAATGGGTCAAATCCGAAGGACGCCAAAATGGCTTTGATCTCGAAACAAAATGCCCTTGCAGGCAGAATTACTGCCTGCGGCGGCCATTTTCCTTCGATATCTTTGCCATTTTGACGCCGCGAAGGTGGATTTAATAGGTCCTGACCCTAAATCCTTTAGCTGTTTGTCGAGTAAATGCCCTGCTTCAACCATCGTCTTCAACCGCCCAATGTCCAGTTGATCTTCAAATATATCGAGCAGAATAGTCGTAAGACGATTAAGCTCCTTTATTTCTCGGTCTGCCAGATAGTTCTTAGACGTAGTGACGTCAGCTTTGCTGATGTTGTCATTAGGCCATGTTTGAAGCCCCATGTTGGGTGCATTGGAGTCGGCTCTGATTTTGAGAACTTCGGCAGGGGTATGTGACGCGACCGCATAAATTAGCTTGGCTTGCGTGTTTTTATAGAATTCGTGCCACTCGTCTGAAGTGCCATCATAATCCTGGCACATTGCACAGATAGAACGTAGCTCGCGATAGACATTGGCTTCGTCCGAACGGATGTCCCTGATGATATCGCGTAGCTCAGCAACGCGGTCACGATAATCGGGACTCTTGAGCCGAGTGGCATCTACGACGAATCCCTTCGTGGCGAATTGTACAAGTTTGTCTGTCGCCCATCTGCGAAACAAGGTGGCTTGCTTTGACGAGACGCGGTAGCCGACAGAGATCACCATATCTAAGCTAAACAATGTCGTCGGACCGCCTCGCGGATTCATTTGCATTTTCTGCAAATGATTATCGTCCAATTCACCCTCTTCTAATATCCCGTTGATATGACGCGATATTGTCGAAACATCACGACCGTAAAGGTCGGCGATTTGGGCCTGTGTCATCCAAAGTTCGTCACCTTGATAATAGATTTCTACCTTAGGTCCATTATCGGTTCCATAAACAAGGAAGCGATCACCCGTCGCCTGATCCTCTTGCAGATGCACAGGCTCCAATTCTGACATTAATGCAGTCCTCAAAGCGCGATTTGAACGTAAAGGGAACAAATAGCATTTCGTGCGGAGGTTGCCAATAGCTACCCGCAGAGTGGCAATCACTCTCAACGCATTAGTATACTTAAAAATACCCTGTTTCGCTTCCCCCAAGGGCCGCGATGGCAGTCATCAAAGCTATCGAAAAATGGAGCGGGCGAAGGGATTCGAACCCTCGACCCCAACCTTGGCAAGGTTGTGCTCTACCCCTGAGCTACGCCCGCTCTGGCGGTCAGGCAACTAATTCCTGACGGGTGAGGCGCGCCGTTAGCATGGGGTATATCCCCCCGCAAGCCCCAAATGCCGCCTTTTTACGAAAACGGGGTAAAGCCTGTCTTGTGAAAGCTATCGCTGTGCCCACATAAGGGATGAAACGAATCCTGAAGATTGGAGACTGAACTTGGCGACGATGGGCCTGACCACCGACGAACAAAAAGCCGTTGAGCAATTTCGGACCGACGTTGTCGCGCCGTCGATGGAGCATTTGGTGATCCTCGATTTCTGGGCCGAATGGTGCGGACCGTGCAAGCAACTGACGCCGATATTGGAAAAGATCGCGGCGGAATATGCCGATCGCGGCGTAATACTGGCCAAGGTCAATGTCGACGAGAACAAGTTTATCGCCGCGCAATTTCAGGTACGGTCCATTCCAACGGTTTACGCGATATTCCAGGGGCAGCCCGTTGCGGACCTGTCGCCGGCACGCACGGAACCGCAACTGCGGCAAATGCTTGACCAATTGTTGGAGAAGCTGCCGATCACCGCTGGTGGGGCCGTTACCGACCCAGCCGTGCAATACGCACCGCTTGTGGAAGAGGCTGAGGCCCTTTTGGTGCAGGACAGCGCCGAGCAAGCTTATGCCCTGTTTGCCCAAGTGCTTTCGGTATTGCCCGAACATCCTGCCGCTGTGTCCGGGCTGATCCGTGCATTGGCCGCATTGGGACGTCAGGATGAGGCGCAGGCTATTTTTGACAGCCTCAGCGAGGAACTCCGCGCCGATCCAGCGCTGGAAAAGGCAGGATCGCACTTGAGCATTGCCGCCGCGGCCGTCCCGCCGGAAGAATTGGCGCGGTTAAAGGCCGCCGTTGCAGCGTCACCTGATGACCATGCTGTGCGCTTGGAACTTGCCAATGCACTGATGGCAGGGGGCGACCGTGACGGGTCCGCCGAAGCGTTACTGCATATCATCGCAGCGGACCGCGAATGGAATGACGGCGCAGCCAAGGCGCGGCTCCTCGAAATATTTGCTTTAATTGGATTGGAAGACTCATGGGTAGCAGCGACACGCCGAAAATTGTCAGCGATCCTGTTCGGATGACCGCGCAACGGATTTCGATTTTCCCGCTCACCGGCGCGATTATTTTCCCGAGCATGCAACTGCCGCTGCATATTTTTGAACCGCGCTATCGCGATCTCGTAAGCGATTCGCTGGCCCGTGACCGCAAGATCGGTATGATCCAGCCCAAGGGGCAAGGCAACCAGCCGCCTTTGTTCAACGTCGGCTGTCTTGCACGGATTCACGATGTGGAGGCGCTAGACGATGGGCGATACAATATCATTCTTGAAGGCGTGCAACGCTTTTCGGTGATCAAGGAATTGAATGTGACCACAAGCTTTCGCCAAGTTGAGGCCGAATTGTGGGACGAAGATGAGATGGGCGAAGCGCTGTCATTGGCCGAACGCGCGTCGATTGAAATCGAATCACGCCGCTTTGCCGAATCGCAAGGGTATAGCGTCGATTGGGCGGCGGTGTCGCAGCTGGACGATTATTCTCTGGTTAATGCCATTGCCCAAATCGCGCCGTTTGATTTTGCAGCCAAGCAAGCCTTGTTGGAAGCGCGCGGGCTATCCGACCGCGCCGACACTATTGTGCAATTGATGCATTTTTTCGGACGCCATGACGGGTCCGACGACCGCGTCACGCTTCAATAATCAGTCCAGAAAGCTCGCCCTCAGGCCATCAATGACAAATTGCGCGGCCAACGCGGCGAGCAGCACACCCAACAGCCGCGTGATCACGGCTTCAGCATTGGCACCTAGAACGCGCATGATGGGGCCAGCGGCGAGCAGCGCCAATAAGGTCAGGACAAGCACGGTTCCCAATGCCGCCAAAATGACGCCAGCGCGGTCAATCCCGCTATTTTGCGACATAAGCAGCATGACCGAGGCAATGGACCCTGGCCCTGCGATCATCGGCATGGCCATGGGGAAGACAGAAACGTCCTCAATCTCGGGCGTGTCGATGATTTTCTGCGCGCGTTCCTCGCGGCGTGACGTGCGCTTTTCAAACACCATGTCGATGGCGATTAGGAACAGCATGATCCCGCCTGCAATCCGGAAGCTGTTCAATTCAATATGCAACGCGCCCAGCAATTGTTCGCCGAACAACGCAAAAACCAGCAATATCCCCGACGCAACCATGACGGCACGCAACGCCATATTGCGGCGCTGGGTTGCATTGGCGCCCTTGGTCAGGCTGGCGTAAATCGGCGCACAGCCCGGCGGGTCGATCACCACGAAAAAAGTGATGAAGGCCGAAAGAAACAGTTCAATCATCATTGCGGCGCAACCTCATCCATGATGACAGTCTCGGTTGCCGCGCCATTCCATAATGTTATTTCGACGGTGCGTGCGCCGCTTGGCTGAACGATATAGGTGTAGCGCAACGATTGATCACCCGCATAGCCGGTTTTTATTGTTGCACCCTGAGGCCGGGTAGTGAACGTCGCGGACGCTCGGCCTTTGCAACTGGCGACCTTCGTTTCAATCATCTCTTTGGGGGCACGTGGCACGGTCAGGGTGTCGTTATGGTGTAGCACCCATTTCCATTCCCCGTCACCGCGCGCATTTTTCTCCACTAATTGCCAGACATTGGTGAAATAGCCGACCGCGCCATCCGGCCTCTCCCACGCGCCCGTCGTTACACCCGTTTTGCCATCGCAGGACATGACCGCCTTATGCGGTTGCCACTTTACCGAAGCAACGGGGTCCGCCTTGCCCTTCAGCCATTCGAGCGCAAGCGTGGGTTGCGGCACGAAAATTACGGCGTCCTTAGCGGCTGTTTCACGAAAAGCGGTCCATTGCCCCTTTTGTTGTGCAAGCTGATTAAAACCAATGTCTGCCGCAATAATCGCGCTTGGGTTGGCGATTTTGGGCTGAAATTCATAATATTCGCGGCTTGGCGACGACGCACAAGCCGAAAGCGCTGCGGCAGCAAGAAGGACAGGAAATGCTTTCATCGCGTCATATTCCTTCTGGTGCGGCAACTCCTGCCCGGCGGTGCGCGGCAACCAATGTATTGCGCAACAGGCAGGCAATGGTCATGGGCCCGACCCCGCCCGGGACAGGGGTTATGGCCCCAGCATGGCGCAACGCGTCGTCAAAGGCAACGTCGCCGACCAAACGACCTTTGCTTTGGCCCGCCTCGGGCTCCAAGCGGTTGATGCCAACATCAATCACCACCGCGCCGGGTTTCAAATAATCGCCGGTCACCATCTCCGCGCGGCCAACAGCAGCCACAACGATGTCTGCACGGCGCACAACATCTGGCAAATCCTGCGTTCGGCTATGTGCGATTGTCACAGTGCAATTTTCGGCCAACAGCAATTGCGCCATCGGCTTACCGACAATGTTCGACCGCCCGATAACCACGGCGTTCTTGCCGGACAGATCACCCATATGGTCCTTTAACAGCATCAGGCAACCAAGCGGCGTGCAAGGGACAAACGCCTCCTCACCCACCGCGAGACGCCCCGCATTGACGACATGAAAGCCGTCAACATCCTTGCCCGGATCAATCGCGGCGATCACGGCTTTATCGTCGATATGCGGTGGCAAGGGCAATTGCACCAATATGCCATCGACGGCAGCATCGGCGTTGAGTGTTTTGACCAGCGCGATGAGTTCGCCTTGCGAAACCGACGCGGGCAGGCGATGTTCGAAGCTGTTCATGCCCGCCTCGACCGTCGCTTTCTTTTTGGAACCCACATACACTTGACTGGCCGGGTCTTCACCCACCAGCACAACGGCAAGGCCCGGCTTATGGGCCGTTAACGCTACAAAGTTTTCAACAGCAGCGGCCACGCGCAGACGCAATTGGGCTGCAAATGCCTTGCCATCAATAATCACTGCGTTGCTCACATGCCCGCCGCAGAAATATCATTGGCCACACCCACCAACAGCATCTGCAATATGCGCAGACCGATCAATAACACCATCGGCGAAAAATCGATCATCCCAGTATCAGGCATGATCTTGCGGATAGGCTTTAGAAACGGATCCAAGATAACCGAAAGCGCGTGCCAGATGGAGGCGACGATGTTGTTCGACAGGCTGACGACATTAAACGAAATCAGCAGGCTCAGGATGAATTGAATGATGACGACGGTGGACAATATCGTCATCAAATATCCGATTATGGAAATAAGCGCGAGAAGCATGGAATTCTCCGAAAAAAGTTTGTCGAAGCGATTAGCCGAGGCAGCGCGCTGTATCAACTGCCCAAAACAGTGCAGGCCGCGGTTTACTTGTGAATCAGGGTTCCTGCACCCTTTACGGTGAACATTTCGATGAGCATGGCATGGCTGGTGCGACCATCGAGGATAACCGCCGCATCCACGCCCGCTTGCACCGCATCGACACATGTTTGGATTTTGGGGATCATCCCGCCGCTGATCGTGCCGTCATTTTGCAACGCGGCAATCGCCGCAGGGTCAAGGTCTGTTAGCAATTCGCCCGACTTGTTCAGTACGCCAGCAACGTCGGTCAAAAGGAAAAGCCGCGAGGCCCCCAGCGCACTCGCCACCGCGCCAGCCATGGTGTCGGCGTTGATGTTATACGTATGGCCATCTACACCAACACCAATCGGCGCGATCACAGGAATCATGCCTGCCGCGCTAATCGTATCAATGATGCTGCGGTCTACGGTGGTTGGTTCGCCGACAAAGCCAAGATCGATATTCCGTTCGATATGGCTATCGGGGTCTTTTTGTGTGCGTTGCACCTTGGTGGCGGTCACGAACCCGCCATCCTTGCCCGATATGCCCAGCGCCTTACCACCGGCGGCATTGATCCAGCCGACCAGTTCCTTGTTAATCGCGCCCGATAGCACCATTTCGGCAATCTTTGCGGTTTCGGCATCGGTGACGCGAAGGCCATCCACAAATTCGCTCTCCACGCCCAATTTCTTCAGCATTGCGCCAATTTGCGGCCCGCCGCCATGAACGACAACAGGGTTGATGCCGACAGCCTTTAACAACACCACATCGTCGGCGAAATCGCGCGCGAGGCTGGCATCGCCCATCGCATGGCCGCCATATTTGACGACAAAGGTCTTACCCGCATAACGCTGCAAATAAGGCAGCGCCTCGGTTAGCGTTTCGGCCTTGGCGAGATTGGCGGGATCAATGGTCATGCGCACCAACTGCTTTGGGGTCTGTGCCGTCCAGCTTATGGCCGTAGCTGACAAAGAAAGTGATGAGCAACGGCACCATGATCATGCTCAGAACAACCTTCGCCAGCATTTGGCCGAACAGCAAGTCCATGATGGGGAACACGCCGTAAAAGGCAATGCTTACGAACAATAAGGTATCAATGATCTGCGATAAAACCGCAGCGATGGCGCCGCGCAACGCCACATATTTGCCCACAGTATCTTTCAAACGATCAAACAGATAGACGTTGAGCATTTGCGACACGCCATAAGCGATTATGCCTGCCAGCCAAATGCGCGGCGTCTGCCCCATCATGGTGTTGAACGCATCCAGATTTTTGGCGTCCATCTTCGGCGACGGCGGCAGTGAAAGCACCAGCAACGCGAGCAATATCGACGCAATGAGCGGAATGAAGCCATATTTGACCAATCGATCCGCAATAATCTTACCGTGCAAGGCTGCTACCGCGCTGGAAAGGATGACCAGCAAAAGAAACGGAAAAATGCCCGCTTCAACAGCCAGCGGCCCTAAAGAAACCTGCTTATTTCCAAGCACACCGGCAATGCACACCATGCCGCCATAAATGATTGAAAACATGAAAAGCGATTTAGGGATGCCCCCGCTCGTCGCATGTGATGTGGTTTGATCAGTCATCCAAAACTGACTAGCGTCTAATTTTATTGGCGCAAGGCCAACGATGGCGCTAGGTGTCGCCTCATTATTCTGGGGTCGGGACTTTATGCAGATTTTAATGAGTATCGCGGGCATGGTCGTCATTCTGGCGATTGCGGTTTTGTTGTCGTCCAACCGCCGTGCGATCAAGTTTCGTGTCGTCGGTGCGGCTTTTGCCCTGCAGGCAAGTTTGGCGGCCTTGGTGTTGTACGTGCCTTGGGGCAAAACTGTGCTTGCGTTCATGTCCAACGGTGTTGCCAACCTTTTGGGCTACGCAGGTGAAGGGACAAAGTTCATCTTTGGTCCTTTAGCTTCCCCCGAAATTGGCGGGAACAGCTTTGCCATTGCAGCGCTGCCAGTGATCATCTTCTTTGCCTCGTTGATATCGATCCTCTATTATCTCGGCATCATGCAATATGTCATCCGCTGGATCGGCGGCGGGCTGCAGAAAATCACGGGCATTTCAAAAGTGGAAAGCCTGTGTGCCGCCGCCAATATCTTTGTCGGTCAATCGGAATCACCCTTGGTCATTCGACCCTATCTCGCTGGGCTGAAGCCTGAACAATTATTTTGCGTCATGACCGTCGGCATGGCGGGCGTAGCCGGAACCATATTGGCCGCTTATGCCTCAATGGGCATCCGCATTGATTATCTGCTTGCCGCCGCATTCATGTCGGCGCCGGGCGGCATATTGATGGCCAAGCTGATGATGCCGGACATCCCGCCGATGCCGGTCAGTGAAAGCGACCCGGCGCTGCCCAACCCGCATCCCGATGATGAGCCAGTAATCGCATATGACGACGGCGAAGAAAAGCCCGCCAATATCATCATGGCCGCCACGCAAGGCGCGCAAACCGGCGTTAAGCTGGCGGTCGCCGTTGGCGCAATGGTATTGGCCTTCGTCGCCCTTGTTGCGCTCGCCAATGGCATATTGGGTGGCGTTGGCGGCTGGTTTGGGCAGCCGGATCTTAGCTTCCAACAAATCGTCGGTTATGTCTTTGCACCACTGATGTTCCTGCTCGGCGTGCCCTGGAACGAAGCCATTCAGGCCGGCGGCCTATTTGGTACCAAGATCGTCATCAACGAGTTTGTAGCTTTTATTGATCTCGGGGCCGAAAAGACGCTTTCGGCATCGACAGTAGCTATTGTCACTTTCGCGCTATGCGGCTTTGCCAATATCCTCTCGGTTGCAATTCAGATCGCAATAACCGGCAGCCTAGCACCCAATCAACGTCCCATGATTGCGAAGCTTGGACTCAAGGCACTTGCCGCAGGGTCGCTGTCGAACCTGATGAGCGCGGCGTTGGCGGGACTGTTTCTGTCCCTGACCTAGGACTTCATCCGTTTTCGCCAGCCGTGCGCTTGAGTTCATACAATAAATCAAGCGCGGCCTTCGGGCTCAGTGCGTCGATGTCGAGGCCGGACAGTTTTTCGCGCAGCGCATCGACTTTCGCCTCGGCGGCATCAATGGCGGCGCTGAATAAAGGCAAATCGCCAAGCCCCGCCGCCAGCCCGCCGGTTTCAACGCGGCCTTTTTCAAGCTTGGCAAGCACGGCACTTGCGCGCGCCACAACCTGCGGCGGAAGGCCGGCAAGCTTTGCCACCGCAATGCCATAGCTGCGGTCCGCCGGGCCATCGGCAAGTTCATGCAGCAGCACCAGATCGCCCTTATATTCTTTTGCGCGGACATGGTGCAGCGATAGCGCATCAAGGCTGTCCGCCAGCCGCGTCAGTTCGTGATAATGCGTCGCGAACAGGCATCGGCAACGATTGGTTTCATGAATGCCCTCCACCACCGCCCAAGCAATGGCAAGGCCATCATAGGTCGACGTACCGCGCCCAACCTCATCCAATATGACGAAGCTGCGCTCGGTCGCTTGGGCAAGAATCGCGGCGGTTTCGACCATTTCGACCATGAAGGTTGACCGGCCGCGTGCCAAATTGTCCGACGCGCCAACGCGGCTGAACAATCGGTCGACAAGGCCAAGCCGCGCCGAGGTTGCGGGCACATAGCTGCCTGCCTGCGCCAGCAAAACGATCAACGCATTTTGTCGCAAAAAGGTCGACTTACCGCCCATGTTCGGACCGCTAACCAGCCATAATCGCTTTTCAGGCGACAGCTTGCAGTCATTGGCGATGAACCGGTCGCCCGACTTTGCCAGCGCGCTTTCGACGACGGGATGACGTCCGCCTTCGATCTCAAGGCAGGGGTGGGCAACAAAATTTGGGCGGCACCAATTGCTCTGCGCAGCGCGCTCGGCGAGCGCGGCGGACACATCAATACGCGCCAAAGCATCGGCGCTTGTGGCAATGGGATCGCGGCGGGACAATATCAGCGCCATCAGCTCTTCCAGATGCGCCGCTTCGGCGGCCAACGCATGGCCGCCGGCTTGCGTGATGCGGACCGCTTCTTCATGCAATTCTGGCGAATTGAACCGCACCGCGCCCACCATCGTTTGCCGATGGGTAAAGCCTGTCCCGGCGGCCATCAATGCATCGCCATGCTTGGCAGGCACCTCGACAAAATAGCCAAGAACGGCATTGTGCCGTATTTTGAGCGCAGATATGCCCGTCGTATCGCGATAACGCGCTTCCAACTGCGCGATCGCTTGTCGTCCATCGCGCCCCGCCACCCGCAGCATATCCAAAGCGGCGTCATAGCCTTCGGCGATATAGCCGCCTTGCGTCGTATCGGTGGGCGGAGAAGTCACCAAAGCGCGCGCCAGCAGGTCGACAATATGGCCATGGCCATCCAATGCGGGCAGAAGTTGATCAAGCAGCTCTGGACGGTCCGCCATTGCGCCCAGACGCTCGCGCAAAGCCCGCGCCGCATCCAACCCGTCGCGAATCTGGCCCAAGTCCCTTGGGCTGCCCCGCCCCGCCACAACACGGCCAAGCGCGCGCGCAATATCGGGCAGTTGCCGCAATGCCGCCCGCACCGCATCGCGGGTCAGCGGCGCATCATGAAACCATTGCACCAGCGATAGGCGCGCATCTATTTTCGCTTTGTCCATCAGGGGGGCAGCAAGATCAGCGGCCAGTTGCCGCGCACCTGCGCCTGTAATCGTGCGGTCAACCTCAGCCAGCAAAGACCCCGTGCGCCCACCTTTGCTAGCGCTGTTGATCTCCAGACTGTCGCGCGTGGCCTGATCAATCAAAAGATGTTCGTGCACCTCGCGGCGGACGGGGAGTTTTAGGAAGGGCATTTTGCCCTGTCCGGCATGCGCGAGATAGGAAATCAGGCCACCAGCCGCAGCTTGTTCGGCCCGCGTGATGGGGCCAATGCTATCGAGCGTATTGAGCGCAAAATGCTGCCGCAACACATCGCCGCCGACAACGCTGTCAAAATCTGCCCTTGGCCGTAGAATGGCACCTGGAAGTTCTGCAAACCCATCGGGCACAACCAACTCGCTGGCGGAAAGCCGTGCCAACTCCGCCTCAAGCGCGCCACCGGTCACTGTGACCAGTTCAAAATAGCCTGTCGAGATGTCGGCGGCGGCTATCCCAAAAAACTCTCCGACCTGCGCAACTGCCACGAGCATGTTGGATGCCCAGCTATCCAGCAGACTATCCTCAGTCAGCGTCCCTGCGGTCACAAACCGCACAATGTCGCGCGTGACCAACGTCTTTCCACCACGCGCTTTGGCTTGGTCCGGGCTTTCCGTCTGCTCGGCAATCGCGACGCGATGCCCCGCCTTAATCAACCGCGCCAAATAACCTTCGGCGGCATGAACAGGCACGCCGCACATGGGAATTGGTTTGCCATCATGTTCCCCG
Source organism: Sphingorhabdus sp. (assembly GCF_023910635.1). Classification (GTDB taxonomy): domain Bacteria; phylum Pseudomonadota; class Alphaproteobacteria; order Sphingomonadales; family Sphingomonadaceae; genus Sphingorhabdus_B. Next base: position 193,287 of record NZ_JAAVVZ010000003.1, on the reverse strand, counting down.
CGCGACGTCAAAGCGATGTCGAGCGTCGCTGCCGCCGCGCGTGCATCATCAAAGAATAATTCGAAAAAATCACCCATGCGGTAAAACAGCAGGCAATCGCCCGCCTTGGCCTTCAAACCAAGATACTGCACCATCATGGGTGTCGGTGTGTTGTCCCCCGCCATAAACAGTGCGTTAGCGAAGCCCGTCGGGCGGGGCAATGCTTGCCCTTGCGTCAGCAGCGCGTTAGGGCTTAAAAATTGATGATAAATGGTCAGGGCCAAGAATGAACGATAGCGACGTCCAAATCACCCCGCAGGAAGCGCTCGATTTCCATTCGCAGGGACGCCCCGGCAAAATCGAAATCGTGGCGACCAAGCCGATGGCGACTCAGCGTGACCTTAGCCTTGCTTACTCGCCTGGCGTTGCCGTGCCGGTGCAGGCCATTTATGATGATCCTGCCACAGCTTACGACTACACCGCCAAAGGCAATCTGGTCGCGGTCATCTCGAATGGCACCGCTATTCTTGGCATGGGCAATTTGGGGGCCTTGGCATCAAAGCCAGTGATGGAAGGCAAGGCAGTCTTGTTCAAACGATTCGCCGATGTCGACTCCATCGACATCGAAGTGAATACCGAAGATGCGCAACGCTTCATCGACGCGGTTGAATTGTTGGAGCCGACCTTTGGCGGCATCAATTTGGAAGATATTGCCGCACCCGATTGCTTCATCATTGAACAAACATTGAAAGAACGGATGAACATCCCTGTATTTCATGACGATCAGCATGGCACGGCGATCATTGCCGCCGCCGGGTTGATCAACGCGTGCGCGCTCACCGGAAAGGCGCTGCAAGACATCAAGGTTGTGTGCAACGGCGCTGGCGCTGCGGCAATTGCCTGCACCGAGCTGATCAAGGGCATGGGCGTGCCGCACAATAATGTCATCATGTGCGACCGGAAAGGTGTCATCTATCAGGGCCGGACCGAAGGCATGGATCAGTGGAAATCCGCGCATGCCGCAAAGACCAGCACGCGCACGCTCGCAGAAGCGATTGTTGGCGCGGATGTGTTTCTGGGACTTTCGGCGGCAAATGCCTTGAGCGCCGATATGGTGAAATCCATGGCAGATCAGCCGATCATTTTCGCGATGGCGAACCCAGATCCCGAAATTTCGCCGCCCGTAGCGCGGGCCGCGCGGCCGGATGCGATTATTGCGACGGGTCGTTCCGATTTCCCCAATCAGGTCAACAATGTCCTGTGCTTCCCGTTCCTGTTTCGCGGTGCGTTGGATGTGCGGGCGACCACCATCAACGAGCCGATGAAGATTGCCGCCGCACATGCGCTGGCGCAACTGGCGCGCGAAACTGTGCCCGAAGAGGTCGCAGCGGCTTATGGCGGCCTCATGCACAAATTTGGCCGGGATTATATCATTCCGTCGCCGTTCGACCCGCGCCTTATGGAAATTGTTGCCTCCGCCGTTGCCAAGGCCGCGATGGATTCGGGCGTCGCGCAAAAGCCGATTGCGGATATGCAGGCCTATCGCGCCAGCCTGCGCGCGCGGCAGAACCCGACGACATCGGCGCTCACCCAAGTTTATGAGGCGGCGCGCGCGAAACCCAAGCGCGTGATTTTTGCCGAGGCCGAAGAAGATGTCGTCGTGCGCGCTGCGGTCCAGTTCAAACAGGACGGCTATGGCATTCCGGTTTTGATTGGCCGTGATGCCCGCGTGACCGAGAAATTGATGGAACTTGGTGCCGATCCCGATGATTATGAGATCCATAACAGCGCCACAAGCCCACTCGTCGATAAAATGGTCGATCGGCTGTACAGCCGCCTGCAACGGCGCGGTTATCTGCGCCGTGATATTCAGCGGATGGTCAACCGTGACCGCAATATCTTTGGCGCGTTGCTGCTACAAATGGATCAGGCCGATGCCATGATCACGGGTGTCACCCGCACCTTTGGCCAGACACTGCGCGAACTGCGCCGCGTGCTTGATGCAAAAAAGGATGCGGTCCCCTTTGGTATTCACGTCATGGTCGGCAAAACGCATACCGTGTTTATTGCCGATACCACCGTTAACGAGCGCCCAAGCGCCGAGGAGCTCGCGCATATCGCAGAGAAGACCGCCGCCGTCGCCCGCCGTATGGGTCATGTGCCGCGCGTTGCGTTTCTGTCCTTTTCAACATTTGGCAATCCTGCGGGAACCTGGCTCAACAATATCCGCGATGCGGTTGCCATATTGGACGCACGTCGGCCCGATTTCGAATATGAAGGCGACATGCCGCCCGATGTTGCGTTGAACCCGGCGCTGATGAAAAACTACCCGTTCTGCCGTCTGTCTGGCCCCGCGAATGTTCTCATCATGCCGGGGCTTCAGTCCGCGAACCTTTCGGCCAAGTTGCTGCGCGAATTGGGCGGGGATCAGGTCATTGGCCCCATGTTGCTGGGCATTGAGCGCCAAGTGCAAGTGGCGACCATGGCGTCAAGCACGAGTGATTTGGTAACGCTCGCGGTGCTGGCGGCTGCGGGGATTGCAGAGTAAATATTTGACGTCGGTTCAGGCGGCTTGCAACTTGCCGCTATTGGATGTTCGTGTCTTTGCGTCTTCGTGCGAACCAAAAAGCTTTGAATGTTCGCACGAAGACACAAAGACCTATCCAAAACCGTCATGCTGGGGCCGATGGCGTGCGCAGCACAACTTGGTTCAGCATCCATCTCGCCTAACAAACCTAAAATCTCGACTGATAGATGGACCCTGAAACAAGTTCAGGGTGACGAAGATTTTACAAGGCGAGATCATTCAGGGACGTCAATTGGATGGTGACGCACCCTTACCGACATTACTTTCAGTTCGGACTATTCGGCGTCCCGCTTGGAGCGCCACCGGCGCCAACGGCACCGATATTGCCGAAAATTTCTTCAAAAAAGCTCGTGTTCCGGCCCAATGTCGGCGTTTTGTCGCCTATCGGGCTGATGTTCGAAATCAATTCCGTTCCCGTTTGGGAAATCGACGCGACATTGCCTGCGGGGTCAAAACGGACCTTTAGGACAAATTGCTTGTCGGCCTTTGGCTGCGAAAACGCCAATTGCTTGGCGTCACGCGAATAATAATACCAGTCATTCTGGTCAAACTGGCCGACAAAGGTTGGGCGGCCAAGCGATGCCTGAACCGATTCCTTATTGTCGACACCCGGCTGAACCGAATTCAGCAAAGTCTGATCACCAATATACCCCTGATGCGAGCGCAGCCGCGTGCATCCAGTGGACAGTGTCAATGCGGCAATCAATGTTGCAAGACCGGCAATTTGCGACGCGCGCATAGACTTCTCCGCTAATCCACTAAACTTGGGCCTTTGCCATTGCATCCTTAAGGCGCAATATCAATATGCAATCCCAGATGAACGCCCGATGAGTAAGGATAAAAAAGCCGTTATGACATTATTGAAACGACTATTCGGCAACGGGCAACCTGACCCCAAAATGAAGCTTGTCCCTTTGTATAACCAAATTGTTGCCAAGGCACGCGCGCCGCATTGGTATGTCGAAGGCCAGGTTTCCGATAGCCTTGATGGCAGGTTCGACATGGTGGCAACGATATTGTCTCTCGTGCTTCTGCGGCTTGAAGAAAGCAAGGCCCACGCCCTTGATATGGCACGGCTGACGGAGGTTTTTGTCGACGACATGGACGGTCAGCTGCGCGAAGTCGGCATTGGCGACATGATTGTCGGAAAGCATATCGGTCAGATTATGAGCGCCGTCGGCGGCAGGCTCGGCGCGCTGCGGAATGCTATGAACGATCACAGCGCCCTTGACGATGCCTTGCTCCGTAACCTCTATCGCAGCGTTGCGCCATCGCCAGAGGCGCTTGCGCATACACGCCAGGGTTTGCTTGATGTCGAACGTGCACTTGGCGCAATATTGCCGGATAAGTTGGTGGAGGGCGGCGCCAAATGGTAACCGCGAATGAGTTCAGCCATGTCATCAAGCTTTCTGAAGTGGGCAGCCATAGCCGCAATATCCAACTGTCGGCGGATGAGGCCGCGCGCGCTGGCCTGATGGCGCGTTTTGATCTGGCTGCGCTGGATTGCCTAAAGGCGGAGATTTCGCTGGCGCATGATTCTAAAGGCGTGGTGGCAACTGGCCGCTTCGCCGCTGACCTCGCGCAATACTGCATTGCATCGCATGACCCTGTGCCCGCCCAAATGGATGAGGCTGTGCATATCCGTTTCATCGCCGAACCCGTTATAAGCGGTGAAGTTGAGCTGGAATTGGAAGCCGACGATTGCGACACAATGTTCCACGATGGCCAGACTATTGATCTGGGCGAGGCAGTGGCTCAGTCGCTTGGCCTGGCGCTTAACCCCTATCCGCGCAGTCCAGAGGCGGAGAAAATGCTCAAGGCCGCTGGCGTAAAGAGCGAGGAAGATGTGGCCCCGACTGGTGCATTGGCTGGCCTTAAGGACCTATTGGCGAAAAAATGATGGGCGCACGCCATGTTTGACGTGGCACTGCGCCGTTTCGTCGACCCTGCACTTATCCGCATGGCGGGTTGGATCGCGGACACGCGCATTTCGGCAAATATGATGACGATCAGCGGCGCAGGGCTTGCGCTAGGCGCTGCTTTTTTTGTCACCCAGTCAAATTTCGCCGCGGCCTTGGGCTTTATCCTGCTCAACCGGATTTTCGACGGACTCGATGGCGCCATTGCCCGCATCAATGGGCCGACCGAATTTGGCGGCTATCTCGACACCATTTGCGATTATGTTTTCTATCTCTCAATCCCTATCGCGTTCGGGTTGATGAACTCCGTCAACCAAATGCCCGCTTTGCTGCTGATCGCCAGCTTCACTCTGACCGCGGTCAGCTTTCTGGCCTTTGCGGCCATTATCGCGCGCCAGACATCCGATGATGGCGCGCATGGGCCAAAGGCATTTATCTATTCAACTGGGTTGATGGAGGGCGGCGAGACAATCGCGTTTTTCGTGCTATTTTGCCTGTTCCCAGGCTTTTTCCCGACGCTGGCGATTGTGTTCGCTGCATTGTGCCTACTGACGGTCGCCCAGCGCTTCATCCTCGCGGCAAAAAGCTTCGACTAGACCTAACCGCGCTGCCAGCGGAACCAGCGTTCTGCCCATTTCAACAAGCCCTCAGGCTTGCGCGCGAGGCCAAATTGCCCCGCAGCATATTTATTCGCTTCCGCCCAAGTGGGGTAAGGGTGAATGGTCTGGAGGATACTGCGCAAGCCCATATTGTGCTTCATGGCAAAGGTGACCTCAGCGAGAATTTCGCCTGCATTCTGACCAATGATCGTCGCGCCCAATATCCGGTCGCTGCCTTTTGCGGTCAGGATTTTCACAAAACCATGCGCCTCGCTTTCGGCAATGGCGCGGTCAAGATCATCCAGATCGTACCGCGTGAGATCAAAGGAAAGGCCCTGCGCTTCGGCTTCGGCTTGCGTCAGGCCTACGGTCGCCAACTCTGGCTCAGTATAGGTCACACGCGGCAGGACGCGATAATCGGTGCGGTATTTTTTGAAGGGACGCGCAAGCGCATTCACGCTGGCATACCATGCCTCATGACTACCGCCATGGGTAAGCTGCTGACGCCCCGCCACATCGCCTGCACATAAAATATGGGGCAAGTTGGTGCGCAAAAATGCATCATTGTCCAGCCGTCCATCGACGATCAGCCCAAGCTCTTCCAAACCAAAGCCTGCGATGCGGGGCTTGCGTCCAACCGCAATGATGATGTCATCATAGGCAATTTCGACCTCGCCGTCCGGCCCCGCCACATATAGCGCCTTGCTTGCTGCAAACCGCACTGCGCGATGGTTATTAAGGACCGACACGCCCTCGGCTTCAAGACGCGTCGTGATTAATGCAGCGGCGTCTGCATCTTCCTTCATCAGCAAACGTTCGGCCATTTCGATTATGGTGACATTCGATCCAAGCCGCTGAAATGCCTGCGCCAGTTCACAGCCAATCGGCCCGCCACCTAAGATGACGAGCCTGGTCGGCGCGGCGGGCCGCGTGGCCATGGCGTCCCACAAAGTTTCGCTGGTCAGATAGCCGCTATCCTCGACACCGGGTAGCGGCGGAATAAGCGGCGCTGCGCCCGTGGCAATAATGAACGACTTCGCCGTCAGCTGCCGTGCGCCATCAATCTCGACGGTCCATGGGTCGATGAAGCGCGCGTAACCCTGCACACAATCAACCCCAAGGCCCGTAAAGCGTTCAACGCTATCATGGGGTTCAATGGCAGTGATAACGTCCCGCACGCGGCGCATGACGGCGGGAAAGTCAATGACGGGTGCGCCAACGTCAATACCAAAGCGCGCGGCATCGGCAATCTGGTGGGCAACCTTCGCGCTTTTGATCAGCGCTTTCGACGGCACGCATCCGGTGTTCAGGCAATCCCCGCCCATCGCATGCGCCTCAATCAACGTCACCTTGGCCTGCACCATGGCCGCGATATAGGCCGACACGAGGCCCGCAGAACCCGCGCCAATGACGATCAGGTTGCAGTCGAACCTTTTGGGTTTTTGCCAGCGTTCAGCCACGGCTGCGCTTAACCAAGGCGACAATAGCCTTTGCCGCCCAAGGGAAGAAAGCGAGCGCGACAAAGGACGCGATCAGCGTTGGCGACAATAGGCCAGAGGTGCTTTCGATACGGCTAATCTGCGTGCCCGCATTTACGAACACAATGGTCGCGGGCAGCATGCCCAATTGGCTGACCCAGAAAAATGTCCGTGTTTTTATCCGCGTCAGGCCCATTAAAAGATTGATCACGAAAAACGGAAACACAGGGATCAGGCGCAGCGTGAAGAGATAGAAAGCGCCATCCTTTTCCAGGCCTTCATCAACGGCACGCAGACGTTCGCCAAATTTGCCCTGCACCCAATCGCGCAGCACGAAACGCGCGCTTAAAAACGCCAAAGTCGCACCCAGGGTAGAGGCAAAGGAAACAATGATTGTGCCAACGAGCACACCGAACAAAGCGCCCGCAACAAGGCTCATAATCGCCGCGCCGGGAATCGAAAGCCCCGTCACCGCGACATATAGGATAAAAAATCCCGCTATATAAAGGATAGGATTGGAGTCCTTCGCCGCGACGATTTCTGATTGGCTGGCCTTAAAGTTTTCGAGGCTCAGAATCTGGCCAAGATCGAAAACGAAATAAGCGACAATCGCGCCGAGCAAAACAAGGACCAAGATCGCCTTTTTAATCATGGCCCCTGCTATATGCCCCCTCATGTGCGATCAAAAGGGTACGTCGTCGTCAAGATCATTGTCGAAGTCGCCGCCACCAAAGCCGCCCGAGCTTCCGCTACCGCCGCTGCTTCCGCCGCCGCCTGCGCCCCAATTGTTGCCGCCAGACGCGCCGCCTGACGATGCGCCACCACCGCTCCAGCCTTCGCCGCTGCCTGAACCGCCCTTGGCACCATCGAGCATCACCAGCTTGCCATCAAAACCGGCAACCGAAACTTCGGTGGTGTAACGGTCATTGCCAGAGGCGTCCTGCCATTTACGCGTGCGCAATTGGCCCTCAATATACACCTTACTGCCCTTTTTCAAAAAACGTTCGGCCACGCCGACCAGGCCATCGGAATTGAGCACGACGCTGTGCCATTCGGTACGTTCTTTTTTCTCTCCCGTGGTGCGATCTTTCCAATCTTCTGACGTTGCGATGCGCAAATTGCAGATGCGTCCGCCGTTCTGGAATGATTTGACTTCAGGATCCGCGCCCAAATTGCCAACGATGATGACTTTATTGACGCTTCCCGCCATGTTCCCGTCCTTTGAATAAAATTTTCTGTTGCGCCGCTATAAGCCGAAGGAACGCGCTGTCCAATATGTAATCCCAGCAGCCGCATATGCCAGCGCAAAAAGATAGCTGACCATGAAGATGGGCCATTTCCAGCCATTGGTTTCACGCCGTGTCACAGCAATGGTCGAGATGCATTGCGGCGCAAATACGAACCAGGCGAGGAAGGCCAAGGCCGTCGCCAGCGACCAATCCGCCGCAAGCTTTGGCCCAAGGCTGGTCGCTGCGGCGTCTTCATCCGCCGCGTCAATGGCATAGACTGTTGCGAGCGCCGATACCGCAACTTCGCGCGCGGCCATCGCCGGAATGAGCGCCAGCGCAATATCATGGTTGAAACCAATGGGGCGAACAATCGGTTCAAGCCCGTCGGCTATGCGGCCTGCGACCGAATATTCAACCTGCGAGACATTACTGCCCTCGGGTGCCTTGGGAAAGCTTAACAGCGCCCATAAGATAATAGTGGCGGCAAAGATGATCGTCCCGGCGCGGCGCAAAAACACCCAAGCGCGTTGCCACAGATTGATCGCAATGTCGCCGGGGCGTGGCCATTGGTAGCGTGGCATTTCGATAAGGAAACTGCTCGTCCGGCTTTGCGTCACAAAGCGCTGGATGACCGCTGCTGCAAGCATGGCGCCTAATATACCGGCTATATACAGGCCGAAAAGGACAAGACCCTGAAGGCCGATGCCGGGGCCAACGCTCGACGCCGGAATAAACGCGCCAATGATGACGGTATAGACCGGCAGACGCGCCGAGCAGGTCATCAGCGGCGCAATCAGGATCGTCGCCAATCGCTCCTTTTGATCCATGATCGTCCGCGTCGCCATGATACCCGGAATCGCGCAAGCGAAGGATGACAATAAGGGGATGAAGCTGTGCCCCGACAGGCCGACTGCCGCCATCAGGCGGTCCATCACAAAGGCCGCGCGGGTCATATAGCCCGATGCCTCGAGCAACAAGATGAAGAGGAACAGGATCAGAATTTGCGGCAAAAACACGATGACAGAACCGACGCCGGCGATGACGCCATCTGTTAGAAACGAGCGCAGCAATCCGTCGGGTAGGACATTTTTGATGCCATCGCTGAGCAAAGCAAAGCCGCTTTCAATCCAACCAATCGGCGCTTCGGACCAGCCGTAGACCGCCTGAAACATCAGGAACAATAGCCCCAGCAATATGACGACGCCGCCGACCGGATGCAGCAGAACGGCGTCCAGCCTGCGTGTCCATTGGCGGCCAGTGGTTTCGCTGATGATGGCCGAACGGGCAATGTCGCGCGCGCGCTGATTCTGGGCGCCAAAGGATGCGGCAACGGGTTCCGTCACCGGGCGCGGATAGTTGAGCGCTTGGTCCAGCGCAGTCATCAATGGTTCGAGCCCGCGACGGCGCACCGCAACGGTTTCAATCACCGGCACACCAAGCGCGCGGGCCAGTATTTGCACATCGAGTCGAAGGCCATCGCGCTCTGCCAGATCAATCATATTAAGCGCAACAACCGTCGGCAGGCCTTGCGCAATCAGTTCAAGCGCAAAGCGCAAATGATTGTCGAGATTGCCCGCGTCGAGCACGATCAGCAATGCGTCAGGGCGGCGGTGCCCCTCCAATTTGCCCAAGACAACATCGCGCGTGACGGCTTCGTCGAGGCTGTCGGGATCCAGACTATACGCGCCGGGCAAGTCGATCATTTCAACCGGACGCCCATCGGCAAAGGCGGCGCGACCAGATTTACGCTCCACCGTCACGCCGGGATAATTGGCAATTTTCTGCCGCGCGCCGGTCAATGCATTGAACAGCGCACTTTTGCCGGCATTGGGGTTACCGACCAATGCGACCAGAGGCGGCATTTGCGTCATGCGGGCAACGTGCAATCAATCGCCGCGGCGACATTGCTGCGCAAAGCCACCGTCATGCGGCCAACGCGGACCGCCAATGGGTCACGCCACATCAATATGCCCTTATGCAACGCCTCGATTGTCACCCCTGGCTCAAAACCCAGCGAGCGCAAACGATGACCCTCTTGATCGGGCAAGGATTCCCAATCAATCGCCCGAATGACGGCGATTTGGTTCAACGGAAGATGATCAAGTTGCACGGGCGCTATTTGCAACCGATTCGCAATAACATCAATAGGGATTTATATTAACGTGCCGGGTAGCGCAGCCGACCGATGAAACGTGACAGGCTTGGCGCATATTCCTTGCGCTGTTTCGCCTGATATTTCATCTTTTCAATCTGCATCACATTGTCGATCCGACGGTCCAGAAAGGCCCGAGTGTCGGCGAAATTTTCGCTGTCATCATTGACGAAAACGCTCAAAGTGCTTCCATAGACCGCCGACAGCGTCATGCGCTTTGTATAATGGTTCAGGTCAGTGGCGGTATCGCCCGCCAGTCGCCACATGCGGTCCGCCGAACGCCAGCCCATTTTTGCGGCCCTCAGGAGATTTTGCGGCATCGCCATGATGGCAAGCGCACGGCGCAAGGATTCCCGGTCCGGGGCCATAATCTCCAGCCGGGTCGCAACCAATGCCGTAATCCGGTCTCGGATCTTCATCGCGTTCAGCGTTTCCAGTGGCAGGCGGTGGGCAAGTTCCAGATCAACGCCTTCGACCCATGCGTCGATCATGTCGACGCCCTCGCCCTTGAACGCCAGCATCGCAACGTCGCGGTCAACCCCCATCTCATCAGCGGCGGCATGGACGGCGGCGACGGACCATCCGTCAAAGCCAGCATGGCGGCCGATGACAGGGGCAAGGGCGACGCGAATTTCATCAATCGTCGGGTCAGCAGGAAGGGCGTTTTCGGACATATATGATATGTAGGCGTTCGCCGCGTTCAAGAAAAGGTCTATTGCTTACGCACGAGCACCAACGCGACCATAATGAGGGCGCTGCCCGTAAAATCCATCGCCGTCAGCGTTTCGCCAAAGGCCAGCCAGCCAGCGGAGGCCGATAAGGCGGGTTGCAACAACAGGGCAAGGCCGATCACCAGTGGGCTGAAATGCGGCAATGCATATGTGAGGCAACCCTGGCCGAAAAATTGCGAGGTGAAGGCGAGCAGGAGAACTGGCCACCATGCCGTCGGGATGATCTGTTCGCCTGCAAAGACAGCAGCGGCCAACAGTACGACCGCCGCAATGGCACTCGCCATGCCAAGCGCGCCCCAGCTTTCGGTGTTTTGCCGCATCTTCATCATCAGCACCAAATAGACGGTATAGGTAAGCCCGGCACCAAGCGACAAAAGGTCGCCGGAGAAGTGGCGCGGGGACAGCTCAAGGCTTTGCCCCATCAACAAAGCCGCGCCGACAAATGCGAACAGAACGGCCATGCTTTCCCATTTCGACGGCATTTTGCGGGCTATGATGACGCCATAAATTACCAGCAACAGGCTGGCGCAATTGGCGAACAGCGTTGCATTGGCCATTTTTGTCTGAAAAATACCAATATGCCACAAGATGATATCGACGCCGAAAAACAGGCCCGCAACAAGCGCAAGCCAATAGGTCGGACGGCTGACCGCCGAGAGGCGAAAACCAAAACGATAGCCCACGAACAGCAAAAAGGGCGTGGCCAGCGCCAGCCGCCAGAATCCGGTCGCTATCGGACCGCTATCAGCATAGCGCACAAGCAGTGGGCCAAAGGCAATCGCAACATTGCCCGCAAGCAATGCGGCAAAGGCAAGCAGACTCGGCGATTGCTGATGGAAAATCTTCTGCTGCATAAACCCCCGTTGCAATTTGCAACTTTCATCCGCATCTAGGCGGCAAAGAAACGCCTTAATGACAGGAAATCGCATGACTGCAACTTTGTTCGACCCGATTACACTTGGTGCCATCTCCGCGCCTAATCGCATATTGATGGCCCCGTTGACGCGCGGGCGGAGCGAGGGCGAACATGTGCCCCTGTCCGACCTGAAGGCAGAATATTACAGCCAGCGCAGCACCGCAGGCCTGATCATCGCGGAAGCGACCGGCATTAGCCAAGAAGGCCTTGGCTGGCCATCGGCGCCCGGAATCTGGTCCGACGCGCAAATCAAGGCTTGGAAACCCGTGACTCAGGCTGTGCATGACGCGGGCGGACGGATTATCCTGCAATTATGGCACATGGGCCGTCTTGTGCACCCAGATTTCTTGGGCGGCGCGCCATGCGTTTCGGCTTCGGCCACCACTGCACCCGGTTATGCACATACGGCAGAGGGTAAGAAAGATTATACCGAAGCCCGCGCGCTCGATATTTCTGAAATTCCGCGCATTGTGGCGGATTATGTCCATGCCGCGAAAAACGCGATGGCCGCAGGTTTTGACGGCGTGCAGATTCACGCGGCAAATGGCTATCTGATTGACCAGTTCCTGCGCGACAAGACCAATTTGCGCACCGACGATTATGGCGGCGCGATCGAAAACCGCATCCGCTTGCTGCGCGAAGTGACGCAAGCCGTGGTGGACGCTGTGGGCGCGGATCGGACATCGGTGCGCCTGTCCCCCAATGGCGAAACGCAAGGCGCGGACGACAGTAACCCTGTTGCATTGTTCACCGCTGCGGCCGCCGCGTTGCAAGATATCGGCATCGCCTTCCTCGAACTGCGCGAAATCAAACCTTATGGCAATTTCGGACAAACCGAAGTGCCGCGCGTGTCGCCTGAGATCCGTAAGATATTCAAAGGGCCGCTGGTGCTTAACCAAGAATATACCAAGGAATTGGCGGATGCCGATCTTGCCTCGGGCCTTGCCGACGCGATCAGCTTTGGCCGTCCTTATATCAGCAACCCAGACCTTGTGGAACGGTTGCGCGTTGGCGCGGCATTAACGCCGGACAATTTCAAAACCTGGTATTCGCCCGATGCGGAAGGGTATACCGATTATCCCTTCTTGGCACAGGCGAACGCATAACGCGCATGATACAGGCGGGGCTTGGCCACTACTATGCGGTAGCTATCCCCGCCTTGCTGCTTGTCCTGCTCGCAAGCGCCGAAGCGATATGGCCGCGCCGTGCGTTGGTGTTGGGCCGAAACCCACGATGGCGGACACATGCATTATTCTTCGTCAGCAACGCCGTTATCGGCCGACTACTGTCCTTTTTGGTCGTGGTCGGGATGGCCGCAAATTGGGCCGATACGCACAAGTTTGGCGTACTGAATTTGGTCGCCTTGCCCTTTTGGGTTGAGGCCGCCATTGCCTTTATCGTCCTTGATTTCGCAGTCTGGTTGCAGCATTTTTTTATGCATCGCACCCCGTTGCTCTGGCGCATGCATGCGGTCCACCACAGCGACCGTGATCTGGACGTTACCACGGCATTACGGTTCCACCCGTTTGAACTGATAGTGTCGACATTCTATAAATCCGCCATCGTCGCTTTGCTTGGCGTGCCCCTGCTGGTCGCATTGGCATTTGAAGTATGGCTCAATGCCAACGCGCTGTTCAACCACAGCAATATCCGCCTGCCACGCAAGCTTGACCGCATATTGCGGCTGCTTTTGGTGACACCTGACATGCATCTGGTGCACCACAGCACTTTGGTCGAGGAACAGAAACATAATTTCGGTTTCGCGCTGACGCTTTGGGATCGCGCGCTCGGCACCTATCGCGCAGAGTCGATATTAGGTGCCGAAAACCAGAAAATAGGTCTGGCGATGATTGACGATGGCCGCCCTTCAGGCTTCATTTGGAGCATGAAGCAACCCTTAACGTAGCGGAATTCAAGGCCGCCTTGACCGGCGTGATTTTCCGGAGCATTTTTAATGCAGGGAGAGTATAAAATGGCCAGAATACGCAAGATAATATTGGGCAGTGTTGCCGTCGTTGCGATTGGTGCTGGGCTTACCTACGGGTGGCAGCAATATCGCGAGAAAAGCATCATAAATGATTCGCGCGTGGCACAGATGTCATCGGACGCTGAAGTCACATCTGGTCCCGCCAATACCTTGCTGTGGGGCGATACCCATCTCCATACCTCCAATTCCATTGATGCCTTTGGCTTTGGCGTAAAGCTTGGACCGGAAGAGGCGCTACGTTTTGCACGGGGAGAAGAGGTTACGTCGACTGGCGGGATGAAGGCCAAGTTGGAACGACCGCTTGATTTTCTTGTGATCGCTGACCACTCGGGCGGACTTGGCGCAACCAAGGCTCTATACGACGCGCCCGGATTTCTTGTTCGCGACCCCACGCTGAAGCGTTGGCACACCGAAATGCATAAGGGGCCTGAGGGCATGCAGCGCGTGACCGGCGAGCTTATCGACCGTGCGGGCCGCAACACACTTCCCGCTGCGCTGACCAATCCCGAAAAGCAACGCAAGACGGCAACCAACATCTGGACGGGTCATAGCACGCTTGTCGAACGCTATAATGAGCCCGGAAAGTTCACCGCCTTCATGGGTTTTGAATATACGTTGATGCCCGGCGGCAATAATTTACACCGCGTCGTCATGTTCCGTGACGGCAAAAGCCGCACCGACAAGGTCCTGCCTTACGACCCTGGCCAAGGCGACACGCCGGTCAGCCAATTGTGGGACTATATGGACAATTATGAGAAGGTCACTGGCGGCAAGGTGCTGGCGATCCCGCATAATAGCAACCTGTCCAATGGCCTGATGTTCGAATTGGTTGGCCCGGATGGTGGCCCCATGACCGCAGCATATGCACGGCGGCGGGCCGCGCGCGAACCAGTGACCGAAATCACGCAAATCAAGGGCGATAGTGAATCGCACCCGTTTTTGTCGCCGAACGACGAATTCTCCGGCTTCGGCACCGCGGGCTGGGACCTTGGCAATTTGACCATGCAGGCCGCGAAAAAGCCGCAGGATTATGCGGGCGAATATATTCGTGAGGCGTTGAAGCGTGGCCTAGCGATCGAGGCGCGTACTGGCGTGAACCCCTATAAATTCGGCGTTATCGGTTCAACCGACAGCCACACTGCGTTGGCCACTGGCGACGAAGATAATTTTTTTGGCAAGCATTCGGGTGGAGAGCCTAACGCCAACCGTGCTTCGCAGGCCCAAAATCTTGGCACCCGGAAAGGCCGTATTGGTTGGCACTATCTGGCGGGCGGCTATGCCGCCGTGTGGGCCACGGCCAATACACGCGCAGCGATATTTGACGCAATGATGCGACGCGAGGTGTACGCCACAACTGGCCCGCGTATGACATTGCGTTTCTTTGGCGGTTGGGATTTCAATGAAAAGGATTTTGCACGCGACTGGGTAAGGGCCGGATATGCAAAGGGTGTGCCCATGGGCGCAGACCTAAAGCCCGGCAACGGCGCGCCAAAGTTCATGATTTCGGCGTTGAAAGACCCGGCAGGGGCAAATCTTGATCGCGTTCAAGTCGTCAAAGGCTGGGTAGATTCTTCCGGCGCATTGCAGGAAAAGATTTTTGACGTTGTTTGGGGCGATGCCGACAAAAGGCGCAAGGGCGCCAATGGCAAACTCCCTATAGTCGGCGACACCGTAAACATCGCGAAAGCGAGCTATACCAACAGCATTGGTGATCCGGAATTGCGGACGGTGTGGACCGATCCCGAATTTAACCCCAATATCCGTGCATTTTATTATGTCCGGGTCATCGAAATCCCCACCCCGCGCTGGGTGTTGTTTGATGCCTTGCGCTATGGCGCCAAATTGCTGCCGGGGACGGAGTTAAAGGCGCAGGAGCGAGCGTATTCGTCGCCCATCTGGTATAACCCCAAAAAAGCCATTTAGGGTCAGGCGCTATTCGAATTCAAACCCGGATAGCGCGGAGTCAGGGTCAGATATCCCCATTAAGCGGCGCATGGCTAACCGCGCGAGCCGCTGCGTTTCGGTTTTACGGCGCGCCGGGGCGAGCGGCACCAATGCGGCTGGCCGCGCGATTTCGGCATCATAAGCGTCGGCGATGATCAAACCGGCGCGTTCGGGCATGAACGCAACGTTTCGCAACGGGCTGATGTCAAACCCAGCCGGGACTGCCCAAAAAAAGCGGTCACAATATGCGAGATATTCCGGCCATTTCTGATCACCCATAAGGTCAGCGCGCGAACATTTGATTTCGACGATGATAATCTCGCTTTTGTTGCTGAGGCCCATGAGATCCGCGCGGCGATTGTTGCGCAGGCTGACCTCAGGTTGCACCACAATATGGTTGCGCAAGAACAACCGCGAAACACCGCGCGCTACCGCTGGCGCGCCGGAAATCGATGAAGGTGTAAGGGCCTGAGTCATAATCCGCATTTAGAACGAAATAGGAACAAAATAAAGGCCCCTTGAGGGGCCCTTATCGTTCATTCCTGTCGCACCGATCAGCGGTAGAAGATATGATTGTCTACGCTGCCAATCCGCGTCAGACGCCATCCTGGCGAAACATGGCGGGCATGGAAGAACAATGCGCCTTCAACGGGGCTTTTCCATTTATTGTCCAGCGCAATGTTGCTGATCGCGACGGCATTGCGCCAATGCATGCTGTCTGTTCGGATCGGCGGCAAGCTTGCCCCGCGAACGAAGGAAAACTGACCTTTTTGGAAGACAACGCCGCATAATGTGCTGGCAAATCGACCCGAATTGGCGCGGGCAAGCACGACGCGGGCCACAGCCAATTGGCCGGCAAGCGATTCGCCCTTGGCTTCAAAATAGACCGCGCTGGCAAGGCATCGCTCTTCCTTGCTTAAACTGTCATCGACATCTTGTGTGCGCACAAGGTCAGTGAGTGAGGATATGGTTGCCGCATCTGCGTCAACATTATTGGGGTTTGGGAGCGATTTGGGCATTATGCCGTTGCTTGGAACATATATAATGTCGCCATTGTCAGCGAGCGTCGCCGTCACTTTACCGCTTTTCACGAGATCCAACTGCGCCTGTTCGGCGGCGATCTGCGTAGGGTCAATGATGATGGTGTTGGCGCTTAACTGTGTGCTTTGGTCATTACCAAAAGCAAATCCTGCATCCGCAGTAATGACTGCGGAAATCAGGGTAAAAGATACGGCTACCAAAGAGGCAGCCCGAAAAAATTTCAACATGAAACATACATTAAAGCGGCGGCACCAGCGGACGAAACTCTATTAGTTTATCGTTGTTCGTCTTTTGTTGCATCCGACTCGCGTGTTTATCTGGCCACCCCATTTGTGCCCTAAACGACAACCTTCGCTACTCGATGGCTGCGCATCTATGGCGCAGCGCAGCAAAGTCAAATAAACATGGTCAGAAGTCGGTCCAACCGTGCACCGGACGCGACATCCAGTTCAAAAACCCACAAATCCGGATCACGCGCGCATCGTTTTTTCCAATAATCCTGCACCGCAACACCGCTAGATTCCTTCAAATCTATCGTCTGCCATGCGGACTGGCCGTCTAATGCGGAATAACGTTCGTATACTTTGGGGTCTGCGCCACGAACCTGGCCGATGAGCAATATGGCACCGGACACCGCATCGCCCTTTTTCAGAACGGTTGCGAAGTCACCTTCGGCTTCTAATATGCGCTTGATTGCGGAGATAAGAACACCGCTGGCAAGCCGTGGTTCAATCAAGCTGCGTCACGCTCTTCAGAGAAGGTTAACACCGCAAACATCGCCGACGAATCTGCGGCACCACGCAATTGCGCGCGGAATTTCTCATCGCGAAACAGGCGTGAAACCTCTGCCAATGCGCGCAAATGCGATGCACCGTCCTGCGCCGGTGAAACAAGCGCGCAGACCAGATCAACAGGCTCGTCGTCGACAGCATCATAAGGCACCGGCTTCAAAAGCCGGACAAACACGGCCACGGGCATGTCGATACCCAAGACCTTGCAATGCGGAATCGCTGTTCCACCGCCAAAACCCGTTGGGCCAAGTCGCTCGCGCTCAATCATGCCGTCCAGCACGGCATCGGCGTCGACAAAATAATTTTCAGCCGCGATAACCGATAGCTGCGCCAGCAAGTCGGATTTCCCCGAACATAGCAAGTCAGCAGCAACGGCCCCCTCAACGAGCCTAGTAGAAAGTCGAATCATATTTTGTTCAAAAGCGCCCGGTGCGACCGGCGGCGCAACCCCTAAATATTTGAAATGATATAGAATATTAATTCACGTCAGCCGAGGTCTAAGGTGCAGATTTTGGTTCAACCCACCCGATCGTGCCATCTTCGCGGCGGTAAACCATATTATGTCGCCCAGTTCCAGTGTTTTTGAATAACAAGGCGGGTGTATTGCGTAAATCCATTAACATAACCGCGTCGGAAACCGTCGATTCAGGAATATCTACGCTCATTTCGGCAACAATTACTGGTGCATCAGGCAATGGCATTTCATCCTCACCATCACCTGCATCAAACACAGTATATGCGGCTTCTTCTTGCGCTATCGCATAAGCGGTTTGTACATGGCGATCCTGCAGTCGGCGCATGTAACGGCGCAATTGTTTCTCAATCCGTTCGGCGGCGCGGTCAAAGGCAACATGTGCATCCTGCGCTTCGCCGCGGCCTTTGAGCACGAGGCCCTGCATCACATGCATGACAATATCGCTGGTGAAGCCGTCATGCGGCGCACGGCCAAAGGTTGCATGGGATGACAAGGCCTTGGTGAAATATTTTCCGGAAATAGACCCGAGCCGTCTTTCCACATGGGTCTGAAGCGCTGCACCGGTGTCGACCTGATGTCCTGAAACCCTGATGTCCAATGCCTGTCTCCTTTTTTGTTAAAGCGCTGACCCCGGCTGGAGCCAAAGCGCATCCTTAATCTTTACAACAAATTCGGCATGGCGCGCCAATTCCTCGCTTGAGGCAGAATGCGCGCGCGCTGGCCGAAATGTTTTCGTTGTCTGAACGCTGTTAACGTCCATTTGGCCCATCATTTTATCAGCTTTATTATCATCAGCCAGGCCAAGGCCAATCTGTCGACCGCCGGTCAGTTCAATATAAAGCTGCGCCAGCAATTCCGCATCCAACAACGCGCCATGCTTTACGCGGTGGCTACGGTCGATGCCATAGCGGGTACACAAAGCGTCCAAAGACAGCTTTGCTCCGGGGTTTTTGACTCGCGCCAGCGCCACTGTGTCAACCATACGGTCCATAGACACCGGCGGACGACCACAATGCTGTAATTCGTGATTGAGAAAGCCAAAGTCAAAGCTGGCATTATGCGCAACGAGCGGGCTATCGCCCAAAAATGCCAGCAGCTCATCCGCCTTTTCGCCAAAGGCCGACTTGTCAGACAGAAAGCGGTCCGAAAGGCCATGCACTTGTTCAGCGGCGGCCGGCATAGGGCGCTGCGGGTTGAAATAGGCATGGTAATGCTTGCCCGTCATGACCCGGCTGACCATTTCAATGCAGCCAATTTCGACCATCCGATCCCCGGTTGCAGGATCAAAGCCAGTCGTTTCCGTATCGAATATAATTTCACGCATTCTATTATGAGATGTGAGCCTGTTTAAGCGCTTATGCAAGTCCCACCCGCAGCTTTTTCACAAGGGCACGCACATCGGCGCGCGTTGCCTCTAGTTCCTTGCCCGTATCGATCACATGGTCGGCCCGGGCACGCTTTTCGGCATCGGCCATTTGCAACGCCAAAATATGTTCGAATTTGTCTGGCGTCATATTAACCCGTGCGAGCACACGTTCGCGCTGAACCGGGGCAGGTGCGCTGACAACGACGACAATATCCACGGCGGCTTGCCCGCCCTTTTCAAACAATAAGGGGATGTCGAACAATATCATATCCGCGTCTTGATGCGTTGCCAGAAAGGCCCTTCGGCGTTCGGCTACAGCGGGGTGGACAATCGATTCCAACAATGCCAACCGGTCGCGGTCGCCAAAAACAGCCGCACCAAGCGCTTTACGGTCGACGCCCTGCGGCCCCGTCGTTCCGGGAAAGGCCGATTCAATTGCGGGCACAAGCGCACCGCCCGCCTTTTGCAGGTCGTGCACCACGGCATCGGCGTCAAAAACCGGGACGCCTTCGTCGGCAAACATTTCCGCAACCGCCGATTTACCCATGCCTATGGAGCCTGTCAGGCCAATGATCATCGGCTTTTTCATTGCAACAAATATGCCCGCAACGCGTCTTCATCATCTTCGGGTGGAGCAACGCCGAAAAACAATTCAAACGCAATTGCCGCCTGTCCCACCAGCATTTCCAGGCCATCGACCGTTTCCAAATCACGCATGCGCGCCGCTTTTAACAAAGGCGTCTCTATCGGCGCATAGACGAGGTCGTATACAATGGCATGTTCAGGCAAGGGGGAGAGGTCAATCTCAAGCGCTTCCTGCCCAACCATGCCCAACGGGCTTGCATTCACCAGCAACGCCGCATCAGGCACGCGCGCGTCAAAACCAATCACTTTGCCTTTCAACCCGAAATGCGCGAGCAAACCCGCCGCCTTCAAACCGTTGCGCGCAACCAAAACGACTTCGCCGATATCGGCCTGCGCCAAAGCGAAGAGCACTGCCCGCGCTGCCCCCCCTGCACCAATGACGACAGCCGTTTCACCCGATATGGGGATATCCGCGATGGGGCCATAAAAGCCACCAACGTCGGTATTGGTCGCGACAAGCACGCCGGCGTCATCGCGAAACACCGTGTTAATCGCGCCGATCGAGTGGCGCACATCACCCGGGTCAGCCACAAAATCGAGCGCCGCAATCTTGTGCGGTATCGTGATGTTGCACCCGCGCCATGCGGCATCGGCCGCGCGCTCGGCAAAATAACGCTCCAGATCATCAGGTTGCACTGCATGCGCCCGATAATCACCGACCAATCCCAATACTTGAAGCCAAAAATTGTGAATCAGCGGTGATTTGGAATGCGAAATCGGGTGCCCGATCACTTCGGCATAATATGTCATGTTGGTAAAAGGCCTCTTATGCGCAGATAATCAAGCAGTGGAAGCAACGGCATCCCGATAATCGTAAACTGGCTACCGCTGACGTTTGCGAACAATTGCGCGCCCTCGGCTTCAATCCGGTAGCAGCCGACGCAGTGACGTATTTCATCCCAATATGTTCGGACATAATCGTCGATAAACTGGGGACTTAGGTTGCGCATCGTTAACTGCGCGGTGTCTATAACGCGCCAGACAGGTTCGCCTTGCTCGCAGATAACTGCCGCGCTGATCAGCCGATGAACCTTGCCCGAAAGCTGCGCCAAATGCGCGCGGGCGTCATCAGGCGTTTCGGGTTTGTCAAAAATAAATCCATCGGGACCAACGCAAATCTGATCGCATCCCAACACCATCGCGGTGGGCATTTTGCGGGACAGTTTGCGCGCCTTTGCCTCTGCCAAGGCATCGGCAATATCGCGCGGTTTGGCGCCAGCCTGAACCAGTGATGCTTTGATGCTCTGTTCATCAACCAATGCTGGAACCGCTTCTAATGATACCCCTGCTGCGTTCAACATCGCGATGCGCCCAGCGCTTTGTGACGCAAGGATAAGGTTCACGAATCAACCACTTGCGCCAGTTCGCGCTCATTGAACAAATTGATAATCGCCGCAGCACTTTCCTCGATCGACCGGCGTGTCACGTCCAATACGGGCCAGCCATTGTCCGCAAACATACGCCGCGCATGGGCGACTTCAGCGCGCACTTTTTCTTCGTCCACATAATCGGTGTCGGGTGACTGGTTCAAGGACAGCAGACGGTTGCGTCGCACCTGAATCAAACGCTCCGCGCTCGTGACAAGGCCAATCACCATCGGGTGCTTCAGTCGAAACAATATCATTGGTGGGGGTGATTCCGGCACGATGGGGATATTCGCGGTCTTATATCCTCGGTTGGCGAGATAAATGCTCGTTGGCGTTTTTGAGGTCCGCGATACCCCCGCCAACACAATGTCCGCCTCTTCCCAATTTTGCGCATTAATACCGTCGTCATGGGCAATGGTGAACTGAATGGCCTCAACACGCGCAAAATAGGCAGCGTCCATCACATGTTGCCGACCCGGGCGCGCCTTGGCCTCTTGGCCCAACATGTTCGACATGGCATCACTCACCGCATCGAGCGCAGCAACCGCAGGCAAACCCAAAACCCTGCATCGCGTTTCCAATTTGCGCCGTGTATCCCGATTCACCAAAGTGAACAGCACAAGTCCGGGATTAGCCGCCACATCGGTCAATATCCGGTCCAAATGGCTTTCCGAACGCACCATGGGCCAGAAATGCTTGACCACATTTTCTGCGCCGTCAAACTGCGCCAACGCCGCTTTGGCGATGTTTTCCAAGGTTTCGCCCGTGGAGTCCGATAACAAATGTAAATGAAAGCGCTGGCTCATGGCTGACAGTCTTGTTGGCAGGCTGGGGATAAATCAAGGGACAAGTTTTGCGGCATGCATTCTTAGCTATTACCCCGAATGTACCGCTCGATTCGGACACAGGCTGTCCACAACGGAAATCTAATATGCACAGGCTGTGGATAATGGGGAACAAATTTGCGAATCCCGTTCCACCCCTTTGTTCACACGCGTCAAGATGTTGGCAATATCCGCAAAAGCTTTTAAGGCCTGAGCTATCAACAGCGCATCATCTTTCATCATCCTTTATATAAATATATATTTTGATTGGTTCTCTCTTTTCTATGTCTGCGCAAAGTCCGAAAAAACTGCTTAACGTCCTGCGGGGCAACCAAGAAGCTATCCGGCCCATGTGGCTCATGCGTCAAGCGGGTCGTTATCTGCCCGAATACCGCGCGTTGCGTGCTAAAAAGGGTGGGTTTTTGGCGCTAGCTTATGACAGCGATGCGGCCTGCGAAATCACTTTGCAACCGATCCGGCGTTTTGGTTTTGACGGTGCGATCCTGTTTTCGGATATTCTCGTGATCCCGCATGCCATGGGTCAGGACCTCTGGTTCGAAACGGGCGAAGGTCCGCGGCTTGCTCCACGCTTAGCGGAATCGCGGCTTGAAGATTTTGTGCCAGCACCTGAACGGCTTGCCCCAGTCATTGATACGGTGCGCAAGGTGTCGGCAGAGCTGCCACCCGAAACAACCTTCCTGGGCTTCGCTGGAAGCCCGTGGACGGTCGCTACCTACATGGTCCATGGTCAGGGTAGCAAAGACCAAGCGGAGGCCCGTAGAATGGCGCATGCGGAGCCTGAGCGCTTTGGAGCGCTGATCGAAGCCATCATTTGCGCAACCGTGGATTATTTGGGAGATCAGATTGATGCCGGCGTTGATGCTGTGCAATTGTTCGACAGTTGGGCAGGGTCATTGTCGCCCGCGCAATTTGAAAAATGGGTCATTGCACCAAATGCCGAAATCGTCCGCCGGTTAAAGGCCCGCAATGCCAATGCAGTCATTATTGGCTTTCCCAAAGGCGCAGGCGGAAAGCTTGCGGCTTATGCCGAAGGGACAGGCGTGGATGCCTTAGGATTGGATGAAACCGTTGATCCACATTGGGCCAACCGCGAATTGCGCAAGGGTCTTCCCGTGCAAGGCAATCTTGACCCGCTTGCGTTGATCGCAGGCGGCGATGTATTGAAGGATGCAGTGACGAATATCCTCAGCGCCTTTGAAGACCGGCCACATATCTTCAATCTTGGTCATGGTATCCTGCCGGATACCCCAATCGAAAATGTTGAACTGCTTCTTAATCTGGTCCGCAAGGCTTAGCCCATAAAGGCCGTTTTTATGACGGAAACTCTATCTGTGTTGTATATCTGGCTCAAATCCGCTCACATTATTTTTGTCATTTTCTGGATGGCGGGATTATTCATGATCCCGCGCTTCTTTGTCTATCATCAGGAAAGCGCGGAAGGATCCGAAGAGGCCGCCAAATGGGTGGACCGCGAATCCAAGCTAATCAAAATCATCTTGAATCCTTCCATCATTGTGGTCTGGGTGTTGGGGCTCGTTCTGGCATGGAATATTGGCGCAATGGCCGATGGCTGGTTTCACGCCAAATTGCTGTTTGTGTTGGGGCTGTCGGCTTATCATGGCTGGGCCGTCGGCTACGCCAAGAAACTGGCGCGTGGCGAACGGCGGCTAACGGGTAAGCAATTACGGTTGTTCAACGAAGTCCCCGGTATTGCGTCCGCGATCATTGTGATATTAGTCGTCGCTAAGCCGTTTTAACGTCTCTTTGCAGGCATTTTTTGAGAAGAGTTGACGTTGCGCCCATGCGCGAGTATTTAGCAGCTCAAGCCCGTCCTGGGCATGCGGCGCGACCTTCACAATACGCGCCATCAACTTTTCATTATTTAACCGGTTGGCTTTTTACAAACCGGTCATACCATCGGGCGATATGCCCATCCACAATGCGGACTTATGGTCCATCCAACGGAATTATCTATGCATTTGAAAGAGCTGAAAAGCAAAAACCCCGCTGACCTTGTATCGATGGCTGAAGAGCTGGGTGTTGAGGGCGCGTCTACCTTGCGTAAGCAGGATTTGATGTTTGCGATTCTGAAAGAGCTTGCTGAAGATGGCGAGCAGATCATGGGCCTTGGCACGATTGAGGTTTTGCCGGACAGTTTCGGTTTCTTGCGTTCGCCAGAGGCCAATTATTTGGCAGGTCCGGACGATATTTATGTGTCGCCTAACATGGTGCGCCAATTTGGTTTGCGCACAGGTGACACCGTCGAAGGCGAAATTCGCGCACCAAAAGACGGCGAGCGTTATTTTGCCCTGACCAAGGTATTGAAGATCAATTTCGACGATCCCGATGTCGTCCGCCATCGCGTTAACTTCGATAATCTTACGCCGCTTTATCCAGATTCAAAGCTCACGCTCGATTCGCTTGACCCGACGGTCAAGGATAAGTCAGCGCGCGTCATCGACATCGTCAGCCCGCAGGGCAAGGGCCAGCGCGCACTGATTGTTGCGCCGCCCCGCACGGGTAAAACTGTGCTGCTGCAAAATATTGCGCGCGCAATTACAGAAAACCATCCTGAGGTGTTCTTGATCGTTCTTCTAATCGACGAACGGCCCGAGGAAGTGACCGATATGCAGCGGTCGGTAAAGGGGGAGGTTGTATCTTCCACCTTTGATGAACCCGCAACGCGCCACGTTCAAGTTGCTGAAATGGTAATCGAAAAGGCAAAGCGTTTGGTTGAACATAAGCATGATGTTGTCATCTTGCTCGATTCCATCACCCGCCTTGGCCGCGCCTATAACACCGTCGTTCCGTCATCGGGCAAGGTGCTTACCGGCGGTGTCGACGCCAACGCCTTGCAACGTCCAAAGCGCTTCTTCGGCGCGGCACGGAACATCGAAGAAGGTGGGTCCTTGTCTATCATCGCCACGGCTTTGATCGATACCGGTAGCCGCATGGACGAAGTTATTTTTGAAGAGTTTAAGGGTACGGGCAACTCCGAAATCGTGCTGGATCGTAAGGTCGCTGACAAGCGCATCTTCCCAGCATTGGATGTCGGCAAATCCGGTACGCGTAAGGAAGAGTTGTTGGTCGAGGAAAGCAAACTCAAGAAAATGTGGGTGCTTCGTCGCATCCTCATGCAAATGGGCACGATCGACGCAATGGAATTCCTGCTCGACAAGATGAAGGATTCGAAGACCAACGAAGACTTCTTTGACTCGATGAACCAGTAAGCCAGGTATTTCGGAGTTATGTTGTGATTGATTTTCTCATGGTCGCCTCGACCGTCACTAATCTGGGTGGGCCCGCTGATATTTGGGCTGCCATCGTCAAGGATTTTTCCAACATTACCGAACCTGCGGCCTTTGCGGCCTTTATGCAGGTGTTGTTGATCGATCTGGTGCTTGCGGGCGACAATGCGATTGTTGTGGGCGCTTTGGCGGCGGGTCTGCCTGCGGATCAGCGTAAGAAAGTCATCCTCATCGGTGTCCTCGCGGCCTTGGTGCTGCGCATCATCTTTGCGCTGATGGTGACATGGTTGCTGGGTATCGTTGGTCTGGTGCTCGCAGGCGGCTTGTTGCTGCTGTGGGTCGCCTGGCGCATGTATCGCGATGTTAGGGGGCATGCCGGTGAATCGCCAGGCTCGCCCGAAATCGTGGGTGACGAACATTCGGGTCTGAAGTCGACCAAAACCTTTGCAGGTGCCGCATGGGGCGTTGCAGTTGCGGACGTATCGATGAGCCTCGACAATGTTCTGGCGGTCGCAGGCGCGGCGCGCGAACATCCCGGAATCCTCATCGTCGGCCTGATTTTCGCGGTCGCCCTTATGGGGATCGCCGCCAATATCATTGCCCAATATATTGAGCGGTATCGCTGGATCGCATGGGTCGGCTTGGTGGTAATTGTCTATGTTGCGGTTAAGATGATAGTCGAAGGCTGGAGCGAAGTGCAGCCTTACGCTATGGGTTTTGCAGGCTTGTAATAACGCATAAGGGCTCCTTCGCAGGGAGCCCTTATAGTTTCAGCCCAAATGCGCGGCGAAAAACGCGGCTGTGCGTCCGTCCGCCAACTCTGCGCCTTCCACATTCCTGCGATTGCCCATTTCCGCCGCAAAGCCATGGTCAAGACCTTCATAGTCATACAGCGTCACCTTTGGGTGATTGCCAAGGCCAGCGTGAATTTTGGCCTGTGCTTCTGGACCAACCAAATGGTCAGCGGTCGGGATGTGCAGCATCAGGGGATTGGCGATGGCGTGGCTTTCCTGCAGCATCTGGTCAATCATCACGCCATAATAGCCGACCGACGCGCTAATATCTGTACGCGTTGCCGCCATGTACGCCAGCCTTCCGCCCAAACAATATCCAACACAGCCGACCTTTTCGATCGGTGATTGGCCGGACAGGCCTGAGCGGACGGCGTGAATCACGGCCTCAATATCGCGCACCCCGTCATCGGCATCATATTGACCGAAATAGCCAAATGCCTGCTGAAGTTCGGCCTCGACGTCGGGGTTCAATTCCACCCCCGGTGCAAAGCGCCAGAAGATATCGGGTGCGACCGCGAGATAACCAGCAGCTGCCAAGTGGTCGCATTTCTGCCGAATGCCCGCATTCACGCCGAATATTTCTGGAATGATGATAATCGCGGCACGCGCACTTCCCGATGGCGCGGCCACATAGACGGGAAACAGGGCATCCTCACCCAGCGCGTCAATCTTCACATATTCACCCATTTTATGCTCCTTAGCGGAAATTCTCCGCAATTGCGTGATTCGACTTAGCCTTTATAGTGATGCCTATCGGTAAATAGGAGGGCGCGGCCCATGAAGATGAACATTGAAATCGATTGTTCCCCTGAAGAGGCCCGGGCGTTTCTTGGACTTCCCGATGTCACGAAAGCAAATGAGGCTTATGTCGAGAAGGTCACCAGCCTTATGAACAAAGCTGGCGGCATCGACCAGTTGCAGGAGCTGGGAAAGCAAATCGCGCCCATGGGGCAAATGGGTCTGCAATTGTTTCAGCAATTGATCGAAACAGGTGCAAAAGCGGCAATGTCTGGCCTGAACAAGAACGACAAAAAATAGCTTTGTGATGAAAACCGCTGACACGATTTTCGCGCTGTCCAGCGGCGCGCCGCCGGCTGCTATTGCCATCATGCGGATCAGCGGACCTGCGGCTTTTGACATTTTGCGCGGCCTATCCGGACGAGTCCCGTCACCGCGAAGGGCGTCCTTATGCAGCCTGTATTCGCCAGAAACGCAGGAAATATTAGATCAAGCGCTCGTGCTCGTCTTTCCCGGCCCAGACACGGCCACAGGCGAAGATCTGGTGGAGCTTCATCTCCATGGCGGCCGCGCCGTGGTGCGCGCCGTTGAAAATGCCATTGCCAGTTTACCTGGTGCCCGGCGCGCAGAAGCTGGAGAATTCACCCGTCGTGCCTTTGCCAGCGGCCGAATGGATTTGAATGAAGCCGAAGGCTTGGCTGACCTATTGTCGGCAGAGACCGAATGGCAGCGCCGTGCCGCCGCCAAGATGTTTGGCGGGGCATTCAGCACAGCGATTGAAGACTATCGGCAAGACGTGCTCCAACTGTCTGCGCGCACCGAAGCGGAGCTAGATTTTTCGGATGAGGGTGACGTAGAATCGCAACATAATGTAGCAATTACAAATATTTGTGAAGAATTACGGCAAAAAATGTTACAATTACTGGCCAGCCCGCCTGCCGAAAAGTTAAAGGATGGGTTACGCGTCGTCTTGGCCGGTCCACCCAATAGCGGAAAATCGACTTTGTTAAATGCGCTGGTCGGGCGGGAAGCAGCCATTGTCTCTGATATTGCCGGAACCACGCGCGATATGATTGAAGTGCCGGCGGCGGTCGAGGGGGTGGCTTTGTTGTTCACCGATACAGCAGGCCTTCGCGACGATAGCGCCGACGTCATAGAACGCATCGGCATCGACCGAAGTCACGCCGCGATGCAGCAAGCGGACATATTGTTATGGCTTGGCGCGGAAGGTGCAGGGCCCACCCACGCGAATCTTATTGAGATAGCCGCCAAATGCGACATCATAGTCAATGCCGAAAAGTCTGCCGACGCCATAACCGTCTCGGCTCAGACGGGTGCTGGCATAGCTGAGCTTCTCCACCTAGTGGCGGCAAGGGCCAAGACGCTTCTGCCGCCGCCGGACCAGTTTGCCATCAACGCGCGGCAAAGGGCCTATTTGGAGGACGCCGCAACTGCGCTCGCGGCATGCAGTGATTCCGCAGACTGGTTGATTATCGCGGAAAACTTGCGGCAAGCGCGTCGCGCACTCGACGCCCTAACGGGCCGTGCGCACACCGAAGACTTGCTCGACACCATCTTTGGAAAATTCTGCGTAGGGAAATAGCCTGTTTCACGTGAAACAGGCCGTCACTCTTTTTTGACCAGCGGACATTCTTCGTATATGCGCGACGCATGACGACCGATTTCGACATCATACTTGTGGGTGGTGGCCACGCGGGGACAGAGGCGGCGGCGGTTGCTGCACGCATGGGTTTGCGGGTCGCTTTGGTCAGCTTTGACAAGCATATGATCGGTGCGATGTCTTGCAACCCAGCCATTGGTGGCCTGGGCAAGGGGCATTTGGTGCGTGAGGTTGACGCGTTTGATGGCCTGATTGGACGCGCCGCCGATGACGCTGCGGTGCATTATCGCATGCTCAACGCGTCAAAAGGGGCGGCAGTGCAGGGCCCTCGGATTCAAGCAGATCGCAAATTGTTCAAGGCGTCAATTCAAGCGCAGCTTGCGGGTTTGGAGAACGTACAGATTGTTGAAGCCGAAGCGGCGGCGCTGCATTTTCTGCCGAATGCACCCACGCGCGTTGCAGGCTTGGTTCTGGGCGAAGGGTCCATCATCACATCGGCCGCAGTGGTCTTGGCCACAGGAACGTTTCTCGGCGGCAAGCTTTTTCGTGGCGAAGAGCGGCTCGACGGCGGCCGCGTGGGCGAAGCATCCGCCATGCTGTTGGCGCAGCAATTGCGCGGCGCAGACTTGCCCATCGCACGATTGAAAACGGGTACGCCGCCCCGGCTTGACGGGCGCACGATTGATTGGTCGCGTTTAGAAATGCAACCCTCCGATGATGATGATTGGACAATGTCATCGATGCGCCCCCGCCGGTCTGTGCCGCAATTATTCTGTGCGATGTCACGCACCAATGCCCAAACGCACGACATCATCCGTGCTGGCCTCCATCGCTCGCCGCTTTTTGGTGGCGATATTGAGGGGAGGGGACCGCGTTATTGTCCGTCGATTGAAGACAAGATTTTTCGGTTCGGCGATCGCGAAGGGCATCAGGTATTTCTGGAGCCAGAAGGCATCGACAGCCATCTGATATATCCCAACGGTATTTCAACGTCGCTTCCAACGGATATTCAAGCCGCGATGGTGCGGTCCATGGCGGGTCTTGAACAATGCGAGATTGTCGTGCCAGGCTATGCCGTTGAGTATGACTATATCGACCCGCGCTGTTTAGATTCCAGTCTGGCGGTGCGCGGCTTTGAGGGGCTGTATTGCGCGGGACAGATTAACGGCACCACGGGTTATGAGGAAGCAGCAGCCCAAGGCTTATTAGCCGGCATGGGCGCGGCTTCGAAGATTTTGGCGCAGCCCATGCCGCCCATTGACCGGACCAATAGCTACATCGCGGTGATGATCGACGATCTAACGCTGCAAGGTGTGACTGAACCCTATCGCATGTTAACGGCGCGCGCGGAGTATCGCCTGCGCCTGCGCTCCGATAATGCGGCGTCACGGCTGACGCCGCTGGCCATGTCAGTGGGCGCTGTGGGCAGCGAACGTGCGGGCGCTTTTCAGGACCGGCTTTTGCAGCAGAGTGCACTTCAAAGCAGGCTTCAAGAAACAGTCAGCGCCGATGTCCTGATCAAACAAGGTATCGATGTGAAGCAGGATGCTGGCAAAATGTCGTTGTTTGACTGGCTGCGCTTTCCCCAGCTATCGCTTGCCCAGTTGTTGGAATTGGATGACGCACCCTGGCCGCAGGACCTGATCATGGAGTTGGAACAAGATGGGCGATATGCGCCCTATTTGGCAAGGCAAGAGGCAGAGATAAACGACATGGCTGCCAATGAACAAATCCAACTGTCGGCGTTGATGAACTATCGGGCCATATCTGGACTGTCGCATGAAATGGTTGAGCGGCTTGAGGCGTCGATGCCCGAAAATCTGGCCGCTGCGTCACGGATCAGGGGCATTACCCCCGCTGCGCTGGCAGCCATTCTCGTGCACGCCAAGCGCGCCAAAACTGCTGTCGCGCAAGCCGCATGACGCAGACCGAAGCCGTTGCTTGGTTGAAGGCCCACCTAAATGTTTCACGTGAAACATTGGATGCGCTCGAAACATTCGTAGCATTTCTAAAGCGCGAAGCCGAAAGCCAGAATTTGATATCGGCCTCAACATTAGACCATATTTGGTCGCGCCATATCGTCGATAGTGCGCAGTTGCTGCTGTTTACCGATGCATCGGCGCGACAGAATAATTGGCTGGACCTTGGATCTGGTGCCGGCTTCCCGGGCTTGGTCATTGCCTTACTAACCAATTATAATGTGACCTTAGTCGAATCGCGTGCACGCCGAATTGATTATCTGCAAAGAGCGGTCGAAATGTTGGACCTGACGCACCGCGCACGCGTGGCGGGCGTGACATTGGAGCGCCTGGAAACCGCGCCCTATGCGGTCATAAGTGCCCGTGCCTTTGCGCCTTTGCCGAAATTGTTTGATCTTGCCGCGCGCTTCGCCACAAATAACACTTTGTGGCTATTGCCAAAGGGGCGTAATGCACAAGCGGAGTGGGACGGCGCGCAAGCACAATGGCGCGGAGATTTCCGCATCATGGACAGTGTAACAGACCAAGAGGCTGGCATTCTCGTCGGCACATTGTCGGGGAAACGCAAAGCGCGCGCTATCTTCGAAACACAGGGGCAAGAGAAATGATCCGGATAGCGATAGCCAATCAGAAAGGCGGTGTCGGAAAAACGACCACAGCCATCAATCTTGCCACTGCATTCGCTGCAAGTGGTTGGCGCTGTGTATTGGTTGATCTCGATCCGCAAGGAAATGCTTCCACCGGGCTTGGCCTGCAGCAGGCGCAACGGGTGCATAGCAGCTATGATTTGTTGCTCGGCGATGCATCTTTAAAGGATGCCGCCATTCCCACGATTATCCCGAACCTGGATATCGTGCCAGCAACCGTCGATCTGTCCGGTGCCGAAATCGAGCTTGTCGAATATGAAGATCGCACAGGGCGACTGAAGGCGGCGTTTGACAAATCCGATGCGCATTGGGACATCTGCCTCATCGACTGCCCCCCTTCGCTTGGGCTGGTTACTGTTAATGCGCTGGTCGCCGTCGATTCGCTTCTCGTCCCGCTACAGTGTGAATTTTTCGCGCTTGAAGGCTTAAGCCAATTATTACAGACGGTGGAGCGTATCCAGGGTCGATTTAATCCGGCGCTGTCTATCTTGGGCGTAGCGCTCACCATGTATGACAAGCGAAACCGGTTGACGGAACAAGTGGCCGATGATGTGCGCCGTTGCTTGGGCGATCTTGTGTTTGATACCGTGATTCCGCGCAATGTCCGATTGTCAGAAGCCCCCAGCCATGGGCTTCCTGCGTTGGTGTATGACCATCGCTGCGCGGGTTCCGAAGCCTATATGAAACTTGCACGAGAATTGATCGGCCGCCTGCCGGTCCGGGAGTTAGCAGCGTGAGCAATGATAATCCGTCCGAAAAGTCACCCTTGAAGAAGAAAATGGGCCTTGGCCGCGGCTTGGATGCCTTGTTGGGCGAAGCGTTGCGGGGCGACAGCCACTCTGCGAATTTCTCGGCAGATCGAGACGCGCGCAGCCAAGGCGTGACAAGCTTGTCGGTCATCGACATTCGTCCCAATCCCAATCAGCCACGGCGGCATTTTTCCGATGAGAAACTGGATGAATTGGCGGCAAGTATTGCGCGGCACGGGATTATCCAACCCATCGTCGTCCGGCCCTATCAGGGCGGATACCAAATTGTAGCAGGCGAGCGCCGTTGGCGTGCGGCCCAGCGCGCCCAATTGCACGATTTACCCGCGATCATTCGAAATTTTGACGACACGGAAACGGTTGAGATCGCGCTGCTTGAAAATATACAGCGCCAAGACCTGAATCCTATTGAAGAGGCGGAAGCCTATAAAAAACTGACCGAACTTTTTGGTCACAGCGCTGCCGAATTGGCGGAGCTGGTGCACAAGTCGCGCAGCCATGTCGCAAATATGATGCGCTTGCTGGATTTGCCGCATACGCTTCGTGACCTCGTCATCGAAGAAAGACTAAGCATGGGCCATGCCCGTGCGTTGCTAGGCAGTGACAATGCGGTCCAGCTTGCCATGCTGGTCATTAAAAATGGCCTTTCGGTTCGCGCAACCGAAGCACTGGTGCAGCAAGAGCGCGCGCCAAAGGCGAAAAGTCGCAGCGCGGCTGAGGCAAATGTGCCGGAAAACGCCGACATCCGTGCCGTGGAGTCACATCTTGGCGATCTTTTGGGGCTGAAGGTGCGGATCGCACAAAAGAATGACACGGGCGCGGGCGCAGTGACGTTTGAATATGGCAGCTTGGACCAGTTGGACATGCTGTGTCAGCGGCTCACGGGCGAGAAGTTTTAGCCCTCCGATAGCCGCATTGGCTTTCCGTGGGAGCGATGTATGGATGCAACGCAAGACATGACACAGAATGTGGCCAAGCGACACCGTCTGTCGACGCGACTCTGGCATTGGTTGAATGCGTTTGTCGCGACGATTTTGCTGATGAGCGGCCTTATGATCTTCAACGCCCATCCACATCTATATTGGGGCGATTTTGGCTCCCGCGAAGATTATGCATGGCTGCAAATTGACGATACGCGCACCACTGGCTTTGTAAGAATTGGAAGCGTGCGGGTCGAAACAACAGGCGTATTTGGGCTTTCCTTGGGCACAAATGACAATGTTCGGCGGGTCGCCTTTCCTGGCTGGGCAACCATCCCGACCGGTTATGATTTGGCTGCCGCGCGGCGGTGGCATTTTGCCTTTGCTTGGGCTTTCGCGTTGGGTTTGACGGCGTTTATGCTCGCTTCGCTGTTCAACGGACATATCCGCAAGGACTTGCACGTTCGCCGCGCGGAATGGAGCTTTTCTGCCATTTGGACGGATATCAAAAATCATGCCCGGCTGCGTTTAGGACCAGGAAATGGCTTAAGTAATTATAATATAATACAAAAATTCAGTTATATTGGCGTGATATTCCTATTGCTGCCGCTGTTAATCCTGACAGGTATCACCATGTCGCCCGCGATGAACGCGGCTTGGCCATGGTTGCTTGATCTCTTCGGTGGGCGGCAGTCGGCACGGTCGCTGCATTTTATCGCGGCCTTTTTGCTGGCGCTGTTTGTGGTGGTGCACCTGATCATGGTTCTGCTCTCTGGCCCGATTAACGGCATCCGTTCGATGATTACAGGGCGGCCTATGACCGTGTCGAAACCGGATCAGGGAGGGAAGCTGCCATGACAGAGGATCGCGCAACATTGCGCCGCCGCGATGTGTTGCGCGGCGTGACCTTGGGCAGCAGCGCGCTGATTCTCGGTGGTTGCGACGCTATGAATGAGAATGCAACTTTCCGGTCGGCATTACGCGCGGCGGAAAAGCTCAATCAGGCGACGCACCGCACGCTCACTGACCGGGCGACATTGGCGCCCGAATTTGCGCTATCGGACATTTCGCCTGTGTTCAAAACCAATGGTTCGCTGACGGGGACATCGACGGATTATCTTGCGCATCTTCAAAACAACTTCGCAGACTGGCGGTTGCGTATTGATGGCATGGTGGCCAATCCAATCAACATTGGGTTGGAGGCGCTAAGGGCGATGCCCGCGCGCACCCAAATCACGCGGCATGATTGTGTTGAGGGGTGGAGCGCGATTGCACAATGGCAAGGCACGCCGCTGCGCCTTTTGCTGCAGCAGGCCCGATTGTCGACGCGCGCAAAATATATCGTCTTTCATTGTGCCGATAACTACGGCGCACGCCCATATTATGAATCGATTGACCTGATTGATGCCTTTCATCCGCAGACCATATTGGCATGGGGCATGAATGGCGAAACATTGCCGGTAAAATATGGCGCACCCGTTCGGTTGCGGGTCGAACGGCAGTTGGGGTATAAGCATGCCAAATATGTCATGCGCATTGAGGCGACCGATGACTTGTCCAAATTCCATGGTGGAAAGGGCGGATATTGGGAGGATGTCGGCGACTATGAATATTATGCCGGAATCTAGGGTCAGGACCACTTAAATCCACCTTCGCGGTTTGAGGCCATACTGTTCAGTGCAAGGCGGCAAGCGCAGGGCTTAGTGGTTCTAAGTCCAAGCTTGCCAACGTGGCAATGGACAGTATGGGTCAAATCCGAAGGACGCCAAAATGGCTTCGATCTCGAAACAAAATGCCCTTGCAGGCAGAATGACTGCCTGCGGCGGACATTTTCCTTCGATATCTTTGCCATTTTGACGCCGCGAAGGTGGATTTAAGTGGTCCTGACCCTAAGCTTGCGCGGCCGCGCTGTTAATGGAAAGGCCGGTGATGGATAAAAAGGATACCCAATCAATATGAAGACCCGCGCAGCCGTTGCATTTGAAGCCAAGAAGCCATTGGAGATTGTCGAGCTGGATTTGGAAGGTCCAAAGGCAGGCGAAGTGTTGGTGGAGATTATGGCGACGGGCATTTGCCATACCGATGCCTATACGTTGGATGGTTTGGACAGCGAGGGCATTTTTCCATCGGTTCTTGGCCATGAAGGCGCAGGGGTTGTGCGTGAGGTTGGCGCAGGCGTGACCAGCGTCAAGGCGGGCGATCATGTGATACCATTATACACGCCGGAATGCCGCCAGTGCAAAAGCTGCCTTTCGGGCAAGACCAACCTGTGCACCGCGATCCGTGCGACGCAAGGCAAGGGGCTGATGCCCGATGGCACGTCGCGTTTCTCGTATAAGGGCCAGACGATATTTCATTATATGGGTTGCTCTACCTTTTCGAACTTTACGGTTTTACCAGAGATTGCGGTTGCCAAAATCCGCGAAGACGCGCCGTTTCAGTCAAGCTGCTATATTGGTTGCGGTGTCACGACGGGTGTAGGCGCGGTTGTAAACACGGCCAAGGTGCAGGTCGGCGATAACATCGTTGTGTTTGGCCTTGGTGGTATTGGCCTCAACGTGATTCAGGGCGCGCGTCTGGCCGGGGCTGGCATGATTATCGGCGTCGATATCAACCCAGACCGCGAAGAATGGGGCCGCAAATTCGGGATGACGGCGTTCCTCAATTCCAAGGGGATGAGCCGTGAAGATGTGGTCGCCGCAATCGTTCAGATGACCGACGGTGGCGCAGATTATACCTTTGACGCCACGGGCAATACCGAAGTCATGCGCACCGCGCTGGAGGCCTGCCATCGCGGTTGGGGCACGAGCATCATCATTGGTGTGGCCGAGGCGGGTAAGGAAATTGCGACGCGTCCGTTTCAGTTGGTGACGGGCCGCAACTGGCGCGGCACGGCCTTTGGCGGGGCCAAGGGCCGGACCGATGTGCCCAAGATTGTCGATATGTATATGACCGGCAAGATCGAGATTGACCCGATGATCACGCATGTCATGGGTCTGGAAGACATTAACAAAGCGTTTGAATTAATGCATGCGGGCAAAAGCATCCGCAGCGTGGTAGTGTTTTAATCGAAGGGAGAAACGAATATGTTTAGTCACATGATGGTCGGCAGCAATGATATTGCCCGTTCAAAGAAATTCTACGATGCAACCTTTGCCGCCATGGGCGGGAAGCCCGGCATACAGGATCCTAAAGGCCGTTTGATCTATATGCACAATGGATCGCTGTTTCTTGTCACACCGCCAATCGACGGCAACCCGGCAACGCATGGCAATGGCTCCACGGTCGGTTTTGCTATGACCCCGGACCAAGCCAATGCATGGCATCAGGCTGGCGTCGACAATGGCGGTGAGGCGATTGAAGATGCGCCCGGCATTCGCGAAGGCAATGGCATGAAAATGTACCTTGCTTATTTGCGCGACCCCGATGGCAACAAGCTATGCGCCTTGCACCGCGTCACGGACTGATAAGACTCAACGCTATGACCGATGCCGAAGCGCAGCTTTATACAGACCTAGCTGCGCTCGGCGTCGCCTATAAAGTCCATGAACATCCGGCGGTGTTTACCGTGGCCGAGAGTGCCGCGCATAATGATGCAATTCCCGGTGCGCATACCAAGAACCTGTTCCTGAAAGACAAGGCGGGGGATTATTATCTCGTGACCGTTCCGGCAGAAGCGCGCGTCGATCTAAAGGCGTTGCCTGCGGCGGTTGGGTGCGGCCGCGTCAGCTTTGGCAAGGCGGAGGATATGGAACGCTTGCTGGGCATCACGCCCGGTTCCGTAACCGCCTTGGCCGCGATCAATGATGCTGCTGGCGAAGTGCACTTCGTTCTTGACGCATCGTTGATGGCAGCGGGGCTTATCAATTGTCACCCGCTGCGCAACAGTGCGACCCTTGGCCTTGCGCCCGATGACCTTGTCCGGGCGCTGACCTTTTGGCACCACCCACCCTTGATCAAAACTATCCCGATATTGGAGCCAGCATGACCATAGAAACTGTGTCCACCAACGTTGCTTTTGGCGGCGTTCAAGGCGTGTATCGCCACGCATCGGCGGCAACGGGCACCGACATGACATTTTCGGTCTATGTACCTCCACATAAAGAGGGCGCAAAGCTTCCAATCGTCTGGTTTCTGTCGGGCCTGACGTGCACCCATGCCAATGTGACCGAGAAGGGTGAATTTCGGCGTACGTGTGCGGAATTGGGTTTGATCTTTATCGCGCCGGACACCAGCCCGCGTGGTGAGGGCGTTCCCGACGATCCGCAAGCCGCTTATGATTTCGGCCTTGGCGCGGGCTTTTACGTTGATGCCACACAAAAGCCATTCGATCAGCATTACCGCATGCGCAATTATATCGAAAATGAACTACCCGCCATCATCGCAGCGCATTTTCCCGCCGATATGCAACGGCAAGCGATTATGGGGCATTCGATGGGCGGACATGGCGCGTTGACCATCAGCTTGCGGAACCCGGGGCGGTTCCGTTCAACGTCCGCACTCGCGCCGATCGTGTCGCCCTTGAGCTGCCCATGGGGTGAAAAGGCGCTGGGCGGTTATATCGGGCAAGACCGGGCCCAATGGCGCGCCTATGACAGCGTTGCGTTGATTGCAGACGGCGCGCGCTTACCTGACCTTCTGGTTGACCAAGGGAGTGATGACAATTTCTTGGAGGCACAACTCAAAACGCATTTGCTTACCGAGCAGTGTGCCGCCGTGGGGCAGCCAGCGACCATCCGCATGCAGCTAGGATATGACCACAGCTATTATTTCATCTCGACCTTCATGGGCCAACATCTTACTTGGCATGCTGAGCGCTTGAAAGGCTAGGATTTTGGGCATTGGCAAAATCCTATCTGGCAGGGTAAAATGCCGAATGTTGCGCGGGTGTAGCTCAATGGTAGAGCAGCAGCTTCCCAAGCTGAATACGGGGGTTCGATTCCCCTCACCCGCTCCAACGACAATCACCGCATGATCCCTACGCAGGGGCCTTTTGTTCTGCTTGACGATGCGCGGACCCAAGGTGCATCACCTGCAAGGCTTTATATAAATCCGGTTGCAGTCCTGACAGCCCATGATGCTGACGGGTTCAGCGCGCTCCTCGTTTCGCTTCGGCAAGCGCAGCAAGACGGCCTGCATGCGGCCGGATTTTTCGGCTATGAGGCTGGCGCTCACCTCTTGCCTGGCCTGACGCCTGCGCCATCGGGATTGCGGGCATGGTTTGGATTATTCAATAATGTCAGTACTATAGACACAGACGTCGTGACGTCACTGTTACCCGACCCTGTTGGCACATGGCTGTCTGAACTGCGTCCGAGCATATCGCGCGACGACTATAGCCGGGCCTTTACCACGGTGCAGGAATATATCCGCGCCGGCGATATCTATCAGGCCAATCTGACATTCCCGCTGACGGCTGATTACGCTGGCGATCCCTTGGCTTTATACGCCGCGTTGCGCGCGCGGGCCCGCGCTGGCTATGGGGGCGTGATCTGGACCGGGCAGACACATTATCTGTCTTTCTCTCCGGAGCTGTTTTTTGCGTTGAAAGACAACCGGATAACGACCAAGCCCATGAAGGGGACGGCGCAGCGGTCGACCGATCCGATGGCCGATACACGGGCCGCCGCGCATTTGCGTATGGACCCAAAGCAACGGGCCGAGAATCTGATGATTGTTGATCTGTTGCGTAATGACTTATCGCGCGTCTGCACGGCGGGCAGCGTAAAGGTACCGGAACTTTTCCACGTTGAAAGCTATCCCACGGTGCACCAGATGACCTCTACGGTCACCGGCGCTCTAGCCGAGGGCCATGATGCCGTTGACGTCATACAGGCGTTATTTCCCTGTGGCTCCATCACCGGGGCACCGAAAATCCGCGCCATGCAAGTGGTCGAAGAGGTCGAAGCTGCGCCACGTGGCATATATTGCGGCTCCATTGGCCGGATAGATGACAATGGCGACGCCGCATTCAACGTTGCTATTCGTACTTTTACGGTGTGTGAAGAAGCGCAGTCCCTCTCGCTTGGCTTAGGATCTGGCGTGGTAGCCGATTCCATAGAAGCAGATGAATGGGCCGAGTGTTTGGCCAAGGGGGATTTCGCCAAAGTGGAGAATCATGGTTTTGACCTTATCGAAACGATGCGGTTTGAACCCATGGCGGGTATCTTGCGGCTAGAGGATCATCTTGAACGGATGAAATCCAGCGCGGCGTCCTTTGGCTTCGAATTTGACCGGCACGAACTGCGTAACCGCTTACATGCAAGTATTTTCTATCTCGACCGTCTCTCCAAAATCCGCCTGATGGTATCGCGGCATGGCGCACAGGCAGTTGAGATTCGGCCGTTGGAAGATGTAACTGAGTGGCGGGTTGCTGTGGTGCCGTTGCCCGTCGATGCGGGTGATTTCCGGCTGCGGCATAAAATTTCCGACCGCGCCTTTTACGATGATGCGCGCACATCACGGCCAGATTGCGATGAAGTGGTTTTTGTGCGCCGCGACGGCTTGCTGACCGAAGGGAGCATTACCGCTATATTTGTCGAGCGCGATGGTAAGTTGCTGACCCCGCGACTGGAAACCGGGCTGCTACCCTCCATATTGCGTCGTGAACTGCTTGAGGCTGGCAAGGCGGAAGAAGCCGACCTGAGGATAGAGGACCTGTCTGATGGATTCTGGGTCGGTAACAGCGTGCGCGGATTGATAAGAGCTAGTGGTCCTGACCCTAATAGGGTTGCGTAAATTTTGACGAGCCATTAGGGGCAGTCACGCAGTTTCAGCTCAATAATTCCGCGAAAGTATGATGATGATTGACCATCTGTCGGCTGCCCTCGGGCGGATTGCTCCATCTGCGACGCTAGCCATGTCGGGTCGCGTGATTGACCTGAAATCGCAAGGTATTGATGTCATCGGCCTGTCCGCAGGAGAGCCCGATTTTGACACGCCAGACTTCGTCAAGGATGCCGCCATTCAGGCGATCCGTGACGGCATGACGAAATATACTGCCGTCGACGGCATCGCGCCGCTTAAGCAGGCGATCATCGCCAAGTTCAAGCGCGACAACGATATCGATTATACGCCAAAGCAAATCACCGTAAACTCAGGCGGTAAGCACACCTTGTTCAACGCACTTGTCGCCACCATTGATGTCGGTGACGAAGTCATCATCCCCGCGCCATATTGGGTGAGCTATCCCGACATTGTGCAATTTGCCGGCGGTACGCCTGTTATCGTCATGGCAACGGCCGCGCAGGATTACAAAATCACGCCGGAGCAGCTTGATGCTGCAATCACGCCAAAAACGCGCTGGCTCATCTTGAATTCGCCATCGAACCCGACCGGTGCGGCTTATGATGCGGAGGAACTCAAAGCGCTTGGTGAAGTGCTGCTGAAACATCCACATGTCATGCTGCTGTCCGACGATATGTATGAGCATATCTGGTACGCGCCCAAGCCGTTTGCGACGATGCTTCAAGTCTGTCCAGACTTGTATGACCGCACGCTGACCATGAATGGCGCATCCAAATCTTATGCGATGACGGGTTGGCGGATTGGCTATGCAGGGGGGCCAGCGTGGCTCATTAAAGCCATGGCCGATTTGCAGTCGCAGTCGACCAGCAACCCTTGCTCGATCAGCCAATATGCCGTGTTGGCGGCGTTGAACGGCCCACAAGATTTCCTGCGCGAACGTAACATCGCCTTCCGCGAACGCAGGGACCTTGTGGTGGCGATGTTGAACGATGCGCCAGGGCTCAGCTGCCCTACCCCCGAAGGTGCCTTCTACGTCTATCCAGACGCAACGGGCGTGATGGGTAAGAAAACACCGCAGGGTAAAATCATTCAAACCGACGCTGATCTCATCGATTATTTCCTCGACGAATATCGCGTTGCGGCGGTGCATGGTGGGGCCTTTGGTTTGTCCCCAGGTTTCCGGATTTCTTATGCCACATCGGCGGACATTTTGAAGGAAGCATGTCTGCGTATTCAAACCGCCTGCGCCGCCCTGACCTAAGCGCGCCAAATAGGGGAAATGGAACGCGTTAAGCTGCGTTTAATCCGCCCTCTGCTTGAAACCTTTGCGAGCTCTAGTGCGTATCTGCTGCAGTTTCTAAATTGGGCACCTGAAAAGAGAGATAAGAGATGGACGGCATTTTCAACTTTCTGCGGTCGGACCTGTTCCTGAGCCTCTTGGGTGGATTTGCCCTTGGTGTGGCGGGGCTGACGTTGGTAAAGCCTGCCATCGCCAGCCATAAGGCGGTTGAAACCACGCATTCCATTACCATCGGCGCATCATGAAAAGCCAGCACCGCACCGCTAAACGCATAATGCACATGCTGAATGCGGCGCTGCTGCTTGGCCTTGTCACTGCATGTGGATCCGACGTTGGAACACCAATTGGCAGCGCAGTTGCCGCTGAGGGCATTCGTATAGCTGCACCTGCCGCCCGCATTGTCGAGCCTAAAACCCAACAGGTCGCTATATTTGCTGGTGGCTGCTTTTGGGGCATTGAGGCTGTATTTGAGCGTGTGAAGGGCGTCACCCGCGTTGAGTCCGGCTATTCAGGTGACACCAAAGCGACAGCCGATTATGATCTGGTCAGTGCAGGGCAGACGAAACACGCGGAGTCAGTGCGGATTTATTATGACCCGGCGCGCGTGAGCTATAATGATTTGCTGCATATATTCTTTTCGGTGGCGCATGATCCAACGCAATTGAACCGCCAGGGGCCGGACCGAGGCACACAATATCGCACGGCCATCTTCCCCGCCAATGCTGCGCAGCGAAATGCGGCGCGCGCCTACATCGCGCAATTGGATAAGGCGGCGTATTGGCAGAAGCCTATCGTCACAACGCTTGAGCCTTTCAGCTTCTTTCCTGCCGAAAACTATCATCAGGACTTCATGGCGAAAAATCCGAGGCATCCCTATATTGTCCAATGGGATAAGCCAAAAATCACCAATCTTAAAAAGCTGTTTCCGGAATATTATCGCTAACTATTTTGCCAGCAGTCCAGCGACCATTGGATAGAGCGACGCAACCAGTAAAATAGCGGCGATGATGTTGAATGTTTTCAATCGCACGGGATC
Organism: Sphingorhabdus sp.; assembly: GCF_023910635.1. Classification (GTDB taxonomy): domain Bacteria; phylum Pseudomonadota; class Alphaproteobacteria; order Sphingomonadales; family Sphingomonadaceae; genus Sphingorhabdus_B. The sequence goes on along the minus strand of NZ_JAAVVZ010000003.1, from coordinate 151,439 downwards.
GCCAAAAAACCTGCGCATTTTTGCACCCATGACGGCCCAAGTGCCTGTGGCCGGTAAGTTGATCGCTCCAAACACAGCGGCCACCATCAACACGCCAATCCAGCCCTGCGATTTTGGCGCATACGCCGAGATAGCCGTCAGCGCCATTGTCCATGCTTTTGGGTTCACCCATTGAAACAGCGCAGCCTGCAAAAAGGTGAACGGTTTTGACTTTGCTGTCGCGGCGTAATCTCGGGCTAGCGACGTATCCGTCGTTGCGATTTTCCATGCCATATACAGCAGGTACAGTCCGCTTAGGATCGTGATAAAGGTCATAGATCCCGGCACGGCTTCGATAACCTGCATGATGCCAAGTCCGATCAAAATGATCATAACTGTGAAACCGCCAGCGACGCCAAGCATGTGCGGCGCCGTCCGGCGCAAACCGAAATTGATACCCGATGTCATTAACATCAGGTTGTTCGGTCCCGGGGTAATCGAGGATACAAGCGCAAAAATTGCAAGTGCGGTGAAAATTTCGGTTGTCATCATAATCGGCAAAATAGCGAAATATGGGCCGAATGTCCTTGCGTTATTGCGCGTATTTCGCCAAAATTTGCAACAAATGACGGATATTGACATCATAAGCGCAAAAATATTGCGTGCTTTGACCCGCGACGGCCGAATGAGTAATGTTGACCTTGCGCATGAAGTCGGGCTCTCGCCCTCGGCTTGTTTACGGCGTGTGCAAGAGCTGGAGCGGGCAGGGGTAATTAGCGGTTACCGCGCGGTGCTGTCCCCGCAAGCAATGGGTATCCATTTTATCGCATATGTGCTCGTTGGCTTGTCGAAACATACCAAAGATTCACAACTGGGCTTTGAAACCGCAATCGCCTCCGCGCCCGAAGTGCGGGAATGCCACAACATCACAGGCACCGTCGAATATCTGTTGCGCATTGAGGCGCGGGATTTGGCGGCGTATAAATATTTTCACACCGAAGTGCTGGGCACGCTTCCGCAAGTGTCGAGCATCATATCCTATATCGTCATGGATTCGTCTAAGGACGAACGGGCTTAGTTCTTGTAAGCCGGTATCGCCCAACCCTTTAAAATCGCCATGGCGCGAAGCGTAAATCCAGCACAGGCGCTGATGATTGCAGCAGGCAAAATAGGCAGGCCGACCCATAACAGCGAGCCGAACAACCCCGCCGCCAAAGCGGCAGCAGTCACGTAAATTTCAGGCTTAAGCAGAATGGAAGGCTCACCCGCCAAGACATCACGGATGATGCCGCCAACACAAGCGGTGATGACGCCCATCATCATTGCGGGCAACAAAGGCACGCCAAGAGTAAGCGATTTCCAAGTGCCAAACACAGCGTAAATCGCGATACCAACAGCGTCGAACCAGTCGAGCGCGCGGGCGTTCCAGACAGTGCGCGGTGTGACCCAGACCAGCCCTGCGGTGATGAGACAGGTGGCGGCAAAGCGCCAATCCTGTACCCAAAATACCGGCGCGCCTATTAACAAGTCGCGCACGGTTCCCCCACCCACACCCGTAATGAGTGCGAAGAATGAAAAAGTCACCAACGTCTGTTGCCGCTGCGCCGCTGCCAGCGCACCAGATGCCGCAAAAACCGCGATACCAAATAGGTCGAGCCCTGAAATCAAGGCGGGCGCAATCTGGACCGTTTGCGTCACCATTACATATGGATCGGCTTGCCAGTCACCGCCATGGCCGCTTCCTTCAATGCCTCGGCATGCGTCGGGTGCGCGTGGCATGTATAAGCAATATCTTCCGACGTTGCGCCAAATTCCATCGCAGTGCACGCTTCGGCAATCATGGCTCCAGCAATCGACGCAATGATGTGGACGCCCAAAACACGGTCGGTCTTCGCATCTGCAATGACCTTCACAAAACCGTCGGTGTCGCGGTTGGTCTTTGCCCGGCTATTTGCCATCATTGGGAATTTGCCAACTTTAACCTCTCCGCCCGACGCAGCCGCTTTTTCCTTAGCTTCTTCTTCGGTCAAGCCAACGCTCGCGATTTCAGGATAGGTATAGACCACGCCCGGAATGACGTCATGGTTGATGATGCCGGTTAGGCCAGCGACAAATTCCGCTGCCGCAATGCCTTCGTCCTCCGCCTTGTGCGCAAGCATTGGGCCGGGGCAAACATCGCCCACGGCATAGATGCCCGGAACATGTGTCTGGAAATCATGGCCGATCTCAATCTGGCCGCGCGCGTTAACGGTGAGCCCTGCCTTGTCCAGTGCAAGGCCATCGGTATTTGCGCGGCGACCAATGGCGACTAGGACGCAATCGGCTTCGATGGTTTCACTGGCACCGCCCGCAGCGGGTTCAACGGTCAGCGTGGCCGTGTTGCCCTTAACGGTCGCGCCAGTCACCTTTGTACCCGTGCGGATGTTGAAGCCCTGCTTCTTGAAAATCTTGGCCGCTTCCTTGCGGACCTCGCCGTCCATGCCGGGCAAAATCTGGTCAAGATATTCAACCACGGTGACTTGTGCGCCAAGGCGCAGCCATACGCTGCCAAGCTCAAGGCCAATAACTCCGCCGCCGATCACCACCAAATGTTTCGGCACCTTCGGCAAGGCAAGCGCGCCAGTGGAATCGACGATGACTTTGTGGTCAATCTTGACGCCTGGTAATGGCGTTACCGAGGAACCCGTTGCGATCATGATATTCTTCGCGGTGTAGCTTTTGCCCGCAACGTCCACGCTGTTAGCGGAATTAAACGTCGCATGGCCCTTCAGCCAATCGACCTTGTTTTTCTTGAACAGAAATTCGATGCCGCCGGTCAGCTCGCCAACCGCCTTCGCCTTTTCGGCATGCATTTGGTCGAGGTTGAGCGATACGCCCGAAAAATCGATACCGAATTTCGCTAGCGAGCCCGATTGCGCCGCATGAAACATTTCGGAGGCATGCAGCAACGCCTTGGATGGAATGCATCCGACGTTCAGGCAAGTGCCGCCCAATGTTTCGCGGCTTTCCACGCATGCGGTCTTCAGCCCCAATTGTGCAGCGCGGATTGCGGCGATATAGCCGCCCGGGCCTGCGCCAATAACGATCAGGTCATAATCATGTTCTGCCATGGCTCAGGCTCCTTAAAGGTCGATCAACAACCGGGTCGGGTCTTCGATCGCCTCTTTGACGATCTTTAGGAAGGTAACAGCTTCGCGGCCATCGATGAGGCGGTGGTCATAGCTTAACGCCACATACATCATGGGGCGCACCACGACCTGTCCGTCGCGCACAACGGCGCGGTCTTCAATACGGTGTAGGCCAAGCACTGCCGATTGCGGGGGGTTGATGATCGGCGTCGACATCAGGCTGCCGAATACACCGCCATTTGAAATGGTGAAGGTGCCGCCGGACATATCGTCCATCGTCAAGGTGCCGGCCTTCGCCTTTGCGCCAAAGTCGCCGATGGCCTTTTCAATTTGCGCGAAGCTCATGGCGTCGGCATTGCGCACGACAGGTACCACAAGCCCGTTGGGTGCGCTGACTGCGACCGATACATCGAGGTAATTGTGATAGACGATTTCATCGCCTTCAATCTTCGCATTGACCGACGGGACATCGCGTGCGGCCAAGGCTACGGCTTTGGTGAAGAAGCCCATGAAGCCCAAGCGGACTCCATGCTTCTTTTCAAACAGATCTTTGTAGGTCGCACGCGCTTCCATCACCGCTGACATATCGACATCGTTGAACGTCGTCAGCAGGGCGGCTGTGTCTTGCGCGGACTTCAGGCGCTTGGCGATTGTCTGGCGTAGACGCGTCATCTTCACGCGCTCTTCCTGACGGGCGCCTGTTGCTTGTGTTGTTGGCGCAGCTGTAACGGTTGCGTCGGCAGAGGGGGCAGGCGCGCCCTTGGCGGCGGCCACAACATCTTCCTTTGTCAGGCGACCGTCTTTGCCCGTGCCTTTGATCTTGCTTGGATCAATGCCAAGTTCCAACACAAGGCGGCGCACAGCGGGCGAAAGCGGTAGGTCGCTATTTTCTGCTTCGGCTGCAGGCGCAGCAGTGGTTGTCACCGCTGGCGCGACTGCTGCTGCAGCCGCACTGGGGGCAGGGGCGGCAACAGGCGCGGCCGCAACGGCGGTTCCGGCATCGATTGATCCGATCACTGCGCCTACATTAACGGTCGCGCCTTCTTCGACGGCATAGGCACCCATGATGCCTGCAACGGGCGACGGCACTTCGACCGCAACCTTGTCAGTTTCAAGGCTGGCAATCGGTTCATCGATAGCTACCGCTTCGCCCGGTTTCTTCAACCATTGACCAAGCGTCGCTTCAGTGATGGACTCGCCCAATACGGGGACTTTAACTTGTGTGCTCATAATCTAATCCTCACGCGGATGGAGGGGTGATTGGTTTGGTGCCGCCTGAACGCTGGCGGCGGATTTCTTCGCGGACATTATGACCTAACGCTTCAGCAACCAATGCGGCTTGTTCGGCCTGGTGGCGCTTTGCAAGACCGGTCGCTGTCGCGGCCGCGGCCCTGCGTCCGGCGTAACGTGCGCGGGTGGGGCCAACATCGGCTTCGGCAAGGCATTCTTCCAGATAAGGATCGACGAACGACCAGCTTCCGGCGTTGCGCGGTTCTTCCTGTGCCCAAACCAGTTCTTCCAAATTGGTCATACGCTTCAGGCGCACGATCAACGGCTCTGTCGGAAACGGATACAGCTGTTCAATCCGCACGATGCTGGTATTCTTGTCACCTGATGCGTCGCGGGCTTCCATCAGGTCATAGGCGACCTTTCCTGAGCATAATATCAGTCGCTTCACGTCCGTGTCGGCAGGGGCATGCGTATCGGACAATATCCGCATGAAGTGGCTTTCGCCCTGGAAATCCTCTGCCTTGGAAACCGCGAGCTTATGCCGCAAAAGCGACTTTGGCGTCATGACGATAAGCGGCTTGCGGAATGGCCGCACCATTTGACGGCGCAGCAAGTGGAAATAATTGGCTGGCGTGGTGCAATTGGCGACCTGGATATTGTCCTCTGCACATAATTGCAGGAAACGCTCCAACCGTGCGGAGCTATGCTCTGGGCCTTGGCCTTCATACCCATGCGGCAACAGCATCACCAGACCATTGGCGCGGAGCCATTTGGCTTCACCCGACGCAATAAACTGGTCGATCATCGTCTGTGCGCCATTCACGAAATCGCCAAACTGCGCTTCCCAAAGGACCAAAGTTTTGGGCTCCGCACCGGCATAGCCATATTCGAAGCCCAACACGCCAAATTCGGACAAGGGGCTGTCGAGAATTTCAAACCGCCCATGTGGTAAGGTCGAAAGCGGCACATATTTTTCTTCGGTTGTCTGATCGACCCAAACACCGTGCCGCTGGCTGAATGTGCCGCGGCCTGAATCCTGGCCCGACAAACGCACGCCGTAACCTTCGGAAAGCAGCGACCCGAACGCAAGCGCTTCGCCCGTTGCCCAATCGAAATTTTCGCCAGAGGTGAACATCGTTTTCTTGGCATCCAGCACACGGTTCAACGTCGGGTGGATGTTGTGGCCTTCGGGCACGGTCGTAAGCGTGCGGCCAAGGCTGTCGAACAATTTGCGCGTCATGCCCGTTGGCACGTTACGCCGAGCCGTTTCGGGATCAGCGGGCTTGGATAGGCCTGACCAACGGCCACCAAACCAATCGGCAGCATTCGCCTTATAGTCTACTGCACTGGCAAATTCCTGCTCAAGCGCCTGGACAAAGCGCATCGCATGTTCATTTGACCAATTGGCGTCGATTACGCCTTCGGCTTGAAGGCGCTGCGCGTAAAGAGCACTTACGGCCGGGTGGTTCTTGATGACTTTGTACATCAATGGCTGCGTGAAACTGGGCTCATCGCCTTCATTATGGCCAAAGCGGCGATAGCACCACATGTCGATCACGATGTCGCGGTGGAATGTTTGGCGGAATTCGATGGCAATCTTGCACGCGAACGTCACCGCTTCGGGATCATCGCCATTGACGTGGAAAATCGGCGCCTGAACACCCTTTGCAACGTCGGAAGGGTAAGGCGACGACCGCGCATATTGCGGGCTAGTGGTAAAGCCGACCTGGTTGTTGACGATGAAGTGCAAGCAACCACCGGTATTATAACCACGAATGCCGGAGAAGCCCAGGCATTCCCACACAATGCCCTGCCCAGCAAAGGCGGCATCGCCGTGCAGCAGTACGGGCAACACTTGCTCATGCTTGCCCAAGTCGTCGCGCGCCGTCTGGTTGGCGCGCACTTTGCCCAAGACGACGGGGTTTACGGCCTCAAGGTGCGACGGGTTCGGCACAAGGCTCATATGCACCTTGATACCGTCAAATTCGCGGTCGGTGCTGGTGCCAAGATGGTATTTTACATCGCCCGAGCCACCGACATCATCGGGGTTGGCGCTGCCGCCCGAAAATTCGTGGAAGATGATGCGATATGGCTTGGCCAGCACATTGGCGAGCACGTTCAAGCGGCCACGATGTGGCATACCATAGACGATTTCACGCACGCCAAGCTGACCGCCATATTTGATAACAGCTTCCAGCGCCGGTATCATCGATTCGCCGCCATCAAGACCGAAACGCTTCGTGCCGACATATTTGCGGCCAAGGAATTTCTCATATTGCTCGGCTTCGATGACCTTGCCGAGAATGGCCTTCTTGCCCTCTGGCGTGAACTGGATAGCGGCATCCTTGCCTTCCATCCGTTCTTGCAGAAACCGGCGCTCTTCGACATCGGAAATATGCATATATTCAAGGCCGACCGGTCCACAATAATTGGCGCGCAGCGTATCGACGAGCTCGCGGACCGTGGTCCATTCAAGGCCAAGTGTGCCGCCAACATAGACACGCTTGTCGAGGTCGGCGCCGGAAAAGCCATGATATTCGGGCGTCAGATCAGCAGGTATTTCCTGCTTCGACAGGCCAAGCGGGTCAAGATTGGCGGCCAGATGACCACGGACGCGGTACGTGCGCACCAACATCATTGCGCGGATGGAATCGCTCGCAGCAGCCACTGCATCGGCCTCCGCCATCGGCTTGCCCGCCGCCTTTGCCGCCGCCTTTACTTCGACCGCCATCTGCGTGGGGTCAAGCGACGCGGTCAAATCGTCGGTCGCCGACAATGGCCAGTTGGCACGTTCCCAGCTCGGCCCGCGCTCTATTTCGAAATCCTGGTTTTCTACGCCCATAAAACACCTCGTGTGCCCCGGCGAATGCCGGGGTCCAGCCTTAAACTAATGACTCGTACAGATCAGCCCAATCGGGTTTCATCTTTTCAATTTCATGCAGCTTCCAGAGCCGCTTCCAACTTTTCATCTGCACTTCGCGCCGCCGTGCATCGTGCAAATTTTCAAACCGCTGATACCAAACAAGTATTTTGCACCCATATTGCTTGGTAAAGCCATCAATCAAGCCGTTGCGATGCTGAAAGCACCTTTGTTGTAACTGGCTCGTGGCACCGAGATAGATCGTGCCGTTCCGCTTGTTGGCCATGATGTAAACATAACCCGGCTGATCCATCTTTTGTTAAACCCCTGCGTGCCCCAGCGAAGGCTGGGGCCCAGAGCCAAAACTACAAAAACCAAACAACATCGCCTTCTCTACTCGGCTGGACCCCGGCCTGCGCCGGGGAACACAGGAGAGTTTCGTTAGGCGCATTAATTCTTAACCCTTCAACACTTCGACCAATGTCTTGCCGAGCAAGGATGGCGATGGCGACACGCGGATGCCCGCGGCCTCCATTGCTGCAATCTTGCTTTCGGCGTCGCCCTTGCCACCCGAAACGATTGCGCCTGCATGGCCCATACGGCGGCCTGGAGGCGCAGTGCGTCCGGCGATAAAGCCCGCCATTGGCTTTTTACGGCCCTTCTTGGCTTCGTCGATCAAGAATTGCGCTGCTTCTTCTTCTGCGCTGCCGCCGATTTCACCGATCATGATGATCGACTTGGTGGCATCATCAGCCAAGAACAATTCAAGGCAATCAATGAAGTTGGTGCCATTGACAGGGTCGCCGCCAATGCCGACCGCAGTGGTCTGGCCAAGCCCTTCGGCTGTGGTCTGGAACACGGCTTCATAGGTTAATGTGCCCGAACGCGACACAACGCCCACCGACCCTGCCGAGAAAATGCTGCCGGGCATGATGCCGATTTTGCACTCGCCAGGTGTCAAAACGCCGGGGCAGTTTGGACCGATCAGGCGCGATTTTGAACCCGAAAGCGCGCGCTTTACCTTCACCATGTCGAGCACCGGAATGCCTTCAGTGATGCAGACGATCAGCGGGATTTCCGCGTCGATGGCTTCAAGGATCGAGTCGGCAGCAAAGGGCGGCGGTACATACACAACCGACGCATCCGCTCCGGTCGCTTGCTTCGCCTCAAGCACCGTATCGAACATCGGCAGTCCTATATGCGTCGTTCCGCCCTTGCCGGGGGTCACGCCACCAACCATCTGCGATCCATAAGCCAGCGCCTGTTCGGTATGGAATGTACCCGTCGCGCCGGTCATGCCCTGCGTGATGATCTTGGTGTGTTTATTGACGAGGATGCTCACAAACGTCTCCTGAAATCTTGGGTTGCGCTTAGTTCAGCGACGGGTCGATGGCTTTACACGCCACCAGCAATTCTTTCACGGCATCCACGCTTACGGCAAGGTTGGATTTGGCTTCGTCATCCAGAGCAATCTCGACAATCTTCTCAACGCCACCTGCGCCGATCATGACCGGAACACCGACATAGAGATTGTCGACGCCATATTGGCCAGTCAAATGGACTGCCGCAGGAAGGACGCGTTTTTGGTCGTAGAGATAGGCTTCGGCCATTGCGATGCCGCTGGTGGCGGGTGCGTAATAAGCCGATCCGGTTTTCAGCAAGGCAACGATTTCACCGCCGCCGCTGCGGGTGCGTTGGACGATGGCGTCAATGCGTTCTTGCGTCGACATGCCCATAGCGATCAGGTCAGGCACCGGAATGCCGGAGACGGTTGAATATTGAATGACAGGCACCATCGTGTCGCCATGACCACCGAGCACGAAGCTCGTTACGTCCTTCACCGACACGTTGAATTCATCGGCCAGGAAATGGCTGAAGCGTGACGAATCGAGAACGCCGGCCATTCCGACGACCATATGGTGCGGCAGGCCCGAAAATTCGCGCAAGGCCCATACCATCGCGTCGAGCGGGTTGGTGATGCAGATCACAAAAGCGTTCGGCGCGTTGGCCGCAATGCCTTCGCCCACGGCCTTCATCACCTTCAGGTTGATGCCGAGCAGATCGTCGCGGCTCATGCCAGGCTTGCGCGCGACGCCAGCGGTTACGATGATGACGTCAGCGCCTGCGATATCGGCATAGTCATTGGTGCCAGTGATTGTGGCGTCAAAACCTTCAACCGGGCCGCATTGCGACAGATCCAGCGCCTTGCCTTGGGGAACGCCTTCAACAACGTCGAAAAGGACGATGTCGCCAAGGCCCTTTAATGCTGCGAGATGGGCGAGGGTGCCGCCGATATTACCGGCGCCAATGAGTGCAATTTTCTTGCGAGCCATGAAAAAACTGTCCTTCCCTTAGGGCTTTATAGCGGAATTATCGCCGCGTTACGCCGAATCGTTGTGGATAACAACCCAATAAAGGGTCAAAGCAAAGGGTTTTTGTGATAACAGTTCGCAATAGCGTTAGTGAATAAAAGTGCCGCCGTCAGGTGCCAGCTACCCGCCGCAACATCTCCATCCAGATGGGCACTTGACCGTGAAAACCCTCCGCCCAGACGCGTTCATCCAACCCATGTGCGCCTTCCCGCTGACCGACTATGCCCCATAGGCCGCCAAAGCCATAAACGGGGATACCGGCGGCGCGCAAAAATGCGCCATCGGTTGCGCCAGCGGACTGGAACGGCAGAACGGGCGCATCGGGGAAGCGTGTGGCAACCGCCGCCCGATAGGCCTGCGTTATGTCGTCGCGCATGGGCGACGGGGCGGTTTCGGGGGTTTGTGATCCTTCGACTGCAGTAACAGTGACGTCAGGTCCCGATAGCGCCTGCAATTGCTGCCGGACGTCTTCGATCTTCACACTGGGAAAAATGCGGCAGTTCACATTGGCTTCGGCCTTTTGCGGCAAGGCATTTGACGCATGCCCGCCCGACAGCATGGTCGCGACGCAGCGGGTGCGTGTGCTGCCGGGGTCCATTGCCTCCAAGTGATCCGCCGTTTCGCGGTCTTGGGGGTCGGCCAGAAATCGGCGGACCAGTTCACCATATTGGCCGCTGTCGCCCTTAGCCAGCATCTCGTAACTGGCACGGGTGGCGTCGTTGATCATCGCCGGAAAACGGTGCCGTTCAACCGCCGTCAAGGCATTGGCAAGCGCATAGATCGCGTTATCAGGACGCGGCGCGCTGCTGTGCCCACCACGGTTTATGGCGGTCAGTCGGAAATCGGCATAGGTTTTCTCCGCAATCTGAATGCCGAAACCTTCAACGCGGCCATCGGGAAATACTGACCCGCCGCCTGCATCACCATTCAACGCATATTCGGCGTCAATCAGGTCACGCCATTCGCCCGCCGCCCGCCGGGCTCCATTGCCGACCGTTTCTTCGTCCCCGGTAAAAAGGATTATGATGTCGCGCGTTGGCGCAAATTTTTCCGCGTGCAAATATTGCAGGGCAAGGACAATGCCCGTCAGCGCAGCTTTATTATCATTCGAACCACGACCAAGATAATAGCCGCCTTCTTCGCGGAACTGGAACGGCGGATATTTCCAATCGCTTGCCTTGGCCGCAACGACATCCATATGCGCCATCAGCAATATAGGCTTTTTGCCCGACGGTTTGGCTGCGGGCCAGCGCGCAATCAATGTCTGGGTATTGTCATGATCTTTGACGATGACATTACTGATGCCCGCCTTGCGGAATTCTGAGGATAACAGGGCTGTCAGCTTTTTGAATTCTGCGGGCCGTCCTTCCACAGTGGGAATTTCAACAATCTTAGCGAACAAATCACGTTCGGCGGTCTGCTGCGCACTTGGCGCTTGCGCGTTTGCCGGTGTGGTTAGCGCCAATAAGCCAGCAAATAATACAGCCTTCGGTCCCATCATCTCTCTCCCTTTTGCGCTATGCTAACGCGGGCCATGCCCTTCCGCCAGATAATCCTCCGACTGCATTTCCATCAGGCGGGATACGGTGCGGTCAAATTCAAACCGCCCGTCGCCTTGCGGGTATAAATGGTCGGGCTCCGCATCAGCGCTCGCCAGAAACTTCACGCGATATTCGTACAACGCATCGATCAACGTCACAAAGCGCGCGGCTTCATTTCGATTATGGGGTCCCAAAACGGGTATGCCGACCATGATGACCGTGTGAAATCGCCGGGCGATAGCAAGATAATCTGCCGCCCCGCGTGCTTGCGCACAAAGGCGCTTGAACGAAAATACCGCCACGCCTTTAAGCGCCTTGGGCACATGCAACATACGTCCACCGCCGACGTCCATTTCCAAGGTCGGCACATGCGCGCGGTCTTCGGGTGGATAGTCGGTCATGCGGAAAAAGGTTTCGGACAAGGCCGCCGTTGCCGCAGGACCATTGGGCACGAGCCAGATTTGAGCGCTCCCCAATCGATCGCGTCGGTAATCGGTTGGGCCATCCAGCGCGATGATATCGAGGCTTTCCTTCACCAGCGCGATGAAGGGCAGAAACAATTGCCGGTTCAGGCCATCTTTATACAGATCATCAGGGTGGCGGTTCGACGTGGTTACAACGGTAACACCAGCCGCAATCAAGCCGGAAAAGAGCCGCGACATGATCGCCGCGTCCGCCATATTGTTCACGACCATCTCATCAAAGCACAGCAACCGCGCTTCGTCGGCCAGCGCCGCGACGATAGGGGGGATCGGGTCGCCTTTTTTCTTCGCACGCTCGGCTTTTAGCCGCGCATGAATGTCGAGCATGAATTCGTGGAAATGCGCGCGGCGTTTTCGGTTGATACCCACATTTTCGAAAAACAGGTCCATCAGCATCGATTTACCGCGTCCAACACCGCCCCATAAATAGAGTCCCCGTGCCGGATCGGGCTTGCGTCTCAAGAACCGCCAAATCGTGCTTCCACGCGGTGGAACCGCTTCCAGCTCGATTTGCACCCTGGCAAGCGCGACGATTGCACGCGCTTGATCGGCATCCGCCTTTAGTTCGCCTGCGGCAACCAAGGCGTGATATTGATCGGTGACATTAACCATGAGCCGCACCATTTTGGATCACGCAGAGACGCAGAGGACGCAGAGTTTCCGAGTAGCCTGTCCACTCCGCGTCCTTTGCGCCTCTGCGTGATCCAAAATCATCTTTGCGTCGGTTTGCGGATGGTGCCAGAAAATGCGGCGATGCGTGAATCGCCTTGCGACACGATACCGCGCATGAACAATAGTCGGCCGGTTTCCTTGAGGAGCTCAACTTCTGCTTCAAGCGGTTCGTTTATGACGCCCGCGCCAATGAATTGCACGGAGAGGTCTAAAGTGACCGCTGCGCCAGCCTCAATCAGGCCGAACATTCGGGACGCGCCGAACATGGCTACGTCGATAAAGCCCAGAGTGACCCCGCCATGCACCGCGTTGCGCAAATTGCTGTGCCGATGCTCGGGATACATACGCAAGCGCGCTTTGTTATCACCCGCGCTGCGGACAAGCATTTTACCAAGCACCGTGCCGTTGTAACGGCTGGCGTCAGTCATCTGCCAGTTCAGCCAGCCCGGATTATCGGGGTCAGGGCTGCTGTCAAAAGCGGGTGTATCCAACGGCAATCCTAACCGATAAGAGCCTTGAGGTGCATTGAAACGCTTATAGGTGGCGTTCAGCTACCATCTTTTTCGTTTCTGCAATGGCCTTTGCCGGGTTCAGGCCCTTGGGGCAGGCGTTGGCGCAGTTCATGATCGTGTGGCAACGATAGAGGCGAAAAGGATCTTCCAGTTCGTCGAGGCGCTCACCCGTCATTTCATCGCGGCTGTCGGCCAACCAGCGATAGGCTTGCAGCAAAATGGCTGGCCCTAAAAACTTGTCGCTATTCCACCAATAAGAAGGGCAGCTAGTCGAGCAACATGCACACAAGATGCACTCATATAGGCCGTCAAGCTTCGCGCGGTCCTCTGGTGATTGCAGGCGCTCCTTGCCCGATGGTTCGGGCGTTACCGTTTGCAGCCAAGGTTTGATCGACGCATATTGCGCGTAGAAATGCGTGAAGTCAGGAACAAGGTCCTTGATGACTTCCATATGCGGCAGCGGGGTGATGGTAACCTCGCTTTTGCAATCTTCAATCGCGGTGGTGCAGGCAAGGCCGTTTTTGCCGTCGATGTTCATTGAGCAGGAACCGCAAATACCTTCGCGGCACGACCGACGGAAGGTCAGCGACGAATCCTGCTCACCCTTCATCTTGATCAGCGCGTCGAGCACCATTGGGCCGCAATTGTCGGTATCCACCTCAAACGTGTCGTAACGTGGGTTCTCCCCGCTATCGGGATCATAGCGATACACCTTGAATTTTTTGGTCTTGCCGCCGGTTTTTGCGGCATGCACAGCGCCCTTCTGGACTTTGCTGTTCTTGGGAAGAAAGAAATCGGCCATATCAATATCCTGTGGACGCTAACAACTTAGTAATCCGTGTCAGCAATTGCCCTAACCAAGCGATTAAGCAATCACAAGCCCTCAACTGCGTCTTCTCGGGTTGCCTTTTCTGCAAGTCGCACGCGCAGCTTGTCAATTTTGCGGCCATCCATATCCACCACTTCAAAGCGCCAGCCTTGATCGGTGAATGCCTCCCCTTCCGAAGGCAAATGCCGCAATATGTGCAAAACGTGCCCGGCCGCCGTCGCGTAATCCCGATCTTCTGGCAGGTCGATGGACAATGCCTCGGCCATTGCGTCAGCGGACATTGAGCCAGATACCAGCATCGATCCATCATCTAGCGTTATGATATTGGGTGCACTGCCCTGTGCTTGGTCCGACGCGAATTCGCCCGCAATCGCCGCCAAAAGGTCATTTGGCGTCACGATACCTTCGAAATGACCATATTCATCATGCACCAAAAGCATTGGCACATCGGATGAACGCAAAATTTCAAGCGCGTCCATGGCATCCAACTGATCCGGAATGATCTCGGCTCGGCGCATCAAACTGCGGATGTCGAGCACTTCGCCGCGAATTTGCGCTGCGACGATATCGCGTGATTGGACGACACCAATAATGTCATCGCCGTCTTCGCCCGTCACCGGCAGCCGCGTATGAAGCGAATTCAAAAGCGAATCGCGCACTGCTTCTTCGGAAGCATCAGCGGAAATACGGTCCACGTCGGTGCGCGGCGTCATCACTTCACGCACCGGCCGGTCGGCAAGACGGACAACACCCGCAATAACCTTATGCTCATGCTCCTCAATGATGCCTGCATGCGTGGCTTCAGCAAAGACCATGCGCAATTCTTCGGCACTCAGCGCGTCGCGGGTATCGCGGCGCAGCCCAAGCGCGCGAAAGATGGTCGCGCTCGATTTGTCGAGAGTCCACACTATTGGCGCAGTGATTCGCGCAAGCACCTCCATCGGGCCAGCCATGATAACGGCGATTCGCTCCGGCGCGATAAGCGCAAATTGCTTTGGCACCAGCTCGCCCACAACCAAGGATGCATAAGTTGTGATGCTGATAACAATGCCAAAGCCCAGGGTTTCGGACCATTCAGGGTCAATGCCCAACAAGGCAATGCGTTCGGCAATTGGCGTGCCCAAGGTAGCCCCTGAATATGCGCCATTTATAATGCCGATCAGCGTGATACCGATTTGCACTGTGGACAGGAATTTTCCGGGGTCGCGCCCCAACCTCAGCGCCGCCGACGCGCCGCGCTTGCCGTCTTCGGCCATGGCTTTTAACTTGGCTGTGCGTGCGGACACAATGGCGAGTTCCGACATGGCGAACACACCGTTTAAGGCGATGAGCGCCAATATCGTTGCGGCATCAAACCACGGGAAAGGGTCAAGAGGTTCCATATGGACGTTTGTGCCATAATGCCCAAAATGGGTGTTTGGCAACAAAATGCGCAAAAATGCGTTATGATGAGATGATGCACCCGACAGAAATAATCATCGCAGGTTCATCATGGGTGCTGTTTAAACGGTGCCCTAGTTGAAAGGGAATATAATGAAAAAGAATCAGACGATTTCGCTTATACTGCTGACGGCTTTGCTTCCATTGTCTGCCTGTGTGACGGATCCTGAAACCGGGAAACGCACCATTTCTAAAGCCGCTATTGGCGGAGTTGGTGGGGCATTGGGCGGCTATCTGCTTGGTGACCTGATCGGTGGACGCCGTGACCGCACGGAAAAGATCGTGGGCGCTGGAATTGGCGCAGTGGCGGGTGCCGGCGTCGGCTATTATATGGACGAACAAGAAAAAAAGCTGCGTCAGCAGACCGCTGGCACAGGCGTCAATGTCATTCGTGACGGCGACAATCTTGTCCTTGATATGCCATCAGAAATTACCTTTGGTGTCGATAGCTCGAACATCGATCCGGGCTTCCGGAATACGCTTGATCAGGTGTCTTTGACACTGAAACAATATGAAAAAACCTATGTCGATGTCATGGGCCACACCGATTCCACCGGGTCGGACGCCTATAATCAGGCGCTGTCCGAACGCCGTGCATCTGCAGTTGCCGATTATTTGTCTTCACGCGGTGTGCAATCCGCGCGCTTGGCAACCCGTGGTTATGGCGAGAGCCAGCCAAAGGCGAGCAACCTTGATGCAGCGGGGCGTTCGGCCAACCGCCGCGTTGAAATCCGACTTGTTCCGGTAACGTAAGTATATTTGAGTTTTAGACCGCAACACCTTGTAGCATTTTGGGCAACGCGCCGCTTTCGCCTCGCGCCTCGGCCATGAAAAAGGCCTTGGCCGGGGCCGCGCGTTGCACCATTGCCATCCCGAAACGCCGGACCGCCGATGCCGTTTTGCCGGGTATGGAAAACAACCGGTTCAGCCCGTCTGTCGAAACCGCAATCAACAACGTGTCGATACTGCGCCACCGGCCATAACGATCCAGCAACTGTGCATCGCCAAAGTCGAGACCAAGCCGCATGCCGTCCACGAGCACCTCAGTTAACGCCGCGACATCGCGCAGGCCCAAATTCAGCCCTTGCCCCGCAATGGGGTGAATGCCGTGCGCACTATCACCGATCAGCACCATGCGTTCCGCCGTAATCGACGCCGCATGGTGGAAACCCAATTTATAAGACGACAAAGGCGCCGACAATTCGACCTTGCCTAACAATCCGCCCATGCCCTTTTCAAGTTCAGTAGCGTAACCGCGTGGCGATAGCTTTAGGTAGCCAGCAGCATCTTTCGATTCAACGGACCAGACAAGCGCCGAACGGTGGCGGCCATGTTCGTCATCCAACATAGGCAGAACGGCAAAGGGCCCCGTAGGGTAAAAAATTTCATAGGCAATATTGTTGTGCGGCCGTTCATGATAAATCGCGCCAACAATTGCGTGATGCGCATATTGCCAATGCGCAATGTGGATTCCGGCCTCTTCGCGGGTTTCGCTCTTGCGGCCTTCGGCAACGATCATCAGGTCTGCGGTCAACAGTGTTCCACCTTCAAGCGTTACGGTCGCTGCGCCAGCATCACGCGACTTACTGATGATGTTTGCGGGCATGTGCAATTGAATTGCGGCATGTTGTTGCGCCGCCTTGTAAAGCACAGCGCGCAAATAACGGCTTTCAAACATTTGGCCTAAAAACCCATCATTTTCGGCTGGCGCAAAATCGAGTGATCCCGGTTTTAGCCCGTCGCTTACCCATATCTTTTTAATAAGGCAGCCTTTGCCGGCTAAAGCATCGCCAAGGCCCATCGCTTCAAATAATTTGTAGCTGGAGCTTGAGATCGCAAAGGTCCTGCCGTCAAAGCCCGCCTCTAACATGTTGGCCTGGTCTGCGCGGTCAATGACATGGCTCGTAATGCCTTGTGACGCGAGCGCCAGAGCTTGCGTGAGACCAATGAGGCCGCCACCAATGATGATTACATCTGCCTTGTTTTTCATATCGTCCTTATGCCGCAACACAGCGCGGGATTCAAAGGAGGATTTTGACCGTATAAAAATATTCAGGCTCCCCTTTTGCCCTGTAATACTTGACGAGGAGTCCGCTGACGCCGAAAAGGGTCGCATTCGGTCCTTTGCGACTTCATACATATCGGCATTCGTAACATGGCCTTGCGCGTTTCAAAATTTAGCCCGAAATCGAACCTCGCCAATTGGCGTCAGATGATGCGCGCGTCATTGATTCGCAGCGGCGCGCTGTTTGTCGCGGCGGCTTTGGGCCTGTTTGCAATATTCTACGGACTGGCGCTGCTCAGCTATTCCGCAGGCGACGCTGCATTTAACAGCGCAGCGGCAGATGTGCAGCACAACTGGATGGGACAAAGCGGCGCGTATGTGGCGGACGCCATGCTGTTTGTGTTCGGCGTGCCAGCATATTTCTTGTTGCCGCTGCTTTTGGTTTTCGCGCGGCGATTGTGGCGTGGTGTTCCGCAGCCGCAGTGGAAACGACAATTGTCTTTATGCCTCATCGGCATGCTATTGATTGGCTTTGGCATGGCCTATTGGCAACATGGCAGCGACATTGGCCGCCCGGCGGGGTGGGGTGGGGCGATTGCCTTGCTATTCGACAATGCCGCCAGCGCCCTTGTCAGCCAGATTAAGGGTGGTTTAGGCACTTTACTGCGCGTGTTCTTAATATTCGGGGCGTTGGCAGGTGGGGTGGTGTTCGTCATTCGATCGCTTCAGTTGGAACGACCACTGTTACGCATTCCGACCCTGACGTTGCCCAAATTTGGTAACGCCAGCATTGGCCTGTCGGCCTTTACGGGCGACGATTTGCCTGCTCCGCAGATTGTCGAGCCCAAGCCGCCACGCAAGGCCGTGGAACCAGATCAACGCAAGCCGCCGGTGATTGAGGACCGCACGCTCGCGCCCAAAAAAGCCGCTTTTTCGACTGGCGCGCGGCAGGGTGACTTCTTTGGCAGCTTTACCTTGCCATCGCTTGAGTTGCTCGATCCGCCACCTACGATTTCAGTGCCTAAACTCGACAAGGCGGCGTTGGAAGCCAATGCACGGCTGCTGGAGTCGGTGCTGGATGACTTCCATGTAAAGGGACAGATTGTCGCTGTTCGCCCTGGCCCTGTCGTGACGATGTACGAGCTTGAGCCGGCGGCGGGTATCAAATCCAGCCGCGTCGTTCAGTTGGCCGAAGATATCGCGCGCAACATGTCCGCGCTGTCCGCGCGCGTCTCGACCATCCCGGGCCGGACGGTGATGGGCATCGAGCTTCCCAATGCACATCGGGAGGCTGTTGTATTTCAGGAGATGGTGGGCTCGGACGCTTTTGCGGAGCAAAAGGGCGCGTTGCCGATAATCTTGGGTAAGAATATCTCCGGCGATCCCGTTATTGCTGACCTTGCGCCCATGCCACATCTGTTGGTCGCAGGGACAACCGGGTCGGGTAAATCGGTTGGCCTGAACTGCATGATCTTGTCGCTGCTCTATCGCCTGACACCTGACCAGTGCCGGATGATCATGATCGATCCCAAGATGCTGGAATTGAGCAGCTATGACGACATTCCGCATCTGCTGTCACCTGTGGTGACTGAGCCTGCGAAGGCCATCCGTGCGCTAAAATGGGCAGTTGAGCAGATGGAGGAGCGCTACCGTATGATGTCCTCGCTTGGCGTGCGTAACCTTGCGAACTTCAACGAAAAGGTGCGCGGTGCAAAAGCAAAGGGTGCGCCATTGGGCCGCAAGGTGCAAATCGGTTATGACCCGATGACTGGCCAGCCACAATATGAGGAAGAGAGCCTCGCTTACGAACCCATGCCGCAGATTGTCATCATCGTTGATGAGTTGGCGGACTTGATGATGACGGCGGGTAAAGAAGTCGAATTCCTGATCCAGCGTCTGGCGCAAAAGGCGCGAGCCGCGGGGATTCACCTGATCATGGCAACCCAGCGGCCGTCGGTCGATGTTATCACTGGCGTCATCAAGGCAAACCTGCCCACCCGGATTTCCTTCCATGTTACGTCAAAAATCGACAGCCGCACCATTCTTGGGGAACAAGGCGCAGAACAGCTTCTGGGCAAGGGCGACATGCTCTATATGGCAGGTGGCCGAGGATTGACGCGTATTCACGGACCTTTTGTCTCCGACGATGAAGTGCGCCGCGTTGCCGACCATTGGCGTGGCCAAGGGCAGCCTGAATATATTCAAGCCGTGACCGAAGAACCCGAAGACGGGGGTTTTGACTTTGGCGGGATGGGCGGCGACGACAGCGAAGAAGATTCCCAATATCGCAAAGCGTGCCAGATCGTGTTCGAAAGCCAGAAGGCCTCGACAAGCTGGATTCAACGGCAATTGCGCATCGGTTACAACAGCGCGGCACGGTTAATTGACCGGATGGAAGAAGACGGCTTCGTCAGCACGCCGAACCATATTGGCCGCCGCGAAGTGCTGCGCGACCGCAACGGCGACCCGGTTTAGCCATTAAGACGGGGTTCAAGGCAGTCCGGATAGTGATCGCCGCCACCCATCCCAAGGAAACAAAGATGACTTTTTCAAAATACGCCATGTTGTTCGCGCCAGTTGCGCTCGTGGCAACGACGCCTAGCCCCGCCCAGTCTTCGTCCGAGCAGATGGCGCGGGTTGTGCAGCATATGAAGGCTGTGGGCACAATGTCCGCGAATTTCACGCAGACAGACCGGAGCGGTGGGACGCTGACCGGCAAGTTGCTGTTGAAGCGGCCTGGGCAGGTGCGGTTTGAGTATCAGAAAGACGTGCCCCTGTTGATTGTCGCCGACGGGCGTGCGCTGACGATGGTGGATTATGAGGTGAAGCAAGTCCAGCGCTGGCCGATCCGCAACAGTCCCCTGGCTGCCCTCCTTGACCCCGGTCAGGATCTTGCGCGCTTTGGCAAGATACTGCCCACCTCAACTAACGCCGTTGTCAGTGTCGAAGTCCGCGATCCCAAGCGCCCCGAATATGGCACCATCACGATGATATTTGTGGACAAACCCGGCGCGCCGGGCGGATTGACTTTGAATGGCTGGGTCGCGCTGGATTCCAAAAACAACCGCACCACCATTCGACTCAACAATATTACCTATAATGGCACGATCGCAAAAAACGCGTTCACATGGAAAGATCCGCGGCCGGTCAGGCGAAAATCCTAACATCCGGCGATGAACGGAAGCGCACCACCGACAAGTTGCGGCGTGCGCTAATGTTGTTCATCTGAACGACAGGAAGGGCACGGTATACAATGTTATATCAGTGGCTGAACGTTCGTGTGGTTTTCCCCCTGTTGCCCACGACTTTACTCATCGCTGATATCCGCGTGACGAACGCAAGCTTAGCCCTCATCCCAAATGCCCCCGGGATGAGGGCTTTGCTTTTTTGAAGCAAATGTCTTCACCGGCTTGCTCCTGACGCTTCAGGCATCTAGGGCTTTGGTCTTATGTCTCAGACCATTCGCATCGCCTCGTGGAATATAAACTCGGTCCGCGCCCGTATCGACATTGTCGAACGCTATTTGAAGGAAGAAGCGCCCGACGTTTTATGCCTTCAGGAAACCAAAGTCATCGACAGCCTTTTTCCCGAAGGATTGTTCCGGCAGTTGGGTTACCGTCACTTCGTCGTCAACGGCATGCCCATGCATCATGGCGTTGCAATCGTCAGCAAACTGCCGTTGATCAACCGCAGGGTGGAGGATTGGCAGGCCAATGGCGAGGCGCGCCATGTTGGCGCAGAGTTAAATATCGACGCAGCCAAGGGCGTGCGGATCGACAATGTCTACATTCCTGCCGGGGGCGAAGTCCCCGACAGCGAGGTCAATTCAAAATTCGGACAGAAACTTGCTTTCCTAAAACGTATGGCCGAATGGTCGCGTAACGTCACGCAACCGACAGTCCTCACGGGGGACTTCAACGTTGCGCCGCTTGAGCAAGATGTCTGGAGCCACAAACAATTGGTCAATGTCGTCAGCCATACCCGCATCGAAATTGAACATCTGGCGGAAATTCAGGCAGCGGCAGACTGGGTGGATGTCGCGCGGCATTTTGTCGAGCCGTCAAAGAAATTATATACATGGTGGAGCTATCGCGCGCAGGATTGGGAGACGTCCGACCGCGGACGTCGACTTGATCATATGTGGGTCACCCCTGATCTGAAAGAAAAGGCGAAGGCGCATATCGTGCACAAACATGTGCGCGGCTGGGGCAAGCCATCCGACCATGCGCCGATCGTCACGGAATTCACCTTTTGATCGGGGCGAGCGCAGCGTTGGGAGACTCACGCCGCGCAGCGATGGCGATTGATGCCCTGCGTCGTGGTTGGCCAGTTAATGTGCAGCATATTGGGCAATCGCTCACTTTATTGGCGGTCGAAACAGCGCGAGATGTTTCCGGCGCGCATGCGATATTGCTCTCGGCAAATCGTGCGGCGACACTGAAATTAACCAACCAGCGTGCGGCGGCAGATGGCGACCTTCCGGTGCTCATTAAGGCGCCGTCCGACTTGGACCTCAGGCTGGCTCTGGCGGTGGCCGACCCTAGCCTTGACCTTGCTTATCCGATGAAGGGGCCTTTTGCCGCGCTGCCATTGGATGATGGGCCCTCGGCGTCGGCGGCTATTGAGCTTGCGCGATTGGCAGGTTTGCTTCCTGCCTTTCTGGTGTTGAAGGGCGCAGGCGAGAACCCCGCTTTCTTTAGCCCGCAAGATGTCGCTGCCTTTGACGACAGCGGTGCCTTGCGCATTGCCGCGCGGGCCAAGCTTCCCGTTGCCGCCAATGCCGATGCCGAAATTGTCGCGTTCCGGACAGCCGTAGATGCGTCCGACCATGTGGCGTTGCTGATGGGTACGCGCGATTCCTCCCCGCCAGTTGTTCGGTTGCACAGTGAATGCCTGACGGGCGATGTTCTTGGCAGCCTGAAATGCGATTGCGGCCCGCAATTACACGAAGCGCTGCAACAGATTTCGGACGCAAATTGGGGGATATTGTTATATTTGCGACAAGAGGGGCGCGGCATTGGCTTGATCAACAAACTTCGCGCCTACGCGCTTCAGGATCAGGGATTTGATACCGTCGATGCCAATACCCGGTTGGGTTTCGCCATTGATGCGCGCGACTTTTCAGTCGCGGCACGGATGCTGGAATTGCTCGGTGTGGAACGGGTGCGCCTGTTGACCAACAATCCTGAAAAGGTGGACGGCTTACAAAATGCCGGCATCATGGTTGCGGAGCGGCTACCGCTTAAGATCGCTGCCAATCCACACAACGCTTATTATCTTGAAACCAAGAAAAGCCGGACCGGGCATGCGCTATAGGCTTTTTTAGGCGTTCACGGCCTAAAATGGACGGGGCTGTCCGCGCGGCCCTTCTTCATCTGACGTTGGCCGTTGATCGCGTCTGCCGCCAAGCGCGCGCTCGATAAATGCATCATCCAGCGGCTCCGGCTCTGTCGTCGGCGCAAGATTGGGGTCATCCATTACGGGGTCGGCTTCAATCGGCATGCCATTTTCATCGAACAGCAGCATTTCATCTGCGCCAACTAATGGCTCTTCACCCTCAAGGGCCTCCGGGAACGTCACCTCAGTGGCGAATTTCTCCACGGGGCGTCCTGCCACAGCTACGCGCATATAGGCTGCCCAAGCCTGCGCAGGGGCGCGACCACCTTCAAGGCCACCAATTGACCTAGCATCGTCGCGACCCATCCACACGCCGGTTGTAAGGCCGCTGGAGAAGCCCAGGAACCATCCGTCCTTGTTGCTTGACGTTGTCCCCGTTTTGCCCGCGACGGGTCGGCCAATATTTGCGGCCCGCCCGGTGCCAGTGGCGACGGCGGTTTGCAACAAATCGGTCATTGCGCCTGCAACCCAATCATCAACCAATTGCACCGAGCTTGACGGCTTTGCCGCATATAGAAGTTCACCGTCAATCGTAGTGACCTTTTTAATGCCATAAGGGGTGACATTGCGTCCACCGGCCGCGACCGCCGCGAACGCCTGAGTCATATCGATAACGCGCGTGTCTGATGTGCCCAGCACCATCGACGGCAGCGTGTTGACAGGGGTGGTGATCCCGAACCTGCGCGCCATATTGGCAATACTGCTGGTGCCGACGTCTTGCCCGATTTGGGCAGCGACGGTGTTTTTGGAATATGCAAAAGCGGTACGAAGCGAAATCGCGCCAGCAAAATTCCCACCGCTGTTTTTAGGCTGCCAGCCTTCGATTTCGACGGGCTTGTCTTCCACCATGTCTTCAGGGCGGTAACCTGCTTCCAACGCGGCGAGATAAACAAATAACTTCCAAGCCGAGCCCGGTTGGCGAACCGCGGAAACCGCGCGATTGTAATTGCTGGTAACATAATCGGTACCGCCCACCATGGCCTTCACCGCGCCGTCGCGGTCAATCGATACCAATGCGCCTTGTGCGCCGCGCGGGGAATTTGCGGAAATCGCTGAGGTCGCGGCGCGCTGCATTTTCAGGTCCAGCGTCGTCCAGACATCAATTGGCTTTTCAGTTTCATCTATAAGGCCGTCCAACTGCGGCAAAACCCAATCCGTGAAGTAACGCACGCTGTCTTGAGGCGCTTCAGCGGCCAAGCGCACGCCGGCCGGTTCGACGGTGGCGGCCTCAGCTGCGGTAATCATCCCTGCATCCTGCATGACTGCAACCACCACCTTTGCCCGGTCCAAGGCGGCCTGTGCATCGGCAGTGGGCGCATAGCGTGAGGGGGCCTTCACAAGACCTGCGATAATCGCCGCCTCGGCAAGGCTGATATCCTCTGCACCATGGTCAAAGAAACGGCGACTTGCGGCATCGACCCCATAAGCGCCGCCACCGAAATATACTTTATTCAGATAGAGTTCGAGGATCTGGTCCTTGGAGAATTTGGTTTCCATGGCCAAAGCAAGAATGACCTCGCGAATTTTGCGGCCAAACTCCTTGTTGCTGTTCAGATATATGTTGCGTGCCAATTGTTGCGTGATTGTCGAACCGCCTTGCGTCCAGCGACCTTCAACGGCCCGCACATACACGGACCGCGTAATCCCAATGGGGTCGACACCGGGGTGCATATAATAACGGCGGTCTTCGACGGCGACCATCGCGTCCTTCATTTCGGACGGCAATTGGTCGATGGTCAGCCAACGTCCGAAACTCGGGCCAAGCGATTGAATGACAGTACCGTCTGCCGCACGGATGCGGATCATTTGCCCGTTAGGGGAGGCTTTTAGATCTTCAAAACTGTCAATTTCGCTGCGTGCAATCGCGACAAAAATGCCCAGAACCATGACGCCCAGCAACGCCGCGATGACGCCCGCTTTGACAATGCGCAGCATCCATGGCCCCATTGGGCCACGTTCTTTCGAAATCTTGCGCGCGCGTGCCATGGCCCGAGTGTTACCCAGTCCCGTAACCGCCGACAAGCGCCTTGTTATTCAGGATCGAACGCAAGCGCGGCGCTGTTGATGCAGTAACGCAGGCCAGTCGGTCCAGGCCCATCGGGGAAGACATGGCCCAAATGCCCCTCACATGCGGCACAGCGCACTTCAATGCGGACCATGCCGTGCGATGTATCGCGGTGCTCTTCAACAGCATCATTGTCTGCGGGCGCGGTAAAGCTTGGCCAGCCCGAACCGCTGTCAAATTTCGTGTCCGAAGCAAACAGGGCAGTCTCACAGCCGGCGCAGCGAAATTCGCCTTCGCGCTTTTCATCGGTCAGCGCGCCCGCAAAGGCGCGTTCAGTGCCGGCCTCCCGCAGGACATGATATTGAACGGGGTCCAATACGGCCCGCCATTCCGCATCGGATTTGATAATTTTTTCCATGAAAAGGTACCTTTCGTGAGGATGATGTGGGGGCAGCGGCAAAGCGGTTCAAGGTGCGGGCGTACGCGTGATTTCTTGAAATCTGCGCAAGTCGCGCGCGGTGGTCAGCCGCGACGTGCTGCGGCACGGGCAATGCGGACGAGCTCTTCTTCCAATATGATCATGGCAAGCCCGTCGCGGACGTGCATCAACTTTGACTCAACCTCAAGCAAATGGCTGTTTAGCCCTGCAAGCCGAACCGATGGCCAGCGCATAAGCTGCTGTGCGTAGCTGTCGGCATCTTTCCAGAATATCGAACGCGTTGCCTTAACCACTGCGCCGGGACTTGTGCCATTGTCGACTTTTGTCCGCATCGCGGCGAGCAATGTTGCGCGGCGTTGCATGGCGCGGATGATGCGAATGGCATCAACACCCATGTCGCGCGCAGCGGTCAGTTCGCGGCCCGTACCGCGCAAGTCACCGCCCATCACGACATGGACGAGGCCGTTGATATTTTCCTCACCAGTTTCCGCCGATAAAGCTTCGAATATTGCTATTTCGACCGTGGCGGGACGCTGCGGTGATGCATCATAATATAACGCGAGCTTTTCAATTTCGGCTTGGGCTAGCTTGCGGTCTTGTCCAGTGTAGCGCGCAATACGTGCGGCAAGTGGCCGATCGATCTTCAACCCGGTTGTGGCCGCAAAGGCCATGACTGCGGCGGCGGCGTCGCCTTCTTCGGGCACATAACAGATATGCACCATGGCGCGCGGATCCGCTTCCACCAACTTCCGCAATTTGCTGGCCTTGGTCAGGTTACCGGCGGTGGCGATAACCGGGTTTACATCGCCGTCCAGTGATAGCAAATTTTCGACTGCGGCTAAGCCCTCTTCGCGGCGGAAATTGAGCCGGATATGTCTTTTGTCACCGAACAGCGAGAGTGCAGACGCCTCATCTGCCAACAAGGCCGGGTCATTGCGGATCCGGTCGCTGTCGATATCAATGCGTTCCGAGCCTGCTAATTGCGCCGACATTTGCCCGGCGACATCGGCGACAGCCGATTCATCCGGCCCGAATATGAAAAACATCCGGACATCCGGACGTGCACTTATAGCACTGATAAAACTACGTTCTTTTGCGCTACTCATTCGCCACGAGCGTAAATGGAAAGCCGCGTGACAATCTGATCCGCAACCTTTTGCGTCAGATTTTCAAGCGCGCTGTTTTCGCCAGCGATCGTTGCATATTCCGAGCTGACCACGTCGATGCCAGCGTCCGATCCGGCGGTCGTATCGAGCACAGTCTCACCCGTCTCGACGGAAATAAGCTGATAGCGCGCACGTAATGTCCGACGTTCACGCGTGACCGTATCATCCGCGCGCACGCCGAAACCTTCAATTTGGTCATCAAGGACAACAACCAAGCGGAACTGGGCAATATTGCTGTTCTGAGCGCCAAGCCGGTCGGTCAATGCATTGCGCATCAGCCAACCATTTTTGCCCTCGATTGGCGCGACGCTGATGGTCCCCAATGCGCGCGCCACCGCCCCTTTTGACCCACCGCTATATAATGGCTGCAAACTGCACGCGGGCAGCAGGAAAGCAAGCATCAAGGGGGCGAAGAAACGGTTCATAAGACGATGTTGACCAGCCTGTCGGGAACGACGATGATTTTTTTAATATCGCTGCCGTCGATGGCAATCTGAACCTTTTGGCTGGCCAGTGCAAGTGCCTCCATTTCGGCCTGCGGCAAGCCCTTGGCGACCGTTAGCGTGTCACGCAATTTGCCCCTGACCTGTATGGCGATGGTAACCTCGTCCTCTTCAAGCAGGGCCGGGTCAACCGCGGGCCATGCGGCGTCGGCGATGAGACCACCACCCAGTTCCGCGCCAAGCTGCGTCCAGGCTTCTTCGGCCAAATGCGGGACCATCGGTGATGACAGCAATAGGATCGTGCGGATGGCAGAATCGCGGCTGGCCGAAGGCGCGGCTTTTTCAATAATGTTGGCTAGGTCGTAAATCTTGGCCACGGCTTTGTTAAAGGCCAGCGCCTCGATATCTGCGCCGACGCCAGCGATCACCTGATGCGTTTTGCGGTCCAATGCCTTGTCCGCGCCATCCGCACCGCTGACTTGTGCTGTCAGACGCCAGAGCCGCTGCACAAAGCGCCAGCAGCCCTCGATGCCTGCTTCGGACCATTCCAGATCGCGTTCGGGCGGGCTGTCGGACAGCATGAACCAGCGTACGGCATCTGCGCCATATTGATCGACAATATCATCGGGATCGACGACATTCTTTTTCGACTTGGACATTTTTTCGATACGGCCAGCAACCGCTTGCGCGCCGCTATCGATGATGGTCCAGATGTCGCCTTCGCGTCGCACCTGATCGGGGCTCAGCCAACTGCCCTTTGCGTCCTGATAGGTTTGGTGCGTGACCATGCCTTGCGTGAACAAAGACGCAAATGGCTCCTTCACATCGATCAAGCCAATATGGCTCAATGCGCGCGTCCAGAACCGGGCATAGAGCAAGTGCAAAATGGCATGTTCCACGCCGCCAATATATTGGTCCACCGGAAGCCATTTTTCCGCAACCGTGCGATCAAATGGCTTGTCATGTGGCTGGCTGGCAAAGCGAATGAAATACCAGCTTGAATCGACAAAAGTATCGAGCGTGTCGGTTTCGCGCCGTGCAGGCTGACCACAGCTTGGGCAATCGACTTTGCTGAAGCTTGGGTGCCGATCCAGCGGGTTGCCGGGAATGTCGAAACTGACATCTTCGGGTAAGGTTACTGGCAATTGGTCATCGGGCACCGGCACCGCGCCGCAGGTCTGGCAATGGATGATGGGAATGGGTGTCCCCCAATAACGCTGACGCGAAACGCCCCAGTCGCGCAGGCGATATTGCGTTTGGCCAATGCCCCAGCCTTCGGCCTGTGCGCGTGCGATGACATCGGCCTTCGCCTGATCAATCGTCATGCCGTTCATCCAGCGCGAATTGACGATTGTGCCGGGGCCTGTGAAAGCAATATCGCCGGCAAAGCTGCTATCGGTCAAATCGCCATCGCCGACAACGCGGGTGACGGGCAAATCATATTTGCGGGCAAAATCAAGATCGCGCTGGTCATGCGCGGGGCAGCCAAAGACGGCGCCAGTGCCATAGTCCATCAACACGAAGTTCGCGACATAGACCGGCAAATGCCAGCTTGCATCGAGCGGATGTTCGACGGTCAAGCCTGTATCAAACCCCCGCTTTTCAGCGGTTTCAATGTCAGCAGCAGTGGTGCCGCCCTTGCGACATTCCTCGATAAACGCTTGCAAATCGGGGGCATTGGCAGCCAGCTTTTGCGCGACGGGGTGGTCGGCGGCAATGGCAACAAAGCTTGCGCCGAACATCGTATCAGGCCGCGTTGTAAACACGTCGATGCCACCATTCCCCCCGGGGAAACGGAAGGTGCATTTCAAGCCCTGCGATTTGCCGATCCAGTTTTCCTGCATCAAGCGCACCTTGTCCGGCCATTGGTCAAGCGAACCAAGGCCGGTGAGCAGTTCATCTGCAAAGTCGGTGATTTTGAGAAACCATTGGCTCAGCTTGCGGCGTTCAACCGGCGCGCCGGAGCGCCAGCCCTTGCCGTCGATGACTTGTTCATTGGCGAGCACGGTCATGTCAACCGGGTCCCAGTTTACCGCAGATTCCTTGCGATAGACCAGGCCAGCGGCATATAGTTTCAGGAACAGGGCCTGTTCATGGCCATAATATTCCGGCTCGCAGGTCGCAAGCTCGCGCGTCCAGTCAATCGCAAAACCAAGCCGCTTCAGCTGCGCCTTCATGTTTGCGATATTGTCGCGGGTCCATCCGCCGGGGTGGACGTTCTTCTCCATCGCCGCATTTTCGGCAGGCATGCCAAAGGCGTCCCAACCCATGGGATGCAACACCTCATGCCCCGTCATCCGTTTGTAGCGCGCCAGCACGTCGCCCATGGTGTAATTGCGGACATGGCCAATATGGATGCGGCCCGACGGATAGGGAAACATCTCAAGGACATAAGCGCGCGGCTTAGTCGAATTATCATCTGCGACGAAGCTGCTGCGTTCTTCCCAAATATTTTGCCACCGCGCGTCGGCAACGTGCGGGTTAAAGCGCTCTTCGTTGGACATAGAAATTACCCGGTGATGGACGACCGACGAAGGTCACGCGCCTTGGTGAGGATGACGGCTTCAAGCTTTTGCACCGTGGCGGCACGCAATGGCGCCGCGACCCACTGGCCATTTTGCGAGACTTCGCGGCTGCCGGCCACGCGCAAGGCGTCTGCGCGCAGGTCTTGATCCAAAATCGACACGGTAAGCTTCACGCGTTCGCCGGGGCTTTGCGGGTTTACATACCAATCGGTGACGATGACGCCGCCCGACGAGTCGGCCTGTACCAACGGCATGAACGACAAGGCATCAAGCGATGCGCGCCACAAATAGCTGTTGACGCCAATATTGGTGACCTGGCTGGCCGCGAGGTCCGCCTTTGGACGTTCCCTGCCGCCGCAGCCGGAAAGCAGGCCTAAGCTAATTAAGCTGCTGGTCGCAATGATGAGTGTCAGGCGAGTATTGCGCATAAAATGTCCTTGAACAATAGAATATCGGAAACCTCTATAGTGGCTTGCTGCCGGGGGCAAGCTTTCTGGCGGCTGAACGGCGCGCAATTCATACTGCATGCGCTATCCGATTGTGGACATCATGCAACAACTGCGGATAAAACGTGTTATGGGCATGATTCTGAAATTACACCTCTTTTGAATCGCTAAAATAAGGCGTATGCCAACCGTTCTAAATAAGAATCGCTTGAAAAAGGTCCATGGACGTGATGCGGGTACAGAAAGGAAAATATGCGACCTTTGCAGCAGTGATGCTTGCGACCGGTTCGCTTGCCCTTTCGCCGATGATTGTGCCTGCCTTTGCCGCAAGGTCATCCGGTCCGGAACAAAAAGCCGCGCCCTCGTGGATTGCGATGTTCACGCCTGCTGGCGGTGACAGTGTGCTTGCCCAAAAATTCTCTGCTACGCAAATTGCGCCTGATACGCGGTTCCCCTTCACGCCGGCGAGTGCCGATGAAGGTCGCAACCGCACGATTACCGTCGCTGCGCGGGCGAACTCACGTCTGACCGCTGGCGCGGTATCCCTTCGCAATGTCATCGCACCAAGCGAAGTGGGCGCTGGTAAGGGGCTGCGCTTGGCCGCGGCCGACTATCGTTTGACGGCTTCCAAGGGTTGGCAGGATTTTGCTTTGCCTAAGGCGCATGCACGTGCCGCAAAGACGCCTCTGAGCGATGTCGGTAAGGGCGGCTTCCGGTTGGATGAATCGGCGAAAAAACCAAGCAAGTTCAGTACCAATATTAAACTCGACCAGAATAAAGAAATGGCCCCGCCCGCACGCGGTAGCGCGGCTGCGGGCGATTATAAGCTCGATGTCGGCGGCAGCTTCTCGATCAGCCGCAAGATCGACGTCACCGCTGGCGTCCGTTACGCCAGTGAAAATGATCGCGTTCTTCCTTTGCCCGACAACCGCAAGGACAGCGAAGCGGTCTATGTCGGAACCAAAATCCGCTTCTAAGCGGGCTTTTTCCTGAAAGCATCAATCGCCGCCCAACCATGGATCATCCGTGGGCCGAGCATGTTTGCGCTCTGACGGGTCATGCCGCCCAAGGCGATGATGCGTTTTGGGCCAGCAAGCTTTGCGAGCCGCAGAAACATCAACGGACCGAGTGGCCGCGCGCCGGGGTGGCTGTTGGTATCGAAAAGCGGGGAGAGGAATAACAGGTCGGGGCGGCTGCGTTTAACGTCTGCGATTTCACGCGCATTATGAACAGGGGCGCTGTGTAGCAAGCCTGTGTGGCCACGGCTGCGTTGATGAAAGCCGTCGGCATGCCAGCGCAAAGCGGTCCGCGCATCACCCGCCAACAGCAGTATATGCCCGCGCCGACGACAAATGCGCAGCACCTGGGCGAACAATATGCGACGTTGCTGAGTAGCCAAATCATAATGGCGGAAAACCACGCCTGATCGCGCCGGTAGGTGTTGAATAGCGCGCAACTGGTCATCACCAAAACGCGCATCGGTCATGAGCCAGATTTTCGGCAAGGGGTGGCTTCGCGGCATGCAACTGCCTATAGCGACGCGCTATGCAGGAAGCGACACCAGAAACACCCGCCGACCGTTTGACGGCCATCCGCACGCGCATGGGCGCCGCCGCCAAATTGGCGCGACGTTCGGCCGAGGACATCCACCTTATCGCCGTGTCGAAAACGCGGTCGGTGGAGGACATCGCGCCAATCATTCTCGCGGGGCAAAGGCTGTTCGGTGAAAACCGTGTTCAGGAGGCCGCCAGTAAATGGCCAGCGCTGAAGGAGCGCCATCCCGGCGTTGAGCTCCATCTCATTGGCCAGTTGCAATCGAACAAGGCCGAAGAAGCGGTCGCGTTGTTTGACGTCATTCATTCGGTTGATCGGCTGTCGCTTGTGACGGCGCTGGGCAAGGCGATGCAGAGGCTGGGGCGTGCGGTGCCTTGCTTCATTCAAGTCAATATTGGCGCTGAAGCGCAAAAGGGGGGGTGTTCCTTCATGGAGCTTCCCGACCTGTTGAAGGCAGCGCAGGACGCAGGGATTCCGGTCGCCGGGTTGATGTGCATTCCGCCCGCCGACGTCGAAGCCGCGCCTTTCTTTGCGCTTTTGGCCGAATTGTCCGCGCGGCATAACTTGGCACAATTGAGCATGGGCATGTCCGATGATTTTGAAACCGCCATCATGCTGGGCGCGACCTATATCCGCGTTGGCACCGCCTTATTTAGCGAACGACCCAGCATGATTTAAGGCAAATCGGGCAATGCCGCTTTGCGTGGCGACCAAAGCCTCAACGCCTTCACCATGGTTAAGGTCGCAGGCCTTTAATATAGCAGCATCCTGCACATCCAGCCCACCGGTCAGCGCGCCAAAGGCAGGCATGATCAACTTGCGCGGGGTTTTCACAAAGCACCGCCGCTTTACCATCCGCCCGCGCAGCACTTGCCGGAACTTCGGGTGAAAATGGCCGGAGATTTCGGGATTGGGATCGCCACTTAACGCCTCATGCCGAAGCGTGATGCCCGACAATGTCAATGCGTCAAACGCCTTGCCGCCCCAGATACCCGACACCGCGCGGTCATGGTTCCCGGTAATCCAGATCCATTCGGTGTTGCAGGCCAAATCGACCAATAATGCCGCAGCATCTTGCGCCAATCGGTGTTCCCCGTCATCATCGTGGAAATTGTCACCAAGGGATATGATTTTGGCAGGTCGATATGTCCTGCAAAGCGTGGCTATCTCCTCAAGTGTCGAGACGCTGTCATAGGGCGGCAGCATTTGGCCAACTAAGGCAAAGGCGCTCGCCTTTTCCAGATGCAGGTCGGACACCAATAACGCATCTTGCGCGCGCCAATATAAGGCAGCCTGTCCAGCCACCTCAAACGCCGCGCCACCAAATTCGAAACTTTGTGCCATTGCCACAGGCTATGCGCACTGTCGCTGGCCACTGCAAGCGATGTGCGCAAGGAACTACTGCGCGAAAGCGAGGCGCGCCTTTTGTTCTCGCGTCACGCCCTTGGGCGGATCGAACCCGACGCGCCGATTGCCAAAATCAATCAACACGCGGTCAAACAGCTTCAGCGCATCCATCCCGAGCAATATCGCAGGCCGGTCATCAAGGTTCAGCGCGGTAAAGGCGTAATTATCGGCAAAGGTCATGGGCATGTCCCGGATGGTAAGCCCGCCAATATCGATTTCGCGGATTTGCGTATAATCGCCCTCCAATATGGTGCCGGTGACGCTTCTCAATTTCACAGGGATAAAATCAAAATTGCGATGGCGGCGGCGAAGCTTGTCGCGCAGTGCCAGATTGGCCATGCTGCTTTGCGCGCCAGTGTCCAAGATGATGTCAACCTTGACACCATCAATCTGTGCGCTCGACAGGATCATTCGCCCCGCCTTGCGCCGCGCCCGGACGACGATCATGCCGTTTTCCAGCTTTGTTTTCCCGCGCGATTTCTGCGACGGCAGCACATCCATCGTCTGTTGCGCAAAATCGAGATAGACGCGGCTGTCCTCAAGACTGTCGATACCCAGCAATCCAAAAGCCCCCAGGTTGGACCGCTCAAGGCCGGGGGCCTCAATGCCCAAGAGATTGACCGACGCGGTCGAAATCGAATCGATGAAGAAGCTATTGACCTGATACCGCCCCGAAATCGTTGCCAGCGTCAATATAGGGCCAGCCTCCAGCGCCAGCTTTCGGGCAAAGTCATTGGCAATGACGGTGCGTTCGGCCCCTGTGTCGACGATGAAGGGCACAGCTTCGCTGCCATTAACGCGGACTTGAACGGTCATACGGTCGCTGCGGTCGATATCAAATTGTTCGGTGATCGCGGCGACGTCTGCGCTGGTTTCGGCTTGCGGCACGTCCTGCGCCACCGCGGATGCGGCAATTAAGAACGCGGATGCGGCTGTTAAAGAGCCAATGAACCCAAAAGCAACGCGACGCATTTTCAAATTCTCCTGTGGCACAGCAATACGCTTCTTTTCGTGTGGCTTCAAGGCTGCGGTCCGCTGATTTCCTCCCCAGAATGGGGAGGGGGACCGTCGCAGACGGTGGAGGGGCACGTTCAGGGTATCACCACGCCAGAAGGTCAGGAGGACTCGCCTGTGCCCCTCCCCCATGCTTCGCATGGTCCCCCTCCCCGGAACGGGGAGGATTTGAGGGGTAATTCCTCCCCGGAACGGGGAGGTGGCGCTCGCGTAGCGAGTGACGGAGGGGGCTCTCCACTTGCCATGTCGCATGAGGCCGACAGCCCCCTCCACCCCCCCAGCCTGCGCTGGTGCGACGGCGGTTTTCCCCGGAACGATTGGCCTAAGGCGTCATCGCCACGCTGGCGAGGCTCTCTGCCTCCATCAGCAGCGCGTCATCCACCGACCCTTGCGCCACGCTCTCGCGGCCAATCATCACCAGCAAGGGCACCGCCAGCGGACTGACGCGCTCCAGATCGACATGCAGCATATTGTCGGCGGCGCGGTCCAATAAATCGCCAAGCCGCCCGACATCGGTCAACCGCGTCCGCGCATCGGCCCAGGCGGCCTCCAGCAGCAGATGGTCGGGTTCATATTTGCGCAGGACATCGTAAATCAGGTCGGTGGAAAAGGTAACTTGCTTGCCCGTCTTGCGCTTGCCGGGATGCTGGCGTTCGACAAGCCCGCTGATCACCGCCACTTCGCGAAAGGCGCGTTTGAGCAAATAGCTCGACTCCACCCAGTCAACAAATTCATCCGCCAATATGTCGGCAGAAAATAAGGGGCGCGGGTCTGTGATGGGTTTTAGGCTCCACACGGCCAAGGCATAATCGCTCGCGACAAAACCCATGGGCATCAGGCCCCGGCTCTCCATCCGCCGCGTGATGAGCATGCCCAGCGATTGATGTGCGTTCCACCCTTCGAACGGATAGGCGACCATATAATATCGTTTGTCGTGGGGGAAGGTTTCGACGAGTAACTGCCCGGCCTGTGGCATTTGGCTGCGATAGGCCTGCATCTCCAACCATTCGCGCACTTCGTCCGGAAAGCGCGCCCAGCCCGCCCTGTCGGTCAGCATCTGCCGCACACGCCCAGCCAGATGCGTCGTCAGCGGCAGCCGTGCGCCCATATAGCTTGGGATATTGGCCGCTGGCTTGGTCGCGGCGCGGACGATGAGGTCAAGGTCTTTGATCGATTCGACCTCAAGCGCCATGCCGGCAAAAGTGAAACAGTTGCCGGGGCTTAAAGTGGCGGCAAAGGACTCCTCAACCTTGCCCAATTTGCGGCCATTGCGGAACCGGACCTGCAGCATGGGCGCATCGACAATGATGCCCGCATTAAACCGATGCTGCGCGGCAAATTGCGGGTGCGATAGGCGCCACCGGCCATCGGGGTCTTTGACGAGCTTTTTGAAGCGGTCGTAAGCCTTCAGAGCATATCCGCCCGTGGCGATAAAGGCGATGACGCGCGCAAAGGTCGCGGCGTCTAGGGCCGAATAGGGCAAGGCAGACTGCACCTCGGCCAGCAGCTCGCCTTCGTCAAACGGCCCCGCGCAGGCTAGCCCCATGACATGCTGCGCCAAGACATCATAGCATCCGGGGCGGAAGGTCTCGCCGTCGCGCACGCCCTCTGCCACCGCGTCAAAGGCGGCCTGTGTTTCAAGATATTCAAAACGATTGCCG
Organism: Sphingorhabdus sp.; assembly: GCF_023910635.1. GTDB lineage: Bacteria > Pseudomonadota > Alphaproteobacteria > Sphingomonadales > Sphingomonadaceae > Sphingorhabdus_B. The sequence goes on along the minus strand of NZ_JAAVVZ010000003.1, from coordinate 116,332 downwards.
GGCACGAGGATGGCCTTGCTGGGCGCGTCCATGCGGTGGTTCGACCGGCCAATACGTTGCAGCAAGCGGGACGACCCTTTGGGTGCACCCATTTGGATGACGCAGTCGACATTGCCCCAGTCGACGCCTAAATCGAGGCTTGAGGTGCAGACCAAGGCGCGCAGCTTTCCTTCGGCCATGGCGCCCTCAACCTTGCGCCGCGCCTCCACCGACAGGGAGCCGTGGTGAATGCCGATGGCATATTTGGGTTCATTTGCGTCCCATAATTTCTGAAAGATAAACTCGGCGAGGAAACGCGTGTTGCAGAAAATAAGGGTGATTTTGTTGCGCCCGATTTCTTCGATGAGCTGCGGGATTGCATGCTGCCCGCTATGCCCCGCCCATGGCACGCGGCCCTGTGGCAACAGGATCGTCAGGTCAGGCTCGGCTGCTGCTTCCCCTTCCACCAGGCGCACCTGATCAATGTCGCCATTGGGGGCGAGCCACGCGCGATAGTCATCGGGGTCGGCCACGGTGGCAGAGAGGGCAACGCGTTGCAGGGCGGGCGCAAGCGTCTGCAACCGCGCGAGCGACAGGCTGAGCAAATCACCGCGCTTGCCATTGGCAAAGGCGTGGACCTCATCGACGATGACGCGTTTCAGCGTGGCGAACATGTGCACGCTGTCTTCATGGCTGAGCAGCAACGACAAAGATTCAGGTGTGGTCAACAATATATGTGGTGGCTTGACCCGCTGCCGTGCCTTGCGGTCGGACGGCGTGTCGCCCGTCCGGGCCTCAACGCGGATTGGCAAGCCCATTTCCGCGATCGGGATCAGCAGATTGCGGCGAACGTCAGTGGCCAATGCCTTTAGCGGGGAGATGTAGAGCGTGTGCAGGCCCACCACGGGTTCTAATGTGTGTCCCGGCGCAGGCCGGGATCCAGCCTCCGAAGCGTTTTTTGGTTGGGTCTGGGCGTTTTTTGATTGGGTCTGGACCCCGGCCTTCGCCGGGGCACGCGTTTCTGATATCAACGCGCACAAAGTCGGCAAAAATCCGGCAAGCGTCTTACCCGCACCCGTCGCGGCCACCAGCAGGGCATGCCGTCCAGCACCCGCCGCGTCGAGCATCTCCAACTGATGCCGTCGCGGCTGCCATCCGCGTTCGGCGAACCAGTCGAGAATGATAGGGGGTAAGTTCACAACGGACTTAATGCCCGACAGTTTCCCCGCGTTCCAGCCCCGATGCCGCCAATTGCGCATCAATTTGCGCCATCAGCCGTTCTAGGCCCTCTTCGCTAGAGGCCTCGGCGCGGGCGACGAGCACGTCTTGCGTGTTCGATGCGCGCAACAGCCACCAGCCATCAGGCGTATTGACGCGTGCACCGTCGGTGTTGTTCACATCCGCACCATCTGCCGACAACCGTGCAAGCACTTCGTCGATCACGGCGAATTTGCGGCTCTCGTCGACTTGGAAACGCATTTCGGGGGTATTGATCATCTCGGGCATTTCGCTGCGCAACTCCGTCACGCTTTTGCCCAGCTTGGCCGACGCCGCCATCAGCCGGACGGCGGCATAAATGGCATCGTCAAAACCATAATATTCATGCTTGAAGAAAATATGCCCGCTCATTTCACCTGCGAGCGGCGATCCGGTCTCTTTCATTTTGGACTTAATGAGGCTGTGGCCAGTTTTCCACATCAGCGGCTGACCGCCCAATGCGCTGACGCGGTCGAACAATGCCTGAGATGCCTTTACATCGGCGATAATCGTCGCTCCGGGGACTTCGCCCAGCACATCGGCAGCATAGATTTGCAACAATTGATCGCCCCAGATTACGCGGCCTTCGCCATCAATTGCGCCGATGCGGTCGCCATCGCCGTCAAAAGCTACTCCAAAATCGAGTTTCTTTTCCGCGACAAGCCGCTGCAAATCGACCAGATTGGCTGGGTCGGTGGGATCAGGGTGATGATTGGGAAATTGGCCATCCACTTCCATAAATAAGAGATGGTGCTCTCCTGGTAACATCTTGACCAGCTTTTCAATTGCTGGTCCTGCCGCGCCATTACCTGCATCCCAACCGATGCGAAATGCCTTTTGTGGTGCGGCTTGCGCCACGCGGGCCACATATTGGTCAAGGATGTCGAGTTGTTCCGAAACGCCAGTACCGTTTACCCAATCCTCGGCCGACGCCATGCGGCCAATTTTTTGGATATCGGCCCCGAAAAACGGTTTACCCATAAGGACCATCTTGAAGCCGTTATAATTGGCGGGGTTGTGGCTGCCGGTTATTTCTATGCCGCCATCGACATCGTCCAATACGGCCTCAGCATAATATAGCATGGGGGTTGGCCCCATGCCGATGCGCACGACATCCACATTGCTGTCGTTTAGCCCCTTGACCAAGGCTTCCTCAAGCATCGGCGAGCTTTCCCGCCCGTCATAGCCTACCGCCGCCTTTTTACCGCCAGCGCGGACAAGGCAGGTGCCGAACCCCCGGCCAATGGCATAGGCATCAGCCTCCCTTAATGTTTCACCGATAATGCCGCGAATGTCATATTCACGAAGCGAAGTGGGGTGGAAATGATGGGCCATGGAGTGTCCTGTAACTGCGGGAGAGAGCTTGGCCATTACAGCCGTTTATTATGCAAATCATCTAACAAAAGATCGCGGGCTTTGTTCAATTCGGCGGCGCGTTCTGCGCTGCCGCCGGTGTCCGGATGGTTTTGTGCAATCAGTGTGCGATGACGTTCGCGAATGCGTTCGGCATTGTCGAAACGCGACACGCCCAGCAAGAAGCGGGCATCGTCAATATCCGACGTCTTGCCGTGCTTGGCGTCGGAACCGAACAGCCGCAATGTCAGGCCGTGATACCAGGCCGCCGCTATGGCGATGGCACCCACGCCGATCAACAGGCTTCCCCGCGACGCGAGAAACGCCCCGGCGAGCCCAAGCAACACAGGCGGCAATTGCTGCTTTTGCAGCTTGCCCTTCCACACGGCCCAGCCAAGTGCAAGCAGGACCAAGATGGCCAGAAACGTCATTACACCAAGGCTGCTTGCGGTATTTCGGGCAGCGCGAGGCCAGTGACCAGTTCACGCAGTTCCTGTCGCGCGACAATATGTGCGGTGGCCAACTGGCCAAGATGGCCCTTGTCGATCAACGTCAGGCCCGACGGAAACAGCTCACGATAAATGACGCGTTCATTCAGGCCGGGCACCGAACGGAAACCAACGCGCTTGGACAATTCGGCAAGTGCATCGGTCATGCGCTGCTGATTACGCGCCTCCATATTGTGCAGGCGGTTGCGGACCACGACCCAGTCGATGGTGACGCCATCGGCCTTGGCGCGTTCCTTGCGCGCGTCCCAGATAAGCTCCGCATAGAAGCTTAATTTGCGCACTTTGAAGTTTTCGGCGTCCACTTGGCCAATCAGGTCAAAATCGACAAAGCTGTCGTTCATGGGGGTGACCAATGTATTGGCGCGCGTCGCAACAAAACGTGCATAGCGATCATCGCGTCCGGGCGTGTCGAAGATGAGGAAATCATTTTCTGCGCCCAGGCGTTCCACCTGACGCTCTAACGTAGCCTGCGACTCATGCTCAAACACCTCGAACAATGGCATCGGCAAAGTGATTTTGCGCCGCGCCATCGTGTCGCGCCGGTTTTCCAGATAGCGGTATAAGGTGCGCTGACGCGAATCCAAATCGATGCACGCCACCCGCGCGCCACGTGACGCCAGAGCTATGGCGACATGGACTGCGGTGGTTGATTTACCCGTCCCGCCCTTTTCATTCGCAAAAACGATGTGATGTGCCTTGGCCATAATCCCCCAAATCTACTCCAAATATCATATGCGGCGACATTTGCCTTGAATTGTCGCTGTACCCTCCCGCATAGGCGGGTTCAACAAAGGCCAATAAACAAGGCGACGTGGACGTGCAAACCATCAATCAGCTTGACGCATTGCGGTCCCATATTTCGGCGCTGCGCTCTGTCAAGCGCCGCGTCGCGTTGGTCCCGACGATGGGCGCGTTGCATGACGGGCACATGACGCTGGTTGAGGAGGCGCGGCGGCATGCCGATGCGGTGGTTGTGTCGATCTTCGTCAACCCGGCCCAATTTGGACCGAATGAAGATCTTGACGCTTATCCCAGCACCATGGAACGTGATGCCGAACTGCTGCGCGCTGCCGGGGTCGACATTTTATGGGCACCGCATGCGGACATTGTCTATCCACCGGGCTTTGCAACCCAATTGCATGTCGATGGCCCAAGCAACGGCTATTGCGGCGCAGCGCGGCCCGGGCATTTTGACGGCGTTGCTTTGGTGGTCGCTAAATTATTTAACCAGGTTCAGCCCGATGTTGCGCTTTTCGGGGAAAAGGATTTTCAGCAACTGGCTGTCATTCGGCACATGGCCCGCGATCTTGACTTCGCTTTGGAGATATTGGGTGTGCCAATTGTGCGTGACGCAGATGGCCTCGCTCTGTCGTCGCGCAATGCCTATCTAACGGCCAACGAACGTGCGGCGGCCTTGGCGCTTCCTGCGGCGTTGCAACAGGCGGCGGGTAGGATTCGTGCAGGTGATGATGTGGCGCGGACGCTAGCTGCGGCCACGGCCGATATTCTTGCCGCTGGCTTTGCGCGGGTGGATTATATCGCGCTGGCGGATGCCGAGACCTTGGAGGAATTGCAGCATTTTGACGGCAGACCGGCGCGGCTCTTGGCGGCGGCAAAGATGGGCAAGACGCGGTTGATCGATAATCTGGCGATGTAAAGAGCAGTCGGCCCTTGCGCGATCTATATCATATCGGCTTTAGCGTATTCGCATTCTCATCACCCGCATTGACACCCGCATTCACCCAAAGGTTCAATTCGATCCGCTTTATCTAAGATTTGGCGACGGCTTGGTGCCACAGACGAACGCCGCAAAGGTGGATTTAAGTGGTCCTTACCCTAAGAGCGTGCGAATGAAATCAATGGTGTCAGATCGTGCGCATCGGCCGCGCGCAGCGCCGCAACATATTTTGCGCGCGTCATGTTGGCGTCAATGAGGCTTTGGCTTCCCCACGAAAAGCGAGGTCTACCCAGGTGCATTGCGAGTAAGTCGCCAACCATCCGGGATAGGCGGCCATTGCCATTGGGGAAGGGATGGATTGCCACTAACCGGTGCGCGTAACGCACTGCAATTTCGTCGGGCGCATAGGTGGCATTTGCGACCCAGAAGCGTGCGTCATCAATTGCCTGCGCAATGTCCATCCGAATGCGATTTGCATCCACCCCAATATTACGCGGGGTCTCTCGATACTTGCCTGCCCAGCGCCACACCTGACCGAACATGCGTCTGTGTAGTTCGCGCAGGAAGCCTTCATCGAGCAGGTCGCCGCGGCGTGAGGACAGCCACTTTGCTGCGTGCGCGATATTGATCTGCTCCGCCTCGTTCAACTCGCGGCGCAGGGTGATGTAGGACGGGATAAGCTGCTGACGCTCCTCTGCGTCGAGAGGTGTATTGGCGTCATCGTCATGCCCATCGAACAGTTGATCGGTCATTTATCATCCCACAAGCGGCGCGATGGGCCGGCAAGCAATTCAGCTATAATTCTTTGACGTTCGTTGGCGAGGTCTTCTCCCTCCATCGCCTGGTTCTCGAGGCGCATTGTGTGATGGAGCCGACCAAGGCTGACTTCGGCCTTGTGCGTGGCCTGCCGCCGCACGATGTCATCCAATGAGGTCGTCGGGACTATGGCGTAGACGAATGTGCAGCCCATGGCCTCAGCGGCCTCGCGCATACTCTTGATCGTTATCGCGCCCGTTACCTCCGCCTTCTCCATTGCGCTTATGCGCGAATAGGCGGCACCCATTCGCGAAGCCAATTGCCGCGTGCTTAATCCCAAGGCCTCGCGAATGCCCTTCAGCCAACCGCGTGGAGGCACGGCAACGGCTTCGCCCTTTAGCGTTGCGAGGCGGCGATCTAGGTTTTTACGCGCCAGAATTGCTTGACTGGGTGACATGTCTTGAGATCCTTCGCACATCATATGACATATATATATGCGCAAATCAATATATGATGCTTATATATAAATGTGCAAAACTAATTATTTTGCACATTTATATGTGACCATAATTTAATTTTTCTCATTCTACGCCCGACATTTTATTGGGATAGGTCCTGACCCTACGTTATAGCTTGGACGGGGGATACAGGTCTGGGAAGCCAAATCGGTGCCCAGTGTGGACGAACTCTTGCAATATTGTTGGTTCATTGCCACCTGCCTAGCCGACAGCCTTGGTCAGATAAAGCCGCTGGTCGCTAAGGCAACAAAAAAAGGCAGCCATATCTCTCTCTATATCTAGGGTCAGGACCACTTAAATCCACCTTCGCGGCGTCAAAATGGCAAAGATATCGAAGCAAAATGTCCGCCGCAGGCAGTTATTCTGCCTGCAAGGGCATTTTGTTTCGAGATCAAAGCCATTTTGGCGTCCTTCGGATTTGACCCATACTGTCCATTGCCGCGTTGGCAAGCTTGGACTTAGAACCACTAAGCCCTGCGCTTACCGCCTTGCACTGAACAAAATGGCCTCAAACCGCGAAGGTGGATTTAATAGGTCCTGACCCTAGCAATGCTAAGATTGTGTCTTATAGACGCGGGTCGGACGAGCGATGGACAGGGACGTTTTCTAATATGACATCACCGATACTCGTAACCGGCGCCGCTGGCTTTATCGGCCATGCGGTGGCGCACCGACTATTGGCGCGCGGCGAGCGCGTCATTGGTGTCGACATCGTCAATGATTATTATGACCCCGCGTTGAAGGAAGCGCGACTTGCGACCTTTGCCGGGATAAACAGCTTTGCCTTTGAACGGCTCGACATCGCCGATGCCGAAAAGATGCGGGCGCTCGTCCACGACAACCACATACTGCGCGTCGTGCATCTCGCGGCGCAGGCGGGTGTGCGCTACAGCATCGAAAATCCGTTTGCCTATGAACGGTCAAACCTGGCGGGCCATTTGTCAGTGATGGAGGCGTGCCGGCATGCCGAGGGCTTTGAGCATCTGGTCTATGCGTCGTCGAGCTCGGTCTATGGTGATAAGCCCATGGGCGGCGAAGGCTTTAAGGAGGATGAACCCGCCAACGATCCTGTATCGCTCTACGCCGCGACCAAGCGCGCGTGTGAGTTGATGAGCCAATCTTATGCCAAACTCTACGGCTTTCCGCAAACCGGCCTGCGCTTCTTCACTGTCTATGGACCATGGGGGCGGCCCGACATGGCCTATTTCAGTTTCACGCAGAAAATCCTGCGCGGCGAGGCGATTGAAGTCTATGGCAATGGACAAATGGCGCGCGATTTCACCTATATCGACGACATTGTTGACGGGATCATCGGGTCGCTCGACCACCCACCTGCACACGGCGAACACCGGGTTCTTAACATTGGCGATAGCCATCCAATTGGCCTGATGGAGATGATTGAAACGCTTGAAAAGGCGATTGGGCGAGAGGCGGTCAAGATCATGCGGCCCATGCAACCGGGCGATGTCACCGCGACCTATGCCGATGTATCGAAATTACATGCCCTCACCGGTTACAAGCCAAAGGTCATGCTGGCGGAGGGATTAGAGAAGTTCGCCGACTGGTATCGGGCGTATTACGGACCCGCTTCGTAAACTTGACGTTTTAACTGCGCCTGCCATTCATCAAAGGACGCGGCGAGCTTTCGTCCGGCAATCTGCCGTCCCGCTTCGCGCGGCAAGCCAAGCGAGGACGACAATGGTCCGCCCAGCAGCGCATCACCGAGCGCCATCAGCACCATTTCAAGTGTCAGCTCATGCAGCGAGGTGGCGTCGTCCCCCTCCTCTGCAATCTCATCCACCAGCTTATGGATCGCCTCCACAATAGGGTCTAGCGCGTCTTCATTGCCCGACAGCAGCATCCACGACGCCAGCGCGCCCGCACCCTCACGGTCGAAATGGTCAAAAATCAGGTCGGCCAATTCGTGCGGCGTTACGACCCCGCCGCGCATTTGCACCACAGCCTCGGCGATTTTGCTGCAGATATTGTTGCCCATATACGCCGCCAATGCGCGCTGAAGGCCCGAGGCCGACCCAAAATGATGCAGCAAATTGGCATGCGTCCGCCCGATCCGCCCGGCGACCGCCTTTAAGGTAACGGCCTGCGGACCTGCCTCAAGCAACAGGTCACGCGCCGCCTCAAGCGCCGCCATCCGGCTCGCTTCCGGGCTTAATCGGCGCGGCATGCCAACGTCTTTAAATTCAATAATCTTGGATGCCTCAGTCGCCATATTCGACAATACTCCGATGATTTTACAACGCTACGCCAATTGGCGGGTATATCCAAGAGCGTTGGGAGGCAATGCCGCAGAATGTTTTTGGGGTTCGCGCGCGGTTGGCCGACGGATACTTAGCCTGCGAAATCCCTGACCTTTTGGCTCGTTCCTCGGGGCAGAATCATCACTTCATTGCCATTCGCAATGATGAGTAAGTCGTCAACGCCGTGCACCGACACGCGGATGCCGTCGGCGTGAATAAGGTTGCCGTGGCTGCTATCCAACCGAACAGTGCCGGACGTAACGTTGCCATCGGCGTCCTTTTCACCGATGTCGTGCAGCGCATCCCAGCTGCCGACGTCTGACCAACCCATGCTCACTGGAGCGACCGCGACCTTCGGCGCCTTTTCCATAATCGCATAATCAATGCTGTCTGCGGGACAGGCGGCGAAGCTATCGGCGTCGGGATTTATGTGATTGCCGCTCCGCTGCGCCCTTGACATTGCGTCCCGAACCGCTGCGCCCATTTCCGAGGCATGTGCCTCCACGGCGTCCAAATAACTGTCTGCGCGGAACAGGAAAATACCGCCATTCCACACATGGTCCCCAGCCTCAATCATGGCCGCAGCGCGGGCTGCGTCAGGCTTCTCCACAAAGCGCTGCACGGCCTGAACGCCCGCCCCAACGGCGGAACCCATCTGGATGTAGCCATAGCCTGTCTCGGGACCGGTTGGGTTGATCCCATAAGTGGCGAGCCAGTTATCCTGAACTAACGGCAAAAGCGCCCCTGTCGCTGCGTGAAATGCCGTTTCGTCGGTGATGACATGGTCGCTTGGCATCACCAGCATAACCGATTGCGGCGCACTGACGGCAAGCGCCGCCAGCGCAATCGCCGGCGCCGTATTGCGCGCGCAGGGCTCAAGCAAGATGGTCGCATCGGTTACACCGATTTCGGCCAATTGCGCGCTGACAATCCCCGCATGCGCGGCATTGGCGACGATAATTGGCGCGGTGAAGCGTGCGCGGTCCATCACCCGCAGCACCGTCAACTGAAACATCGTATGCGCATCCGTCAGCGCCAAAAACTGCTTTGGCGTTTGCGGCGTCGATAACGGCCAAAGCCGGGTACCGCCGCCACCCGATAAGATTACAGGACTAATGATCACAATTTTTCCAACTGTCAGGACGTGGGGAGATGGAATTGATATTGCCGATGTTGCGTGCTCGGTCAAACGCCAAAAAATGGTTATACGTCTGCACATGGGGGGCAGGCGTTGCAGGCATGAAGTTGTGACCGCGATTTGCCTATTTGCAACACGCCACCTGCAAAATTTGTCGAGTGCGCAAGCGGACAGGCTCTGCTATCCATCTGAGCATGAAGTTATCAAAGCATTTGGTTGACAAACCCTGGGGTCGAACGGACATTCCGCCAGAATTCGGCACCATGAATGGCCGCCGCGTCGGCGAAATCTGGTATAGCGCCGAAACCGAAGCGCCTTTGCCGATTTTGGTGAAATGGCTTTTTACGTCCGAAAGGCTTTCCATCCAGGTACACCCTGATGACGCGCAGGCACGCGCGCGCGGCATGTCTTCGGGCAAAGAAGAATGTTGGTACATTGTTGACGCAGAGCCGGGCGCGGTTATTGGCATTGGGACCAAGCGCCCGCTTGGCAGCGAAGAACTGTATGCCGCGTCACTTTCGGGCGAGATTGAAGCGCTGATGGACTGGAAAAAAGTGTCTGCCGGAGACTATTTTTACATTCCCGCCGGCACAGTCCACGCCATCGGGGCCGGGATAGTTCTTGTCGAGGTTCAGCAATATGCGGACATCACATATCGCCTGTATGATTACGGCCGCGATCGCGAGCTGCATTTGGACGATGGTGTGGGGGTATCGTCTGCAACACCATATACAGATATTCGGTCCGGACATGCCGATCTTGGCGATCAGCTTGTCGCAGGACCATATTTTCAACTTTGGTATGTCCGTAACATGGACAATGTGCAGGCGTTGCCACCCTTAAGGGATATCTGGATTATTCCGTTGTCAGGCCAGGTTCAAACAGATGGGCAGGTCGCCGCCAAGGGTGACTGCATAGTCACGTCTGGCCAAGCAAAAATCACCTTTTCAAGCGACGCAAAGGCGCTTGTTGCGTTCTAGAGAGCGTAGAAGATTTGAGCATGTGTTGCCGTCAGCTTGCTGCGCGATCTCGTGCCTGAATATCAACCGAATGCCGACAGCAACGCAGGCGCGGCCGCTGCCTAGGCGGCTTGCAGGCCATCCATTTGTGCGCGGATGTTGAACGCGGGTGGTCGCGGCATACAGGCGGGTTCTGCGCCTGCGCCATCCAATGCATTTTCATATAAGACGCAGCTCGCCGCCGCGCGGCGGCCTTTGCTGTGCCGTGATGCCGTCTTGCCCGTGTGTTGAAAGCCAAGCTTGCGCAGCACTTTGCCCGACGCGGGATTGTCGGTGAAGTGGCTGGCGATAAGCTTTTTATGGCCTATCGTCCGGGCGATGTTGATGACGGCGCGGCCGGCCTCGGTCGCAAAGCCAAGGCCCCAATAAGGCCGGGCGATCCAATAGCCGAGCTCGGCCTCGCCTTCACGCTCGCCAAGCCCGCAAGAGCCCACCAAGCGCGGCGCGTTGTCGGTCCGCAACATCAACAGAAAATTGGGGAACAGTGGGTCGTGTTCCAGCGCCGCAAAGGCCGCAGCGTCATCCGCAGTGTAAGGCCAGGGTGCGCTTGCAAGGTTGCGGACGATGCCTTCATCGGCAATCGCCTGATGCAATTCGGCTGCATCCTCTGGCCAGCTTGGCCGCAACAATAATCTTTCCGTTCTCGCGAACATCCTGTTTCTCCGCTGCTGCGCCGCCCTTTGACATCTCAAAGCGACAGCCATGTTACATTCGCCCTTTGAAAGGCGATGAACAGGGAGAATGAGGCAAAAAGAAAGGGAGACCGGTTGACCCGTCTCCCTGTTCAAAGGTGGAAACCACCTGACATGATTTCCGGGTCATCCGTCTGGACAACCCGGTATCGATTGTCCTGTTTATTCGGCGGCCATCGCTGGCATATCGACCGACACATATTTGCGGCCGAGTTTGCCAGCATGGAATCGCACGCGGCCTTCGACGAGCGCGAACAAGGTGTGGTCCTTGCCAAGGCCAACGCCCGAACCAGGATATACCTTGGTGCCGCGCTGACGGATAATAATGTTGCCGCCGATGACATTTTCGCCACCGAACTTCTTTACGCCAAGGCGACGGCCAGCTGAATCGCGACCGTTGCGTGACGAACCACCTGCTTTTTTATGTGCCATGGTCTAAACTCCTACGTCAGAGCGTTGCCGCTCAAGCTTTCTTAGGGGCTGCAGCCTTTTTGGGCGCAGCGGCTTTCTTTGGCGCGGCTTCCTTGGCAGGAGCAGCAGTGGCAGCAGCCTCAACCTTCTCGGCCTTAGGCGCAGCAGCCTTTTTCTCTTCCTTGCCAACGGCAAGGATACGCAGAAGCGTCAACGACTGGCGATGACCCTGCTTGCGGCGATAGTTGTGGCGGCGACGCTTTTTAAAGACGATGACCTTTTCACCACGCTCTTGCGCAATGATTTCGGCAGAAACGGTCAAGCCGTTTACGTCCTGCGCCTTGTCACCGTCACCGGCAAGAAGGACGTCACCAAGCGAGATTTTGTCACCCGCTTCACCAGACAGTTTTTCAACTGCGATTTTATCTCCGGCGGCGACGCGATATTGCTTGCCGCCTGTGCGCACGATTGCGAACATGGCTTTAACTCATCCGTTTCTACAGCTTAGCGCCTTATAAGGGCGGGTTGCTCAGGCGCGTGACATAGCGGAGACGAATCTCAACAGGGTCACGCAAGAATGGGCGCAGCTAGTGCAAGCAAATATCTATGTCAACGTATAATCCAGCGTTTTGGCGCTTATGACGCCGCCTGCGCCGCCACTGAGATGCGCTTGCATGCGCCTCCAAGCAGGCTTAAACGACGGATATGTTGAATTTCAAGCCTGCATCCCCATTGCTTCTGCTCCTGATCCTTGCCGCATGTGGCACAAGTGAGGGGGGATTTCCCTCGCTTGAGCGCCGAAGTTATGAAGCCGACGCGCCGATTGCTGCGCCCGGCGATTCGGCAACTGCGCCATTTGTGGTATCTGCTGAATTCGCTGCAAAAATCGACGCGCTGCAGGCGCGGCACACAGCGGCGCATGGCGCATATCTGCGCGGATTGCCCGCGGTGCAGTTGACCGCTGCACAGGCGGCCAGAACATCCCCGGGCAGTGAGATGTGGGTGAACGCGCATCTTATGCTGTCACGGCTGGACAAGACACGTGCCGATTCGGTGGCCGCCTTGCGTGACTTTGACGGGTTGATAGCAGAGGCAGGCGCGCGTGACGCGGGCCTTGCGGTGCATCTGGCAGAGGCGCAGCGACCAGTGGCCGAAGACGTCGCGCAGCAAAATGCGGAAATCGCGCGGCTTTCGAAGGTGATCGGGGAATAGCTATTCCCGGGTAAAAATGGCCACATTTGCTTGCACCAGCCTTACCCATGTGCGTTATTCACGCAATGAACGGTCAACACACACAAGCCATTTCACAAAATCCCGACATCCGCTTTCTGGGTAAGATGCTTGGCGATGTCATTCGCGCTTATGGCGGCGAACAATTATTCCGGCAGACCGAATATATCCGATCCACCAGCGTTGACCGCTTTCGCAAAATAGAGGGCGCCGATTCGAGTGATCGCGGCCTTGGGGCGCTTAGCTTGGATGACACGCTCAACTTCGTACGCGGGTTCATGCTGTTCTCGCTGCTGGCGAACCTAGCAGAGGATCGGCAAGGCCTTGCGCATGAAGATGGCGCGACGGTGGCCGAAGCGTGCGCACGGCTTGCGGCAGAGGGGGTGTCGCTGACGCAGGTTCGCGAACTGCTTTCGCACAGCCTGATTGTCCCGGTGCTCACCGCGCACCCGACCGAAGTGCGGCGCAAAAGCATCATTGACCATAAGAACCGCATCGCGCGGCTGATGACGTTGCGCGACCAAGGGCAAAAAGTCACCGACGATGGCGATGATGTCGATGCCGCGATCTACCGGCAAATTGCCTTGCTGTGGCAGACGCGGCCATTGCGCCGCGAAAAGCTGTTTGTCGCCGACGAGATTGAAAATGCCCGCGCCACGATGCAGGAGGTGTTCCTGACGGCGTTGCCCAAATTATATGCGGGCTGGGAAACGGCGCTTGGGAGCAGGCCGCCCGGTTTTGTCCGCTTGGGCAGTTGGATCGGTGGCGACCGCGACGGCAACCCGTTTGTCGATGCCGAAACGCTGCAATATGCGGTCGCGCGTAATGGCGGCACCGCGATCCGGCACTATCTTGAGGGCATCCACAGTCTTGGCGCGGAGATTTCGATCTCTTCTTTCATGAGCGATACGCCCGAGGCCGTGCTTGCGCTTGCCGAAGCCAGCGGCGATTCGGCACCCAGCCGTGCGGACGAGCCCTATCGACGTGCGCTGTCGGGCATTTACGCGCGGCTGGCGGCCACGCATGTCCAATTGGTGGGTGACGGGCCACCGCGTCCATCAAAGCTATCTGGCGCGGCTTACAGCGGCCCGGACGCCCTGCGGAAGGACCTTGTTACGGTGGCATCGGGCCTTGCCAGTGACGGCGATGGCGCATATTCGAGCGGTGGGGCACTATCGCGGCTGATCCGGTCGGTGGAAATATTTGGTTTCCATTTGGCAACGTTGGACCTGCGCCAGAATAGCGACGTGCATGAGCGCGTCATTGCCGAATTGTTTCGCACGGCGCGGGTCGCGCCGGATTATCTGAAGCTCGATGAGGCAGCGCGTGTGGATTTGCTCGTCGCCGAGCTATCACATAATCGCCCGCTGACGGGCGTGTGGACGCAATATAGTGAAGAGACCACAAAAGAACTGGCCATCATCCGCGCTGCGGCAAAGGCGCAAGGCGATTTCGGCTGCGCGGCAATCACGACCTATAATATCAGCAAGACGACCAGCGTGTCCGACATGCTGGAGGTTTATGTTCTGCTGAAACAGGCGGGGCTATATCATGTGGACGATGATGGCACGCCGCAGGCGACGATCATGTCCGTGCCCCTGTTCGAAACCATCGCCGATTTGCAAGCCGCGCCCGAGACGATGCGGGCGTTCTTCGACATTCCGTTGATGCGTAAGCTGGCGCAGGCGCGCGGGCATCAGGAAGTGATGATCGGATATTCCGATTCGAATAAGGATGGCGGGTACCTTACCTCCACATGGGAATTGTACGAGGCATCAAGCGCGCTTGCGGGCATTTTTGCCGATGCCAATATCGCGATGCAATTGTTCCACGGTCGCGGCGGCGCAGTGGGTCGGGGCGGCGGTTCAGCCTTTGGCGCGATTCTTGCGCAGCCCAAGGGCACATTGCAGGGGCGCATCCGCATTACCGAACAAGGCGAAGTCATCGCCGCCAAATATGGCACGGTCGACAATGCCGTCACGAGCCTTGAAACCATGGCCTCTGCCGCAATTCTGGCGACATTGTCCAGCGACCCGATAGCCGATGCCGATGTCGTGCGGTTTAAGGCGGCGATGGCGCAGTTGTCCGCCAGCGCCTTTCAACATTATCGCGGGCTGGTGTATGATACGCCCGATTTCCGGACATTTTTCCGGCAAATGACACCGATTAACGAGATTGCGACGCTGAAAATCGGCTCGCGCCCGTCAAGCCGCACGGCGTCGGACGCGATTGAAGATTTGCGCGCCATCCCATGGGTGTTTTCATGGGCGCAAGCGCGCGTGATGTTACCCGGATGGTATGGCACGGGCCAAGCGTTGGCCGATTTCGCGGACAAAGGCCTGCTGCGCGCCATGGCGGGAGAGTGGTCCTATTTCCAGACGATCCTTGCCAATATGGAAATGGTGTTGGCCAAATCGGACATGGCCATCGCCACGCATTATGCGGGCTTGGTCGAAGATCAGGCGTTGGCCACCGACATATTCGGTCGCATCAAAGGCGGCTGGCAGGCGTCACGCGACAGCTTGCTTGATGCAACGGGGCAAAGTCATTTGCTGGAGGCCAACCCCGCGCTCCACAATTCCATCCGGTTGCGGCTGCCCTATATCGAACCGCTTAACCTGCTCCAGATCGAACTGATGAAACGCCACCGCGCGGGCGAAGCTGACGAGCGGATCGGCGAGGGCATTCAGTTGACCATCAACGCCATCGCGACGGCGCTCAGGAATAGCGGGTAGGTTCACGCGCACAGCCCTGATAAGCGCCGAAGCACCAACCAAAAATCCCCGTCCTTTCGACAAGCCACGCATTCGGCGCTTCCCCTAGCGCGTCGGACTGATATGACGGTGCCATAAAGACAATCAGGAGAGTTTCGAATGCGCATTACCAAAACCGCGATTTCTGCTTTTGCCATCGCTTTGGTGCAAATTGGCACCCCGGCGCTTGCGCAGACGGCCAATGCCACACCCGCTGCCGCACCCACTGCCGTCGCCGAGGTCGATCAAAACGCCGCCATCACGGCATTCTTTGAAGAATATGATGCGCAGCAACTGGCGCTTTCGCCGCTCGGCAAATCCTATCGCGGTATCAAGGACAGCGATTATGGCCGTTGGGGTGATTTTTCCGCCGCCGGCGAAATGCGCACGCATGAAGCCGAGCGTTCGGCGTTGAAGGAAATGCGCGCCCGTTTTGACCCTGCCAAGCTTTCGCCCGAAAACCGCCTGTCCTACCGCTTGTTTGAAAAGCGCGCCGAACGCAGCGAGGCTGCTTATGCATATAATGATTATGGCTATATCTTTGACCAGATGAATGGTGCGCAAAGCCAGTTGCCAGCCTTCCTGATCAATATTCACCGCGTCGATAACAAGTCAGACGCCCGCGCATATGTTAGCCGCTTATATGGCCTAGGTCCAGGCATGATGGAAGCCATCGCCCAAGCCAAGACGCGCGCGGCGCAAGGCATACTGCCGCCCAAATGGGTCTATCCTTATGTCATCAATGACGCGCGCAATGTTATCACCGGCGCGCCCTTTGGCGATGGTCCCGATGCGCCGTTATTTGCAGATTTCAAGGCAAAGGTGGCCAAGCTCAACATCAGCCAGATCGAAAAAGACTTGCTTGTCGCTGACGCGGCGCATGCACTGAATGCTTCGGTGAAGCCAGCGTATGAGGCGTTGATATCCGAAATGACGGCGCAGGAAAAAGTCGCCGGAACCGACGACGGTGTCTGGCGTTTCAAGGATGGTGCGGGCTATTATGCCGAGCGGCTGGCGAACTACACCACGACCAACATGACGCCTGACGATATCCACAATCTGGGTCTAGCGCAGGTCGCGCGCATTCATAAGGAAATGGGTGTCGTCCAGAAAAAGATGGGCGTGAAGGGTGATCTTCAGGCCTTCTTCAACTATATGCGCACGGAGCCCAAATTCTACGCGCCCGAAACCGCCGAAGGCCGCGCGTTGTATCTGTCCGAAACGCAAAAGGCGCAGGACGCGATTACGCCCTTGCTGCCCAAATGGTTTGGCGTTTTGCCCAAGGCACCTTTGGTCGTGAAGCCCGTCGAAGCATTCCGCGAGAAATCTGCCGGCAAGGCATTTTATCAGCGTCCCAGCCCCGACGGTTCGCGCCCCGGCACTTATTATGCCAATTTGTACAAGATGGCGGATATGCCGCTGACCGAGGTTGAGGCGCTATTTTACCATGAGGGCGTTCCCGGCCACCATTTGCAGCTCGCGATTCAGACCGAGTTGAAAGACGTTCCCGCCTTCCGTCAGTTTGGCGGCGTCACGGCTTATTCCGAAGGCTGGGGTCTCTATTCGGAGAAACTGGCAAAGGACATGGGCCTATATACCGATCCGGCGCGCGATTTTGGTCGGCTCCAGCTTGAGCTACACCGCGCGATTCGCTTGGTCGTCGACAGCGGCCTGCACCACAAACGCTGGACCCGCGAAAAGGCGATCAAATATGTCGAGGATAATAGCGCCGATGCACCCGGCGGCATCGTGAAGGCGATTGAACGCTATATCATCTATCCCGGCCAAGCGACTGCATATATGGTCGGTCGCCTGAAAATCAGCGAACTGCGCGACAAGGCGCAAAAGGCGCTTGGACCAAAGTTCGACGTCCGCGGATTCCACGACACGGTGCTGAAATCAGGCCCCGTGCCTCTCGATGTGCTCGAAGAGCAAGTGGATGCGTGGGTCGCTTCACGGCGGTAATACAGATAGGAGGGTCGTCGCACTAACGGCGGTCCTTCCGTTTGTCGTTTAAGAAGGGCCCTTTCTTAGCACTGGTAACGATATGCTAACCATGTCGCGGTAGTTGTATCGCGATGGAATTATTTGATAAACCGCAAGCTGCGATTCCTACTCGCCGCGACCTTAAACCTCTACCGCTGCTGGCGATGGGCGGATTGATTAGCGCGCTTTTGGTGCTCAACGGTCTTCTTTTTCGGACATATGGTATCACCATGACTTCACCGTCGATGGAGGCTGCCCGACAATTGGGGCTGCCCTATGTTATCGCCGAAATTGGGACTATTATTTACGCTCTGCGCCGCGGTCTTGACGTGCGTGAAGTTTGGAAGCAGCTGCCCCGCAACTTGCGGGTGTGCGCCATCATCTTTTTGGCGTTTTTTTGGGTAGGTAGTGCGTTCTATTCTAAGGTCACGCCGCTCGCGATCGCCCAGAACATCATTTTTCTGATCCATCCGCTCTTCGCGATTGCGGTATATCATTCGGTATCATGCGTGAGCGCGCAAGGGTTGCGGGCGTTCGCCGTGGCCGTATCTGGCGGCCTGCTCATTTTTTGCGGTATGACAGCATCTGCATTCCTAAATCACCCGCCACTATCAACAATGCCGGATAACATGATTATATGGCAGTTTATCATCCCTGGTTTTATATCGGTGCGATTATTCGGAGCATTCTGCGGGGCCATTTTTTGCTTTCTCTTAGCGCAACTGCTGTTCGATGAAGAGCGTGGCCGCAGGGGATATCTGCCATATTTGTGGGTAACATTGTGTGCTGCCATGACGCTGTGGTCCGGTACAAGAAATGCCGTTCTCGGGATTGCAGTTGCAATGACCATCTTACTGCTTGTCTATCGGTTGCGACCAGCAAATATGACGTCGTTTGCGTTGTTGATCCTGTGTGCTGCTACTGCCTTTTTATTAGCGACAATTCTTGTACCGTACGGTGATCCAACATTTATGCTGATCGCCAGCCATGATTCGGCGACTGCCGAAAGCATTTCAGGGGGTCGCGCGTCATATTGGTCTGCACTTTGGAGCGCGTATAAGTCCGTTCCAATTTTTGGTGCAGGCCCATTTGCATCTTATTGGATATTGCCAGCCGGAGAGCAAATTCATGTTCAGCCGCACAATATTATTTTGCAGTTTCTTTTATCGTGGGGATTATTGGCAACCGTCGCGTCAGTTGCAATGCTTCCTTATGCCACTTGGCGAGCACATCTCGCTGCCCTACGACATCGCAATGTGCTACCGTTTTTAGCCATGCTAGATTGCCTTTTGGTCATGTCCATGTTTGACGGCATGGCGCATTTTGCACAACCATTGATGTTGATGATGATCTGCTTTGGCGTGATTTTTGGCTCTACCAAAAGCGGACAGACAGACACGGCCCAGTAAATACTAACGGACCTATTGGGCCTCTTCACCCGCGGCCTTTACACCAAAGTCGAAATGGATCCGCACCCACACACCCAATTGGGGCTTGTTATCGATGCGCGGCGGCTTAACCAGAAATTGCCATGCCGCGAGGCGTAAGGCCTTGGCGAGGCCGGTGCCGCGGGGGTTTTCACCAATGATCTGGCAGTTTTCGACGCGGTTGTGTTCTGCCATGCGGCATGCAATGTCGGCGGACGCGCCTGGGGGAATACGCTTGATGGCGGCCAGATAGGGCGTAAGTTCGCTGTCATACGGTTCGCGCAGCCACGCGACCGGATATAATTGCGCACCGCCTGGTCCAAGCCCTGGACCCATCATGCCTTTGGAACCTTGTCCGGCACCCTTATTGTCGCCAGCCCCTCCGCCACCAGCAGGCAGCTTCGATAAGTCCATGGCATCGAACTCGCTTTTGCTGACCTTGATGAATTCAGGGTTCGGCGGCGGCGCTTGCACGGGATTGACCGGTGGTAGCAGCGCTTTGGGAATAGGTGGCGTAAATTGAGGCGGTGTTTTTTGGGCAATAGGGGTTTTGGTTTCGGTTCGCTCGGACGAAGCGGAATCGGATTGTGCCTCCAGTGAGAAGGTGCTGAGGCCCCTTGTACCCGCTGATGGCCCACCCGCCCGCATGCCCAGGCTGAGTATCGCTATGATGATGAGCGCTTCGACGAGCAGGGCGATGACAAAGCCCAAGCCTCGCCGGCGCAGCGATTCACGGTCCCAATCTGTCTGTTCTGAATAGGCCATGCGCGCAGCGCGCACCTTTAATGCGCTCAGCGCTGCTTGCAATGCCGCATTATAGAGGCGTGAACCGGACCTTCAGTCCATCCTTGGGCTTTGGAATAGGCCATGGCTGCCAATCGGGTTCATAACCTTCGGCAATTTCGACCTTCACCGACGTCAGCAAATGATGGGTGAACAGCTTCATTTGCATATAGGCAAAGTGCAGGCCCAGGCACATATGCGCGCCGCCACCGAATGGGACCCACGCATATTTATGCCGTGCCTTCACCTTGTCGGGGGTAAAACGCATTGGGTCGAACACTTCTGGGTTTTCCCAATATTCGGGCATCATATGGACGTAAGAGGGGCTGATGCTGACGGCCGTTCCCTTCGGAATATGATAACCCATAAATTCGAAATCTTTGAGCGCGCGGCGCGGGATAGACGGCACAGGCGAAATCATCCGCAATGCTTCTTTGAACGCATATTCGGTCAGCTCGAATTTATCGAGGTCGGCAAAGGAAATGTCCGAACCAGCTGGCGCGATGGCGAGGCACTCCTCGCGCAGTTTCTGCTGCCATTCTGGGTGCTTGGCGAGATACCAGATCATCGACGTGACCGACGACGTGATGGTGTCATGCGCCGCCATCATCAGGAAGTTCATATGATCGATGAGTTCGCCATCCGACATATATTCGCCGTCTTCGCGCTTTGATCGGCAAAATTGGCTGAACATATCCTGCCGGTTTTCATTGCGGCGGCGCTCGGCGATTTGCGGACCGAAATAGTCGATCAGATATTTGCGACCGGCCACGCCCCGGCCCATGGAAGTAAACGGTATTGGGGCTCGAATGGGCGCTACCGATGCCTGCACCATATCAACAAACGCCTTGTTGATTTTATCCGCTTCTGGCCCCAGCGGAATGCCAAGAAAGCTGCTTGCCGCGACATCAAGGGTCAGCTGCTTGATCGCAGGATAAAACAGCATATCGCCGCGCCAGTTCTTTAACTGATCAGCAAAGATGCGGTTCATATCCTGCGTATATGCCCGCATTGGCTCGGGTTTGAATGCAATACCAAGGGCACGCCGGTCCATACGGTGATGGTCAAAATCCATCAGCATCAAGCCGCGCGGGAACAGCAAATTTAATACAGGACCCCAGCCTTGCTCGGACGAGAACAGCTTTTCCCGGTCGAACAGCATCAGCTCATTCGCCTCGGCACCGACCAGCGAAATCGTCGGGTTGCCAAAGGCGTTAGTGCGGAAAACCTTGCCATAGGTTTTGACCATATGCGCACCATATCCGGGTGGATCGCGCAATACGCGGAATGTCGTGCCGACGATGGGTGGCCCATTTTCGCCGGGTATGTGCGAAAGGTCACCGATTTTGGTGCGTGGCGTCCAATGCGGATTTGCAGCTTCGCTATGGGCAAGGGCCATCGGTCTCAATCCTGTTTAATTGCGCGGTTAAACATTACTGCCATGTCTGTAAGTAAGGTGCAAGTGGAGACGTCGGCAGAAAGCTGAACGTCAGCATACGGACTTATTCACCTGCAATTCAACTGAGCAATTATAACCAGCGCATATGATGCTCTAAGCGGAATTGGCACAGGAGCGTTTAGGGCGAAACGGGGGTCATATGAAAGCGACATTCAATCTAAAGGCTATTGTAAAGATTGCGGCATTAGCATCGGCAAGCGTTGCACTGTCCGGATGCGTTTATGATCTCGGCCTTGGTTATGCCAGCGACGGCTATTATGACGACGAATATGGTTGCGACCCTTATAGCGATTACGACCGCTATTATGATTGCGACCTCGGCTATGGCTTTAACAATATCGGTTATGGCGGCGGCTGGTACGATAATTATTATTATCCCGGCTATGGCTTCTTCCTGTTCGATAACATCGGACGCCGCTACCCCATGCGCGATCAGCATCGCCGCTATTGGGGCGAAAAGCGGCATAATTGGTATCGTGAGAATCGGGGGCGTAACGGCGACAGCGGCCGATACCAAAGGCGTAGTCGCGGATATACGGAGGGTGCAGGGTCGGGCGCTGCAAGTTGGCCCGAACGTCATAGCGGTCGCGCACGCGGTGCCGAAGAAATCCAGCATCCGCATGACGGGCGCCGGGATGAACGGCGCGGCAAAAATGATCATTGGCGTGGCCGAGAAAGCCGCGGCGCCGGTGCTGTGCCCGTGCCATATACTGACATACGTGAAGGACGCGGCGGAAGCTATGGACAGCCGAGTCGACGCCCCCGCGCACCCGACGCAAATGCACCGCCCCGGCAACGCGACAATTTTGATCAGCGGCAAACACCACTGATTGATTCGGGGCAGGACGGCGCTGCCACTGGGAGACCGGTACCCGAGGTCCGACAGGAACGCTTGCGTCAACAGCCAGTACGACAACGCGTCCGTCACGGCGGGGAAGATCAGCCGCAGTAATCTCCGAGTGGTGCGGCACATCGCAATCGGGGTATGCGGTTTGCGGTTAAGCGCTAATCACAAAGCTTGCTACCGAGCTCTGGCCCAAGCAATTTTTTCCTGGAATTGTTATTACTGTATAGACCTCTGTAATTTTATACAATAATGGCTTCGACGTGCACGTCCGATAACCAACACTAGAGCAACTGCCATTCCATGGACGATATACTTTACATTGCGCTGATCTTGTCAGGTGCATTGGCAGCAATTATTTTGTGTTTGAACGCGCAACGCATTTGCACATTATTAAATCTGATGGATGTTCCTGTTGGCAGAAAAAAGCACAGCGTACCTACGCCCTTGATGGGAGGAGTCACGCTTCTTATCGCATTTGTTCCTGTAGCACTCGCCTATATCATGATTTTTGCCTCAGAACGCTGGCTTGGATCTCTTCTGATCTGGCTCGGCTGCGTTTCCGCGATGGCACTGGTGGGGCTCGGTGATGACCGGCACTCTCTTTCCCCGCGCTCAAGGCTTATAATTTCGTTTGCTGTGTTTGCTATTGCGGCCGCTGTAGATCCGACTTTCAATGTTCGCGTTCTTGATTTCATCATACCCCCGTTAACCCTAGGATTGGGAACATGGTGGCTCTCTATTATCTTCACAGTAGTCTGTTGCGTTGGTCTTTTGAACGCAGTTAACATGGCTGACGGAAAGAATGGGCTTGTTTTAGGACTTTCTTTGGGCTGGCTGGCGATACTAGCGACCCGATCGGTTGGGCCCTTGCTGCCACTTATTGGTTTGTTCTCAGCTGTGCTGATGGTTTTGTTTACTTTTAACATGAGGAGCAAGTTGTTCCTCGGTGATGGCGGAGCATACGCAATTGCTGCCGCTATCGGATTGCTTTCGATCATGGTTTACAACACGCCAGGAACCCAGGCGCTGCGGGCAATTAGCGCTGACGAATTAGTGTTGCTTTTTGTTGTGCCAGTCGCTGACTCATTTAGGCTAACGTATAAACGCCTTCGGCAGGGGCGGTCGCCCATGTCTGCTGATCGCGACCATTTGCATCATCATTTGCAGGATAAGTTTGGGTGGCCCGGTGGTTTATTTATGTACTGGATCGCGTCGTTAACCCTTGCGCTCATCTTGATCATTTTATGATATAATTTGAGAGGTACTTGGTTGGTAGAGACCTATAAATTTGGAATAAAAAATGACAATTTCAGGTGCCATTGCGCTCGGACCCTACAATCATTACCCGTCATGTAAGATTGACACACACTGATAAAGCACCAACAGTTTTAATAATTGAAAGGAGCAATCTTGTTAGTAGAACTTGTTTCTGGGAAAAAATTTGAGTGCTCGCACGGAGTGTCTTTGTTAGATGCTGCAGCAAATGCGCAGATTTCGCTTCCTTATAGTTGTAAAACGGGCCGGTGTAGCTCTTGCAAATGCAGGATTTTGAGCGGACGGAGCGAAGCGCTTGCCATTGAGATAGGCTTGTCAGATGATGAAAAAAAGGCCGGCTATATTCTCAGCTGCATACGAACCGCAGCATCAGATTTAACAATTGATGCCGAAGATTTGGACGGCATATATATACCTGAAGTCAAAACTCTTCCCGCCCGTATCGATTGCCTACAGAAATTAGCGCCAGATGTGATGCTCGCGACACTCAGGGTTCCGCCAACAAGTGCCTTCAGTTATCTGCCAGGTCAATATATCGATGTGATCGGGCCTGGGGCCATGCGCAGAAGCTACTCAATTGCGAATGCACCGAATTGTCGCGGCCATCTTGATTTGCACATACGTGCGGTGCATGGGGGTGCGATGAGCGATTACTGGTTCAATAAAGCCAAAGAAAATGATCTTTTGCGTATCAATGGACCGCTTGGGTCGTTTTTTCTTCGCAGTTGCGCGAGCTTGGACTTAATTTTTCTGGCAACAGGCACAGGTATAGCGCCCGTCAAAGCGATGCTTGAGGCAATCACGGAACTTAGCGTTGATGAACAACCGCGCTCGGTAACGGTCGTTTGGGGGGGGCGGGTTGTCGCTGATATATACTATGATATTCAGGCGATAGGAGGCCGACACACTTTTTTGCCTGTATTGTCTCAGGCACATTCCGAGTGGTCGGGGGCTCGGGGCTACGTCCAAGATGCATTATTGGAAAATGGACCTGACTTAAGTGATGCCGTTGCGTACGCTTGTGGATCTCAGGCAATGATTGCTAGTGCTAAAGTAGAGCTCTTTAAAGCTGGCTTGGCTCCCAACCGATTTTATTCCGATGCTTTTGTAAGCTCGGGATCTATCTGACAGATCGAGAATAAATATATGAAAGCAGTAATTCTTGCAGGTGGATTGGGCACCAGATTGAGCGAAGAAACTTCGACTCGGCCAAAACCTATGGTCGAAATCGGAGGCAAGCCGATCTTGTGGCACATTATGAAAATGTATTCATATCACGGCATCAACGACTTTATCATTTGTTGTGGCTATAAAGGATATTTGATCAAAGAATATTTTGCGAATTACTTTTTACACATGTCTGATGTTACTTTTGACATGAAGTCGAACAATATGCGCGTTCACCAAAAGCGCGCAGAGCCCTGGACAGTTACGCTGGTCGACACAGGCGATGCTTCAATGACAGGGGGTCGCTTGCGGCGCGTTGCCGATCACGTCAAAAATGAAGAGGCGTTTTGTTTCACCTATGGCGATGGCGTTGGCGATAACGACATTGGAGCGACAATCGCCTTCCATCGAAGCCACGGCAAGGCCGCTACGCTTACTGCGACCTATCCACCCGCTCGCTTCGGCGCCATGGATATTCAAAACCACCGAGTGCATAGTTTTAAAGAAAAACCGCGTGGTGATGGCATGCTGATCAACGGCGGATTCTTCGTTTTGTCTCCGAAAGTTCTGTCGCTGCTAGACGGTGACGATACGGTTTGGGAACAAGGCCCGCTAACCAGCTTGGCCGAGCAGGGCGAATTGATGGCATTTCCGCATCACGGATTTTGGCAACCGATGGACACTCTATTCGATAAAAACACTCTTGAAAAAATGTGGGTCGATGGCACCGCACCGTGGAAGAAGTGGCCCTAACGGTGGAAAATGTGAATCCAGCATTTTGGCAAAACAAGCGCGTTTTATTGACGGGGCATACCGGCTTCAAGGGGAGTTGGTTGAGTCTGTGGTTGCAATCATTGGGGGCGACTTTACGAGGCATTTCGCTCGAACCGCCCACCGTGCCGGCTCTTTTTAGCATCGCGCAGGTTGCTAATGGCATGGACCACCAGATCTCAGATATTCGAAACTATGATATACTTTCTGCTTTGATGGCAGATTTTAAGCCTGAAATCGTAATTCACATGGCGGCGCAGCCAATAGTGCGCTTATCGTACCAGCAGCCTATCGATACTTTTGCTACGAACGTAATGGGCACCGTCAACGTATTAGAAGCCGCGCGGCACGCAGGCAGTGTGCGGGCAATCGTATCTGTAACAACTGATAAGTGTTATGAAAATCGAGAGTGGGTTTGGGGCTATCGTGAGCATGAGGCTATGGGGGGCCATGATCCTTATTCAAGTAGCAAAGGTTGCGCCGAGCTAGTAGGAAACGCATATCGCAAATCGTTTTTTCAAGCTCAAGGTATCGCACTGGCGTCCGCACGTGCTGGCAACGTCATCGGTGGAGGTGATTGGGCGTCGGATCGCCTCGTTCCTGACATTTTAAAAGCGCTTGAGGATCGGCGGCCAGTGCAAATACGCAACCCGCATGCCGTTCGTCCTTGGCAACATGTTTTGGAGCCCTTGTCGGGGTATTTACGGTTGGCTGAGCGTTTGTATGAGCATGGTCAGTTAGACGCGGAAGGTTGGAATTTTGGTCCTCGCGACGAGGATGCGCAAACTGTGCAATGGATTGTTGAACGCCTATGCCAAGAGTGGACGGGCGGGGGATCGTGGATATTGCAACCGGGGGAACACCCACACGAGGCGCACTACTTAAAACTAGACATCTCTAAGGCTCGCTCACGCTTAAATTGGCTGCCCCGGTGGCCACTCCAAACGGCGTTGTCGAACATCACTCAATGGCATCAAGCTTGGTTGGCGGGCGCGGATATGCGCGCGGTCTGTCTCGCGCAGATTTCTCAATATCAGGATGAAAAATGACTACACAATCGATAAACGTTGATTCTCCGCTTGATGCTATTCGCAAGCAGATTGGCGAGTTAGTTCAGCAATATGCAGACATTGCATATGCTCCCGTACCTTTTGTGCATGGCGAAACGCCAGTGCCGGTGTCTGGTAAAGTCGTTGGCGCGAAGGAATTACAGCTGATGGTTGAGGCCTCTTTAGATGGATGGCTAACAACTGGCCGCTTTAATTCAATGTTCGAAAAACGAATGGCCGATTTTCTAGGCGTAAAGCATTTGATTACTGTTAATTCGGGTTCATCGGCAAATTTGGTCGCGTTTTCAACGCTGACGAGTCCAAAACTTGGCGCTCGCGCAATCAAACCCGGAGATGAAGTAATAGGCGTGGCAGCGGGTTTTCCAACCACGGTTAATCCTATTTTGCAGTTTGGAGCTGTGCCAGTATTTGTAGATATTGAATTAGCTACACACAATATTGATCCGACGAAAATTGAAGCTGCAATTGGGCCAAAAACTAAGGCAATTATGCTGGCTCACAGTCTCGGTAATCCTTTCAACGTCGAAGTAATAACGGCGTTATGCAAAAAGTATAACCTATGGTTAGTCGAAGATTGTTGCGATGCTTTGGGTGCGACATATCGGGATCAAATGGTCGGCACCTTTGGTGATATCGGAACTCTTAGTTTTTATCCCGCGCACCACATCACAATGGGCGAGGGCGGTGCTGTATTCACAAATGACGTGGAATTGAAGATGATTGCGGAGTCATTCCGCGACTGGGGACGTGATTGCTATTGCCCAACTGGAAAGGACAATACCTGCAATAAGCGGTTTTGCTGGACCAAAAAAGATATCGGCGGTGATTTACCGGACGGATATGACCATAAATATACCTATAGTCACTTGGGATACAATCTGAAAATCACCGATATGCAGGCTGCCTGTGCCTTGGCCCAGATGGATCGTTTGGAGGAGTTTATAGCCAAGCGACGTTCTAATTTTTCCTTTTTAAAGAAGCGCCTCGCAAGTTGCAGCGAGTTCTTGCACTTGCCTGAAGCAACCCCAAATTCCAATCCGTCTTGGTTCGGGTTTCCTCTCATTTTAAAAGAAAATAGTGGGATTATGCGAACTGATCTCATCAACTTCCTTGACCAAAATAAAATTGGCACCCGTTTGCTTTTTGCTGGCAACCTTACCAAGCAGCCATATATGACTGGCCGCAATTATCGAGTTTCTGGGGACTTGACGAATACTGAAATTGTGATGAACCAGACGTTTTGGTTGGGCACTTTTCCAGGTTTATCTGAGGAGCACCTCGAATATATTGGCGATAAGTTGGAAGAATTTTTTGGCCTCAACTTCTAATGACGAAAAAAATGCGAAATTCAACCTTGCTCAATAGTGATCATCGCTTTTTACCCGCGCGTATGCGGCGCACGGTGTTGGACATGGCATATTCTGGTTCAACAGTGCATATCGGGTGTGCATTCTCGATCGTCGAAATATTGACCGTGCTATATCGCAATCATTTGCGATATCCGGACAACAATCCAATGGCGGACGGACGGGATTACCTTGTCCTTAGCAAAGGGCATGGTGTCATGGCCCAATATGCCTGTATGCACGAGTTAGGCTGGTTAACTGACGAACAAATCAAGGGTTATTTTGAAGATGGAAGTGACTTAAAAGGTTTATCAGACTCACGGGTACCTGGACTTGAAGTAACGTCAGGATCGTTGGGGCACGGATTTTCAGTCGGGGTTGGTATCGCACTAGGTTTAATGTCCAAAAAAGCTGAGCAAAAGGTCTTTTGTCTTGTCGGTGATGGCGAGCTCAATGAAGGACCAATCTGGGAAGGGGCATTGGTAGCGGCACATCACA
This sequence comes from Sphingorhabdus sp., assembly GCF_023910635.1. Lineage (GTDB taxonomy): Bacteria > Pseudomonadota > Alphaproteobacteria > Sphingomonadales > Sphingomonadaceae > Sphingorhabdus_B. The sequence goes on along the minus strand of NZ_JAAVVZ010000003.1, from coordinate 88,152 downwards.
AGATTGACAACTTGATGATGATTGTTGACAAAAATGGATTTCAAGCAATGGGCCCGACCGATGATGTTTTGGCGCTTGGAGACCTAGCATCTAAGTTACGAAGCTTTGGCTTTGAAACGCTGGAAGTTGACGGACATGATGAGGACGAATTGGATTCGGCTATTCACCGCCTTTGGGCGACTGGAGTAGGCAAACCTAAGGCTTTGATCGCCACTACCGTAAAGGGAAAAGGCGTTCCATTCATGGAATCCGACAACAGCTGGCACTACACACGACTGAATAGCCAAACGTACGCCGATGCTATTGCTGCGCTCGGGGCAGCTGCGTAGTGAGGGACGCTTTTTCTAGTGCTTTGGTGCGCCTTGCATCAGCCGACCGTAAGGTACTGCTCCTGACCGGCGATCACGGCTATGCATTGTTTGACGATTTTCGGCGGGAATGCCCGAAGCAATATATTAATGCCGGTATTGCTGAGCAAAACATGGTTGGCATGGCCGCGGGTTTGGCGCGCGTCGGTTTTCGGCCATTTGTATATGGGTTGGCAGCCTTTGTACCAATACGAACAATCGAACAGATAAAGCTAGATATTGCTCATGATGATCTACCGGTCGTTCTTTTGGGAGACGGGGCAGGTTTCGTTTACAGCCATTTAGGAACCAGTCACCAATCAACCGAAGATATTGCATGTACTCGAAGCATACCCAATATGACGGTGCTTTCTCCGGCCGATAGATTTGAAATGGAATCGTGTATGAATTACGCGTATTCTGCAAAGCAACCCGTTTACCTCCGTATGGGAAAATCAGATCGCGGCGACGTCCATACTGGGCCGATAGATGCGTTGAAATCCGGGCAATTAATTAAATTGCGAGATGGACGAACGGATCGTCCTGGACTCATTGCTACAGGCGCAATGGCGGTAACCGCCCTTCGTGTTGCTGAAGAGCTCAACCTGATGGCGTGGAGTGCGCCTATGTTGAAGCCGCTGGACAGTAAGGATGTCTGCAGCGCAGCAAGTATTACCAAAGGCTTGGTAACACTCGAGGAGCATTCTATATTAGGCGGGTTAGGCGGAGCAGTAGCTGAAATTATTAGTCAGGATCATCCAACTCGGTTGTTGAGACTTGGGGTGGAAGACCGTTTTTCTTCTCATTGTGGTTCACACGCATATCTTTTGCATGAGCACGGCTTGGACGATAATTCCGTGCTCAGGCGCGTTTCGGAATTTTGCGGGCTCTCCCTACCGTGACTCAACGCATAGCAATATTGGGCGCTACTAGCCAAATTGCAAAAGATCTCATCCGATCTTTTGCTGCACAAACCCAGCATAATCTTATTTTGTTTGCAAGGCGACCAGACGCAGTAGTCACATGGCTTCGCGACATGCAATTGCACGGTGTTTATACCGTTGCAGGTTTTGAAGATTTTCATCATGATCTACACTTCGATGTAGTTTTAAACTTCGTAGGGGTGGGGAACCCAGCACAGGCAATAGCGATGGGTGCGTCTATTTTTGACGTTACACTAAAATATGATGAAATGGCTGTTCGCTATCAGACTGCGCATCCCGAGTGCCGTTACATATTTTTGAGCAGCGGAGCAGCCTATGGCTCGAGATTTGATGAACCCGCAGACGAAAATACTTATGCTGAGATCCCAATCAATCACTTACTTACACGAGATTGGTATTCAGTAGCCAAAATGTACGCTGAATGTCGTCATCGCGCGCTGCCCCATCTCCCGATAATTGATGTAAGAGTTTTCAATTATGTCAGTCGCACACAAGATATCTCGGAACGGTTCTTGATCACAGACATATTGAGAGCCATAAAATCTGGAAAAACGCTTAAGACAAATCAGGTCAATATTGTTCGTGATTACATCGGCCCAAGTGATTTTTTCAGATTAATTCAGTCAATTATTTCTTCCCCACTCACTAATGATGTTATTGACTGTTACACTAAATCTCCCATCGACAAATTTTCATTATTAAACGCAATGAAATCAAAATATGAATTAAAATATTCATTTTGCGAATCGTTTGAAATTATCGATTCGACAGGAATGAAAATGAATTATTATTCAAATAATCGGCGAGCAGAGAAATTTGGATACGAACCATCCGGCAATTCGTTAGATATTGTTTTAGAGGAATCATTTTCCGTAATCAATTCTAAAGCAATTATTTAAGAAGCTATGCAGATTCACTAACATTTATCCATCTGGAGCAGTTCATTGAATATAATTAAGCGAATAGTCTCAAGGGCGCGTCGATTTAACAATATGGTTAAGACGTACCGTTATTGGGATGCGGAATTCAAGCGCGATCCGCTTTATGAGATTGCAGCAGTTCAAAAGGGCCTTCTGCCGCGTCCGACCTCGTCTACGCGCAGTAAGATTGAGCGTACGCAAGTTGCCCAACGCATTATCGACGCATATTCCCTCACGGCAAAAGATCATTCCAAACAAAATGATTTGTACAAGGTATCCAATGAATGGGTTCCGATTTATGAAAAGCCGCTGACAAAGCTACTTGATGTGTTGAGACAGGGCGACGCTGAAGGCTTGCGTGACCTGTTGGATAATTTTTTCCGAAATTCAATAAGCACTGGGCTAATTGGCATGCCAGTAGATATGGAGAAGGTATATTTTAAAAATGCACCTTCCAAATTGGCTTTGAAACGCATGTTGATCGATGCCGTGTACAGATATCGGTTGCTTGAGAAACTACTGCCCAATGTAACAACACGAGACCTACATATCGAAAATTTCGGGAATCCCTACGGCATTTGGGTAGGGCAGGATTTTGTACGGTCGGGTTCCGACTATCAATATTATTATGCGCATGTTGCGTCGTCGCTTGTTGCGTCAAATGAGCAACGCAGTGTCGTTGCGGAATTGGGCGGCGGCATTGGCGGCTTTGCATATTATTTAAATAAAATCATGCCAAACAATCTCGCTTATATTAATCTGGATTTGCCAGAAATACTTTGCATATCCAGCTATCAGCTGATGAATCTTTTTCCAGAAAAGAAATTTTTATTATATGGCGATGAGCCGAATATAAATATCGATACAATTAAGCGTTATGACATTGCGCTGTTACCCTCATTTGTCATTCAGGATTTAGAAGACAATTCCGTGGATTTATTCTTTAATTCCTACAGTTTGGCTGAGATGGACGAAAGTACGATTGAAAATTACACGAAACACATCAGTCGAACAACTCGACAAGCAATTCTGCATGTAAATCACGTCGCCAATGCCCTTGTCGGCGCCGATAAATTTCAATTCGACAAAAACAAATTTCAGATCGAATACCGGAAAAAAGCAGAGTGGAATTTGGGCCGGGATTTAAATTGCGATGAATATGAATTCTTGCTTAAGCGCAGAAATGAATACCAGATATAAATATGAACGATGTGAGTTACCAAAGGTGATCGCAAAAGTTAACATACTGCAGCATCAGTGTTTTCACATGATTTTTATTTTACCGTTGAAATTCGGTAAATGACAGGAAAGGCGATGGGTCTGTCTGCGTCGCTTAGGCGTATGTTAGTGATGACAGGCCTCGATTTTCATGTGTCGCTAACGCTATTGTACAGGATATGGGCGCTAGTTGCTGGTGCCCTAACGGTGCTAATAGTGCCATTTTGGTTAACGCCTTTACAGCAAGGCTTCTTTTATACGTTTGCGAGTTTGTTGGCACTGCAGATCTTTTTTGAACTCGGTTTTAGCCAAGTTATTGTTCTTCTAATTAGCCATGAAGCCGCGCATATTACGGTACAGCCAGATGGGACGTTTTTGGGGCACGAAGACCGTCTCAACCGGATTGGCGGTATCTTTGGATTTGTACGTCGATGGTTCGCAGTTGCCGCTGTATTATTTGCTGCAATCGCGGGGACAGCCGGATGGATTTTCTTTTTTGTAAATAACCAGTCTATTTCAATTTACGACTGGGCGCCAGTCTGGGTCGTTCTAGTATTGCTGACGGCCTTCAATTTATTTCTAAGTCCGAAACTCGCATTATTCGAGGGCTTGGGGCAGGTCGGCCAGGTAGCGCGCCTGCGCTTATTGCAGTCGATGGCCGGATATGTCTTATTGTGGCTTTTGCTTATATTAGGATTGGAACTTTGGGCGACGGTGTCGTTACCACTCATGTCGTCGTTTGTGACGTGGTTTTGGCTACGTTCAAAGGCTTCCGGATTTAGGAAAATAGACCGGAAAAATAGTGAGGTAAATTGGAGAAGAGATGTTCTTCCATTGCAATGGCGTATCGCCGTCAGTTGGGTCAGCGGCTACTTTCTCTATAATATGTTCACTCCCATAGCATTTGCTACGCACGGCGCTGTTGTGGCCGGTCGAGTTGGCATGGCAATGACCGTATTTAATGCAGTGACGACGCTTGGCTTAAGTTGGATAAATGCAAAGGCACCAAACTTCACGATGCATGTGTCAAGGCGAGAGCCCCGAGCATTGAACCAGTTATTCATGTCGGTCGCAGCACGGTCGGTATTCGCCACAGCTGCAATTGCATTTTCCATTGTCGGTATTGTCAAACTTGCCACGTTAGCCGAACTAGAGGCTGTGCATCGAATTGCCAGTGCCTCGACCTTATTCTGGATCGCTTGTTCTGCAGTTCTTAACACAGCTTCTTACTCGGCCGCTACATATATGCGCGCTCATCGAGAGGAGCCGATGCTGCCCGTATCAATTATTTCGGCAATAGCGACCATTATAATGGTCTGGCTGTTGCGTTCAGATGTTACGGAAATGATGATGGGCTACGCCATGGTAGGTGCATTTGTGAGCATGCCTTGGACTTTGTTGTTATTTATCCGCTACAGGTCGCGCCAAACTAGCGCAATTTTATCTCCTTGAACATTAACGCGCCTATATGAAAACCAAGCCTTTATTGACGATACTCGTTCCGACCTACAATAGGAGCGAAAATCTTGCCGTTTTGTTGCGTGCTCTCCACGAAGAAGTCGCTCAACTGGACACCGTTACGGTGTTTGTTTCCGACAATGCTTCCACCGACTCCACTCCCCTTGTCGTCGATCGCGTAGCGAAGGAATGGCCCAACTTTGCTAGTTTTCGACATCCTGAAAATATAGGCGCGGATGAGAATTTTCTCCATTGTGTGCGTTCCGTGCAAACACGTTGGCTCTGGATAATTGGAGATGACGACCTGCCGAAACGTGGCATATTATCAAGTGTTATCCAGTTGCTGGAAGAAAAAGAGCCGGCATTGGTATATATGCAAAGTGAATGGGTCGACCGCGTATGCAGTCCGGATCAGGGGGAGTTGGTTCAATCCTTAAATATAAGGCAATTGAATGCACTATCGTTTGCTTCAACGGTACATACATGGTTGACCTATATTTCAGCGATGGTGATTGATAAGCGACGGTTAACGGACGTAATCGATATGCGCGCCGTTGACCGCTACAATCGAACATCGTTAGTACAGCTCGGATGGATATTACCTTTGCTAATGACCGACGGGCCGTTTTTTTATGTCAAGAATAAATGTGTTTTGGCAACCTCAGGAAATACCGGGGGATACCAAGTATTCAAAGTATTCTTTCAGAATTTTCCGCAAATAATCGATAATTTCTTTGGCAAAGATAGTTCAATTGGTAAATCCATACTTAAACCACATTTCTTGGATTATCTTCCCAGACTGGCGTGGAATTTACGCTTCAAAAATATCGGTAAATTTCAGAAAGAGGATTTACCTACGAATTGGAGTAACGCGATCGGAAAAAACTATTATCGCCAGTTATTGGTAAGGCCGATTATAGCGCTTCCACGTCCGTTGGCATGGCCCTTTTACATTTTTGCGCAATTTCTGCGACGATTGAATAAAACTGATTAGGACAGTGACATGTCAAAGATTGCAGTAATGAAACGCATTTGGCGTTCTGAAAGAGGTTTCTCAAAATTGAGTGCCTTCGTAACGCGGGCAAGTGAACGCTTCGCTGGACGTTACCGTGCTTTGTTATATGGATGGCAAGGCGGGTTTATTGGTCGGGCGCCAAGAATTATCGGGACAACATTTATCGCGGCGCAGCCTGGTTGCTCCGTTGGCCGCTTCGCCTGGATAGAAGTGGTTCCAAGCGAGACGAACCGAACCCCAATCCTTGAAATCGGAGCAAAATTTTCAGCCTCTGAACGTTTGCACGTCGCATGTGTGAATCACATTCGCATAGGACAAGATTGCCTCATCGGAAGCGGGGTGCATATTACAGACCACAATCACGGGAAATATACTGGCCAAGATCAAAGCGATCCGATGGAAGCGCCGATCAAACGACATATTAACTGCGATGGAGCAGTGGAAATTGGCTCAAATGTATGGATCGGTGATAACGTTGTTATTATAGGTCCGGTTGTTATAGGCGCGGGTGCGATTATTGGCGCAAATTCAGTTGTTACTAAGAATGTGCCGATTAATACAATTGTCGTTGGCGCGCCTGCAGTTCCCGTCAAATATTATGATGAGCGCACAATGGAATGGAAAAAATGCAAAAAAATAGACTAGAGGTGGCAAGTAAAAATTTGCCGAAGATACTCGCGTTTCATCTGCCCCAATTCCATCCCATTGAAGAAAATAGTAATTGGTGGGGCCCCGGCTTTACCGAATGGCATAATGTTGCAAGAGCCCGGCCTTTGTATCGCGGTCATAAACAGCCAAAACTTCCCGGCGAGCTTGGATTCTACGACTTACGGTTAACAGAAACGCAAGAGCGACAAGCTGACCTCGCGCAAAGCTATGGAATTCATGGTTTTTGCTACTGGCATTACTGGTTTGGAGGCAGAAGATTGCTGGAAAAGCCACTTGAAAATCTTCTTGCCGCGCCGCACATTGATTTCCCATTTTGCCTAGGCTGGGCAAATGAATCATGGACTGGTGTTTGGCACGGACAACCCAAAAAAACCCTCGTAGAGCAGACGTATCCTTCCGACGACGCAAGCTCTCATTATGCAACGCTAAGGCGGTTTTTCTTGGATCCCCGGTATGTAAAGCATGACAATCGACCCGTGCTTTACATATACCGACCCAACGGTCTTAAAAATTCGCTGGCCTATTATGAAAAACTTAGAAGTTTGGCCCGGTCGGACGGGTTTCCTGATCTGTACATCTTGGGAACTTGGTCACCAAATCCAAGCGGCCGATTTGACCAAATCGAATCTATGGGGCTAGATGGGGCGGTAATTATGAATATTACCGGACGAGACAGCCAACATAAAAACAGCCATTACATCGATGCCATTAGTGCAAGGATCAAAGGCAAAATAAGTGGTCTGACTGGTCCGCAGCGTATTCCATATATCGACGCGGCAAAGGAGATGTTGCCCGATCTTAGCCAATTTAATTTTCCTGCCTACCACACGGTTATATCAAACTGGGACAACACACCGAGATCTGGACGGCGAGGACTGGTTTTAACCGGCTGCAGTCCTGAAAAATTTAAGGACGTGCTTAAAGCAGCAATTGAAAAATCTGATTTTGTTAATCAAGACGGGAAGCCTAGGTTTATTTTTCTGAAATCCTGGAACGAGTGGGCCGAGGGCAATTTCGTTGAACCGAGCTTTGACGAAGAGCGGCAATACCTTGAGGCTATATCTCAGGCTATGAAAGAACGATATTGATATGATCCAGATCGTCCTGTTGCATCATAATCAACCAGATATACTTTTGATGTGCATTAACTCGATTGTTGCCAACACTCGATATCCATATCGCCTCTTTGTGGTGGACAATAAATCAGACAGCTCTGCGGCGCTCGAGTATGTGAAAAATCAAATCGCACAATTACCCGATGCGCATTATATTCAAAATAAACACAACAACTGGATATATGGATTTAATTTAGCATTGGAACATAATAATTGGATCGATGGCCAATATTACGTATTTTCCGACGCAGATATAATATTCCCTGAGCCCAGAGACGGCGACTGCTGGCTGACTCAAATGTTAACTGAAATGAACCAACATAGATGTATTGGAAAACTGGGACTAAATTTGTCTCTTGATAATATAAAAGATAATAAAATACTTCAGGAAACATTCGAACTCGAAAAAAAACTGCTTAGTGGATCAAATATTGGTAGCAACATTATTGCACCAGTTGATACAACTGCTGCAATTTATAGAAATGACTATTTTTTATTCGGATTTAGATTTCGGATAGGTCATGCGCGTCTATTTAAGCCGCATTACTATACGTGCAGAACTTCACCGGAATTGTCAGTTATTCACAAGGGCTGGGACTTCTATCCTGGTTCTACAAACGAAATAAAAGACAAATTTTCTCTGCGAAGCAAGGCCCTGGCGATGTCAAAAATGGGCGCCTATGTTGCTCCAGAAATTCTGAACAAACTTTCTGTTTTTGATCGTCTTTTGTACAAATCGCTTCGAATGAGTGTTCGGATGGTGCACAGCATAAAAGTAATTCTTATGCTGTTTGGGTATTTGATAATTTCGTTTCCGAATAAGCTAAATCCTATACAGAATTCAGACAAATCATGACAAGCATCGCGCTGTATGTGTTTTTGATATTTTGGCCTCAATTGATCTTGTCGTTTATGGCTTACAATAACGTCAAAATATCTAGATTTGCTTTGTTGATATCATTTTGCCCAATAGCAATATTTGCGTCTCTGAGAGGTTACGCAGGAACCGACACTGCAGCATATCGTGACTTGTTCGATTATGCCGAATCCTACGCAATAACGATTGATCCATTATTTTGGTATCCTCAGACATTTATGCGCGATGTTGGTCTGGATTTTCAGGCATATACAGTCCTTCATTCATTTGTAGTATTGTATTTGTACATTACAGGCGTCAGCAAACTACAACCAAATAATGCGTATCTGTCGGTTTCGATTCTTCCGGTCCTAATGCTCGATTCAACATTTAACGGATTAAGATATGGATTATCGTTCGCTTTAGTCTGTTATTTCGTCGCTCTGTTCGCGAAAAGAAGCAATTATTTTGCGCGGACCTGGCTGCTTGTCCCGTCGCTAGCGCATATTAGTATGCTTCCGTTGGTATTTCTTAAATTAAGATTTAACTTAATTGGTCTTTTAGCAATATCTGTCGTTTCTGTTTTAATATCGCAATTTTTACCTATAGAATATCTCATATATAAATTTGAAGTATATCAAGAATTGTCTCGGCCTGAAGGGTATTCTGGCATAATGCCCGTTATACAATTTTTGATTTTCTACTTCATAAATTATAAATTCTGTATAAATAATGATTTATCAAAATCTTTAAGGATAATGGCGCTAGCTATATTTTTATTATCTCTACCCGTTTTGGTGTATAGCTATGCAGGGTTACGATTTCTACAGATTTCTGTGTTGTTGATTGCGCTGTCTACCGCTGCCTCGTTGGAAATACGAAAACAAAAAGTAGCGTTATTTCTTTGTGTTTCACTTGGCATATTAACAAATCTAAACTTCTTGCGTCAGATTATCTTTAGCAATAGCGACGCAGTCAGATTTTTACCTTATGATTTCTTTTTCCAATTAAATTTACATTAGGTTATTTTCGATGTCAAACAAGGAGCCCCTCATCACGTTATCGGTTGTGAGCCACAACCAATATGATCTGATGTCCTTGCTCCTCGCCGATCTGGACAAGGTATATAATGGGGACTTTGAGCTAATAATAACGATGAATATCGTTGACCATCATCGACCACTACCGAGATCGTACATAAAAAAAATCATCGTGAATAGCGAGCCACGGGGATTTGGAGCAAACCACAACACCGCATTCAAGTTTGCCACGACTCCATATTTTGCGGTGATCAATCCCGATATTCGTCTATCCGAACTCGATTGTGTCGCATTTTTGCAGCCATTCGCGAACACAAGCGTGGGCGTTGTTGTACCAAAAGTAATTTCGCCAAATGGGGCGATTGAAGACTCTGTCCGCTACCGCCCAACCTTCATTAGACTATTACGACGTGTTGTTTTTAGAGACAGGCAATTAGATTATCGCTGGGGTGATATTCCGTTCCCTGTTGAATGGGCCGCGGGTATGTTCATGGTATTCACCAGGTCAGTTTTCGAAAAGGTTGGCGGGTTCGATGATAAGAAGTATTTTATGTACTTTGAGGATGTCGATATATGCAGGCGCATCTGGAAGTCGGGTTGGTCAGTCATCGCAAATCCTTCTGTTACCGTGGTCCACGCTGCTCAACGTGCAAGCAAAAGAAGCATCAAGCACTTGAGATGGCATGTATCAAGCGCCATAAGATATCTCACCAATATCTGATTGGTAATACGGCCACCAATGAACGTTCACTGATGTTTTTTGCGAATATGGACTCAGCGTAATACCAAGCTGCGGTGAGGCTGACTCAGATTTGGGATTCCCAAACGGTGGAAAGTCTGATTCTATGTTGTTCTTCATTTGGAGGACGTGACATGGGATCAGCGATTAGCTTGCGGGATGATTTTGACGGCACTGCCTTGAGGCGACTGGCGCGGAAGTCGAAAAGTGCGAACCAGGCCCGCCGGCTTTTGGCATTGGCCGAGATCTACGACGGTGGCAGCCGGACAAGGGCGGCGCGGATCGGCGGGGTGGGCTTACAGATCGTGCGTGACTGGGTGGTGAGGTTCAACGCCCGAGGTCCCGATGGGCTGCTCGATGGCAAGGCCCCGGGAAGACAGTCGCTGCTCAATGATGCCCAGCGCCGCGCGCTTGTCGAAATGGTCGAGTGCGGCCCGATCCCGGCGATCCATGGCGTCGTTCGCTGGCGGCTGGTCGACTTGGTCCAGTGGCTTCATTACGAATTTGCTGTCTCGCTTGATGCAACGACCGTGGGGCGTGAGCTAAAGAGACTGGGCTATGTCAAGCTGACGGCGCGGCCTCGCCACTACGCCCAGAACGAGCTTGCGATGGAGGCCTTTAAAAAGGGGGCTTTGCCGCCGAGCTTGCAAAGGTCAGAGCAACTCTCCCGAAGGGCACGCCGATAGAGATTTGGTTCCAGGACGAAGCGCGGATTGGCCAGAAGAACAAGATCACGCGGCGTTGGGCCAGACGCGGGACGCGGCCATCGGCACCCAAAGACCAGCGGACCAAATCGGCCTATATCTTCGGCGCAATCTGCCCGGAGCACGGCAAGGGCGCGGGGCTGGTGCTGCCGTTCTGCAATACCGAAACCATGACACTCCATCTGACAGAAATAGCGCTCGCCGTCGCTCCTGGCGCTCACGCTGTTATACTGATGGATCAAGCCGGTTGGCATATGACTGACAAGCTGGATGTTCCCGGCAATATCAGCATCATCGCGCTTCCGGCCAAATGTCCTGAACTCAACCCGGTTGAGAATATCTGGCAGTTCATGCGCGACAACTGGCTCTCCAACCGGGTGTTCACTTCCCACGACAATATCGTCGACCTCTGCTGCGAGGCGTGGAACAAACTCATAGATCAGCCTTGGCGCATTATGACCATCGGGCACCGCAAATGGGCCAGTGGGTTATGATCATTGCAGGTTGGTATAACATCTATTAGCCAGTCACACAGCCGACTTTGCCTGCAAAAAGCTTTCATGCCAATTTCCATCATCCGTCATTCTCAGGGTGCATGATCCTAGTTGCGAGAACGATAGCCGATCAATGGGATCCAAGACATCCCACATGCTTTGACAGCACCCACAGCGGCTCCTCGATACTCCATATAAATCCATTCGAAGTATCTGCGTGCGCGACTTCCAGCCAAAGTCTCTGGCTTCAGCATATTGTCATACGGGCCGCCGTGCACAGATTGACCTTGGGATCAAATATGGGCTGCAAAATGACGGAATGAAAATTATAGATATCGTCGGATCTCAATTGTCATCAATTCGAGGATCTCTCTCTCCATATCCATATCCATATCCATATCCATATCCATATCCAGCTTGGCGATTCTTGAGTTTCGTAAGAACCACACCAAACACATGGGCATGCACTGCATGAAGACGCCCCAACGAGGACTTCAAACCTCTGACAGCAACACCTTCTGCCTCCACCACAAATATACACCCTTCAACAGCGCGCGAAAGCAACGGTGCGTCGGCAAGCCCCAGTATTGGTGGTGAATCAACTACGATATGATCGAAGTGCTCACTCAGCTGCCGTATGAGCATTAACAACCGATCGCTGCTGAGTAGTTCTGAAGCGCTGGGCGGCATCGGCCCTGCAGGCATAAGATGCAGGCCCTTTTGATCCGTTTCGAGGACCATATTTTGCCACTGATTGTCGCCTGCCAAAAAGTTACTGAGCCCGCTATTGTTCTGGCAATTGAGAAATTGGTGCATTGACGGCGATCGCATGTCGGCATCAACCAACAAGACCTTTTTGCCTGTTCGGCCCATAACGGTCGCAAGTGCAAGGCTGGTCGTAGACTTCCCCTCGGCCGGCCGAGTGCTAGTGACCATAAAAGTGTTTGGTATTCCGTGGTCGGTACTGAAAGCAAGGTTGGACCGCACACTGAAATAGGCCTCCGCAATCATTGACTTTGGATCAGCTAATAGGACAAAAGTGTCTGTCTGGTCGGCGTCTGGAACACTTCCGAGCAAGGGGACGTGCAAGATGCGGTTGACTTGATCCGGATTACGAATGCCCTCATCAATTTGTTCAATAGCAAATGTGGAAATGGCAGCTACAGCCATGCCAGCGAGTAAGGCTAACGCCATATTTATTGGTAAGCTAGGCGAGGAAGGACTCTCCGGGAGCTTAGCTTGGTCAACAATTGCGATATTATTTGCACCAATACCAGCGACACCAATTTCTTTGTACCGTTGCAATAGACCATCATATAGCTGCCGGTTTGTATCTGCTTCACGTTGAAAAATGTTGTATTTTATGCTGTCCCGCTGTTGACGGTCCAAGCGACTTTTCAGAGTTTGCACGCGTTGCAGAAGGTCCCTCTCGCGTTGAACTGCTTCACTGTACTCTGTAGAGCGGCTGTTAAGTACGCGGCTTTCTTCTCGTGCGATGCTTGCATCGAGTGCCCGTAGTTGTTCGGTAAGTGCTCTAACGGAAGGATAGTCTGGTTCGAACTGGACCAGCAACTTTGCCTGCTCTGAAGCGACCTCCGCCCGCCGTTGCCTAAGTTGTGAAATCGCTGCATTTCCTAGTGCGTCGGAATTCGCTCCGCCGTTGCGACTGTTTACACGACTTTGAGCGGCAATTCGACTGGCAGTAGCCTCAGCTAACGCGCCGTTTAGCGCCTCAAGATCGCTTGAGACCATTGTACGGGCAACTTCCGTGTTCCCGTCCGCATTCCTCGTTGTGGCGAGTGCGACAATGTCTTTCTGTGAAGCATAGTTGACAGCTTCCCGCTCGGATGTTTCGACACGAGCGCGCAGATCAGCCAAGCGGCCTTCAAGGAATTTTCTAGCATCTGCAGTAGATGCAAAACGCCGATCCATACTCTGAACAATGAATTGCTCCGTCCATGAATTGCTGATCTGCGCCGAAAGGCCGGGCGAGGCGCTGGTGTAGCTTATATCTACCAAAGCCGAGTTGCGGATCGGCGAAATTGAGATATGTTTGGTAAGTAAGTCGATCGCCTTTTTTTCCCGCGCTCGCAATTCCGGGCCACGCAGCTGCTTAGAAGATTTTGAAGCAAACAGACCCGCATTATTAGGATCCACGCCATGGGCTTCAAAGAATTGGTCATTATTTGCCAAACGTAATTGCCGAGCGACCCTTTCTGCTAAAGATCTAGCTTGCAACAGGGAGTATTGGGTTTGGAAGAACTCTTGATCGCGACCCGCGTCGGCCGATTCGAGGCTTTCCACGTTTGTCACGTTTTTCTGCGATCGGCTAATCTCAATGCGCGATGTGGCAGTATATTGAGGAGTCGCAAGTAAAGTAGCCACCAATCCAATAGTCAAAGCGACAATCACGATGCCAACTATTAGCCATTTCCAACGAATTAGGACATGCCAATACTGCAGCAAGATAGGTGGAGCTAGACTGATTTCCGCTTCACCGTTTACTGAAGGCACACCTGAATTTGCAATGCCTAGCGCGGGGCGAGTAGAGTTTATCATCGGTTTCCTTGTGCAATGGGAGCTTTACTTTGCAGGGCTTTGGGGCATTGTAGCGTGTCGGCTGTTCTGGTGGCGAGTATCGGAAGTAAAATAATATTGCCATAACTTTTTAAGGTTTGGCGACGCTTCAATAGACGTATATAATCACGCACCTGTTGCTATTAGGGTAGTCATGCGTTCACTGCTTTCATTCGTATCGCCGCTGTCGGTGCCGCCTAGATGGCATTTGTGCGATAGTTGATTTGTAGGATTACCTTGTTGCCTAAATACACTCGCTCCGCCTTGCCCTCATTCGCATTTTGGGGGATTTTCATTTCATTGGCTGCGGCATTTCTTATGGGCGGTTCATCCCGAGCGGATGTGCAGTCTTTAGCGCTTTTAAACCCTATGATGATATTGTGTACGGGAATAGCATTACTGACATTAAGGGTCGAACACTGGCGCGAACACAAACGTTTTCTGATATGGTTTGGCAGCATCTATATATGTGTAGCGTTTTATTATTTGCCGAGCCCGTTGAAATTGATGCAGTTTTTGCAAACAGATGCCGGTGTCGACGAAATTCGTAACTCGTCGAATTTGACAACATTTGGACAATTAGAGTCATCTGCCTTTCCGTCTGCTTGGCAATCACTCATTTTCTTGTTTACACCAATGGCGGTGCTTTTGTTTGCCCTTCAGCTTAAGCGCGCTGAATTGGGCCTCGTGCGTCACTTTTTAGTTTTTGTCGGAGCGCTTTCAGCGATAATTTGCGTTCTTCAATTATCTGGTGGGACGGACAATCCCTTGTATCTTTACAGCGTGACCAACAACGGCAGCGCAGTAGGGTTTTTTGCAAATCGCAATCACTCCGCTGTATTTTTGGCATGTTTATTTCCGATCTTGGCCGTATTTGCCAGTGACCGAACGTCATACGGGTTAGGCGGCACGACCTGGTATCGCTATTTTGCTCTCATCTTGACTTTGATATTAGTCCCGTTGATTTTGGTTACCGGCTCGCGAGCAGGGATGTTTGCAGCCGTAGTCGGATTGATCGGTGGCGCGCTTCTTTATATTCCCCATATTTCGTCACGTGACAGATCCAAAAACGCGAAGTTTATCGTCCCTGCAGTCATGCTGGCAACAATTGTATGTGTTGTGATGATTACGATTTTCTTTTCGCGCGCTGAGGCCATCGAGCGTTTTTTTGCGGAAACTGGATATGCAAAAGATCGTTCAGATTTCTGGGCTTTGAGTGGACAATTATTTCGACAATATTACCCGTTTGGCTTCGGCCCCGGATCATTTTCAGCGGCATTTCAAAGGGACGAACCATTATCGATATTGGATGGCGTGTATTTAAACAGACTTCACAATGATTGGCTCGAGACTGCATTGACTTTCGGTATTTTAGGGATCGTGTGGCTATTGGGCGCATCCATTTATTTTGTTTACCGTTCCTTTCAACTATGGATTCTCATGGATGGAACACGTTCCGAAGTAAAAATTGGCCGAATGTCGAGCGTCATAATTGCGATTCTTGCTGTTGCCAGCGTGTTTGACTATCCGCTGCGTACGCCTGCAATAATGAGCTTAATGGTCCTAGCACTCCTTTGGTTTGTACGATCGCCTTACCAGTCCTCGCACTATCAGAAAGGCCAAGGAGATTGAAGCGCAGACAGCTATTGCAAATAGCTCCACGCGCAGCGCAACCATGATTCGCTCTCTCCCTTAATCGCAAAGTTGTTCCGCGTTTGATCAGTCGACGGAGAGAAATCTGCTAACCTCGTCGATAATATCTTCATTTGTTTGTGCATGGCTAAAAGAAATTACACGCCACTCTATGGCGGCACTGTCGTCCAATCATATGGTTCCTAACACCCCAAAAGCAATACAGAGCGTAATGTGTCTCAGTTAAAATGAGGTCTTTTCTTAACGGCGCATGCCCGTTAATTGCGTCACCAGCAATGTTTAACCAAGACATAAGGAACGCCCATGCCCGTTGTGCACTTAACCCCACAACGATTTGCCGATGATCGGGGTTGGTTCACGGAAACGTGGAACGAAGACCGCTTTCAGAAACTCGGCGTGTGTGGGGAATTCTGCCAAGATAATCAATCTGCCTCCTTAAAGGCAGGCACGATCCGCGGTATCCATTTTCAGCGTGTTCCGCATGCGCAGGCAAAGTTGGTGCGGTGTATAAAGGGTAGGATTTTCGACATCGCGGTTGATTTGCGACATGCATCCCCGACGTTTAAAAAATGGGTTGGTATCGAATTGTCCGCTGAACGAGGCAATCAGCTTTTTGTCCCCGCGGGTTTTGGGCACGCGTTCTTGACGCTCGAAGACGATTGTCACGTAGCTTATAAAGTAGATGCGTATTACGCGCCGCAGGCCGATGGCGGTATTCGGTGGGACGATGCCGAATTGGCAATCAATTGGCCGATGGTTAGCGCTGCTCCGATCTTGTCAGACAAGGATGCAAGTCTGCCATCTTTGTCCCATAGCGATTTCGATTTTCCGTACGACGGCAACCCGTTGGCTTCCTTATCAACCTGAGATGTGTCTAAATTTATGAGCAAGAAAATTATCGTCACCGGCGGCGCGGGTTTTATAGGGTCAGCGCTCGTGCGACATCTAATGTCCGATACCGAGTACACCGTCTTGAATATTGACTCGCTGACCTATGCCGGAAACCTGTCCTCGCTGGCGTCCGTGGCTGGATCCGATCGATATCAATTCCAGCAGATAGACATTTGCGATTCTACCAAGATTCTTGAAGCGATAAAAAGCTTTCAGCCAGATGTCATCACCCACTTGGCGGCGGAATCGCATGTGGATCGCTCCATCGATGGACCCGGAGCGTTTATTCAGACCAATCTCGTTGGCACCTTTTCCATGTTGAACGGCGCGCTGGAATATTGGCGCGATTTGCCGGAAGACAAACAGGGCAATTTCCGCTTTCATCACATCTCGACGGACGAAGTATTTGGTGCGCTTGGCGATGACGGGTTTTTTACTGAGGAAACGCCGTATGACCCGCGTTCGCCGTATTCGGCATCGAAAGCTGGTTCCGACCACCTGGTTCAGGCTTGGCATCATACATATGGCCTACCTGTGGTGATCACCAATTGTTCGAACAACTACGGCCCTTTTCATTTTCCAGAAAAACTGATCCCGTTGGTCATCATCAAATGTTTGGCTGGCGAGCCCTTGCCCGTATACGGCACGGGATCAAATGTGCGCGACTGGTTGTATGTTGATGACCATGTCCGTGCCTTGCAAGCAGTGTTTGAGAATGGCGCCGTCGGAAACAGCTACATGGTTGGCGGCAATTCGGAACGCACCAACCTTGAAGTTGTCCATGTAATTTGTGACACATTAGACCGTATCCGGCCGAGGTCGGATAAACTTAGCTATCGCGAGCAGATTAAGTTCGTCGCCGACCGGCCCGGTCATGATTTCCGCTACGCAATAGATGCTAGCAAACTGCAAAGGGAATTGGGCTGGAAACCGCTTGAATCTTTTGAAAGTGGCATGGAAAAGACCATCAAATGGTATCTTGAAAATCGTGCATGGTGGCAGGCCATTCAATCGGGCGAATATCAAGGTGAAAGACTTGGTTTGAAAACCGCGTAACGATGTCAAAGGCAACCATTCTTCTGACGGGCGGGACCGGCCAAGTTGGTCAGGCTGTGTTGCGGCATGCTGAGACACGTGGCTTGGATATATTTGCGCCCACCCGCGCGCAGATGGATTTAACGAATGCGCAGTCCATCGCCGACTTGGTTGCCAATCGTTCATGGTCAGCCGTTATCAACTGCGCGGCCTATACTGCCGTTGATCGCGCAGAGACCGATGCCGCTTTGGCCGAGCAGGTCAACGCAGTCGCACCAGCTATATTCGCAGCCGAAACGGCGAAGTTGGATATTCCCATCATTCACGTGTCCACTGACTATGTGTTTGATGGTACTAAAGACGCGCCTTATGTCGAAGAGGACGCGGTGAACCCACTGGGTGTCTACGGCCGAACGAAGGAAATGGGCGAGAGCGCAGTTCGCTCACTTAATCCGCGCCATGCGATCATCAGAACCGCTTGGGTAGTGAGCGCGGGCGGCGCGAATTTTGTAAACACCATGATCCGACTGGCTTCTGATCGACCTGAAGTCAGCGTGGTTGATGATCAAATCGGTTGTCCGTCAAGCGCTTCCGATATAGCCCAGACGCTGCTGGCAGTGGCCGAACACCCCCACGCACAATATGGCACATGGCATTTTGTGAACGGTGGGGAAGCTAGTTGGCATGAACTGGCGGCGACGATATTTGCCAACATGGGGGGGCGCGGACTTGCAACACCAGCTTTAAAGGCCATTACCACGTCGCAATATCCCACACCTGCTAAACGGCCGAGCAATTCGCGCCTCTCGACGGCGGCGATACAGCGGGATTTTGGAATTACATCTAGGCACTGGCAGGATGCGATCGATGAAATACTCGCTGAACGTTTCGAAAGATAAGAGGACATAAAAATGCGCGGAATAATACTGGCCGGTGGTTCAGGCACCAGACTGCACCCAGCGACGCTTGCGATAAACAAGCAGCTGCTACCGATCTACGACAAGCCGATGATTTATTATCCGCTCTCGGCGCTGATGCTGGCTGGCATTCGCGAAATCCTGATTATATCATCGCCAGAATATCTGGATAACTATCGGCGTCTTTTTGGCACCGGCGAAGACATCGGACTGAAGTTTGAATATGCAGTGCAGCCCAAGCCTGAAGGCTTGGCGCAGGCACTTCATATTGGTGCCGAATTTATTGGTGATCAACCAGCGGCCCTGGTGCTGGGCGATAACATTTTCTTTGGCGCAGGTTTTGGCGCATTGCTCGCCAACGCGAGAGAGCGGATACAAGGCGCGACCGTCTTTGGTTATCAGGTCACCGATGCTTCGGCATATGGAGTTGTGGAATTGGACGCTGACGGTCGCGCAATATCAATTGAAGAAAAGCCAAAACAGCCGCGTTCCGATATCGCCGTCACAGGGCTGTATTTCTACGATAACAAGGTCGTGGAGCTAGCGAAGGACGTCCGGCCATCTGCACGCGGAGAGCTCGAAATAACCGAGCTTAACCGTATGTACATGGAACTGGGCGAGCTGTACGTCGAAAAAATGGGGCGTGGCTACGCTTGGTTAGACACCGGCACCCACGACAGCCTCGTCGAAGCAAGCGAGTTTGTGCGCGTGATGCAGAAGCGCACCGGCACGTTAATTGCCTGCCTCGAAGAAATCGCGTTTCATCAGGGGTTCATTGACCGCGACCAGTTGATCGAACGCGGCAAGTTTTTTGAAAAAACTGCTTATGGCCAGGCCTTGTTGGCCATCGCGAATGCCGCTGATACCAACCTGCAATGATCATAACCCACTGGCCCATTTGCGGTGCCCGATGGTCATAATGCGCCAAGGCTGATCTATGAGTTTGTTCCACGCCTCGCAGCAGAGGTCGACGATATTGTCGTGGGAAGTGAACACCCGGTTGGAGAGCCAGTTGTCGCGCATGAACTGCCAGATATTCTCAACCGGGTTGAGTTCAGGACATTTGGCCGGAAGCGCGATGATGCTGATATTGCCGGGAACATCCAGCTTGTCAGTCATATGCCAACCGGCTTGATCCATCAGTATAACAGCGTGAGCGCCAGGAGCGACGGCGAGCGCTATTTCTGTCAGATGGAGTGTCATGGTTTCGGTATTGCAGAACGGCAGCACCAGCCCCGCGCCCTTGCCGTGCTCCGGGCAGATTGCGCCGAAGATATAGGCCGATTTGGTCCGCTGGTCTTTGGGTGCCGATGGCCGCGTCCCGCGTCTGGCCCAACGCCGCGTGATCTTGTTCTTCTGGCCAATCCGCGCTTCGTCCTGGAACCAAATCTCTATCGGCGTGCCCTTCGGGAGAGTTGCTCTGACCTTTGCAAGCTCGGCGGCAAAGCCCCCTTTTTAAAGGCCTCCATCGCAAGCTCGTTCTGGGCGTAGTGGCGAGGCCGCGCCGTCAGCTTGACATAGCCCAGTCTCTTTAGCTCACGCCCCACGGTCGTTGCATCAAGCGAGACAGCAAATTCGTAATGAAGCCACTGGACCAAGTCGACCAGCCGCCAGCGAACGACGCCATGGATCGCCGGGATCGGGCCGCACTCGACCATTTCGACAAGCGCGCGGCGCTGGGCATCATTGAGCAGCGACTGTCTTCCCGGGGCCTTGCCATCGAGCAGCCCATCGGGACCTCGGGCGTTGAACCTCACCACCCAGTCACGCACGATCTGTAAGCCCACCCCGCCGATCCGCGCCGCCCTTGTCCGGCTGCCACCGTCGTAGATCTCGGCCAATGCCAAAAGCCGGCGGGCCTGGTTCGCACTTTTCGACTTCCGCGCCAGTCGCCTCAAGGCAGTGCCGTCAAAATCATCCCGCAAGCTAATCGCTGATCCCATGTCACGTCCTCCAAATGAAGAACAACATAGAATCAGACTTTCCACCGTTTGGGAATCCCAAATCTGAGTCAGCCTCACCGCAGCTTGGTATGACACTCAATAGACGGTAAAAAATTCCAGAAAATCGCCAAAATTGCAAGGGCTGTAGGCATGCAAATTTGGTGACCCCTACGGGAGAAGTAGCTCTCTTCAAATTTGCTCCTAAAAGCCCTGAAATTCGACGTATGATGGCCATCTATGTACCGTTTTATGTACTGTAAATTCCTAGCACACTTGTGCGCCGAGTGATAGGCCCTTGTGATTCGAAATTCGGTTCTAGAGGGTAGGCGCAGCTGGAATGACCGCTACGAGCAGGAAGAGTCGCTATATGGAAAATCCACAGACCCTCAGACGATATACAAATCTACCTGTGCTGATCGATATGCTGGTAAGCCGAAAGCTGACAACGATTGGCTACAGCCACTGGGTCGATGCCAATGACCGTGAGGGCTTGTCGCTATATCAAAGGGCGCTAGGCTACGGATTTGTCGGAGCAGTTTGTCTCACTAGAGCGCCTGAAACTTTTCATCATTGGCAAATTTACGCTAGCGGCCCAGCTGGTGTCAGCGTTATCCTAAACAAGCAGAGGTTGGATGAGCTTTGTAAAGAAAATGAACATTTCTACGCTGGCGATGTCCGCTATATTCTCCTAAACCGGATAGATCAAATCGAGGCGAAGGATATTCATCAGTTACCGTTCTTCAAACGATATGGGTTCGGCGATGAAAAGGAATATAGGGTCGTCAGCTTTTCTGTTGAGAAGCAAAATTCCATGGGTCTGGAATTTGATACTAGGCTTATCGAACGCGTCGTCGTTAGCCCTTTCGCCCACCCAAGCCTAATCACGAACATACGCAAAGTGCTGCGATCTATCGAACCGTGGCAAAATCTCACCGTCGAACACTCAACACTGACTGATAGTGAAACATGGAAGGCAGCGCTCGCAAATTACGAAAAGCGTCACGGCGTCATATATGGAAAATGGGTTAGCGGCCCGATTGACATCCCAATAGCAAATTACCAGCGGGACTAAGCAACGCGTAACGTTTTGGTGCAAAACTACGTGTACTCAATAAATACAAGATTGGCATTTTGACTTTGCCGGCTGGTGCTGAGGCAAACTAGCTGTGTGATAACTTACCAACTGCACACATCACGTGTCATCAATACTTTGAGTTGAAAGCTTTCCATGATTTGGTCGATGCGATAGTATTCTGTTATGTCTCCTCTCACACCGAACGGCCTAATTCCACACGCCGATTTTCCGCGCAAACCTTATGAAGCAGTTCATTCTGCTGTTTTAGCACAATGGTCCGATTCAGGTGTGTATCATGAATATTCCGGTGCTTGGAACGCAGTGGCCTTCCGATTTCACGGCTCGGTAGACGCAGGTACAAAGTTTCAAAAATCTCTGAGAGACTCTGGGCCTCATCCAGCTCCCCTGCAGCGATATCAACAGGAAGAGGCATTATTCAGTTTCTTTAGCAATGGCTTCGCGGCTTACGAGGCGTTTTTCTACGGCCTATTTGCAATAGGCTCATTCATTCACCCTGCCGCCTTTCCTTTATCAACTGCGAAAGAGCGCCAGAGAATTTCGCCTTCGTTCACCCAAGCCACCTTTGTTAAAGCATTTCCCGGTGATCAGATTTTAGACGATATTCAATCTGTGTTTGATGAAGTTTCCTACCAACAATGGCGCGATACCAGAAACATACTTACTCATCGTGCAGCGCCCGGCCGACGGATGTATGTTGGTATTGGTATAGCCGACGCGCCACCAGTTGAGTGGAAATTGAATGAATTACCGCTGGACGCCCAGCTAATCCCAACTCATCAGGCTCAATTAGCCCAGCATCTCGCTACTGTGTTAACAGCGACAACCTCATTTTTGGCGAAATGGACTTAATCTAATCATGCCCAAGAACCTTCTAAAAGTTCCAAACAGCATCCTACAAAGGCTGACCACCTTCGATCAAGATGATGTCGTAGCTGCCACAGTAAAATTGATCACGCGAGCTGAAATCGGCAACTACAGCGGATTGGGGCTTTCGCTGGAAGGCGATGTTGTTGTCTTTCCTGAACCTCAGCCTCCCAGACCATCCGCTGGTAAATATTCCAATGCAAACCTGTATGGCATGGAAAAAGTCCGAAAAGACCTGCCAAAAATCACAAAATCGTATGGCTTCTGGGCACCATCCTGGAATTCTGGAAGCACCCATTACGTTTCCCATGATCGCGAAGTCTACATCCGTGATATTTATCCGCCTAAAGAGGTGAACTTATCGATTGCTTTAGTTGAACGTCGAGGGAATGATTTCTTAATTAAATTTGCGATCGACCAAGTCATCAGCCGCCGGACGCCAGATTTTCAGCAGGAACTTCTCTATAATTTGAATTTGCTGCAAGAAAATGTCGGCGCTGCAGACATTTTCGAGAGCGCCACCTCGCTGGCCGATTTTGCGAAGAGCGTGAAAGTTGATTGGCAACTCCTTCCGCCTGGCAGTGTTGATGAAGTTGTGGCCGCAATGCTGGATGGCAAACGACCCGTGAATGCTCAGCAACAGGCCGTCATGCGAGAACGGATTGCTGTCATGCAACAACTTCAACCAGAGGCATATATAACGGGAACAGACGGGTTTCTGCGTTACTTTGGAGCCAAGTTTGGAGACGATTTTGTTGCTTTCGAGAATGCTCGGTACGGAAATGCATTGTATATCATGTACGATGGTTGGGAGGTTCTCAGCCAAAAGAGCAGAATTGAATTGCTGGCTGGCAATGGCGAAAATTACGACCGTATTGAGCATCGACCGGGTTGGATTCCGCAACTCAAGGGACGCGTCCAGGATTATCGTCGGAAGAAGCGTAGAGCAGAGAACCGGCTCATTTAGGCTGTATGTTTGAGCATATGGAGAAATCGACAGATACCCACACGACCATACTTGCGGACGGCGAGCCAGAGGTTCGTCGATATCGAATCTTCAATTTTGACTTTGACTCAAGACCGCTAACATTGTCGGACGAACCGGGAAGAGACTGGAGCGAAGAGTCGCGAGCGATTTGGGAGCAGAGTCGAAAGAACATCATTGCCAGCATCCGTTCGGACTATGGTGAGAATGGCCTCACTGAGAAAATCGACAATTTTAGAGACTTCGGGGCCAAGCCTTTCAGCATTGTAGCTCACCACAATGTCATGTTTGATCACGTTCGAACAGCATTCATAGGGGGCGGCTATTATGCGGCCTTGACCGGCGCTTGCGCTTTGGGAGAGCGGATCCTCAATCATATGATGCTGGATTTGCGCGACCATTTCAAAGCTACCCCCGAGTATAAGAAGGTCTACCGGAAAAGTTCATTCGATAGATGGCGCCAGATGATCCATACTTTGGTCGCTTGGGGCGTCCTGTTGCCCGAAGTGTCTAATGACTTCTTAGAGCTAGAACGCCTCCGTAACCGGTCTATTCATTTTACCGCCGACACGGCAACTCGCCTTCGCGAAGACGCTCTATGCGCAATCGGATATCTAAAGAGAATCCTAGAGGGCCAATTCGCCGGTTTCGGTCTCCAGCCTTGGTTTATTTCCGGCACAATGGGCGCTGGTTTTATCAAAAAAGAATGGGAAACTCATCCGTTCGTGTCCCACTACTACTGCGCTAAAAGTTGTCTCGTTGGCCCGTTCCACAGCCTGGAACATACTGACGCTGGCTGGCAATATGTCGATTACCCAAGTTACCACGAACTATGCGGGCTCACTGAGCTCACCGATGATCAGTTTAAGGACCTGTTCAATGATAGAGACCCAGCCTGCTTAGCTCAACGGGACAAAAATCCAATACTGTAGCTGAATCATGAGCAGAAAAGACAAGCTTTACTCTTGGATTCAAACGTCCGCGTCAGCCCGTTACTCGTTTTCGCCAATCGCTGGTCCCGGTATATATGTCCGCTTGAGTGGGAGCAGCATTTGATAGCGTGGTTCGAATTGACTGTAGTGAGCATAAATAAGCTCCACTAAATCGCTGCCATCGATAAGACGCAAGTTTGGCTTAGTGCGTTCAAAGGTCCGTGCGTCATTCGAAAATGTTCCTAAAGATACGAATAAGCCGTGCTCGCCACTTTCAATTGCGCCATGAAGTTGCTGCACATCTGGCCTGCCGATCGTCGATAGGATTTGCTTACACTGCACTTTGATGATGGGTGGTTCAAAGCCAAGCTCGTCACGGTGGGCGATGATATCGATCCCGCCGTCGCCCGATGCCTGTGTGACCCTGCTATGATACCCCATACACTTGAGCAGGTGGGCAACGAAATGTTCAAACTGGAACGGCGTCTGGTTGTTCTTGAGCCGCTTGATGATGAAATCTTCGGTCGTTTCCTCTACCTGTGCTGACACAAGTTCTGCGCTCGCTTCGTCGATATCCTCGACCTCGAATGCCTCGCCTTCCAACGCAGCCAAAAACTCATCAGCGTTCGAGCTAACTTTAAAAAGGGTTATTGCCGAGCCAATCTCATTCAATGCCGGCTGCGAAAATGATGTCCGCGCTATATGCTTCAGCCATTTGACTTTGTGGCGGTTGGGGCATTCAAGTGGAGCGTTCGCAACATACTCATAACCGCCCTCGATCACACCAATGTTGACCATGCGGTCCTGCTTCGATGGGTATACCACAATGTCACCCGGCTTCATCTCAACTGCAAAGCGATACGCAACCCCCGCCGCCACCGGAACCTTGCCGGGCTTCTCATTTGGATAAGTTTGGACATACGCTGCCTTAAAAGCCTCACGGGTCGGAGCGACTTGGGCAAAATCGCCCAACCTATGCCAGCCAATTGCTACATAGCCTTTGTCGATCGGCAACGTGCCATGATCGCGGGCCATGTGGATGCCCCAGATTGTTCTTTCGTTCATGCGCTTGTTACCCTCTGCGGTATTGTCTCAGTTTAAAATATCTAGGGGTTACGAATAGTTATACTCTATCGCATTCCAGCCTCCGTTCCTATAGGTGTAGCGGAAGACAAGGAGGCAATATGAACGTCTGGATCACAGAACTGAACGCAGAGCAGCAGCTTAAGAATAAAGGAATGCAGCTTGATGTCTATTCCCCTGATGGCGAGACTAGGCTGGGTGACCTCACAATAACAAAAGCGAAACTCGTGTGGTGCGCTGGGAAAACTCACAAAAAGAACGGCGTTGAAGTCTCGTGGGATCAGTTCATCGCGTGGATGGAAGCCGATTGAAGCCTAAAGGTCCCTACGGACAAAACAGCCAACTGAAGAGTTCATCTTAGTTTAAACGTGTCGATAAACACGATCTCCAAAATGCTTGTTGAAGCTGACGAAGTTTATCAACGGCCCAATGATTTGTCAGGCAGTTCGGGAGGAAATGACCTTTGAACTCTTAACTCTCTACCTTTTTTCCGAGTATCGTGCACTTAGCTAATTGGCCGATGGTAGCGCGCTCTAGCATGATCGACAAAGCAATGCGAACGTAACTTCTCTGATTTTCACTTTGAGTTACTTAATGCCGTGGGGAGTTGGGGAATTATGAATGCAGCCGTGTATGCCCTAGATACCCCTTAATTTGGCGTTTTGGTATCTTAAGGCGATTAATGGTAGTCCATTTGTAACGCGTTTTTATTTTGTGAAAGAACCAGATTTTGAAGGTTACGGAAACTGACGTCACCATTGCTGCCGCATTTTACCCTATTCTTGTGGAGTGCGCTCGGCAATCGCCTGTGAAAAAGCTAACCTACGGAGCATTGCTTGATGAAGCAAAGGTTCGGTTTCCAAACAATGATGCTGTCCAATCGGCAATCCCAATTTCATTGGGGCGTCGGCTGGACGTTGTAAGAATTTTTCTGGCCGAGCAGAAACTCCCAAACCTTACCAGCCTAATCGTAAACGCAGGAACAGGTGAAGTTGGTGTCGCATTCGGTTCTGATGCGGAACGCATTCGGGCGGAGGTGGCAGCATTCGATTGGAGTACCGTTTCAGACGAATTTAATCTTCATATATCCAGCTTGCGAAAGAATATAAAACCTCGGTCTAGGCCAAAAATTAGCAGCGAAGCCGCACGCAATTTAATGTCCGAATATTATCTGGGTAACCGCGCATCAATTCCTAAGGGTCTCGAAAGCAAACGCAATAAAATCATCGAAATGATCCGCGAAGGATTGTCGCCTGAAGAAGCGTTTGCCAAGGCAGTACCATGAATACTTTGCGCCTGCATTAGCTAGTTTTTGAAGCTCTAATCATACAACATTTGTAGGGTGTGAAACCAAAAAACCAAGGATTTCGTAAGGCTACAGGATTTTGTAGTTTACGGAGAGTTTGTCAGCAAAACCAATTTTTTTCCGGCCAGGCGAAAGGCTCCATTCCATCTAATGCAGACAAAATAGCCGGCGTAAAATTCCTTCGCTTGATTCGTCGGATGCTAGCTCCAATATCTTCGGTAGTCCCGTCTCGCATGATGTTTATCACCGACACATTGCATTTAAGAAGCAGGCTAGCACCAATTGCCCAGGAGCGATGACAATTGGCTGGATCGCCCTCAGCACACATCACTACGACTGGGTTCCGTTTAGCCGCAATTATAAGCTCATTCAGCAAATCTATGTAAATTGGGTCATCCAGTGCCACTTCTGACCTGCCCCCAAAAATTGTACCGCATTGCCGATAGAAAATACCTGCGCTTTCTGACCATTGTTCGATCTTAGACGCGTTAAATGCAGCGTTGCGCGACCATGGCGATGAGCGGACATCCCATAGTTGCGCTATGCCCCTGCTGGTCAGTTCGTTAAGAAACTCAGGTAAGCTTCGATTGCTGTATCCAATTGTATAAATCATTAGGTTTTCCAAGGCTATATGTTGCCTTAAAGCCTAACTTTTATGTGCTCAGATGAACATAAAATTCAGAGCAACTATCTATTTTTATTACAATATTATTGTTTTGGCGGGGAGGTTGGAATGCTGTCGGGTCCCCAATTCTCCCTGCGACAGATTTTGTAATCAAACGCTGCAAACCCAGTGTGCAGCTCCATATCGTCTTTTATCCCATCACTCATAAACATGACGTAATAGTCTGAAGCTCCAGCGTATCCACCATACGCGTTTTTGGCGTTTACGTTAATGTTGATCGCCCAACCGCGCCATCGCTCCGCGGTCCGAAACAAATCCTTTTTGCATGTGATCTGGTATGGGGCCCCCCATTTATACACTGCACTGTAGGGATCGCGGAGAATACCATCGATCATGCCTTTGATGATTGGGCGGTAAACTTCTTCAGCAGGGAGCGGAGCATCGGAGTTATATTTGGGAGGTTTAGCAGCCTGGCCAGCCGTCGTCAGACCCAATAAAATTGTTGTCGCAACTAATTGTCTTGAAATCATCTGAATATCCAATCCTATTGTATATTTTGCAATTGATTGCAACCACAGTTGCTCGTTCATCGTCAAGCGTAAAGGTAGTTTTGGCACATAACTGCAATTAAATTTTAGGTGTGAGTTAGTGTCTGACCTCAGAGTTCAAGTAGGCAGTCTTGTCCGACATCATCGGGAAGTTGCGGGGTTTACCCAAGCTGAGCTTGCAGATCGTATCGAGAGGTCAGTCCAGCTAGTCGGAAGAATTGAACGCGGTTCATCCGCACCAAGCTTTGAAACGCTTGCAGGCATTGCTTCGGCGCTGAACGTAGAAGTGCGTGATCTTTTTGGCGTTAATCATTTTGCAGCTGGGCAGGAGGTGTCAGCTGCCCCACTAAGCAAACTTGTCAGTCGCGTTGCGTCTCTCGATACTTCAGATTTGGAGTGGGTATTAAAGCTTGTTGATCACGCACTCAATCGAAGGCCACCAAGGCGAGCTACGGAAGCTTCAAGCGTCGAATGAAGCGCTTTTTTATATGCGGCGGTAATCCTGAAAACTGCCTCTTTTTTTGCCATTATCGCTTTACACTGAATGGCGACGTCTAGGACTTCCCAGCCATTTATGCTGCCGTTGGTTCACCAGCTGAACGAAGGTCTGCTTTCCGACAATATGCAACAAAAGCAGACTTTCAGGATACGACAACAAAGCGGACGTTCGGCTTCTGGCGGTATTGTTTTTGTGGACGCGCCGTATATGTTGGTTTGAATGCAATGTTACTATGTCGTGATCCATGGCCGATTGGATTGGTGCACCGCCGTAACGTCAGATAATGACGTAGATGACACATGGCAACCTTTGGGTTTCTATTGTCACCGTTTCGTATTGGCATCCTCGATCAGTTCCGCTCAGAACACTGCTTTCCGCCGTGTCCGCGATAACCTTGAGCGGCAAACCGGTTGGCTCAATTCTAACCAAGTTAAGTTGGAACTGAATGCAGAAGAAGTTACGCCATCACCCATCTTCCGATTACTGAAGCCCGACAATCGCGGGCACATATTCTACGATGAAGATTAAACCGATATATTTCCGTAGGAATTATCTCGACCGAAATCGATCAGGAGAATAGCAATGAAGATCGAAGTCCGGTCAGTCGATTTCATAGATGATTTTGAGGAGGGCGTGCACAAGCCAGCTACCTGCCACTGCATCATCGAAATCGGAGAAAGTGACGCAAAGGGTTTTGATCTTTTCTTTGTAAATGTGTCCAATCGACATTGGGCCTTGGAGCACCTAGGTCACGATCAGACTGGTTTTTGTGATCAATTTCTGATCGTTGATCGATTGGATGACGTGCAGATAAAGAGCGCAATCCAATCAAAATTTGGCGAACGGGATTATTCTCGCTTCGAGGATTTTATTCAAGCGGCCCGACCTTTCTTGCGTTGGGAGTTTGAGCGCTAACAATTCTAGATGTCTGCGTCCCACAACATTTCGGTCATGAACGCCAGCAGTTCAAGCCGGCAGTTTTTGCCATTCGTTCAGCTAGGTTAGCTGAAGCTTCCAGGCGAATGCTATAGTAATGAGTTCGGGGCTATCTAACGATGTAAACGGCATCCCAATCACCTAAATGGCGACGTGCCGTCGGAATAGGTTTGATCGGTACCCGGCAGATTTAG
This sequence comes from Sphingorhabdus sp., assembly GCF_023910635.1. Classification (GTDB taxonomy): domain Bacteria; phylum Pseudomonadota; class Alphaproteobacteria; order Sphingomonadales; family Sphingomonadaceae; genus Sphingorhabdus_B. The sequence goes on along the minus strand of NZ_JAAVVZ010000003.1, from coordinate 58,549 downwards.
GCGATTCATAACTCGATGGACATTACTAGCATGCCATAAACCCCCGCCGGGCGCTGCCACGCTCGCCGAGTTTAAATGACCTGCGATTTGCCGCAGGCTGGTGCAACCATCGTATTGGGCGCGCACAATGTATGGCTGTAACGTCCGAGCGCGAGCATATGCTTCAGCTTTTCTTTGGGATGCTAGCACCGCACCGTGAGTACCCAATTTGACGCCTCGGGCCTTTGCAGCAGTGAGGGCTGCTTTAGTTCGAACAGAAATTTGTTCACGTTCCCATTCAGCTACCGCCGACAGCACATGGATCATAAGCCGATTAGCAAAAGGCGCATCAACTGCGACAAACTCGACGCCTGTTTCCATCAAGCTTGATACGAATGCGACATTGCGGGCTAATCTATCCAGCTTGGCAATAACGAGCGTCGCTTTATGCTTTCGACACAAAGTTATTGCGGCATGTAGTTGGGGCCGGTCATTTCTCGTCCCGCTTTCTGTCTCGACAAAGATTTCTGTAAGCGTAGTACCCTGTTGAGCGGCATATAGCTCGATTGATTGACGCTGAGCGTCAAGACCAAGTCCAGAAATAGCCTGTCGGTCAGTTGAAACGCGTATATAGCCGTAAAACATGCACTGTCCCGAATAGAGGGTGGTATGTGTGGGACATTCTGACTTTTAGGGACTTCGCTGTACAGTCCATAAGCGTCACATTCCTTGTTGAATGTGGATTTGAAAGGTTAGATTAACGCCGGGCAGATCGATGCACCCTTAAGTAACTTGCTAGGCCCGCCCTCGGTGAAAAGGCGCGGCATTTGATCTGCTAGCAGATTTGCGGTGCTAGTCAGAAAATCAGTCATTTCAGAAAAACTTGCCCATTTATATTTTGCTTCTGTGATTGCAGCTCGAACGCGATACAGCATTGGAAGCATATCTAACTCACAATGTAGGATCGCAAAATACTCCGACCGAAATCGGCCTGCCCAAGCAGGAAAGGAGCGTATCCAACGAGCGCACTCTATTTCGATCGTCTCTGCCCAAAACTTTTCGGGAATGAGCAGTAATTTCCGGGCTATACGAACATGCAACTGTCGGAATGACCGTTTGGCAGGAAATGCTCGTCCAAAACCACCTGCCAGCATCCATTCCTGTCGGAACCTATAACCCAGATAGTCCATTTCTGGATCGCCTAGTTTGCAAACCTGAGTTGTCAGATGGAGCGATCCTCCAGAGGTCTTCTTCATTGAAGAAGTCAGGGCAATTAAGTTCGCTTGGATTTGCTCTTCCGTCTTTGCACCAATCATCACGTCGTCGACGTGTATGATAATCAGCGGAGCACTTAGCGCATCTAGATGCGGCTGTAATACTTTGCTGGTGACGAGGAGCGAAGCCAACGATCCCTGCGGTAAACTCTGTCGGATCGCGTTCACTGATTTATTGTTCGCTTTGTCTCCGTTGAGACTTGTTGCTGATATGTCTGTGTCGTCGTGGATGAAAATGGTTGCGTCGATGATCGACCACGGCAGGAACGGGAGCGCCTGCTTTACCATTTCGCGGTTAATTGACGGAAAGCAGTTACTCACGTCAGCCAGACCGAACCATCTTACTCCTTTATGCTTGATATTATGCAACGAAACTCGGGCCGCTGCATCCCGTCCTCGCCTCGACTGGGCGAACTCATAGGGGCTGGGACCAGCCACCACGAATATTATGTGGCTGACCATTTCCTGGGCAGCACGAGAGATTGGGCCAAAAGCGCATATTGTCCTTACGCCCAGTGTTCGCTTGGCTTGTTCCCAGGAAATGACCAGTTCTCCAGAGGGACGGAGAACATTGACCCGCTTCGATTGCGTTTTCACCTCATCCCACGTCATCGGAGCTCTATTCTTTGGATATGCCAGCAAAAATGAAATTGTCTTGGCAGCTAATGACGAGTGCATACGATGAAGAGTGTCCCGAGAGCGGTAGTGCCCCCCAGCAAATTCGACGCGCTGTAATCGGTGTAGTCGCCCCAAATACCCAGCAGTCATTCGACGAACTTCTGATGCGATGTCCTCGGGTAACTTATCCACTCCAAGTACGAACCTGGCCCTGTTTAACACCTGTGCCAACGTAAAGGGTGGTTCGAAAGGACGTGCATGCTGTGTCATTCCGACGCTCCATGCCCAACCGGCGCATCAATGAACTTTGCTACCTCGTCTTCACGATAGAATACGCTTTTGCCGAATTTCACAGATGACGGCCCATATCCTCGACGACGCCATGCTCTTAGCCCCCAAATTGAGATGCCAAGCTTTAGAGCAAGGTCAAGTTCGCTGAGATGGCCGGGTATATGACGAGCCATCACTCTGCCCCCCGCAACGATGCTGCGATGTGCACTGAAGTGCTGCAATAATTGCAAAGATAAGACATCTGAGAGCCCCCTGATCCGAATGGACCAAAACAGATTGCTGTTGGAAACTCTCGACAAGCACGCTTGTGGCTACGGTCATTTCATATGACTGCCGAGCATTACGTACATACGACATTGCATTTCATTGTGCAAGCTCGGTTGAATGCCGGTAGTGTCTCAGTTTGAATTTTGACCGATAGCCCAATCGCATTCCAGCCGCCGTTCCTATATGCTTAGCGCAAAGCATAGGAGGTTGCATGACCCGAGAAGACGAAATTGCTGAATTGCAGCGCATGTTCTACTTCATGGAACAGCGCCGCTCTAGATACGGCGGAAGCGCACGGTGGCGGGTCGGGGATACGGATCGAACCCAGTCCTATCTAAAACTTGTGAGCGGAATTGCCGACGACATCGAAAAGCTTCTGGAACTTCACAATGCCTAAAGGACCAAACGGGCAAAAGCGCCCAGCCGACGCTATCGGCCTTGCCGTTATGATCGGCAAGATTGCGACCGGCGAAATAGACGACACGAGCGATACAACGAAAAATGCTGCTGCAAAGCTTGGGAGTCTTGGAGGCAAGAAACGCGCCGCAAACATGACGCCCGAACGCCGACAAGCTATGTCGAGCGCCAGAACCTTACAATGCGTATGTCCATGCGCCGCTTCATCCGCTTGACCAATGCCTTTTCAAAGAAGCTGGATAACCACATTCACGCGCTGGCATTGTATTTCGTGTTCTACAATTTCACTCGTATCCACAAAACACTGCGCGTGTCGCCAGCTATGGCCGCTGGCATTACCGACCGCCTATGGTCGCTTGATGATGTTATCGTTAAGATTGATGAACTTGCCCCGGCCCCGAAAAAGCGTGGACCATACAAGAAACAAGTCTAAAAAGAAAAAGCCCCGGCATTGCCGGGGCTTCCGCCAACAAGTGAACAAGTTGGCATCGATAGGGGCCATATAGCGTGAGCGATCAAAAACGTCAAGATCAAAATCAGCGCAGAGGAGCTCTATATGTAGATGGCTTCAACCTTTATCATCCAATTCATCAAACAGGAATGAATCATCTTAAATGGGCGTGCCTCTGGAAACTTGGCGAAATGCTTTGCAAGCCTGAGGGGCTAAAGCTTGTGAAAGTTGTTTTTTGCACCGCTGTTCCCGATCACATACCGGGTTCATTTGAGCGCCACATAACATTTAACAACGCTCTTTCAGCAAGAGGCGTTGAAATTCTGCGAGGGCATCATGTCCCGGCCAACGGCGTCTATTCTGAAAAACAATCAGACATAAATGTTGCACTGTCTGTCATCTGTGACGGCGAAGACGATGAATATGACGCAGCGTTTCTTCTGTCCGCCGATTCTGACCAAGTTGCTACCGCGAAATTTTTTAATGCTCGCTTAGCACCGAAAGGCAAATTGCTTTTTGCCGCCATTCCGCCGGGTCAAAATTATCCAACGGACTATAAAGGCCTTGGTGTACCACGTAGAAATATATCAGTCGCAATGATTGAGCGTTGTGTAATGGACTCACAAGTTGACGGGGCAAATGGCATGATCAATCGCCCTCCCGAATATGACCCACCGGCTCACTGGATACACCCTAATGACCGCCCGAAAACTAAAGTTCCAAAGCCTCCATCGAAAGGCGCTTGGTCAAAAGGCGTAAAAGGCTAAATTTCAAACTGAGACACTACCTGAATGCCGCTAGTCTTTTTTGGCGGTCGGCAACAGGCTGGGGAGCCTAACCGGGAGCTTCATAGACGCCACTGCTTCAGCCAAAACACTTAGCGAAACCCCTGACCCGTACTTGCCGCCCATTGTGTTATCAGCGTGACCGATAATCCGGTCGATCACGTAGGGCTGACAACCTGCATCCCTTAGGGCGTCTTCAGCAGTGTGCCGGAAGCTGTGGAAAACGAGTTGCGGGTCTGTAAGGCCAACCTTGTCCATTAACCGGCCAAATATCTTGCTGTACTCAGTCGAAGCCTGACCATCGACTCCGAACGGTACATCCTTGAATAGTCTTACGTCTGCCTTGTCCTGTTTTGCCCTTTTTGCGACGAACTCCATAAACCCGAGAGAGAGCAAATCAGGATGTAATGGTACCCGACGATGACCTGCTCCAGACTTCACAGATTTGGTCTCAACCCCAACGAGCGCCTTCTCGTTGATATCAATATAGGAAATGCCATCTTCGACACGCACATCTCCAATTGCCAACTGAACGAGTTCACCAAGCCGGGCTCCCGTTAAATAGCCAAGGATAGGTAACCAATACTTTGCATCCCGGAATACCTTGCCGCCTACGACAAACCGTCGATGTGGTGAAAGACAGCCGATAAAAAGAGGGCAGGAGAAAAGGCGCTCCAGATCGGATTTCACAAATGACCGACGCACTCGAACAAATGTTTTCTCTTTTTTGACAACCACCTTGATCGACTGTGCGGGGTTCACCTCAATTAGCCCTTCCACCGAAACCGCCCATTTTAAGAAGGTCTTTATGGGCTGAAAAATCAGTTCTACGGTCTTCAATTTTATTCGGGCGTTAGCATTTGCTGTCTGCTTAGCTGCAAAGCTCTGACTAGCGGCAAAACCGTGGTTCGCACGAAGCGTCAAAAGCGCGTCCCGATAGTTACGGATATCGCTAGGCTGGATGCTTTCAATTGGTCGCTGTGCTCCCAAAAACTCGACGAGGTAGCCAAGTTGCCAAACCCGAGCCTTGTAAGTCTTGAGTTTCCACACGCTGCGGTAAACAGATAGATACTTCTCAACTGCATCGCCAAGTTGCGGGCCTTTGAAGGTGGGCAATACGCCCTGCTCAGTCACTCCCAAAGCCGCCGACACAAATAGGCTGTCAGCAGGAGAAAAGTGCGCCAGCCTGTCGTCAATGCGAAGTTGGAAAAACCGCTGCTGCTCAATCAAAGCTCTTGCAACACCATTCGCAATATCGTCGATGCGTGCTTGACTCAGTTCATCTTGTCCAAAGCCATTGCGTGTAAGGAGATTGCGGAGATGATACCGAACTTCACCGTCAAATTTCGTCAGCGCGATCTGATTTCGTAAGTCCGCGATGCGATCTTGAGACATGAAAAGTTGCTCGCGCATTTCATCGTCTATTTGGTCAGTTTGCGCAACATAGGCCCCTACAGCCTCCTGCTCTGCAATTACGTTCACGAAAATGTCCTGAACTAGCTTACGGACATCATTTGTCGTCATTTGAGTTGTCTTAATCATTTCAAAAGCCTCCATCACCAGAGCCGTGAGTAAGGCTGCAAGAGGACGAGCTTTGCGGAACGAACAGGTCCTTAAAGACCGAACGAGCTCCGTCTTGCCGACTTGCGGCCTAATTGCGTCCGGCACCCGAATTCTCAGATGATAGACGCCATCACGGCGTTGAAGGTGTGGGGCGCGTACTCCGCTCACGGCGGCGTACCCCGGTTCCAGCTCCACCAAATTTGAGCCGACCCTGCCGATATTACACCCTCGGCTGCACGGGCTGAATGTCCATTATGTACCGTCGGTATGTACTGGAAACGCAGTAGACAGGGAACTGATACCCAAAACCGCCCAGTATTCCAAGGAATATCAGAACGGATGGTGACCCCTACGGGAATCGAACCCGTGTTTCAGCCGTGAAAGGGCCGCGTCCTAACCGCTAGACGAAGGGGCCAATCGCTTGGCGAGCCGCGCCTTTACGGATTCGTTCTGCCCCCGTCAAGGCCAAGTTGGCGCAAATTCAGTCGGCAAAGGCAATGTCGTCGACATGCAGCTCCGCTTTTGGCGTTGCGCCCCAGTCATCGGTCTTGGCGCGGCCTGCAAACCAGTAGCGGCGACCGCGATCGGCGTGGAGCATGGTCTGACCAAGAACGGTCTCGCCCTGACGAAATGCCATGGCTTTGAACGACTGGCCATCGTCGCCTGCCACAATAGCGCGGACATGGTCCTTGCCGACAATATCGCATTTGATGATTCGCAATGGCCCTGTAACCACCCGCGGCCCGGGCCAGCCCATGCCATAAGGTCCAGCGGACTCCATGGCGTCGACAAAAATGGGGTTCAGCCCGCGCGGCGCGACAATGGCGTCGATCAGCAACGCCTTGGTCCCCGATGCGTTGGCGACATCTGTTGCCAGCCGCGCGTCGAGCCAGTCGGCCAAGGCATCAATTTTATCGCGCGCTACGGTCAGGCCCGCCGCCATGGCATGGCCACCGCCTGCCACCAGCAATCCAGCCTCGCGTGCCGAAATGATTGCCGCGCCCAGGTCAACACCCGCGATGGACCGACCCGATCCTTTGCCGACCCCATTTTCGTCGACGGCAATGACGATCGATGGCTTGCCAGTCTTTTCCTTGATGCGACCGGCAACGATGCCAATGACACCCGGATGCCAGCCTTCGCCAGATAACAACGCCACTGCGCGGTTATGTTGTCCGGCCAAGTTGGCCTCGGCCTGTTCCTGCACCACCGATTCAATCGCCCGGCGTTCTTCATTCAGGCGGTCAAGCTCCATCGCGATGTCTTGTGCCTCGACCGCATCTTCGGTGATCAGCAAGCGCACGCCAAGGTCAGATTTGCCGACGCGGCCGCCGGCATTTATGCGTGGACCCAAGGCAAAGCCAAGGTCGGAGCATATCGGTGCGCGGGTCAGGCGGCTCGCTTGAATGAGCGCGGACAGACCTATGTTGCGGCGCGCGGCCATTACCTTCAGCCCTTGCGCAACGAACGCGCGGTTCAGCCCGCGCAGCTGCGCCACGTCGGCCACGGTGCCCAAGGCCACGATATCGAGTAGCTCCATGATTTTGGGTTCGGCCCGGGTGGCGAAATAGCCACGGGTGCGCAGCGTGCGGATCAACGCTGCCCCCAAAAGGAATGCCACGCCAACCGCCGCCAGATGCCCGTGGGACGCCGCTGCGTCGGTTTCGTCCAGTCGGTTGGGGTTGACCAAGGCAAAGGCCTCAGGAAGCTCTGTGGCGCATTTATGATGGTCTACGACGATGACCTCGAGCCCAGCGGCCTTGGCCTGCGACAAGGCGTCATAGGCCATGGCTCCGCAATCGACGGTAACGATCAAGCGGCTGCCGCCGTCGCCAATACGGACCAAGGCTTCGCCAGAGGGGCCATAGCCCTCCATCAAGCGGTCCGGGATATAATAGCCTGCGTCTAGCCCCAAATTGCGCAGCAAGCGGATGAGGAGCGCCGCGCTGGTCGCGCCATCGACGTCGTAATCACCATAGACGGTGATTTGCTCCCCTGCCTCAACCGCCTGTGCCAGTCGAAGTGCCGCATTCTCCATATCCTGAAAGATCGACGGGTCGGGCATGAAGTTGCGGATGGTCGGGTTGCGGTGCCGCTCGATATCGTCGCGCGCGACACCGCGCGCCATGAGCAACTGGGTCACAAGATCGTCAGGCTGAAAATCCGGGTCGCGGCCATCGGTGCCGCTGCCCCGCCAATGCCAGGCTTGTTCAAGGATGGAGTGATTTATGTCGAGGACTGGCTTCATGATGCTTCCCTATGGCGCGCTGCTGGTGCTAGCAAGTGGGGATGAAGCAACTGGCAATAATCTGGCACAGCATGACCGGCGGGTCGAAGGCTCTGGCGCAGGCGGCCTATGACGGCGCGGTGCGGGGGCAGGGCGTGCATGTGCTGATGCTGAACGCAGCAGAGGCCGACCCTGAACATATGTTGGCGGCGGATGGCTATCTGTTCGTCTTTCCTGAAAATCTGGCGGCGATCAGCGGGGGCATGAAAAGCTTTTTCGACCGATGCTATTATCCTTGCCTTGGCGCGCTAAACGGGCGGCCTTATGCGATGATCGTATGCGCTGGTTCGGATGGACGCAATGCGGTTGCGCAGGCCGAACGGATCGCGACGGGCTGGCGGCTGCGACAAATACTGCCAACTGTGATTGTGTGCACGCATGCGCAGACACAAGCGGCGATATTGGCGGCCAAAATTATTGATGTTGCGCAGCTATCAGCGGCAGCGGAAATGGGCGATCAGATCGCGACGGGTCTGCAAATGGGTATTTACTAAATATCAGCCGATATGGTCCGCTTTCCGATGCTCGCTCTTGACCCAGCGAACGGTGCCCGATGAGGCGCGCATCACCACACTTTCGGTGGTCACGCGGCCATCACGAAGGGTCTTTACGCCCTCAAGCAAGGAACCATGCGTAACGCCCGTAGCGGCAAAGATACAGTCGCCTTTGGCCAGTTCTTCAAGATCATAGATTTTGTCGAGATCCTCGATACCCCATTTGCGGGCGCGCAGCCGCTCATCGTCATTGCGGAACAGCAAGCGGCCCTTAAACTGGCCACCGACGCAACGCAAAGCAGCGGCTGCCAGCACGCCCTCTGGCGCGCCCCCGCTACCCATATAGATGTCGACGGTCGTGTCGGGGTTCGTGGTTGCTATCACACCGGCGACGTCGCCATCGGGGATAAGCATGACGCCGCAGCCAATTTCGCGCAGTTCGGCGATCATCTTTTCATGGCGGGGACGGTCAAGCACGCACACAATCAGCTCATGCGGCGGCACACCTTTTTCCGCGGCAACAGCAGCAACATTTTCAGCCACCGATTTGTCGAGATTGACGATGTTGGGTGAATAGCCGGGGCCAACTGCGATCTTGTCCATGTAGACATCGGGCGCGTTGAGTAAATTGCCTTCTTCGGCCACGGCCAGAACGGCCAGTGCGTTCGGGCCGGCCTTTGCGGTGATGGTAGTGCCCTCCAACGGATCCAGCGCGATGTCGATTTTGGGGCCAGTGCCAATCGCCGATCCGACCTTTTCACCAATGAACAGCATCGGCGCTTCGTCCCGCTCGCCTTCACCGATGACGACCGTTCCATCCATATATAATTCGTTCAAGGCGGCGCGCATCGCTTCGACGGCGGCGGCATCCGCTGCCTTCTCATCGCCGCGACCAATAAGCTTCGCCGCTGCGATGGCAGCAGCTTCCGTCACCCGCACCATTTCCAAAACAAGGACCCGGTCGAGGATTTGGCTTGCTGTAGTCATCGTTTTTTCCTAGCTATTTGAAATATCGGGTTTCTGGGGAAAGAAATTTCGGCATCTGGGGCGTTAACGTCGGCACTGCGGTTCCGATAGGGAAGGCGTAGCTAAATGTCGAGATTACTTGTCGCCGCCGCGGCACTTTCTGCTTCCGTCGTTTCTGCGCAGCCAGTGAGCGATGACGAAATTGCGGAACGGATCGAAAAAGCCCGGCGGATAATTGCGGTCGATGAAGATGGCTGCGTTAAATATCCTGCAACCGACGAAATTGTCGTGTGCGGCGAAAACCCAGACAATAAAAGCCAGCGCATGTTTACGGATCGAGGTCCTCCTGATGAAAACCGTATCCGCCCCGGCGAGGCGGTCTCGCAACTGCGCGCGGCCTGCTGCTCGCCAATCCCTAAAATTCCGCCATTTTGGACATCTTCGTTCGGCTATGTTCCGCCGCCGGCGATCCCCTTGGAAGAAGTGCTTAAAGGGCTGCCTGAACCGGATATGATTGTCACCGACGGCGAGAACGCACCGCCCTGATCATTCGCCCAAAATGTGCATCACCATCGGCTCGCCAAGCAAGCTATCGGATGTTGAAAGCGCATTTATGGTGTCGTTGATGGCTTGCTCGGGCCCAGCATGTGTAACCATGGCAATCAATGCCGAACCATCGTCACCTGCCTCGGTTTGGATGAGGCTTTCAATCGACAGCCCCGCATCGCGCATCGCTGCGGTGATTTCCGCGAGCACACCGACCCGGTCGGCCACCAACATGCGCAAATAAGTTTTGCTGATCCGGTGCGCCGAGGCTGCGCGCGGCATTTTTTCAAGTTCAGCCGACGGCATGGAGAATGCAGGGCCGGTTTCCTTGCGCGCAATATCGACCAAATCGGCGACGACCGCTGACGCTGTTGGCTTGTCGCCTGCGCCTGCGCCTTGGAACAGCAGGCGGCCCGAGAAATTGCCCTCTGCAACGACGGCGTTGGTTGCGCCTGTGACAACTGCGAGCGGGTGGCTCAGCGGCACGAGGCACGGCTCAACGCGCTGAAAAATAGTCGACGATCCATTGTCGCCGTCAATTTCAGCAAGGCCAATCAGCCGGATACGATAGCCCAAGGTTTTGGCCTGCGCGATGTCCGCCGCCAGGATTTTACGCACACCGCGCGCCTCAACTCCGCTAAAGTCGATGACAGAGCCAAAGCTTAAGGAGGCAAGAATCGAAAGCTTATGTGCGGCATCGATCCCGTCAATGTCGAACGACGGATCGGCTTCGGCAAAGCCCTTGGCCTGCGCATCGGAAAGAACCTGCGCAAAATCCAGCCCGTCGCGCTCCATAGTGGACAGGATGAAATTGCATGTGCCATTGAGAATGCCATAGACCCGGTCAATGCGGTTGGCGGCGGCACCATCGCGCAGACCTTGAATGACAGGAATACCTCCGGCAACAGCCGCTTCAAATTTGAGCGCAGCCTGCTTGCTCTCCGCCAAAGCCGCAAGCTCGAAACCATGATGCGCGATCATCGCCTTGTTGGCGGTCACCAAAGCGCGTCCGTTGGACAAAGTCTCACGGGCCAAGGTCAGGGCAGGGCCATCGGATCCCCCGACGAGCTCTACCACAACGTCAATATCGTCCGTGGTCGCAAGCGCACCCATGTCGTCGACCCAGCGATACGGCGACAGATCAACGCCGCGATCCTTTGTCCGGTCACGCGCGGTAATGGCGACAATCTTGATCTCGCGGCCGGCTCTACGCGCAATAAGCGCTGCATTTTCTTCAATCAGGCGAATGACACCACTGCCCACGGTTCCAAGTCCAGCGAGGCCCACTTTAAGGGGTGCATGACGAACGGGTGTGGACATGGCTAAATGACTTTCTGCCTTGAATCTGGAGGATTTATGCCGCGCTTAAGTGGAAATTGATGGAAACGCTAGCCCAAGCTTGCGATACCCTTGCGGTTGTGCGCGCCAAAGGCATAAGACAAGCGCAAGGCTGGCGCTTGGGCATGGGGTTCGCTAGAGCCCGGATGGAAGCGAAATCGGAGTGAAAAAATGCGTGCAGTTGGTGTTATCGGGGCGGGTCAAATGGGTGCAGGCATATCGCAAGTGAGCGCTGCTGCTGGCTATCATGTCTATCTATCCGACCTTGATCTGGCCAAGGCCGAAGCAGGCAAAGCCAGCATTGCCAAAGCCTTGGTCCGCTTGGTCGCCAAAGAGAAAATGGGGCAGGTCGAAGCCGACACAGTGTTGGCGCGCATTGAGCCTGTCGCCAGCTATGAACCGATGGCTGATGCCGGGCTAATCATCGAAGCGGCGACCGAGCGCGAGGATATCAAGCGCAAGATATTTGAGGCTGTGGGCAAAATCCTTGGCCATCAGGCGGTGCTGGCATCGAACACATCGTCCATCCCTATTACCCGTTTGGCGCAGGCGTCGTCCGACCCAAAAAGATTTATTGGTGTCCATTTCTTCAATCCGGTGCCCGTCATGGGCCTGATTGAAATCATCCGTGGGCTTGCGACGACGGACGCGACGGTCGACATCGTGCGCCAATATGGCGAAGCGCTTGGCAAGCAATTGGTTTTTGCCAATGATGCGCCGGGCTTCATCGTCAACCGCGTGTTGATGCCCATGATCAACGAAGCAATCTTTGCGCTTGGCGAAGGCGTTGCCAACATGCGCGATATCGATACCGCGTGCCAGCTTGGCCTCAATCACCCCATGGGGCCCCTGACCTTGGCAGATTTTATCGGGCTCGATACCTGTCTTGAAATCACCAATATACTGTTCCAATCGACGGGCGATCCAAAGTTCCGCCCTGCGCCCTTGCTGCAAAAATATGTTGAGGCCGGATGGTATGGCCGCAAGGTAAAGCGCGGATTTTACGATTATTCGGGGGACATGCCCGAACCGACACGTTGAGGCTCTGCGGCATCGGCTTTTGTTGTCAGATTTAACCCGGTTGCCCCGACCAAGATCAGCAGGATAAACCCAATCTGGATGGGTTGCAGGCTTTGTTTGAACACCAGCCAACCGATGATGGTAATCGCCAATATCCCGACCCCGGCCCAGATCGCGTAAGCTACCCCCACCGGAATGCTCTTCATCGCCACGGCAAGGAAGGCGAAGCATACCCAATAACATGCCATCGAGCCAATACCGAGGCCGATACGGGCAAAGCCGTCCGACGCCTTGAGCAGGCTCGTTCCTGCTATTTCAAAGGCAATGGCGATTGCCAGATAGATCCACGCGTTCATTTCAATCTCCCTCTTTGTTCGCTTCAAAACTTGGGTCAGGACCACTTAAGTCCACCTTCGCGGTTTGAGGCCATTTTGACGCCGCGAAGATGGATTTAAGTGGTCCTGACCCAAGGCAACGTCCCGCCCCGCATGATGCGCGCCGTCGTGGCGCGTTTCATAAAGTCCCAGACCAACTTGTCGAAACCGGGGTCGGGTGCGCCTTCGCCTGTCCATTGATCCATTTCGTCAAACATTTTTATGCTCGATTGCCACATGTCAGGCGTGCTGACCGCAGAAAAGGGCTTGAGCAGTTCGAACCACTCATCGACAAAGCCCTGCGCGCGTTCGCTTTCGGGCTCCATTGGTATCGCGGCTTTGATACGGTCGCCCAAACTCTGCCATTGCGCATCATAGGATCGCGCATCGAAGTCAGCACCGATTAATTGCCATGCCCTTGCCCATTTCGCTTTCTCCTCCGGAGAAAAATATCGGTCGGTTATGGCTTGCCATTCCCTTGGCTCTTGATTCGTCATCCGCTGTCCAGATTCGATGAGCGCACAAAATGTCGCGGGGTCGATCCGTTCACCGTCGTCGAGGCGCGACATTGCAAAGCGAATGATTTGGCGCGCGCTGTTTATCTGCGCAGCCTCTTCATCAAGCATTTTTAGCTGAGCGGTCAACATCGCCGACATATCGACACTATGTCCCGCAAACAGACGTTGCATTTGCGATAGACTCAACCCTGCCGATTTCAGGACCGCGATCTGATGCAAGCGCGACAATTCGCGCGCACCGAATATCCTGCGCCCTGAAGCAGTGCGCAGTGGTGCGACGAGCCCCTTGGTTTCGTAAAAACGCAATGTGCGGCTTGTCAGTCCCGTGCGGCGTACAACTTCGTTTATTGGAAGCGAATCAGTCATATAGGCTTTATGCATCTTGACGCTGGGTCAACTTCAAGCATTTTTTGCGTGCGGGCGACTTTTCAATCGACGTTAGGTTAAGGCACCACTCTCACGGAAGGCGGCCTCAAGATCTGCGATCAAATCGTCGGTATCTTCTAGCCCGATTTGCAGGCGGATGAGGGTGCCTTCCTTGTCCCAAGGCACTGCTGACCGATATTTTTCGGGGTGGACGGGCAAAGCAAGGCTCTCAAAGCCGCCCCAGCTATAGCCAATGCCGAACAGGCCGAGTGCATCTACAAAGGCGGCGGCGGTTGCGGCGTCACCTTTATGGATGAACGAGAACAGGCCCGACGCGCCTGTAAAGTCACGCTTCCAAATGTCGTGCCCTGGGCATTCCGGCAGCGCCGGGTGAAGCACCGCTGCAACATCCGCTTGGGTCTGCAACCATTTGGCGATCTGCAGCGCGGAGGCCTCATGTGCCTTCATCCGCAAAGACAATGTCCGCAAGCCGCGACTGGCGAGATAGGCATCGTCGGGTGACACTGTCTGGCCAAGCTGCTGCGCGGTTTGGCGCAATTTCGTCCAATATTTCGCATGCGTGGTGACGCTGCCCATCATGACGTCACTATGGCCCACAATATATTTGGTGCACGATAAGATCGCCATATCGATGCCCTTGTCGAGCGCCGTATGGAAATAAGATGTCGCCCACGTGTTATCGAGCAAAGTGACAACATTATGTTTTTTGGCCGCTGCACAAATGGCGCGAATGTCTTGAACCTCAAAGGTCAGGCTTCCGGGCGACTCCAACAAGATCGCTTTGGTGCGGTCACAAAATACCGAATCATAATCGGTCGTACGCGGGTCAAAATAACGCGTCTCAACGCCAAAGCGCTTCAGGAAGCCTTCTGCGAATGAACGACTTGGGTCATAAGCATTGTCGGTCATCAACAGCACATCGCCGGGCGCAAGGACCGAAAGCAATGCGCACGCAACGGCAGCGACGCCCGATGGATAGAGCATCGTTCCATGCGCGCCAGGCTCCATCTCGGTCAGCGCCTCGGCCAGCGACCATTGCGTCGGTGACCCACGGCGACCGTAGAAAAACCGGCCATCTTCGTTCGATGCCTTGCCAGCTTCGAGCGCGGCGACATCCGGGTATAGATGCGTGCTCGCGCGCCAAATGGGCACGTTGACGACTGGGCCGGTTAATGAAGCCCTTCGTCCTGCAGTGACTATTTTAGTGGAGGGCTTTTGGGGCTTGTCAGAACTCAAGCCGCACCCTGCGCCTTGGGGGTGTCCGCATCGAGGCCCCATTCGGACCAACTACCATCATATAATGCTACATCGGTCTTGCCTGTCATCCGCGCTCCAAAAAGGACGACCGCAGCAGTCATGCCCGACCCGCAGGTGGTGATCATGGGGGTGTTCAAATCCACGCCCGCGTCGGTAAAGGCTTGTGTCAATTCCGCGCCGCGCTTCCACGTTCCATCTGCGTTGAAAAGCTGGCTAAACGGCAAGTTGCGGCTGCCGGGAATATGGCCTGACGCCATTTCAGGTCGTGGCTCGGCTTCTTCGCCGGTAAAACGGCCAGCACCGCGTGCATCGACGACACTTGCGTCTTTGCTATGTAAATTGGCGAGCATGTCTGCCTTGCTACGCACGGCCTTGTCATCTTTCCACACGGTAAAGTGGCGATGGCGCAAGGTGGGCTTGCCGGTTTCAAGCGGGCGACCTTCGGCTTTCCATTTGGCGATGCCGCCATCAAGGATTGCCACATCATGTGCGCCAAACAAGGTCAGCATCCACCAGGCGCGGGCGGCAGACTTGAACGGGCTGTCATCATACACCACGATACGGCTGCCGTCCCCAAGTCCGAGCGATTGCATACGGCT
This sequence comes from Sphingorhabdus sp., assembly GCF_023910635.1. GTDB lineage: Bacteria > Pseudomonadota > Alphaproteobacteria > Sphingomonadales > Sphingomonadaceae > Sphingorhabdus_B. The sequence goes on along the minus strand of NZ_JAAVVZ010000003.1, from coordinate 43,118 downwards.
CGCGAATTTTTCGGGCGGCGGCAATGTGTTCGGCAGGCTGCTATTGGCGTCGGCAAGTTCTTCCAAATCCATGAACACGGCCGATGGAATATGCCCGCCTTCATATTCTGCCTGCGCATTGCGGCCCGCATCGGGCATGAACCATGTTGCATCGACCACGCGAAGGTCGGACGCGCCGATCTCGTTCGCTAACCAATCGGTGCTTACTAACAATTCCATGATTTCGTCCTTGCCCGCATATATGATTCTTGTTCCGTGCAGGATAAGCTGCTTTTTCAAACTATCCAAGTGTTTCCAGAAACTGCTGCGCATGGCTGCGAAGCGCTGTTTTATCTGCGTCCGCCATCCGCTCCCAATTTTTATACGGCATCGCCATGCGCGGGTTTTTGCGCAGCTTGCCTTCGTTACGGGCAATGAATTCCCAATATAACGCGTTGAAAGGACATGCTTTTGGTCCAACGCGTTGTTTGACGTCATAACGGCAATGTGTGCAATAATCGGACATGCGGTTGATATAGGCACCGCTCGCCGCATAGGGTTTTGACGCGAGCATGCCGCCATCGGCAAACTGGCTCATGCCAAGGCTGTTGGGCAATTCCACCCATTCATAGGCATCGGCATAAACGGCCAGATACCATAAATGCACTTGCTTCGGGTCGACCCCTGCCAGCAAGGCAAAATTGCCGGTGATCATTAGCCGCTGGATATGATGTGCGTAGCTATGCGCGATTGTCTGGCCAATCGCCTGCGACAGGCAAAGCATGTCGGTTTTACCCGTCCAGTAAAATGCAGGCAGGGGCCGGGTCGCGGCCAGCGCGTTGCTCTCCACATATTCGGGGCCAGCATGCCAGTAAATGCCGCGTACATATTCGCGCCAGCCAATGACTTGCCGGATAAAGCCTTCAGCGGCGTTAATCGGAACCTTGCCCGCCCGATATTGCACCTCAACCGCGCGGCACAGCTCAAGCGGGTCAAGTAAGCCGGAGTTGATGTAGGGCGAGAGGATCGAGTGCCATAAAAACGGTTCGCCGGTCAGCATCGCGTCCTGATAATCGCCAAAATTCGGCAAAGCATGCGCTAGGAAATGCTTTTGCTGCTTCAACGCATCTTCACGGGTCACGGCAAAGCCGAATTTGGCCGTCTGCCCGATATTGTCGCCATAACGGCTCTCTACCATCTCGATGACGTCTTGCGTCACAGCATTGGGCGCAAAATGCAGAGGCTTTGGCATCGTCAGATCGCGCTTGGCGGGTTTGCGGTTTTCTGCGTCAAAATTCCATTGCCCACCTTCGGGCGCATCGCCGTTCATGAGCAGGCCGGACTTACGGCGCATGTCGCGATAAAAATACTCCATGCGCAACTGCTTGCGGTCCTTGGCCCAGCTTTCAAATTCGCCATGGGTGCACAAAAACCGGTCGTCGGGCAGGATTTCTGCCGGAATATCAAAACGGTCATCCCAGCTATCGAGCATGGCCTTTACGCGCCATTCGCCCGCCTCGGTCACGCGCAGTGCGGAAATTGTGTGTCGCTCGATTGCGCGCGCGACTTCGCCGGTGAAGCTACCGCTGTTTTCGGCCTCGGTAAGTTTTACGTAATCGACGGTCCAGCCTGCGCTGCGCAGATCCTCTGCATGGTGGCGCATGGCGGACAGAATATACGCCATTTTGGATTTATGGTGCGGCACATATTCGGTTTCTTCGTCGACCTCCGCCATCAAGATGACGCATGCTGTTTTGTCCTGTCCCGCCAAAGAAGACAGGCCGTGGCTTAGCTGGTCACCAAATATGGGAATCAAAATTGTCATGCCTGCGCCATAGCGCGGCGCGCATGCAAGGGCGATACAGGGTTTGAAGAAAGACGTGGCTTAGTATTCATTCCCGAACCATTGGCGATATCTGACATCACCCGTTTGCTTCGCGCGGCGAAATCGCTAAATGCGCGATCATGACTGACACACTAAAGCCCAAATTTCTCGGTGCGCAAAGCGCGCTTCCCCAAACGCCTGAAGAGGCGCAACTCGATTATGTTCCCAATCCGCGCCCGGACACGCTGTATCTTGCGCGCTTTGCCGTGCCTGAATTTACCTCGCTTTGCCCGGTTACGGCGCAGCCGGACTTTGCGCATCTGGTCATCGACTATGCGCCAAATGTGACGATAGTCGAATCGAAATCGTTGAAGCTGTTTTTGGGATCATTCCGCAATCACGCCGCCTTTCATGAAGACTGCACCGTTGGCATCGGCCAGCGTCTTTTCTCGGAGATGAAACCGCATTGGCTGCGCATCGGCGGCTATTGGTATCCGCGCGGCGGCATACCGATTGATGTGTTCTGGCAATCAGGCGAGCCACCCAAGGGTCTGTGGTTACCCGATCAGGGTGTTCAGCCCTATCGCGGTCGCGGCTAGAGCTTCGTGCATTTAATCTGCAACATAGCCGTCGTGCTTGAGATAGTTCCAGCATTCCTCTGGGGTGTAAAGGTCGCAGATTGATCCAACGGCCTTCCACAGGTCATCGATGGTGCGGGCCTTTGCTTTGCGCAGATGCGCCTTGAGTTTGGCGAACGCCATCTCGATTGGGTTCAGGTCTGGACTGTAGGGCGGCAGAAAGAGGAACCACGCCCCGCGCTCTTTGAGGATGGCTTTGGCCTTCTCGCTTTTGTGGCTCGATAGGTTGTCGAGGATGACCATGTCACCGCGCTGGAGCGTCGGCGCCAACTGGGTTTCCACATAGGTTTCAAAGATTTTTCGGTTCATGGGACGGTCAATGACCCACGGAGCGGTGAGGCCGTCATGGCGCAAGGCCGCGATGAAGGTCTGTGTTCCCCAGTGACCGAACGGGGCCTTCATCTTCAGCCGCTGTCCCCGGCGGGCACGCCCCCGCAGCCGTGTCATCTTGGTTGTGGTCCCGGTTTCGTCAATAAAGACCAGCCTTTCCGGGCGCCTCTTCATCCAAGGCTGACGGTGTGTCTGCCATACGCGCCGGGCACGAACAATGTCAGCGCGATCGGTTTCGCTCGCCAGCAGAGTTTTTTTTGACGGTAAATCCGTGCGCAAGCAGCAACCGGGACAGGGAAGCTGGATGCGCCTTCACCCCGTGCTCCTTAAACAACCGGTCCGCCAGCTCCGGCATCGTAACGTCGCCTTCGGCATCGACCCAGCTGATCAGAACATCCGCATGCGCCGACAGCGGCCCCCTGCCCGGCGGACGACCTTGCCTCTCCGGCGTGATCGATCCCGTCCGCGCCTTGCGTTGCGCCAACCGAACCGCAGTGGCAGCACTCACCCCAAATCGGCGAGCTGCTGCCCGGCATGAATGACCGCTCTCAATCTCTCCAACGATCCGAACCCGTAAATCCGACGAACTGCTTTTGCCCATGATCCACCTCCATGAGCAGTGAATCACAGTTCTCAATCAAAGGGAATCCCAAGAATTACATGATTCACATTTTCAGTGCGCCGCTCTAGGTCCTGACCCTAGGTTATTTAAACAACCCACCCAATATTCCGCGCACCAAAGATTTGCCAAACGACCCGGCAACCTGACGCCCAATTGAAGTTGCGGCGGAACGTGCTGCTGATTGCAACATCCTGTCTGCCATGCTCGGCTTTGCGGCCTCCCGTGCCGCGACGGCCTGTTGGCGCGCAGCCTCCTTGGCAGCGATAGCTTCTGCGCGGGCAGCTTCCTTTGCGGCGGCGGCGGCTTCCTTGTCTGCAACCACCTGTGCCTTCGCTTCTTGTGCAGCAGCGGCGGCCTGCGCGCCTTTGGCGGCGAGTATTTCTTCGGCGGATTCGCGGTCAATCATCGCGTCATATTTGTCGCCAACGGCATCGGTCGTAATCATCACGCCGCGTTCTTGCGGGGTTAGCGGCCCGACTCGACTCGACGGCGCCTTGATCAACGTGCGCTGCACCATTGATGGCGACCCGTCCGGCAGAAGCAGGGATACAAGCGCTTCACCGATTTTCAGCTCAGTGATCACTTGCGCGACATCCAGCGCTGGGTTCGGACGGAAGGTTTCGGCGGCTGACCGCACCGCTTGCTGATCGCGCGGAGTGAAGGCGTTCAATTTATGCTGAATCCGGTTGTTCAATTGCGCGGCCACCGTGTCCGGAATGTCGATCGGGTTCTGGGTGATGAAATATACCCCCACACCTTTGGACCGGATAAGGCGGACGACCTGTTCGATCTTCTCAAGCAAGGCCTTTGGTGCATTGTTGAACAGCAAATGCGCCTCATCAAAGAAGAAAACGAGCTTCGGCTTGTCAGGATCGCCAATTTCAGGAAGCGTTTCGAACAGTTCGGAAAGCAGCCATAAAAGGAATGTGGAATAGAGCTTTGGGCTGGACATGAGTCGATCGGCAGCGAGGATATTCACCACGCCCCGGCCACTATCGTCGCACCGGATGAGGTCGCCGATTTCAAGTGCTGGTTCACCAAAGAAATTCTCGCCGCCTTGCGCGCGCAATTGAAGCAGTGCGCGTTGAATGCTGCCAACCGATTGCTTTGAGATATTGCCATATTCCAGCGTCAACGTGTCCGCTTGCGCGCCGCAGTACACAAGCATCGACTGCAGATCATCAAGGTCGAGCATCAACAGCCCCTCCTTGTCCGCCACGTGGAACGCGATGTTTATCACGCCTTCCTGCACTTCATTCAGGTCCATTAAGCGCGCGAGCAACAGCGGCCCCATTTCTGAAACCGTCGTGCGTACCGGATGACCCTGTTCACCGAACAAGTCCCAGAATTGCGCCGGATTGTCCTTATAGGCCCAGCCCTGCTGCCCGATTTCCGCAGCACGTGCCGCAAAAATTTCATGTGTTTTGGTTAAAGGTGATCCAGGCATGGCCAATCCGGCCAAGTCACCCTTCACATCAGCGACAAATGTCGGAACGCCCACGGCAGACAGTCCCTCGATTATGCCTTGTAAGGTTACGGTCTTACCGGTGCCGGTTGCGCCAGCTATCAAACCATGGCGGTTTGCGCGTTTGAGATTAAGCACTTCGTGGCCGTTGGAATTTTGTCCAATGAAGATGCTGTCCATATAACCGGCCACCTATGAAAGCTGAATGCGTGCAACCGACTATGCAGGGACGAGGCGATCAAGTAAATCCTGCAATGGATAGTACAGAGCTTACACCGACAGGCGTCTCTCATCTCGTCGATGTTCAAGAATCGTTCGTCGCAAAAAATGCGTAGGGGCTGTTATCCAATGCGGGTATGTTCTATCCTGTCGTCATGGTCCAAATAGCAAACGCCTGGCAAATATGCGCTCAAGACGCGCGTCGCAAAGGCATCGCCTCTTTGGCAATACTGTCCGTGCTGTCGGCATGTGTCGCTGCAGAGCGCGCACCATCACGAACACTGCCCGCGCCCGTCGTGAATCGGCCACTGCCTTCGCAAAAGGCACCGACGCCTGCCACTCAAGTTCGTCCAGCAGTTGTCCGCGCACCATTAGGACTTGAAAATCTGCTGAACGACCAATGGCGTATTTTTCCGGGTCGCACGGGCGTTGCTATTATGCGTATCGATGGCGGCGAATGGATAACCGGCAAACGCGTTGACGCGCTATTCCCGCAGCAAAGCGTATCCAAAACATGGGTGGCGCTGACGATTTTGGACTTGGTCGACCAAAATAAGGTCCGGCTGGACCAAAAAATACGTATTACGCGCGATGACCTTGCGGTCTTTCATCAGCCCATTCGCGATTCCGTTATCGCCAATGGCGAGATCGAAGTCACGGTGCTCTCGTTGCTCGAACAAGCGATCATCGGCAGCGACAACACGGCCAATGATTCGCTGCTGCGAACAGCGGGTGGTCCGCAGGCTGTGCAGAATTTCCTGCTGCGCAAAAAACTGGGGGCCATCCGCTTTGGCCCGGGTGAGCGTTTGATGCAAAGCGCGATAGCAGGGCTGGAGTGGCGTCAAGAATATGCCATTGGCCGCCGATTTTACGCTGCGCGTGCAGAGGTTCCACTGGCGACACGCAAAGCAGCGTTAGATCGCTATCTTGCCGATCCCGTCGACGGGGCAAGTCCTGAGGCGATAGTCCGTGCGTTGGCGAAATTGGCTAAGGGCGAACTACTCTCTCCTGCATCGACGCGCCTTATTTTGGGGATAATGTCACGTACATCAAGCGGTCCAAACCGGTTGAGGGCTGGTGTGCCGGCAGATTGGCATTTTGTGCATAAGACGGGGACGGGGCAAATTCTGCCGCCGGTTTCAACAGGCTATAATGATATTGGTATAATGACCGCGCCTGACGGCACGCGTTATGCCGTTGCCGTGATGATGGGCAGTACGACCGCGCCCATTCCGCAACGCATGTCGTTCATGCAGTTCGTGTCACGCACTATCGCCACATATCACGGTCAATAATCATCGCCGCGAATTAGGGTGGCCAAAGACATGGTCCAGCCGCTTGCTGCCGACACAGAAATTGCCGCAGACAAAGAAAAGGGCCGTCCTGTAAACAGGACAGCCCTTATCAAAATGCTTTCGCTTAGAAAGCGCGAATATTACTTCGCAGCTTCTTTCGCAGCGTCTGCAGCGGCACCGGCTTCTGCAGCGGCGTCGGTTGCAGTTGCAGCGGCGTCAGTTGCAGTTGCAGCAGCGTCGGTTGCAGCGGCTTCAGTTGCAGCAGCAGCATCGGTAGCTACTTCAGCGCCTTCAACAGCGGCATCAGCAGCTTCTGTGGTTGCTTCTGTGGTTGCTTCTGTGGATGCTTCTTCAGCACCTGAACAAGCGGCCAAACCGAGCGAAGCGGCAAGAACGAGAGATACAGCAATTTTCTTCATATGGGAAACCCCCTAGCAAAACTTATGAAAACCTGACAGGCACGTTGCAAGTATTGCAGCTTGCCTGCGAAAAGCCCTCTAGCCCGTTCATAATTCGCTGGCAATGCGCTTTTTCATTCCGACAAAATGTTACATAGCTGTTTTGGGCTTATGTCTACTATAACAGTAGAAAATATGGCTAATTTGTGCGGATTGACTTTATATAAAGAATTCTTTATATCTTTATCAAATGATCAGTTTGTTAAATATCATGCGGGCTTTAGCCGACCCTACGCGGTTACGAATCGTGTTTCTAGTGCTTCGGCTGGAGCTTTCGGTGGGCGAATTGGTCCAGATACTCGACCAAAGCCAGCCGCGCGTTTCCCGACATATCCGCATTCTGGATGAATCCGGGCTCTTGGAGCGTCGCAAGGAGGGAAGCTGGGTATTCTTAAGGCCAAGCGGGATGTTAACAAACGGCCCGCTGTCATCATTATTGGCAGAGGCGGATGTGTCGCAGGCAAAGGCGTTCCAGCGGGACCTGCTTCGGCTGGATGAAGTTCGCAATGCGCGCACCGACATGGCGGCACATTATTTTGCGGCGCATGCTGATGCGTGGGATTCGCTCAGATCATTGCACATTGCCGATTCGGAAGTTGAGGCGCGCTTGACGCAAGTTCTAAACAGCGCACCCTTAGGCCGGGTCCTTGATGTGGGCACGGGCACCGGGCGCATTGTCGAATTGTTTGCGGCTGATTCCAGCCGATTTGTGGCGATAGATAACAGTCCCGAAATGCTGCGGCTTGCGCGCGCGAAAATTGCCAACTTAAGCCCCGAAATCGCTAATAAAATCGACATAAAGCTGGGCGACTTCAACATGCTGCCCTTGGGTGATGGTGAATTCGACACCGTCATCTTCCACCAGGTCCTGCATTACGCGCAACATCCTGAGGCCGTTATCGCCGAAGCGATCCGCACGCTTGCGCCGGGTGGCCGGCTCGTCATCGTTGATTTTGCGGCGCATGATCTGGAAGAGTTGCGCACGGTACATGCCCACGCCCGGTTGGGCTTTTCCGATGAGTTCATGAGAAAAGCATTTAATAGTCACGGCCTGCAGATGGTGCACCAAACTGCGCTTGAGGCTGGCGAACTGGTGATCAAAGTCTGGATGGGTGAAAAGCTCTCGGTCTTGCAGCCCCGTCCCACAGATAATTTCAGCCCAAAAAACAATTTAAGGATTGTCGCATGATTCTCCCACTTGCACAGATGCAGGAGGCCAGCCGGGCAGTTGCCGCCCCGCTTTTTGCTGGGCTTCCAGGTGATTGCGAGATCAGCTTCGAATTCTTCCCGCCCAAAACGGAAAAGATGGAAGAGCAATTATGGGATTCGGTCGTGGCCCTCTCGCCGCTGGGTCCGCGCTTTGTTTCGGTCACTTATGGTGCAGGCGGCACAACCCGTGAACGCACACATAACACCGTCGCGCGCATTGCCCGCGAGACCGATATTCCGGCGGCCGCGCATTTAACCTGCGTCGAAGCATCCAAGGGCGAAATTGCCGATGTCGCCAACGCCTATTGGGAAGCAGGGGTCCGTCATATTGTCGCGCTGCGCGGGGATGCACCTAATTCTGACGGCAAATTTGTGCCGCATCCCGATGGCTATGCCAGCGCTGCGGAACTGGTCGAAGGTTTGCGCAAACTGCACCCGTTTGAAATATCGGTCAGCGCCTATCCCGAAACCCATCCAGAGGCCTTGTCTGCGGCGTCAGACATTGATTTTCTAAAGCGCAAGCTGGACTCCGGTGCAAGCCGCGCGATTACGCAATTCTTTTTTGAACCCGAAACTTTCTTCCGTTTCCGCGATGCGGTTGCCGCGGCTGGCATTGATGCGGAGATCGTGCCGGGCATCATGCCCGTGTCGAACTTTGCCGCGATTACCCGCATGTCGCAGTTGACGGGCACAGCTATCCCCAGCTGGATGGCCGATGTGTTCAACGGATTGGATGACCATCCGTCCGCACGGCAATTGGTGGCCGCCACTGTCTCAGCAGAAATGTGCCGGAAATTATATGCAGGCGGCGTTCGGGAATTTCACTTCTACACCCTAAACCGCGCGGAATTATCCTACGCGATTTGCCATTTGCTGGGCAAGCGGCCTTCCGCTTTAGCGCAAAAGGCCGCAGCATGAGCGCGCGTGAAACCTTTGTCGCCCGCGCGGCGCAACAGATATTGGTTTTCGACGGTGGCTATGGCACCGCGATCCAAGGCTATAAATTGTCTGAGGCTGATTATCGCGGCGAACTTGAACTGACGCATGATCAAAAGGGCAATAACGACCTATTGTCTATTACCCGTCCCGATGTCGTTGGGGCAATCCACAGCGCCTATCTGGAGGCGGGTGCCGATATGATCGAGACCAACACGTTCAGCGCGACCAAAATCAGCATGGCCGATTATGGATGTGAGCATTTGGTGCGGCGGTTGAACATGGAGTCGGCGAAGCTGGCCCGCGCCTGTTGCGACGCTGCCGAGGCAAAAGACGGCATAAAGCGGTTCGTTGCCGGGTCGATTGGCCCGACCAACAAAACCTTGTCCTTGTCACCCGACGTCAACGACCCTGGCTATCGTGAAATAGACTTTGACTATCTGAAAGATGTCTATCGCGAACAATGCGACGCGCTGATTGAAGGTGGCGTCGATTTCCTGTTGATTGAAACCATATTCGACACGCTCAACGCCAAATGTGCTGCGATGGCTGCGCAAGAGGCTGCTGCGGCCTGTGGGCGCGATGTGCCGTTGATGATATCGATGACCATCACTGACATGGCCGGCCGTAATCTTTCCGGCCACACGGTAGAAGCATTCTGGGCTGCGATCCGGCATGTCAAACCACTGACCATCGGGTTGAATTGTTCGTTCGGCGCGGATTTGTTGCGTCCGCATCTGGCCGCATTGTCCAAGCAAGCCGATGCGCTTGTGATGGCATATCCGAATGCAGGCCTACCTAATGATCTTGCCGAATATGACGAACTGCCCGAAACCACGGCGCAATTGATTGGCCAATGGCTCGATGATGGCCTGGTGAACATCGTCGGCGGCTGTTGCGGCACCACGCCTGCGCATATCGCCGCGATCGCCAAGGCGGTTGCGGACCGTGCGCCACGCGCCATTCCCAAGGCGGAAGTCGTGACCCGGCTGGCGGGGCTTGAACCCTTCATCATGGCCGCCTGAACCCGTATAAAGTAGAACAAAAATGTCCTCCTCCACCTCCTCTTCTCGCTTCGTCAATATCGGCGAGCGCACCAATGTCACGGGCAGCGCCAAGTTCAAAAAGCTGATCCTCGCAGGCGATTATGAAGCCGCAGTCGAGGTGGCGCGCGACCAGGTCGAAAATGGCGCGCAGATTATCGACATCAACATGGATGAAGGCCTGCTGGACGCGCATGAAGCGATGACCACCTTCATCAAGCGCATCGCAGCAGAGCCAGACATCGCCCGCGTGCCTTTAATGATCGACAGTTCCAAATGGAGCGTGATTGAGGCTGGGCTGAAATGCGTTTCGGGTAAGCCCATCGTAAATTCGATCTCAATGAAAGAAGGCGAAGATGCGTTCCTGCATCACGCGCGCTTGTGTATGGCTTATGGCGCTGCGGTCGTTGTCATGGCGTTTGATGAAACTGGCCAAGCCGACACGCAAGCACGCAAGGTCCAGATTTGCAAACGGGCGTATGACTTGCTGATCGGCATCGGTTTTCCGCCCGAGGACATCATTTTCGATCCCAACATCTTTGCGGTGGCAACGGGGATTGAGGAGCATAATAATTACGGCGTCGACTTTATCGAGGCCATAAAGGAACTGCGCGTCTTGTGCCCGCATGCGCATTATTCAGGCGGGCTTTCCAACCTGTCGTTCAGCTTCCGTGGTAATGAACCCGTGCGCCGCGCAATGCACTCGATCTTTCTCTATCACGCCATCCCGGCAGGGCTTGATATGGCCATCGTCAATGCGGGGCAGTTGGACATTTACGATGACATTGACGCGGAACTGCGCGTCGCGTGCGAAGATGTCATTCTTAACCGCGACCCCGATGCGACCGAGCGCCTGATCACGCTTGCCGAAAGATATCGCGGGACCGATGTTGCTCAGGAAAAGGCGGAGGCCGAATGGCGCGGCTGGCCCGTGACCAAAAGGTTGGAGCATGCCTTAGTCAAGGGCATTGACGCGCATATCGTCGATGACACCGAAGAAGCCCGGCTTGCCATCAAAGCGGCTGGCGGTCGCCCCATAGAGGTCATCGAAGGGCCGTTGATGGACGGCATGAACGTTGTGGGTGACCTGTTCGGATCAGGCCGCATGTTCCTGCCGCAAGTGGTAAAATCGGCGCGCGTGATGAAAAAGGCGGTCGCGCATCTCTTCCCGTATATTGAGGCGGAGAAAGAGGCGGGCGCCAAGGGCAAGGGCAAGATCATCATGGCGACCGTGAAGGGCGACGTGCATGATATTGGTAAGAACATCGTTGGCGTTGTCCTGCAATGCAATGGTTTCGAGATTGTTGACCTAGGCGTGATGGTTCCATGGCCGACAATCTTGCAAGCGGCGGTCGAACATGATGCCGATATGATCGGGCTGTCGGGCCTTATCACCCCTTCGCTCGACGAAATGGTGACCGTTGCCGAGGAAATGGAAAAAGCGGGCATGTCGATGCCGTTGATGATCGGCGGCGCAACCACGTCGAAAACGCACACGGCCTTGCGTATTGAGCCTGTCTATTCTGGTCCCGTCATCCATGTGCTCGACGCCTCGCGCGCCGTCGGGGTGGCAGGAACATTGGTTAGCGACACCATGGCCGACAAGTTTGTTGCCGACACCCGCGCCGAATATAGCCATATTCGTGACGCCCGCGCGGGCAAGACGGCAAAGCCGCTCGCCACGCTGGAAGAAGCGCGCGCCAATGCCTTTGAAATCGACGAAAGCATGAAACCAGCCGCGCCGCAAAAGCCGGGTGTCCATGTCTATGATGACTGGGATTTGGCCGACTTGCGCAACTATATCGATTGGACCCCGTTTTTCCGTGCTTGGGAATTGCATGGCAATTACCCGGCGATATTGACCGATGACATTGTCGGCGAAAGCGCAACCAGCCTGTTTGCCGACGCCAATGCAATGCTCGACAAGATCATCAACGAAAAATGGCTTCGCGCCAAGGGCGTTGCCGGTCTGTGGCCCTGTTGGCGCGATGGCGATGATGTGGTTGTCTATTGCGAACAGACCGAGGCGCATGTCCGCCTGCCGTTCTTGCGCCAGCAAATCGGCAAGCGCGAAGGCAAAGCGAACATGTGCTTGGCCGATTTCATCAGCCGCGATGGCGACTGGATTGGCGGATTTGCAGTGACCACTGGCCACGGCATCGAGACGCATTTGGCGCAGTTCAAAGCCAATATCGACGATTATTCGGACATCATGTTGAAGGCACTGGCTGACCGCTTGGCGGAGGCCTTTGCCGAGCGGATGCACGAACATGTCCGCAAGGATTTATGGGGCTATGCCCCCGATGAACAATTCACGCCCGAGGCTCTGAACCGCGAAGAATATCGCGGTATCCGGCCAGCCCCTGGCTATCCCGCCTGTCCGGACCACAGCCTGAAGCCGACATTGTTCGACCTGCTTGATGCCACGCATACAACCGGCATCACCATGACAGAAAGCTTTGCCATGTTGCCGACCGCTGCGGTAAGCGGTCTGTATTTCGGCCACCCGCAATCCGAATATTTCGGCGTTGCGCGCATTGGCGATGACCAAGTGTCGGATTATGCGGCGCGCCGTGGGCTGGACCTTGATCGTGCGCGGCAATATCTGCGGCCCAATCTCAACGAATAAGGATGGCCCTGGTCCTAGGGTCAGGGCCACTTAAGGACCAAAGCGCATGAAGAAAACGTCACTCGTCCTTGCCGTTATGTTGTGCGCCGCTGCCGCATCAGCACAAAATGCCTCGCCCTTTCGAAACGCCGAAACAGGAAGAACTTACGCAAGGCTGCAAGCGGCAGTTGATTCAATTGGCGATGCGCAAGGCACAATCCTTATCGCACCAGGAAGTTACCGCCAATGCGCCGTGCAGACATCGGGCATCATTGCCTTTCGCGCTGTCATTCCCGGGCAGAGCATATTCGACACGAAAACTTGCGAAGGCAAAGCCGCGTTGGTGCTGCGCGGGCAGGGGGCACGGGTCGATGGCGTTGTTTTTCAGAATATGCGCGTGGCCGATGCCGATGGCGCAGCTATTCGCCTTGAAAAAGGCAATTTGACTGTCACCCGCAGTATCTTCCGCAACAGCGTGCAGGGCATCACAACTGCCGACAAAGGGACTGGCGCAATCAGCATTAAACAATCGAGCTTCATTGGCCTTGGTCGCTGCGTTCGTCGTCAGCCGTGCGCGCATAGCCTCTCTATCGGCGGCAAGGGTCCGCTTTCGGTGACGAACAGCCGTTTCGAACGTGGTAATGGCGGGCATTACATTCAAAGCCGCGCAGCGCGCATAACGATCACGGACAACGCCTTTGACGATAGCCGAGGCCGCGGCACCGATAGGATGATTGACTTACCCATTGGCGCAAGCGGCAGCATCGCGCACAATATATTCGTGCAAGCTGCGTCCAAGGCAAGTGACAGCGCCTTCATCACCGTCGCGTCCGAAGGCCGTGGGCAAAGCAGCTTTGGCCTGTCGGTTAACGCGAATGAAGCGCACATTGCAGCGGGCGTGGACCGACGGGCTGTGTTCGTCGCTGACTGGTCGGGCGACCGGTCGGCATTGGGCGGGAACCGACTTGGCCGCGGCCTAAAACCCTTTGAAAAGCGCTAATGGTTGCCCAATTCTGCTTTTCGGCTGTTGGATGCGCCTATGCAACTGGAGGCTTCTCGACAATCTCGACATTGAGAAATAGCCTTACCGGCCTTGCGCGCGCCATCGTCGGACAACCCGTTCCAGTATTTCGGCTTCCCCACCCGTTTCCTGCCACAATTGGCTAAACAGGGGATCGTCCGAAGCAGGGCGCTTTTCTTCTTCAAGATTATCGAGCGCAACGCGGATGGGAATGCTGACACCTTCGCCGCAGATGATGCATTCGCGGTTCCGCAGCGCCGGGATAGAGTCGAGGAACCCGCGCGCGCCTTCAGGCATTGCGGCACGCACAAAGGCTTGATCGCGGTCGTTGTTCAAACGCATCGAAATGATCGTGCCGCATTGCGACAGCACGCCTTCGGCCAAGTCGGATGGCCGCTGCGTAATTAGGCCGAGCGATACGCCATATTTACGGCCTTCCTTGGCAATTCTTTCAAGGATGGAGCGCACGGCGCTGTCTTTTGACACATGTTCCGACGGGATATATCTGTGCGCCTCTTCGCAAACGAGCAATATAGGCCGCTGTGGTTCGTTGCGTGACCAGATCGCATAGTCAAATACAAGGCGCGAGAGCACGGCGACCACTGTCGAGGTGATGTCCGACGGCACACCAGAAACGTCGATGATGGAAATCGGCTTGCCATTCGACGGCATACGGAAAATCTTGCCCACAAACTCCGCCATCGTATCGCCAACAAGCATACCTGAGAACATGAAATTATAACGTGGGTCTGCCTTTAACTCGTCAATTTTGTTCTTCAACCGCATGAATGGAACGGACGATGTCGCCTTGTCGAGCCGCCCCATTTCATTTTGAATGATGGTGGTCAAATCGGACAGGAGATAAGGAATGGGGGCGTCAACAGTCAGCTTGCCAATCGTCTCGGCAATCCGGTTTTTTGACCGCGCTTGGAGAAGGCATTTGGCGAGAATATCGGAATCTATTTGTCTGTCGTCGCCATTGGAAGTGACGAAAATTTCGCAATGCTCGGCGAAATTCATCATCCAATAGGGCATGGCCAGGTTGTTAACGTCGAACAGCGCGCCATTATTTTTAAACGCGGCGCTATATTCCCCATGCGGGTCAATCATTACGATATGCCCTTCGGGCGCGATGTCGCAGATCTTGTGCAAAATCAGGGCAGCGCTGGTCGACTTACCCGTACCGGTTGAACCCAGCAGCGCAAAATGCTTGCCAAGCATGGCGTCAACATACAGCGCGCCGCGAATATCCTTCGTTGGAAATACCGTGCCGATTTCGACATTCGCCCGCGCGTCGGTGGCATAGACTTGTTTGAGGTCGGAGCTGGAAACCGCATATACTTCGCTGCCGGGCACTGGGTAGCGCGTCACACCACGGCGGAAATTGTAAATCTTGCCAGTCACTATGTCCTCATCGCCTTCGCCTAGGAAATCGACTTGCGCGGTGATGATTTTATGGTCGCGTTCGTACATTTTTTGGGTACGGATGTTGGCAAGAAGCCAGCTATTACCGACGCGGATTTTAATCTGACTGCCGACTTGTCCCGACATCGCGATGCTTGAGTCACTGTGCGAATCAAGGCTAGTTAACAAAGAGGCATCGAGCGTCACTTGTGACTCTGAACCCGAAATTTCCATGACAAAGCCAATATGGTGCAGCGTCGCGTTAACGACCGGCACGCCCGTCGGTGCCGCTGCGTCTGGCACGGCTATGGGCATAGGTGCCGACTGATCCGGGTGGCCTGCCCGATCGGACGGCCGATGTGCCGAAATGTCCATAAACTGTCCGCCTCTTTCATAAAGAAGCGTCAGGCAATAGGCCAAGAAGGTAAAAATATACTTACGATCGCAACGGGATAAATCGCAGGAAATTATAATTTTTTACGTTACTTTACAATTTACAGGCGGTTGAAGACAAATCCGGCAAACCAGCCAAGCAGTAACGAGACCAGCACCGCCATTGCGCCGTAAAAAAAGGCATAGTCCTGAGCCAATATGGTGACTAATTGTTCGAACCCGGTTTTGCGGATGCGGACTTCGACATTGTCATCGGCCACAATCACCCGGCCATCGCGAATGAGCAACGTTTCCGCAGTGTAGACACCGACCGGCACGCTGGACGGAATGTTGAGGCGCGCACGATACAGCACCTGATCGGTTATTTCGACCGTGCCCGCATCTTGCCGGAAAAGACCGTTGCGGCGATTTAAGTCCACCAGTCCATCGACAAAGCGACGCTGCTCGGTGGCATTGACCTCGCCGCTGGGCGACAATTGCAGGCGGTTAAGGCCAAGCTCGTAAATTGCTGCTGTTTTGCTGTTGATGATTTGGTCAAGCGGGCGTGACGACGCGATAGCGTAATATGCGGGGACGGACCGGAAATCGGTGCTGTCGACGTTGATCCAGATACCGGCAATTTTCTGCTTTTCCCGTAACGTTACCGACCGGGTTGGCCCGCGCAGAACAACCGCAACATCCACTTGCCCCTCTGGCGCCAGGCCGCGTGGGTAGATGATGGCTCCGAATAACAGCATTTCGGCGCCCGTGAATCCCGACTGGATATTGATTTGCCGTTGCGAGACATCCGGCACCAGCTTGGGCACATTTTGCGCGCTGGCGCTGATCGGCAGCAAAAACAATATCAGGGCAAAT
Source organism: Sphingorhabdus sp. (assembly GCF_023910635.1). Lineage (GTDB taxonomy): Bacteria > Pseudomonadota > Alphaproteobacteria > Sphingomonadales > Sphingomonadaceae > Sphingorhabdus_B. The sequence continues at coordinate 26,818 of NZ_JAAVVZ010000003.1, read as the reverse complement.
AAACGGATCATAACGCTTGCAACGTATAGATTTCGTCGGGACGCCAGCCCAGACCAAGCGCCATGCGGATTGCGACAAGCAGAACGATCGCGGCGAGAAAGAGGCGCAGATATTCCGGCCGCATCCGCTGCGCCAGACGCGCGCCGATTTGTGCCCCTGTCACACTGCCAATGAGCAAGAATACGGCAAGCACGATATCAACCGCTTTGGTGGTCAGGCTGTGCATCATCGTTGACGCCATCGTCACAAACAAAATCTGGAACAAGGATGTCCCCACCACCACCTGCGCGCCCATGCCCAACAGATAGAGCATGGCAGGTACCATGATGAAGCCGCCGCCCACGCCAAGCAGCATGGTCATGATGCCTGTGATAAAGCCCAATATCAGCGGCGCGATAGGCGAAATATATAGACCAGAACGATAGAAACGCCAGCGCATCGGCAAATTGGCTACCAACGGGTGATGCCGGCGTTTGGCCGCAGCGACCGGCCTTCCCGCGCGCACGGCAAGGACGCTGGTTAAGCTTTCCTTGGCCATTAAGCCACCGATGCTGCCCAACATCAGTACATAGAGGATGTTGATGACGGTATCTATCTGGCCAATCGCCTCCAATATTTCAAATATCCCTGCGCCCGCGCCAGTGCCGAATATGCCACCGACCACAAGCACGCCGCCCATCTGGAAATCGACCCCGCCGCGTTTCATATGTGCAAATACGCCCGAGACGCTGGCCCCTGTCACCTGCGTGGATGCGGACGCCGCGGCTACCGCTGGCGGGATACCGTAGAATATGAGCAAAGGCGTGGTCAGGAATCCTCCTCCAACGCCGAACATGCCCGACAGCACGCCGACGCCGCCACCCAAAAGGATGATCACCAGCGCGTTGACCGACAGATTGGCTATGGGAAGATAAATATCCATGATCGACAATCTGACCCTAACGGCATTTGACGGCAGGATAAAGGCTAGGACTTAGAAACTGGTGGACAAGGTGACCGCCGGACCATCGCCGGGCCGTGCGTTGCCCGCAATGCGAAAGCGCCAGCTTGCGTCTAGCCGGAGCGACGTTGCGCCAGCCTTTAGGTTCGCGCGGACAGATGGCCCGATATCGACGCGCATGATGTCGTTTTGGCCGCCCGCCCATGCGCCTGCGCCGACCGCCAGCTTAGCATGTCCGTCGCTGGCGATATTTTTCAATATATGCAATTGGGCGTCGGCAAAGCCACCACCAGTTTTGCCGGTTACAAATCCTGCCTGCCCATACCCGTCGAGCGCAAAGCCCAAGGGCAATGAAGTGCCGTCATGTCCGCCAGATACAAACGCCGCAACGGCATCGGGGCGATCTGGCCGAAAACGTCGTTCTAGGGACAATTGCGCTGGAAAGGCGGCTGAAGGACGCCAAAGCAGCCCCGCTGCCCATTCGCGATCGCGCAGGTCATCGTGGGAAACCGACGCCCGCCCGACAAGTGAAAAACGCGAAACGCTACGTTTACGCTTATATCGCAGCAGCGGGATCGTCATCAACAGCGCGCTTTGACCACCTCCATATTGCCCGTTGCCAAGCACCCCCTGCGCCGTATCGCCCGGCCGCCAGAAGCTATACGCATATATCTGGATTGGGCGGACGGAGCCGCCCTTTTTCTGGGGGTCAGCTAAGGAGGATGCGATAGCTTCGGATGATACATTGCGTGGAGCCTTGTCATCGGGAATCCAATCGCCCGCATTGCCCCAAATTGCGTATATTTTACGGTTTGGACCAACTGCCATAGATTCAAGGGAACTTGGAACCTTTGCAAAAACGCGATCTGTCGTCCGATTCGCGGCGCTACGAGTCTTTGCTGCTACATGACTAAGCGGTCGTTCCTGCTTAATATGCGTGACAGGTTGCGCAATTGCGCCAGCCGAAGCCTTGTGTTGTGGAGCGACTTGCCCATTCCTGTCGGCGATGAGGGTAAATCCAATCCGCGCCGTGACCCAGGTTGCGCATAATATGGCGACAAATCCGAGGGCCCGGCCACGCATCAGTCGCTATGTGCCAGCTTATCGGGCATGAAGTGATGTGCGGTCTTGTCCCATGTCAGCGGCGCGCCCAAACAATGTTTCAGATAATTGGTGCAGGCCCGCCGCATGGCCATGATGGCAATGACGTTGCTGACGATGCTGCGGGGTATGGACAGCAGGGCCTCTGCCGGACCGTATAGTGCCGCCACAAACCAAGCGCGCACACCAAGCCGCCAAAGCAAAAATGCCGAATTCAACCACAGTAATAGGATCACGTCGGCCCGCAGTGCTGGCGGTTGATATAGTCCCTGTGCGTACGCAGCGGCCAAGATGGCGGTGAGCAGAAGGCAGATATAGCCAGCTATGACTACAATCGTGCCGAAAATTGATTTCCGGTCTTGGAACAGCATCCATTTCTGCGCGATATTGCCCTCCCAACCGAGCCTGTCCCACCCCGCCAGTGCAATACCCGTCAACCAACGGGTTTTCTGACGCACTGACGTCTGCAGCGTGTCGGGGAAACAGGCTCTGGTGCCGACCAACTTGCCTTGGCTGTCCAATATCCGCGCCATGATCGTCCGCCCGCCCGCGGCACCCATGCGGATGCCGAGTTCATAATCTTCTGTCAGGCTGTGTGCATCAAAGGGCTTGCCGCCGTTTATCTGCGCAAGGCGCCCCATGAGGTTGCGTTCAATGGCACATGCCACTCCGGCGAGAGGCAAGGGTGCACCCAACGCTTCGCGGACCACCATGTTTTTGCTATGCGCCTCTGCAAATTCGTCGCAATAATGGCCGCTAATCCATCGAGAGTTGGCGGTACGCACCGGGATCACCGGTAATTGCACAGCGCCCCCGTTGGTCACTAGACAGTCGAAAACGCGTAATTCGTCGGCGTGAACAGAATCCTCTGCATCATGCAGAACAACGGCCTTGGCTATATATCCTTCGGCAATTTCGTCTGCGAGCAGTGCGCGCCATAATCGGTTGAGACAATCGGCTTTTGTCGTGGGACCATCATGTTCGACCTGGACGAGACGGATGTCGGCGTTGGTCCGGGCTGCTGTAATAATCGCGGCGGCCGTGTGCGGATCGTTCGGATAGCAACCGACAAAGATCCGATACCGGCCCGCGCGCCCAGCCCACTTGCGCGTGCAATTTTGTAGCATATCGCCAATGACGCCTGCCTCCCGCCAAGCGGGCACAAAAACAGCCAGCCGTTTATGGTCAACGGGGTCGGTAAGTTGGCCCACCTCGCGCGGTAACGCGTACCGGTAAAAGGTCAGCCGCCGATAGACAACGCGAGCGATCCAGATGATATCGACGCACAGATCATCTATAGCGCTAATCAAAATCCAGACGGCGCTGAACAGAAATAGTTCACGCTGACCCGTTTCCAGAAAAGGCAAAATCCAATCCATCAAAGTCGCCGCGCCCTTTTCGGTCGCAACTAAAGGCGCGCCGAATTTCAAGTGATTTATAGGTTTTTAGGCGCGGCTCCGCCGTTCTAGACCGATTTCATACTGACGGTCTTTATGGGTACCCGCGACCATCACCCAGAGTATTGGAATGGCCCAAAACGAGAGCAGTGCCTGGAATGATTTTGGGACGACATCCGGGATGTATAGGGTGGCAAGGTGCGTCGCAACCGCGACGATTTGAAACCCTAAGGCCCAAATCGGCCAAAATCGATTGCTCATCAGCGCCAAGATGAGCAACGCCAGCAAGCATCCTGCATCGACCGCAAACAGCCCCAGTGAGGTTCCAGCCCAACTGGGGTTCATCTGCGCCGCCGCCACGGTCGATATAGACGCCACGATAAAAATGGCCGAGCCTGCCTTGCCCGTGCGGCCTCCGTTTACGCTGGCATAAGCCGCGCACAACAAAAGCGCGGAATAAAATGCCAGCAATATCGTATCCATGGCCTTGTCTGCCCTCGTTCTGCTACCCGTGAACGGGCAAGCATATCCCAACTTAACCGTTTACAACCCGAAGGGCGGATGGCCGAGTTAGCGGACCGGGCGCGCAACCGAAATTGATCTCTTGCAAGTTGCTATCCCGTTGGGCGACGGCAATTTTGCGGTGGGCATGCATAAATCCTTTACGCGCATCGACCATTTTTGTGAGGCCATTCGCAACGCCTTCAATGGCCGCCTGCGATTGCGCCAAGGATGCATCGGAATGGCGACAAGCGTCAATAACCGAATATGTAAGGGTGGCCAGGTCGGCCAGAGCTTTATCAATGGCTAGATGTGTGGAGGTAATGTCCAATGCCAATTGCTTGGCTGTCTCATGCTCGATATGTACCATGTCAAAGTTTCCTCATGTTCTGGACATTTTTCAGCCAGCAACGGAGGAGCTATTGAAATAGTCGAAACACTCCCGTGAGTACGACCACAACCAATGCCAATATTACCGTACTGAAAAATGCTAAATTTAACGCAAAAACAAGAATTTCTTTATTAGATAATTCATGCCTTTCCCCCCCGATGGGCGGCACAGCGATGAACGAAGTTATTTTCGCAAACCACTGACGTACCCTGTCAAGAAGTAAGTCCTGACTAACGGTGAGTTTGATCGGCTCAAGACCTGACGCTTCGTATACGAATGGTTCGTATATATCGTTGCGTTCCATTGCGTCGAATATCTTGGCGGCGTCTATGCGACTGCCGGCATTCAGTTTGCGCCGTGCCGCGTCAAGCCGTTGATCAACAGTGAATGGTGAGATGCCCAATGTCCGGGCGATTTCCTTAGAAGTGTGAAGCTGCACCACCAACCGCAGGCATGCCTTTTGACCCTCGGTCAAGTGAAGAGGTGACTGTGCGCGCATCGAAATGTTTTTTTCGACAAAAGACTTTTTGGACATTATGTCGGCCATGGTCCCAGCCCCCTTAACTAAGGTTATAAACCCATATAATCTGCTAAGGCAAGGCGAATGCTCTATTTTCCGCCTTTACTTGCCATCTTTTGGCCGACCCGCCATAAGGAATGGTGATGATTGGAACTGTAAAACAACCCGCCAAAACTTCTGCTTTGCGGGCATTTTTGTCTAGTGAAGCAGCGGGCGGTATTTTGTTAATGGCTGCCGCCGCATTGGCCATGATTATTGCCAATTCGCCAATTACTGAAAAATATAATGATTTTTTACATTTGGTGATCGGGCCGGAGTTGACGCCAAAGCTTGGCCCGATGACCGTTCACCTTTGGATAAATGACGGTCTGATGGCGATTTTCTTCCTGCTCGTCGGGCTGGAGATTAAGCGCGAATTTGTTGACGGACATTTGTCGACTTGGGCCGACCGCACGCTTCCAATGGTTGCCGCTGCGGCGGGGATGTTTGTTCCGGCGCTTGTTTATCTGGCTATTGCGGGAGGTGATCCTGCATTACAGCGTGGCTGGGCTATACCGGCTGCTACGGATATTGCATTTGCCATTGGCGTGCTCGCGCTTTTGGGCAGTCGGGCGCCTGCTTCCCTGAAACTGTTCCTGACGACCGTTGCCATTGTTGATGACATGGGCGCGGTGGCGATCATAGCTGTATTTTATACAGCCGAGTTAAACATCCCCGCGCTGGCCGCTGCTGGCGGCATTTGGTTCGCTATGATGATGCTGAACCGTTTTGGGGTAAATGCCCTTTGGCCATATCTGATCCTCGCGGCTCTGTTATGGTACGCGACATTGTTATCCGGCGTGCACGCCACCATTGCGGGCGTAATGGCAGCATTTGCCATTCCCTTTCGCCGAACGCTGGCTGCACCTGACGCGGAAGATTCGGCACTCCACCGCCTGGAACACGCGCTAGTGAAGCCAGTTGCATTTCTCATTGTACCGATTTTTGGGTTCGCCAATGCGGGTGTCTCGTTGGCCGGCACCAGCTTTGCTGCGCTGGCTGCGCCGCTGCCTCTTGGTATCGCGATGGGCTTGTTTTTGGGCAAACAAATTGGAATCTTTACCAGCGTCTGGATCGCGGTCAAACTTGGCATTGCTGCGCGTCCTTCACATGCAAGCTGGCGGCAAGTCTATGGCGTTGCGCTGCTGTGCGGTATCGGCTTTACAATGAGCTTGTTTATCGGCGGCCTTGCGTTCACTGGACCGGATCAGGCGGATGATGTCAAAATTGGGGTTCTGATGGGCTCTATCCTGTCGGCGATAATTGGGTATTTAATCCTGCGCTTTGCCGCGCCGCAAAAAAATATATCTGAAAGCACCATATGAATCTTCGCTACATCATCCTTCCGCTCGCTTTGCTTGCGTCGGCTTGCGCCACCGTTGCGCCAGTGGCTCCAGCCCCCGCAAATGTCGCCGCACCGGCGATGTCGATTGCTGCTATCTCCGATGCCTATATCCGGTTGACCCTTGAGGCGGGCACGCATGAAGCGGAATATGTCGATGCGTATTATGGCCCGCCCGCGCTGCAAGACGTAGCGAAGGCAAATCCGCGATCACTGGCACAATTGATCGTCGAAGCCCGCGCGCTGACGGCGGCTATTGATGCAGCGTTGCCGTCCTTACGCGCCGAATCGGACCGCCGTCGCGCGGTTGCGTTACGCGGCGTGCTGGTGGCTGCCGACACACGGTTGCAAATGCTTCAGGGCCGCAAGTTTTCCTTCAACGATGAAGCACAAGGTCAGTTTGCAACGGTGCCGGACTTGAAACCTCTGGCGCATTATGACGCCATATTGGCCAATCTTGAAACGATGATTCCCGGCGATGGTCCGCTCGCCGCACGCGTCGATGCCTTTAATGAGCGTTATGTCATTCCCAAAGACCGGTTGCAGCCTGTGTTTGACGCCGCAATTGCCGAATGTAAGCGCCGCACGGCGCAATATATCCGTTTGCCAGCGGGCGAGACGTTCGCGATGGAGTTTGTCACGGGCAAGCCTTGGTCAGGCTATAATTATTATAAGGGCAATTATAAAAGCCTGATCCAGATCAACACCGACCTGCCGATTCGCATCAGCCGTGCGGTCGATTTGGGCTGTCACGAAGGCTATCCGGGCCACCATGTTCTCAACCTGATGGTCGAAGAACGGCTCGCGCGCAAAAATGGGTGGAAGGAATATGAAGTTAATCCGCTCTACAGCCCGACCAGCGTGTTATCCGAAGGCAGCGCCAATTATGGCATCGATCTGGCATTCCCTGCCGCAGAACGCTTGGCGTTTGAACGCGATATTCTATATCCAATCGCTGGCCTCGACCCCAATTCTGCGCAAGCATTTTGGAAAATGCAGCAAATGACCGAAGCGCTATCGGGCGCCCGTTTGACTATCGCGAAAATGTATCTCGATGGTGCGGTTACACGGGCGCAGGCACTTGAGTTAACGCAGAAATATCTGTTGCTCTCGCCCGCGCGCGCGGAACAATCGGTGAAGTTCACCGACCATTATCGCAGCTATGTGATCAACTATGGCTGGGGCAAGGATCTGGTCCGCAATTATATCGAACGCGGTAATCCAGATACGGCCGAGCGGTGGCGTCGGATGGAGAAAATATTGAGCGAACCGACGCTGCCAGCGGACTTGCTGCCTTAGCCAAGATGTTCGCGGAACCAGGCAGTGAGTTCGTCTTCGGTTAGTTCTCCGGCGGCGAGGGCAACAAATGCGACAACGAGTTCTGCGTCCGTTGCCAATAGCAGGCCGCCGTTCAGCATAAGAAAAGTTTCGCTCACCACGGCCGCCGTGCGCTTGTTTCCGTCCACAAATGGGTGGTTAAGCGCTATACTATAGGCATAGCTAGCCGCCAATTCACTGATGTCAGGTTCGCCGTAAAGCGCGAGATTTTGCGGGCGTGCCATGGCGTTTTCGAGCAATCCCGATTCGCGAATTCCTTCACCGCCACCATGTTCGGCAATTTGCTCCGCATGCGCGGCAATCGTAACGTCGAGCGTTACCCAAATCCAAGCCTGTGTCATACGCAGTTCTTACTTAGCGAGTTCGCGCAGCGCACGCTTCCGCTGCGCCATCACTTCGCGGGCAATTTGCATTTGTGCGTTGAAGTCCGCGTCAAAAGGTTTTAGCTCAAGACCGCTATCGGTATCGCGTTTCGTCAAAACATCGCCAACCTTTGCTTGCAACCGGTCGAGATCGCGCTTTGGCAGAATGATAGCGGCGCTGTTGCCGACTCTGATGATTTTTACAGTTTCGTTCATACGAACGTTATAACACGATCCGGCCTATGCTGACAAGCCCGCCACACGCACGTCCACGGTAAGGCGGACGAGATGCTCTTCCGGAGGCAAGCGGCTGGAGTCGACCAAATGCCATCGGCCCTCCAGAACGACCTCAGCCACCGCATCGAAATCCGGCACGTCTATGCTAACGGCATAACCGCAACCAGGCGGGCAGGCAACTCTGCGGCGCGGGAGAAGGCGAAGGTGCAGGTAGAACGCTTAACCTGCCATTGCCGCAGGGGACCGAGATGGGCGCTTTCCGCGTTGCGCAAAGCAAAGCGCTTGAGGCAATTGCCAACTGCGCGCCCGGCCTGTTGATCTTTAGCTTTGGTGCAGACACCTTTGGAGGTGATCCAATCGCCAATTTTGCACTGCAAACACCGGATTATGCGGCGCTGGCCAGCAACATTGCCGCCGCCGGATTGCCGACGGTGGTGCTGACCGAAGGCCGCTATGCTGTCGATAAATTTGGCGAAAATCTGGCCAGTTTTTTAAGCGGGTTTTGAACTTTTAGGGGAGGGCAAAATAAACATTGTTTTGATAATAAGACGCCAGCGGCTGGCCCTGTGCATCAAGCGCGGGGGAAAAACGCGCGCGCCGCATGACCGATTTGCAAACCGCATTGTCAAATTCTTTGGGACGCGTTGTCGCCTGAATATGGCAAGCTGCGGGTACACCATCGGGCCCAATGCTGAGCCGAAAACTCACCAATGCGGGCTGACCAGCAGATAGCATTTCGTTGGGATAGTCAGACGGCATAATCCACTTATCGGGAGATTTCAACGGCGTGACCGTGCGGCTTAGCGTCTTGTGCCTTTCAACATCTACACCCCAGCTTGTCAGGAGATTGTCGATGCAGGTATCGAGCGCCGCCAACGGCGCACGCATTGAACCTGTTTCCAGCATGACTGGTTTTCTCAACGGTTTCCCAACGCGCAAATGGCGAACTGCCTTTTGACGGTCTTCACTTATGGGCTGAATCACTACCCATTCGGTTTTTCCCCGATTTTTGATCGCCAATAGTTCCGCCGCGCTTGGCGGTGCGATGCGCGCGCTGCCAGAAAAGACCAAGGCGGGTTCCTTGCCAAGATTTCCCTTCAAAAAGGCAAGCTGCTGTTCCTCCTCTGTGGGTCCGAACTGAATATCGGCATCCCCTTTTTCGACAAATGTTTTAACTACCTGCCCGGCAATCGTTAGACGGAAATATTCGCTTGGGCCAAAGCGGTCCATGAACAACAAAACGGTTTGCTTGCCTTCGCCAAATTGACGGCCGAGTCGGCATCGTTCGTCGGCATAATCGACTTGCCATGCCGATGTAGGTTTCAAAATCAACGGTGCAGGCGCTGCGGCGGCCGCGGGTGCGGGCATACCGAGGGCGACAAATAGGAGCGATGCGACGAATGATTTTGCCATAGCCAGCAAGCTACACAGCACAAGGTCGTCGTCACAAGGAAAAAGGGCGGACATTTCTGCCCGCCCTTAAAAATTTACAATTGATTGCAAGCTCCTACAGCTTACCAACAAGCTCCGGCACGACCGTGAACAGGTCACCAACGAGGCCAATATCCGCAACTTGGAATATCGGCGCGTCTTCGTCCTTGTTGATCGCGATGATGACCTTGGAGTCCTTCATGCCTGCCAAATGCTGAATCGCGCCGGAGATACCGACGGCGACATATACTTCTGGGGCGACGATCTTGCCGGTCTGGCCGACTTGATAGTCATTGGGCACAAAGCCTGCGTCTACTGCGGCGCGGCTTGCGCCAACGCCAGCGCCAAGCTTATCAGCCAATGGCAAGATGGTTGCGGCAAAAGTGTCCGCATCTTTCAACGCACGACCGCCCGATACGATGATCTTGGCAGAGGTGAGTTCAGGGCGTTCTTGCTTGGCGATCTCAGCGGACAGGAATGTTGACGTGCCTGCATCGCCGCTGCTTGCGACCGCTTCGATCGTCGCCGAACCACCGGCGGCTTCCGCCTTGGCAAAGGCCGTACCGCGCACGGTGATGACCTTCTTGGCATCCGACGACTGCACCGTGGCAATCGCGTTACCGGCATAGATGGGACGCGTGAACGTATCCGCGCTTTCAACCGATAAAATGTCCGAAATCTGCATGACGTCAAGCAAGGCCGCTACGCGTGGCGCGATATTCTTACCGTTCGATGTGGCTGGCGCCAAGAACGCGTCATGCGTTGCCATCAATGACGCAACCAATGGCGCGACATTTTCGGCCAGTTGCTGTGCATATATAGCGTCATCGGCAACATGCACGGTGGTCACACCAGCGATCTTTGCAGCCTGTTCGGCAACCGCACCGCAGCCTGAGCCAGCAACGAGGACATGTACTTCGCCTAGCTGCGATGCAGCGGTGACGACAGCAAGCGTCGCATCCTTCAACGATGCATTGTCATGTTCGGCATAAACGAGGGTCTTCATGCGGCCACTCCCATTTCCTTAAGCTTTGCAACCAACGCATCAACGTCGGCAACCTTGATACCGGCGCTGCGCACGGGCGGTTCAACAACCTTCAACGTCTTGAGGCGCGGGCTGACGTCAACGCCATAATCGGCAGGCGTTTTCTGCGCGAGCGGCTTTGACTTTGCCTTCATGATGTTGGGCAGCGACGCATAACGCGGCTCATTCAAGCGCAGGTCAGTCGTAATGATCGCGGGCATCTTCAACGACAATGTCTGCAAACCACCATCGACTTCGCGCGCAACATGCACTGCATCGCCAGATACGTTTACCGTATTGGCAAAGGTGCCTTGCGGACGACCCGTTAACGCAGCGAGCATCTGCCCGGTCTGGTTGCTATCATCGTCAATGGCTTGCTTGCCAAGAATGACAAGGCCGGGCTGTTCTTCGTCCATGATCTTGGCGAGGATCTTGGCGACTGCCAAAGGCTCGACATCTTCAGCGACAACGAGGATCGCACGATCAGCGCCCATGGCGAGTGCAGTCCGCAGTGTTTCTTGCGCCTTGTCCGGTCCAATCGACACCGCGATCACTTCCGTCGCAACGCCCTTTTCCCGCAAACGCAACGCTTCTTCGATTGCGATTTCGTCAAACGGGTTCATGCTCATTTTGACATTTGCCAAATCAACACCCGAACCATCGGGCTTAACCCGCGGTTTTACGTTATAATCGATGACCCGCTTAACGGGGACGATGATCTTCATGTGTTCATCCTTCCATACCGACTCAATAAGGCAATTGGATGCCTGCTTAATCTGTTGCGCCTATGCTTAACGTTTACGTGAACGTCAAGTGCGTCTGCCACATAATCCTATATCGCTGCTTAACCGATCTCGGTCCCTAATTTGTGATTTCTATACGACGTTCAATCCGGTCCAATCGATCACGAACGGCGTCAGGCTGCACTTGCAGATGCGCTGCCACTTCTGCGTCTTGAGCTTGATCCCGCCGAAGGCCAATTACCGCTGAGTAGGTTTCATTCTGCCGCATGGTCAGTTCACTGATTTTGCTTTCGATACGCTCAAGGGTCGCTTGAAAGCGCTTGAGATGTTCGAGCATCAGATTTTCGACTTTTCCCGACATAATGTTGTCCTACGCCGCTTTGCGGACTTCCGCGACAATTTTTTCCGCCGCATCGCCAAGGTCGTTCGCCGATACGATGGGTAGGCCCGAATTGGCCAAGATGTCCTTGCCCTGCTGCACATTGGTCCCTTCAAGACGCACCACGAGCGGCACTGACAGGTTCACTTCCTTGGCCGCGGCAACGATACCATCGGCAATGATGTCGCATTTCATGATGCCGCCAAAGATGTTGACCAAGATGCCCTTTACGGCGGGGTCCTTCAAAATGATCTTGAACGCGGCTGTTACTTTTTCCTTCGATGCGCCACCACCTACGTCGAGGAAGTTGGCAGGAAATTCGCCATTCAACTTGATAATGTCCATCGTCGCCATGGCAAGGCCAGCGCCATTGACCATGCAGCCAATGTTGCCGTCGAGTTTAATGTAAGCCAGATCATATTCCGATGCTTCGACTTCGGCAGGGTCTTCTTCGGTCAGATCGCGCAGTTCGGCGAGGTCCTTGTGACGGAACATCGCATTGCCGTCAAAACTGACCTTGGCATCAAGCACAAGAAGCGCGTCGCCACTCTTGCCTTCGCACACTGCCAGCGGGTTGATTTCGATCTGTTCGGCATCGGTGCCGATGAACGCGCTGTAGAGACCGGCAAGCACAGTCTGTGCCTGCTTGGCCAAGTCGCCCGTCAGGCCAAGTGCCTTGGCAACGCTGCGCCCATGATGGGGTTGAAGGCCAGTGGCGGGATCGATCAATATGGTGTGGATTTTCTCGGGGCTGTCATGCGCCACGTCTTCGATGTTCATGCCGCCTTCGGTCGAGGCAACAACCGCGATACGGCTTGTCGCACGGTCGACGAGCAAAGCGAGGTAGAATTCCTGCTTAATGTCGGCGCCATCGGTAATGTATAGGCGGTTGACCTGCTTGCCTTCGGGGCCGGTCTGGATCGTTACCAGCGTATTGCCCAACATGTCTTTTGCATAGGCCTCAACCTCGTCCAGATTGAAGGCCAAGCGGACGCCGCCCTTTGCCTCAGGTCCCAATTCCTTGAACTTGCCCTTGCCGCGCCCACCGGCATGAATCTGCGACTTCACCACGTAAAGCGGGCCGGGAAGCTGCTTAGCGGCGGCAACCGCCTCTTCCACGCTCAATGCCGCGATACCAGCGGGTACAGCCACACCGAATTTTGCGAGCAATTCTTTGGCCTGATATTCATGGATATTCATGGGAGATGGCGTCCTGAAAAAGATAGTTTCAACGGTTGCTTAAGCACAGACGCGCCATGAATGGAAGGGCTTGCGCCGATGTTTTTTGGTTCACGCAGAGGCGCAGAGGGCGGGGAAAACATGTCCCAATCGCTGCATCCTCCGCGCCTCTGCGAGCAAAAAATTCAGAGCAGTAAATCAAGCGCCACCAATTCACGACGAAGCGAGGCTGCATCCGTAAAATGATGCGCCGCAAAACCGTTTTCGCGCGCACTGATGACATTGTCATGATTATCGTCGATAAAAATCGCTTCGCCCGACTTTAGTCCGAAACGCTGCAACGCGAGCGCGTAAATGGCTGGGTCAGGCTTCACCAATTTTTCGACTCCCGACACGATTATGTCCTGAAAACGGTCGAATATCGGCTGGGTGGGACGAAACATATCCCAAAACTCAGCGCCGAAATTGGTTATCGCAAATAACGGCACGCCGCGTTCGGCGAGTTGCTGCACGATCTGCAGTGACCCTGTGACGGGTCCGGGAATGGTCTCATTGAAACGGGTGGCGTAGGCCGCAATCAACGTGGCATATTCTGGAAATTGAGCAATCCGCTCGGCAACCATATCGTCCAAAGCGCGACCCGCATCATGTTGGAAATGCCATTCGGGCGTCACAATTGCTGTGATGAAATATTCCAGCTCGCCCTTGTCCGTGATCAGCTTTGCAAAAAGATGCCTTAGATTCCATTCGAACAGCACGTTGCCGACATCAAAGACGACGGTGGTTATCTTGGCCATTAATCACACCCCATTTGTCATTCCCGCGAAGGCGGGAATCCATGGACTAACTGTTCCTTGCGCAACAACGTCAGCGTTGAATTATCCCTCTGGCCATGGATTCCCGCCTTCGCGGGAATGACGTTGTTGGTGCTAAAACATAAAATCAAGGCTAAGGCGCAAAAAAACCGCCCGCGAATCAGATTCGGAGCGGCATTTTGCCTCATCCAAATGCCCGCATCGCGCAGGCAGGACCAAATTAACCCTGGCGCGCCTTGAAGCGTGGTTGGGTCTTGTTGATGACATATGTGCGGCCCCGGCGACGAATCACGCGGTTATCGCGATGGCGGCCCTTGAGCGACTTCAGAGAATTAACGACTTTCATCGGATTTACCCGTCTAATAAATGCAAGAAGCTTGAATTGAAGGCGCGCTCCTATGGGTCGGGCACTGGAAAGTCAAGCGTGATTGGCGGTTTTATCCGATTCAGCCTCCATACATAGCTTGCCATGATATATGACGCGCCTAAGAATAGGACCATGATGAAAACCGCCCGAATATTGCCACTTCTCGCCCTTTCGCTGCTGACGGCTTGTGTTGTCCCCACTGGCCCTGTTGAGGTTACGCGCTTTAACCGCGCGGCCGAAGGCGTGTCCTATGGCAATGGCAGTTTCATTGTTGAGGTTGCTGGCGAATCGGCGTCTGATCGAGCGCTATCGGCCTCGCCTTATCTTGCGGCGGTTGCGCGCGAAATGCAGCGTGTCGGCTATCGTAATCAAGCCGGGATAAGCGATGTTGTGGCCGAGATACGCTTTGGCGCGACAATGATCCGTCCGGACCGCCGTTCGCCAGTTTCAGTTGGCGTAGGCGGTTCTACGGGCACTTATGGGTCGGGCGTTGGCCTTGGCCTCGGTATCAATCTTGGTGGTGGTTCGGCATCGCAATTGCAGACAACATTGGCGGTGCGCATTATCAGACGCAGCGACCAATTGGTGATTTGGGAAGGCACGGCGGTGCAAGCTGCCAAGGTTGGCTCACCCGCCGCGCAACCCGGCATCGCCGCATCAAAATTGGCCGAAGCCTTGTTTAAGGACTTCCCCGGCGTGTCGGGTGAGACTATTCGCGTGCCATGAACAGCCAGACCGTGCCGTGAACAGCCAGACATTGTCATTCCGGCGAAAGCGGGAATCCATTAGCTGAGCTTTCGTATTAACACACCGGCGCAGCTTGCTGCACGGTTAGTCCATGGATTCCCGCTTTCGCGGGAATGACAAAGTGGGGAAGTAAGATTTTATGCCGATTACTGACATCAATGCCGCCTTCGACAGCGGCAACATCATCGTTCATGCCATCGACGACAATGTTGCGACGCTGGGCATCCGCAAGGATAAGGATTCGGAATTCGCGCAATGGTTTCACTTCCGCGTTGCATGCACCGCAGGCGAAGAACTTGCATTGCGGATTACCGGACTCGAAAGCAGCGCCTATCCCGGTGGTTGGCCCGATTACCGGGCTTGCGTCTCCGAAGACCGCGATTATTGGGGCCGCGCCGATACGACCTATGACAAGGCAAAAGATGGCGGGACATTGACCATCCGTTACACCCCCGCAAGCGATCTTGCGTGGTTTGCCTATTTCGCCCCCTACAGCATGGAACGCCACCATGATTTGATTGCCGAGACGGCATCGCTGGAAGGCGTGACCTATCGTTGCCTTGGCCGCAGCATCGAAGGCCAGCCGATTGATTGCCTCGAAATGGGCCATGGCGATACGCAGGTCTGGCTCTATGCGCGGCAGCATCCGGGCGAGACGCAGGCCGAATATTGGATGGAAGGCGCCATCGACATGCTGACGGACCTAAGCGACCCGCATACGCGGCGACTGCTTGATAAATGCCGCTTCCACATTGTGCCCAATTGCAATCCGGATGGAAGCTGCCGTGGGCATTTGCGGACCAATTATCTGGGCGTTAACCTGAACCGTGAATGGGCCGAACCGTCGGCGCAGCGTAGCCCCGAAGTGTTGGCTATCCGCAACGCGATGGATGAATCAGGCGTGCATTGGGCCATGGACATTCATGGCGATGAAGCGATTCCAGCGGCATTTATGGCGGGGTTTGAAGGCATTCCGTCATGGACCGATGATCAGGGTGATCGCTATAATGCTTTCATCAACCGCCTTTCGGCCCGCACCCCCGATTTTCAGACCGCGCTGGGTTATACCAAAGCTGGCCCGGGCAAAGCCAATCTGTCGATGTCGACGAACCAGCTCGCGGAGCGTTTCGGCCCGTCTCATGGTTGCGTCTCAATGACGCTGGAAATGCCCTATAAGGACACCGTCCACGGCAACGACCCCGACCAAGGCTGGTCCCCCGAACGCTGCCGCTTACTCGCCCGCGAATGCCTCGCAACCTTGGCGGAGATGGTTTGAGTAGCAACTTGCCGATACCCAATCACAGGGTTTTCAGGCGGCGGAAAGTCCAGCTTGATTGATGCTCTATCCATCAGCGGATATACCGTCGTGCCGGAGGCAGGACGAAACCGCCGATTTCAAATTCTATTATACCGACAAATAGGGTCAGGATTGTCGGCGCGACAGTCTCACTGCGCGATCAGGGAAATGTTACTCGTCGAGCACCGAATGTCGTTTGTCGAAAACGAATTTATTTTGACATTGATCCATTCACTGTAGTAGGCAGGTAATACAGGAGGAATTAATGCTCGAAATCAGTGGTGTAAGCCATGTGTATGCAAACGGAACACGGGCGCTCGATAATGTTAGCCTGTCGATACCGCGTGGTATGTATGGTCTACTCGGGCCCAATGGCGCGGGCAAATCTACACTGATGCGAACCATTGCGACGCTGCAGACGCCCACCGAGGGCGCGATCCGCTTTGGTGATCTCGATATATTGGCAAGTCCTGATCAATTGCGGCGGAAACTCGGCTATCTGCCGCAGGATTTCGGCGTTTATCCTCGTGTGACCGCTTTCGATATGCTCGACCACATGGCGGTGCTGAAGGGCATATCCGTCAAAAGCGAGCGCAAGGCAGTTGTCGAAACGTTGCTGAACCAGACCAATTTGTGGAACCATCGCAGAAATTTCATTGCCGGTTTTTCGGGTGGGATGCGGCAACGGTTCGGGATAGCGCAGGCGTTGATCGGCAACCCCGAACTGATCATCGTCGATGAACCGACCGCTGGACTTGACCCTGAAGAACGCAACCGTTTCCTTAACCTGCTCGCCGGCATCAGCGACAATGTCGTCATCATCCTATCCACGCATATCGTAGACGATGTTGCCGACCTTTGCCCGCGCATGGCGGTGCTGGCGGGCGGCAAGGTGCAACTTGAAGGCGCGCCGCTCGACCTCATCGCCGCGACAAATGGCCGCGTTTGGAAAAAGACCATCGCGCGCGAGGATCTGGAGGCGTATCAAGAACAATATCAGGTGATTTCGACACGGCTGTTCGCCGGACGCACCATCATCCACATCCTTGCGGACAGTAAGCCAAAAGGTTTCGACGATGTCGAAGCGGGGTTGGAGGATGTCTACTTCACCACGCTCGCCGACCTGCGTCGCGCGGCTTAAGCGGGGGATCTGGTCATGTTGATAGGCGTCGCGCGTTTCGAATTGCGTTACCAGTTCCGCAACCCGGTTTTCTGGGTGTCGCTCTTCCTGTTTTTCCTGCTCGGCTTCGGCGTAACCGCAAGCGAGAATGTCAGCATCGGCACGCCGGGCACGGTGCATGAAAATGCGCCCTTTGCGATTGCTTCGATGATCGCGCTGGCCTCGCTGTTCTATCTGTTCGTCATCACCTCCTTCGTCGCCAACGCAATCGTCCGCGATGACAGCAGCGGTTTTGGTCCAATCATCAAGTCGACCTCAATCGGCAAAACAAATTATGTGATGGGGCGCTTTCTTGGCGGTTTGGCCATCGCGCTGATCGGTTATCTCGCCATTCCCGTGGGCATGTTTTTTGGGTCGGTGATGCCTTGGGTCGATGCAGAAACCGTCGGCCCGCAAAATCCCGCCTTTTATCTCTGGCCGTATCTTATCCTTGCGATCCCCAACATCATCCTTGCCAGCAGCCTATTGTTCGGGCTGGCGACGGTCACACGCTCAATGTTGTGGAGCTATATTGGCGTTGTAGTGCTCGTGATGGGGTATCTGATCGCTACCTCGATACTGGGATCGAAGGTCGAATATCAGCAATTGATGGCGCAGTATGAGCCACTCGGGTTCGGCGCGCTGGCGGAAGCAACGCGCTACTGGACCGCAGCCGATATGAATTCGCGGTTGCTGCCGCTCGATAATAATATTCTGTTTAATCGCGGGCTGGTTCTGGCAATTTCGGCGGTGTTGCTGGCGCTGACCTATTGGCGCTTTTCGATGGAAGAACGTGCACCATCAAAACGCCTTTTGAAGAAACTGGCGCGGCAGCGGGCGTCCGAAGTTGAAGCGACGCCGACGCAGATTGCGTTGACAAAGGCGACACAGCGCTTCGATGGAGCGACGACGCGCGCCCAGTTCATGGTGCGACTTAAGACTGAGATCATGCAGGTCTTGCGCAGTCCAGGCTTGATTGTGCTGTTGTTGCTTGGGGTCATCTATGCTGCAGCAGGGCTTTGGCTGACGGAGACGCTCTACGGCACGCCGTCGCACCCACTCACCGCAGATATCATCACAAATATCATCTCGGGCTTCTCGCTTTTCCTTTTGATCATCGCGATCTTTTACGGCGGCGAACTCGTCTGGCGCGAGCGCGAT
Source organism: Sphingorhabdus sp. (assembly GCF_023910635.1). Lineage (GTDB taxonomy): Bacteria > Pseudomonadota > Alphaproteobacteria > Sphingomonadales > Sphingomonadaceae > Sphingorhabdus_B. The sequence goes on along the minus strand of NZ_JAAVVZ010000003.1, from coordinate 8,348 downwards.
GCAAAAATCAGCGAGATCATAGATTCGACGCCTGCGGCGAATTGGGTCATCACCATTCCCAAGGTCTTCGCGATCCTTGTCGTCCTGTTGCTCATCAACGTGGCCGCAATGGCAACCGGCCTTGTCTTCCAACTGATAAAAGGCGCGGCCGATTTTGGCATTGCCAGCTATTTTGGCTGGTTCATCATACCGGTGACGGTTGAGATGCTTATGATTGCTGTCCTCGCGGTATTTTTCCAAGCATTGAGTCCGAATAAATATGTCGGCTGGGGCCTGTTCCTCGTCTATTTCATCGTGGGGATTTTTCTCTCTAATTTGGGCTATTCGAACGCGCTTTACGATTATGGCGCTACCCCCGCCGAACCGCTGAGCGACATGAACGGAAGCGGCGGGTTCAGTTTCGGCGCCTGGGTACTGCGCGTTTATTGGCTGGCGTTCGGAGTCATCCTGTTGGTGATCGCGCATCTCGTCTGGCCGCGTGGCACGGACACACGCTGGCGCAGCCGCCTAAAGCGCATCCGCCCCGGCCTTCGCGGCGCACCGCTCGGATTGATCGGCGCGGCGGTCGTGGCGATGATCGGGACGGGCAGCTACGCTTATTATAATTTCAAAATCCTCAACCGCTATGAAACCAGCGACGAGGGCGAAAAATTCCTCGCCGATTATGAAAAGAGATATCTGAAATATGAAAGTCTGCCGCGTCCGGTAGTCAAATCGGTCGAACTGGATGTGCAGATATTCCCTAAAGATCGCCGCATGGAAGTGATTGGCAGCTACCAGATGCGCAACGAAACCGCAGCGCCGATATATGAGGTGCATGTGCGCCAAGGCGAACGTGATGTGGAATATACCAAGCTTGCACTTGCTGGCGCAAAGCTAGTGACGGATGACAAAAAATTTGGATACCGCATTTTCCGTTTCGACCAACCCTTGCAGCCAGGCGGCGAGGCATCACTCGATTTCGCGTCGCGCCTCCACCACAAGGGCTTCCGAAACGGTGCCCCAGCCACTGAGGTTAACCTCAACGGGACGTTCGTTAACAATTTCCTGTTTGCGCCGATCATCGGAATGAACCGGTCAGCCTTACTGCAGGACCGCACCGTCCGGAGGCGTCAAGGCCTTCCCGCGGAACTTCGCATGGCCAAGCTCGAAGACATGAGCGCCACCCGCGAGAACTACGTTCGCACCGATTGGGTGATGTCCGATATCACCGTTACGACCGATGCCGACCAGACACCGATTGCACCGGGGCGTAAGCTTACGGACAGTGCCAAAAATGGTCGCCGCACCGCGCATTTCGTCTCCAGCGTGCCCATTCAAAATTTCCTGTCGGTGCAGTCTGCGCGATATAAGCTTACCGAGCGCATGCATGACGGCATCAAGCTGTCGATCTACCATGACCCGCGCCACGTTTGGAACGTGCCAGCGATGCTTGGCGCACTTGAGGCGGGCCTGGATTATTTCCAGGCCAATTTCGGGCCCTATCAGTTCGACCATGCCCGCATCATCGAATTCCCAGGCTACCAGTCGTTCGCGCAGGCTTTTGCTGGGACGATGCCCTATTCGGAAAGCATCGGCTTTGCCGCTGATGTAACTGACAAGGACTCGATTGATTACGTGACCTACGTTACCGCGCATGAGCTGTCGCACCAATATTGGGCGCATCAGGTGATCGGCGCCGACATGCAAGGGGTGACGGTAACGTCCGAAACGCTGGCGCAATATTCGGCGCTGATGGTGATGAAAAAGCTATATGGCAAGGACAAGATCCGCCGTTTCCTGAAATACGAACTCGACAATTATCTGGGCGGACGCAAGGGGGATGCCATTGGCGAACAACCGCTCTACCGCGTCGAAAATCAGGGCTATGTCCATTACCGCAAAGGTTCATTGGTCATGTACCTGTTGCAGGAACGGCTGGGCGAAGCCGCAGTTAACAGAGCTCTGGCTCGCTTTATTCAGACATGGAAGTTCAAGGGCGCTCCTTTCCACCGCTCGGTCGACCTGATTACCGAATTGCGCAAGGAAGCCACCACGCCCGAACAACAGGCGCTGATTACCGACCTGTTCGAGAAGATCACGATTTACGATTTGAAGGCGAAAGAGGCTAAGACCGCAAAGTTAGCGAACGGCTTGTGGCAGACGTCGATTAGCGTCGAAGCAGCCAAATATTATGCCGACGCCAAGGGCAATGAAAAGTCCGCGCCGCTGGCAGAATCAATCGAAATCGGTCTATTTGGGGGTCGCCCGGGCATCGGCGCGTTCGGTAAGAATGACGTGGTCTCTATCGAACGCAAGCCAGTAAAGAACGGCGTGCAGACAATTGTCATCACCTCAAAAATTAAACCGAAATTTGCCGGGGTCGATCCGTATAATTTTTACATCGACAAAAATTCGGATGACAATGTGGTGGATGTGACGGGTTAATGTCCTTCGTGTAGGCGTAGGTTTCAGTCGATTGATGCCTACAATTTATGCGCTGGGCCCGGATGCTGGTGCATGGTCGCAAGGTTGGAGAGCCTGCCAGGACAAGGTTTCGGAATTCGCGCAATGGCTTCACTTCCGCGAATGCCTCGCGACCTTGGCGGAGATGGTTTGATTGGCAAGCAGCCGGTATCTTATCACGGGGTGTTCAGGCGGCGGGAAGTCTAGCTTGATCGATGCTCTATTGATCAAGGGGTATGCTGTCGTGCCGGAGGCAGGGCGAATGATTGTTCAGGAGCAGCTTGCTATTGGGGGTAAGATTTTGCCTTGGCTGGACATGACTTCGTTTGTTCGCCGTCTTTCGCAAGATTCAATTGAACAGTTTGACCACGTCAACGACCTCGATAGACCCACCTTTTTTGACCGAGGATTTATCGAGGCACTTGCGTATTGGCGGTCATCTGACTCCCAAGCTTTTTTGGCATTCAAAGATGAAGTCGGCGGGCGAAGATATAGTGATCCGGTTTTTGTAACACCGCCTTGGCCCGAATTGTTTGTCGACGATGCGGAGCGTCGCCATGATTTTTCCGCAGCCGTAAAGGAATATCATTTGATTTGCGAAACATTGACCGATTTTAACTACCGGCAAGTCGAAATTCCGAGAATGCCAGTACGCGACCGCGTCGAATTCATAATGAGGCAAATTGACATTGCCTAGGCCGCAACAGACAACTTGACCCCCAAAGCCCGCGTTACCGCCAACAGCGTATCTAAAGTTGGGTTTCCTTCTTTGCCAAGCGCTTTGTAAAGCGCCTCGCGCGCAACTCCGGTTTCCTTCGATAGCCCCGTCATCCCGCGCGCTCGCGCCACCGCACCAAGCGCCGCACGGATGTCGTCAGCATCCCCTTCTTCAAACACAACTTTCAGATAGGCGACGATTGCTTTTTCGCTGTCGAGATAATCGGCACTGTCATAAGGTTTTGTTTCGATCATGAGTCGCTCCGTTTCCATTCATCGGCTATGGCCCTCGCCAGTTTGATGTCATTATTCTGTGTCCGCTTGTCGCCGCCGCACAACAGGATGATCAGGACATTGCCCCGTCGCATCACATAAACCCGATAGCCCGGCCCATAGTCGATCCGAAGTTCGCTTAGGCCGTTGCCGATATCCTTCACGTCGCCGAACAGACCGCGCGCCAGCCGGTCTATCCGGACCTGAATCCGCGCCCTCGCATTTGAATCGCCGACTTTTCGCAGCCACCGATCAAAAGTTTCCGTACGACGAACTTCTATCATATGTAATCCATATATTACATATCGTAACTTGTCAATCGGATACAACCGACATGAAAGCTGCGATGCACATCAGCAAGGACGACCTGACAGGCGTTGAAATTCGGGCCTTGCTCGAAACGCATTTTGCAGGGATGTTAGCAATGAGCACGGATGTTCAGGCTGCAACTGTAGGCTTAACCCTCAACGCGCATATACCATATTACGCGCTTACCCCCCTCGTCATTCCCGCGCAGGCGGGAATCCAACTCCCGAACGTTCCGTATCCTCGACCACCGCGTGAAAATCGATTAGTCAGGCGTTGGATTCCCGCCTGCGCGGGAATGACGAGGGGGAGTTGAACAGGAATCTGCACGAAAACCCCTTCAGTCGTTTCATGACCTTGGCGATTTAGCGAACTTGCGTTAGGGCGCGGGGATACGATTCAGGAGCCTCTCATGCCAAAACTCATCCTCATCCGTCACGGCCAATCGCAGTGGAACCTTGAAAACCGCTTCACTGGCTGGTGGGATGTCGATGTCACCGAAGAAGGTGCGGCTGAGGCTTGGGCGGCAGGCGAGCTTATGAAGGAAAAGGGCATCGCGCCCGACACCGCCTTTACCAGCGTGCAGACACGGGCAATCAAGACGCTGAATCTGGCGCTGGAGGCGATGGGGCGCCTGTGGGTTCCGGTGACGAAGAATTGGCAGTTGAACGAACGGCATTATGGCGGGCTAACGGGCCTGGATAAAGCAGAGACAGCGGCAAAGCATGGCGCGGATCAGGTGAAGATCTGGCGCCGCAGTTTCGACATTCCGCCGCCGCCGCTTGCGCCAGGATCGCCTTATGACCTGTCCAATGACCCGCGTTATGCCGGTATAAATATTCCGGCGTCAGAAAGCCTCAAAGACACCATTAACCGTGTGCTGCCTTATTGGGACAGCGCGATAGTGCCTGAATTACAGGCCGGAAAAACCGTATTGATTTCGGCGCATGGCAATAGCCTGCGCGCGCTCGTCAAGCATCTGTCGGGTATCTCCGATGCCGACATTAACGGCTTGGAAATCCCCACGGGTCAGCCAATCATCTATGAATTGGACGACCATCTGAACGGTGAATATTACTATCTGTCCGAGCATTAAGTTCACTTTAAGCATTCGGGCGGTTAACGCCGCGTTGCTGGATTGCGCCTTTGGCACCACAAGGCTAAGGCCATGGCCATCGAACTTGTCAGGGGAGTGACATATGACCGACGCAGCGCCGATCATTGGCATCATCATGGGAAGCCGTTCGGACTGGGAGACGATGCGAGAAGCCTCGGCGACGCTTGCTGCACTGAATATTCCCCATGAATGCAAGGTGGTGTCTGCGCATCGCACGCCCGAACGTCTTTATGATTATGCAAAAAGCGCAGTCGGGCGTGGCTTGAAATGCATTATCGCGGGCGCAGGGGGCGCGGCGCATTTGCCCGGCATGGCGGCATCCATGACGCGGCTGCCGGTGTTGGGCGTACCCGTGCAATCCAAGGCGCTGGACGGCATGGATAGCCTTTTGTCCATCGTGCAAATGCCGGCAGGCATCCCGGTTGGTACATTGGCCATTGGTAAGGCAGGCGCAACAAACGCGGCGCTTTTGGCGGCGGCAATGCTGGCGAATGAAGATGCCGCGCTGGCCGAACGCTTGGACGCTTGGCGCGCGGCACAGACGGCTTCGGTCGCCGAAACGCCGGAATAAGGCGCATTTATGGCGGCATTACCCCCCGGATCGACGATTGGCGTATTGGGCGGTGGTCAGCTTGGCCGTATGCTGGCGACTGCGGCTGCGCAATTGGGTTATCGCTGCCATATTTATGCGCCGCCCGGGGACAATGTCGCCTGCGATGTCACGGCCGCTTATACGGTCGCCGAATATGATGATCTGGTCGCGCTGAAGGCGTTTGCAATGGCTTGCGACGTGGTGACATTCGAATTTGAAAATGTACCCGTGACGCCGCTCGAATCGATCACTGGCCTTGTTCCGGTATACCCGCCGCTCAAGGCACTTGAAGTGGCGCAGGATCGTGCAGCCGAAAAGCAGTTTGTCCGCGCACTTGGCGGGAAAACCGCCGAGTTTGCGACTGCGCAGGACGAAAGCGCCCTAACCGCTGCGATTGCGGCTGTAGGCACCCCGTGCATCCTGAAAACCATTCGCTTCGGCTATGACGGCAAAGGCCAGTCGCGGATCATGGACGAGGGTGACATAAAGGGTGCGTGGGAACGCACAGGCGGACAGCCGCTCATTGCCGAAGCCATGGTGTCGTTTGATGCGGAATTCTCGGTCATATTAACGCGTGGCCAAGATGGTGAAATCCGTTTTTGGGACAGTTCGCAAAATCTGCATATCGGTGGCATCCTCGCGAAATCGACACTGCCGGCCGGGCCCTTGGTCGAAAGCCAGCAACAAGCGGCGCGTGATATGGCATCGGCGGTCGCATCGGCGCTGGATTATGTCGGCGTCTTTACCGCTGAATTCTTCGCCAGCGCGATAGGCCCCTTGTTCAACGAAATCGCGCCCCGCGTGCACAATAGCGGACATTGGACCATCGAGGGCGCAGTCACGAGCCAGTTTGAAAACCATATTCGTGCCATTTGCGGGCTCCCGCTTGGAGCCACCGAAACCTTGGCGAAACGCGTCGAAATGGAAAACCTGATTGGCGACGATGGCGATCGCTTTGAACAAATTCTGGCTGATCCGGCGGCGCATCTGCATCTATATGGCAAGGCAGAAGCAAGACCCGGCCGAAAAATAGGCCACGTCACCCGCTTGTATAGGTAAGAAAAAGTCGGCAAGACGAAGGACATGAATCATCCCGAAATCGTTCTTGTCCTCGCCCGCGCCTTTAATGGAACAATCGGGAAGGATGGCGGCATGCCATGGCATATCCCGGCCGACCTGCGCCATTTCAAGCAAGTGACCAAGGGGCGGCCCATGATCATGGGCCGCAAGACCTTTGATAGCCTGCCGGGCTTGCTGGAGGGCCGCCGCCACATTGTGCTTACCCGCGACCATGATTGGGAAGAGGAGGGCGCTGAAGTTGTGCATTCGGTCGAGGAAGCATTGAAGTGCGCCAATGGGCCGCATGTCTGCGTCATCGGTGGGGCCGAAATCTATGGCCTGTTCCTGCCGCTGGCGGACCGCGTTGAGCTCACCGAAATCGCGGCCAGTCCCGATGGTGATGCGACCGTCCCCGCGTTTGACATGTCGGTCTGGCAAGAAATTGCCCGGGATAGCCATGCAGCGAAAGGCGGCGCTCCTGCCTATGATTTTGTAACGTTGTTGCGGCGGGCTGCGGCGTAAACGTCGGGGGTCATAGGGTGGATTATGCGTAAAAAAATCTGGATACCGGCGACGTTGATTGCCGCTGCTGCTGTAGGATTCTTTGGCTTCCTGCCGGGCTATGTCGAAGGGTCAATGAACCAGATTGACGGCAAGCCGCTGATCGCGGTCAGCGATGAGGCGAAAGAGCTTCATCAAACTCTTACGATTGTTGACCTGCATAGCGACAGCCTGATGTGGGATCGTGACATAACGGAGCGTGCCAGCCGCGGCCATATGGATTTACCGCGTTTGCAAGAAGGCAATGTCGCGCTGCAGTTGTTTTCATCGGTGACGAAGACGCCGAAGGGCCAGAATTATGATGGCAATGGTGCCGATAGCGACAACATAACACTGCTGACCGTGGCGCAGTTGCAGCCGGTAAAGACTTGGAATTCGCTGGTCGAGCGGTCGCTTTATCATGCGGAAAAGTTACGCGCTGCGGTGGCTAGGCAGCGAGTGTCTGTTTATAATGATCGCAATTTAGTGCCCTGGTTTTTGGTTGATGACGCACTTGGAGTGGCCAAAATTGCGGAATATCATGGGCCGGATGCTCCACCACCCGATCACCCTTTTCCTCGCGGCGCAATGCTCACGATTGAAGGATTGCACAATCTTGAAGGCAAGGCCGCCAATTTGGACCGACTCTACGACGCCGGTTTCCGCATGGCTGGCCTGACCCATTTCTTTGACAATGAACTGGCTGGTTCCATGCACGGCCTGAAAAAGGGCGGACTGACCCCTTTTGGCCGTGACATTGTCCGGCGAATGGAAGCAAAGGGCATGATCATCGACATCGCCCATTTGTCGCACACGGGCGTCGCAGAAGTGCTGGCCATGGCCACGCGGCCGGTCGTCTCCAGCCATGGCGGCGTGCAGGCGACGTGTAAGGTTAACCGCAACTTGACCGACGACGAAGTGCGCGGTGTGGCCAAGACCGGCGGCGTCATTGGCATTGGGTATTGGGATGGCGCCTTGTGTTCGACCGACCCGCGCGCGGCAGCCAAGGCGATGAAGCATGTCCGCGATTTGGTGGGTATTCAATTTGTCGCTTTGGGCTCGGATTATGACGGCGCGACCACCGTGCGGTTTGATACTTCGCAATTGGTTCAGGTGACGCAAGCGTTGATGGACGAAGGCTTTACTACAGCCGAAATCCGCGCGGTCATGGGCGAAAATGCGCTGCGCGTTATCCGCGCGGGCTTGGTGCCGAGGGCGAGTGCGCAATGAGGTTTCGACTTAACCGTAGCCCTGAGCAGCAGTCGCGCAGCGGCTGCGTCCGTCGAAGGGCGGCCATTT
>NZ_JAAVVZ010000020.1 GCF_023910635.1 Sphingorhabdus sp. | reverse complement strand
CGCCCAACCGCCGCCAACACTATGCCCGCATTGCCGAAAATTCATCAATAATGAGAAAGTGCCAAAGTAGTGCTAGAACCACTAAGCCTGCGCTCTGCGGCCTTGCACTGAACAAAATGGCCTCAAACCGCGAAGGTGGATTTAAGTGGTCCTGACCCTAAGCAGCAGCGCGGCCTAATGCGGGAACAATGATGGCTTTTCGCTGTTAGCTATTCGGACACACTGCCTGCGAATCCTCCCTTTGTTAGTTCGGTGTGTCCAACTTGACTGATGGGGCGAATCCCAAAGCCTTGGCCCGAAGTCACCACCGAACCGCACGGCATTGATCGCCATTTGCTTACGCGGCTAGCGCGCCCGAATGACCTGCTTTTGTAATGCCGTTCACAAATTGGCTCGTGCATTTGTCCCAGCAAAATTGGGCTCCATAATTTGCAGCATCGGCACGACCAAGCGCCAGTGCCCCGTTGATTGCCTCCGTCAGATCGGGCTTAAGGCAGCCAATCGCGCGGTCTAGCCTGCTATGCGGCCCGCGACCCTCGGTACCGATAATGTCCAGTGGCCCCTGAACGGGATAGGCGGCCACCGGAACGCCAGTTGCAAGCGCCTCAAGCATGACAAGTCCAAAAGTATCGGTCTTGCTTGGAAATACGAAAACATCGGCAGAGGCGTAAATACTGGCAAGCTCGGCACCCTGGCGCGTCCCAAGAAAGACGGCGTCGGGATATTGCACCTGAAGATGCGCGCGGGCAGGGCCGTCGCCAACGATGACCTTCGTTCCGGGGACATCGGCGTCAATAAATGCCTCCAAATTCTTTTCTACAGCTACGCGTCCGACAGACAACATTATCGGCTTGGGAAGATGTTTTAAGCTTGGATGGGTGGGCTGGTCTGGATGGAACACGGCATGATCAATTCCACGCGACCAAAGCTGTGTTGGTTGAATGCCGCGGCTTTCCAGTTCGTTCCGCAGGCTTTGTGTCGCCGTCAGGACCGCGTGCGAACCCCTGTGGAATGTGCGCATAATGGGCCAGATGAAGTCCGGTGACAGCCGCGTGCGTGCGGCAACATATTCGGGAAACCGGGTATGAAAAGCGGTGGTGAAGGGGACTTTGTGTTTGATGCACCATGCGCGCGCGCTCCAGCCAATGGGGCCTTCGGTTGAGATATGGACGATGTCGGGCCTGAACGACCCTAGCGCCTTACGCACACCAAAGCGCGGCGCAAGCGCCAGTCGGATTTCCGGATAGCCAGGGCAGGGAATGGTCGTGAACTTGTCAGGTGCAACAACCTCAACAGTGTGTCCGCGTGCTTTTAGGTGGGTTATCGTTTCGGTTAAAGTGCGGACTACGCCGTTGACTTGCGGTGCCCAGGCATCGGTCGCGATGGCCAGCCTCATGCTTCGACGACCGCTTGGGTCGCGGCGCGATTGCGCACATGCGCTGCCCAGTCGATGATGGATATTGTGCCATCCTTGGATTCTGCCAACGCGGTGCAGCTTTCAACCCAATCACCATCATTATAATAGGTTATCGACCCAAATTGGCGAATTTCGGCGCAGTGGATATGACCGCAGACCACGCCTTCGACGCCGCGCTGCGATGCCTCACGCGCCACGACCTCTTCATATTGACCGATAAATTGGACAGCGTTTTTTACACGTTTTTTCAAATAAGATGAAAGCGACCAATATGGCAGGTTGAACCTGCGCCGGACGGCATTGAGGATGATATTGGCCTTCAACAGCAATGTGTAAGCCTGATCACCCAAAAAGGCGAGCCAGCGCGCATATAGCACAATGCCGTCAAAAGCGTCGCCATGTGTGACAAGCAAATTGCGCCCGTCAGCCGTTGTGTGGATCGCCTCCAACTGCACTTCGACGCCGCCAAAGCTGAGGCCCGCATAGTCACGGAACATTTCGTCATGGTTGCCGGGAATGTAAATGACGCGGGTGCCCCGATGCGCCATTTTCAATATACGGCGAATGACCTCATTATGTTGGTCCGGCCAGTACCAGCCCTTACGCAATCTCCAACCGTCAACAATGTCACCGACCAAGTATAGCGTTTCGCACTCAACCGAATGCAGAAAATCGCTGAGCAGTCCGGCCTGACAACCCGCAGTGCCAAGATGCACGTCCGATATCCAAACCGTGCGCAGTTTCATCTTTGGCTGAAAGCTTCGCGGTTCGGGCTTATCAAACCAAATTGGTAGCTTTGGACCTTTGTTATCTCGCTCAAGGCGCGGTGCGTCAATTGTGTCAGCGTTGCTAAATAGTGAATATGTCATCTGCTTTTACCCCCACCAGACGCGTTTCGAACGTAACTGGGGTAGCCGACCGATGGGTCAGGCGTATGGCAGATCAATGACAGTTTTCTTGCCATTAAGTTCCGCACGCGCGGCCGCCATATCGGGATATTTTCCATGTTGTTCATGGTCAAGCGCAGTCAGATAGACCGTCGTGGAGTAACGTTTTTCCCGCGCAAAGTTGGCGCGCCTGGGCCACGTTGCCATTGGCAGCACGCCGCGCACGCCTTGGGCATAGCTGCCTTGCGTGATGCGCTGGTCAGCGCCGCCTTTCTACTTTTCGGCGTTATGAGGGACGCCCGAGACAAGACTGGAGAAACCGCCTGCTTAGCCAAAATTGACGTGGGTAAAGGTGCGCATGATTTAACCTTCCCTGCGTATGTCTCCGTCGGCGCACTAGGGAAGGTACATGGTCGCTTCATGCGGTTATTATACTGTTTTCATATAATATTTATGACTTAAATATGCGACATCGTTGGATGTTTTTCGGCAATTCGCCTAGCATTACATTTTTATGACATTAATGTTGCAAGACTGTCATTAAAGTGTAACATAGTTGGCAGGATAAGGAGAATCGCTATGAAAATGATGTTGTTGGGCGCCTTGATCGCCGGAACTATTTCAGTTGCAGCACAGGCTAATCCGGGTGCAGTTGGCGAAATTTCATACCCAAAGGGCTCCATCGGATATGAAGCCCTCATGCGCGGTGATAATGAGCGCGCGGTCTCACAAATCTTGGCCAGCGAGCAGGTCAGCAAGCATGACCCTGCAAAACTGCTTAATCTCGGACGCGCTTATGCTCGTATGGGGCAGACCGAGCAGGCAGCTGGGTATTTCAAGGCAGCGATGCAGGCGCGTGAAAGCGTGGACTTGGTTCTAGCCGATGGCCGCGTGATGAATTCCAAGGTTGCAGCACGCGAGGCGTTCGCCAATCTGCAAACGCGGGTCGCGACGCGCTAGGGTCAGGACCACTTAAATCCACCTTCGCGGTTTGAGGCCATTTTGTTCAGTGCAAGGCGGCAAGCGCAGGGCTTAGTGGTTCTAAGTCCAAGCTTGCCAACGCGGCAATGGACAAAATGGGTCAAATCCTTCGGACGCCAAAATGGCTTCGATCTCAAAGCAAAATGCCCTTGCAGGCAGAATTACTGCCTGCGGCGGCCATTTTGCTTCGATATCTTTGCCATTTTGACGCCGCGAAGGTGGATTAATAGGTCCTGACCCTAGGTCCTGATCCTAAGCCACCGTCGCTGAAGTTTAGTATTGTTAAAGCTAAAAAAGGGCGAGCCGGACAGGCTCGCTTTTTTTGTTTGGAAACAGGGCCGCGGTAACAAGTGGCCTGCGATTTGTCATATTACTGACGCAAAATATTCTTCCAACTGCAATGTGATACGCACAGCCTTGTCATAGGCGTCCCCTATCGGCGGCAAGGTCAACGGGTGGGACCTATGTTGATTCGTCGCTGGTCCGTTGCAACTGCCTATAATCGGGCAAGCCATATTTGTTGCGGAGAATAAGAATGTTTGACCCTAAATTGCGCGGGATCGTATATGCGACAGCAGCAGCCGTCCTTGTCACTGGCTGTGGCGCAGATGATATCGCGTCGCCAGGTACCGGTGGTAACATCACCATCAACAACCCTGCTCCACCGCCTCCGCCGCCACCCCCACCGCCGCCACCGGCAACAGTTACGCCTGCGACGGGCTGCCCCACAATTTCCGATGCGCAGGGTTTGACCGATAGCGGCACTATTACGGGTCCAACCGGCACTTATCGCGTCTGCACCTTGCCAGCACAGATTAACACCAGCACTACTTTGCCAAAGGTAACAGGCCTTTTGTATCGTTTGGGCGGCCGCGTTGATGTCGGTACCGACCAAGGCGCTACGTCCACCAACACAGCAGTAACCCTGACCATCGCACCTGGCGTTATCGTTTTTGGTGGCACCGGCGTATCGTGGTTGAACGTCAACCGCGGCAACCGCATCAATGCAATCGGTACTGCCGCACTGCCCATCATCTTCACCAGCCGCGACAATGTTCTAGGCTTGAACACCGATAGTTCGATCGGTCAATGGGGCGGTGTCGTTCTTAACGGTCGTGCGCCCATCACCGATTGCCTTGCACCAGCAGCCACACCAGGCACTGCCGCATGCGAGCGTCAGGTTGAAGGCGCAGTTGATCCGGCGCGTTATGGCGGTGCGAACTCTGCCGACAATAGCGGTCGGTTGAGCTATGTTCAAATCCGTTATTCTGGGTTTGTTTTGTCGGGTGACTCGGAGCTTCAGGCTTTAACAACGGGTGGCGTTGGTTCGGGTACGGTGTTGAACAACATTCAATCGTTCAACAGCTCGGACGATGCTGCCGAATTCTTCGGTGGCAGCGTAAACATGAAGTATTTCGTTGCCGTTGGCGCCGATGATGACAATCTCGACACTGACACCGGTGTTAAGGCAAACTTCCAGTATGTGATTGCAGTTCAACGTCAAGGCGCGGGCGACTCAATGATCGAGGCAGACTCGGATAACGCTCTGGACGGCAACACGCCGCGTCAGAATACCCGCGTTGCTAACTTTACCTTCATCCAGCGCAGCAACATTGGCAACCTCTCGGCAATCCTCCTTCGCGGTGGTACCGATTATTCGTTGGTCAATGGCGTCATCGCTAGCCCGAACACGTCCTGCTTGCGCATCAGCCGCCCGCAGACAATTTCGGCAACTGCGGACGCGAGCATAGATGAAGCTGGCGCACCTTTGGTCCGCTCGGTTGTTGCTCAGTGTGGCACACCAGCGTTCCGCGGTTCGAATGGCGTATCGGAAGCAGAAGTTGCTGGTGTTTTCGGTTCGGGAAGCAATGGTAACAACAGCGCGTTCACGCCGAGCCTCACATCTTTGTTCATCAATGGTGCGAGCGAAACGGCAGTGAGTGCATTCAATGCGAGCACGTTGAATGCTTTCTTTGACGCAACGACCTATGTTGGTGCGGTGCGTGATGCCAATGACACCTGGTATGCTGGTTGGACTTGCAACAGCGCGACCGCCACATTCGGCACAAGCGTTACCGGGCTTTGCACCTCACTCCCTACCTATTGATAGGCGATAACTGATTGGGGTGGGGTGCAGGCATGGCCAGGCACCCCGCCCCTTTTTTAAATATGAAAAAGGGAATGAAAATGTTGAAGCCATTGGGGGCAATCAGCCTGTTGCTTGTAACGTCAGCACTTGTCGCGCCGTCGTTGGCATTCGCGCAAAGCGCCGAGCCTGCGGCAGCCGAAGCAGCAGAACCATCGCCAGAAGGCGCAATTACCGAGACAGCGGAACAACCTGCCGAACAGGAAGAGGTTGACGTATCGTTCGGCGGTGAAGAAATTGTTGTCCGAGGGTATCTGGATCGCAATATTTCAAAAAATGCACCGCAAGTTGTGTCGGTGCTTTCAGCGGCAGATATAGAACGGACAGGTGAAGGCGATATTGCGGGGGCCCTCTCGCGCGTAACGGGTTTGAGCGTCGTGGGTGGCGGCTTTGTCTATGTGCGTGGCTTGGGTGATCGCTACTCTTTAGCCTTGCTGAACGGCTCGCCATTACCGAGCCCTGAGCCTCTGAAACGCGTTGTTCCCCTTGATCTGTTTCCGACAAGCGTCATTGCTTCGTCACTGGTCCAGAAAACCTATTCCGCCAACTTTCCTGGCGAATTTGGCGGCGGCGTGATCAATTTGACCACCAAAGCAATCCCGCGCGAAACCTTCCTGACGATGAGCGCCGATGCCAGCATTAACGGCGAAACGACTAATCAGCTTGGCTACACATATTATGGCAGCTCCTCCGATTGGAGCGGCTTTGACAATGGGAATCGTGATCTAAGGCCCGCTCTGGCGGGCTATCTTACCAGTGGTCAGCGCATAAGTACCGGCGGCGTCGACACGCAAGCCATTGCAAGCCAGTTGGTGACAGGACGCAATGCCGTGGTGCAGCGTGATTATAATCTGCCAGCAAATGGTTCGGCAAATATTACCGGAGGTACCAATTTCGAAATTGGTGACGATGCCACAATGGGTATCCTGTTCAACGCAGGTTACAGCAACAAATGGCGCACACGCGACACGTTGCAGCAGACGGCATCGACGCTTGACCTCAGCCAGAAAGAATTGGATTTTCGGAAGGTTATAACTGACAACCGCCTCGTTGTTAACGGCCTTGTTGGCTTTGGCATCGAAGCGGGCGAGCAAAAGGTGCGTTGGACCAATGTCTTCATTCGCGACACGCTGAAACAAGCGCGTCTCGGAATCGGTACGCGGCAAAACCTTTCGCCAACTGCGACATTGTTGCAGCAGGACACGGCATGGTATGAGCGGCAGTTGGTTAATTCGCAACTTGTTGGCGAATTCAAGCTATCGCCCGACGTGAACTTCAGTTTCCGTGTTGGCTATGCCAATTCAAAGCGGGAAGCGCCTGATGAATTCAGTTTTGAATATTATCGCAGCAACCAAGCGTCAGATCCCTTTGGACAGGTTTTCATCAACCGTCTGAACAACGGACAGCAGGGCAGCGCTGAGGTAAGTTATTCCTACCTGAACGAGGACCTCTGGTCGGGAAGTGCTGATTTGTCGTTCAAGATCACGCCGGATATGACAGGTACGGTTGGTTATGCCTATGCTGACACCAAGCGCCGTACCGAGCGTCGTGACTTTTTGTTTACTGCGCCAGGCGGGACACCAATCGTTTCGGCACTTTTCCGTCCGGATTTCTTGCTGCAACCTGATGTGATCGATTTTTATAAAATCACATTGACTGACACCAACGAAGCCAACCCAGTGTTTGACGCGGGATTACTTACCCATGCTGGTTATGGCCAGATTCAGGCATTCATCACGCCTGAAATCAGCGTTAACATCGGTGTGCGTTATGAAAAGGCGACGCAATCTGTTGCGCCCGTGCAGGTTTTCAATGTGCCTACGGCGTCGTTAGCCTCCACCAGTCTTGATCGTGCATATTGGTTGCCCGCCGCGACATTGACGTGGGACATCAATGACCAAATGAAATTCCGTGTAAGCGGGTCAAAAACAATTGCCCGTCCGCAATTCCGCGAACTGATTTTCCAGAACTTTTATGACACCGATTCGAACCGCTTGTTCCGCGGGAACCCGTTATTGACCGACAGCCAGTTGTATAACGCAGAAGCGCGTTACGAGTATTATTTCGATCGTGACCAACGCTTTACGGTAGCGGCATTCTTCAAACGGATTGACAGTCCCATCGAGTCCTTCTCAAGCTTTGATGATAACTCGGTTGTCACCAGCTTTGCCAATGCGCCAAAGGCAGATTTGTACGGTGTGGAAATCGAAACACAGAAATATTTCGATCTGTCGGGCATAGGTGAAAAGGGCTTTTTCGCCACTCGCCGCGCAGTGGCAATCGTAAACTACACCTACACCCAGTCAAAGCTGGGCGTGAAGGCAGGCGACCCCGTTGCTGTGTTTAACTCATCCTCAACAAGCGCGCTCGACTTTTTCACCAATGGTTCGCCCTTGACTGGCCAGTCGGATCATCTGGTCAATCTGCAGCTTGGCTTGGAAGATACCGAACGTCTGTCGCAGCAGACAATATTGTTCACATTTGCAACCGACCGGGTCACCAGCCGAGGCGCATCGGGGCAACCTGATATCAAGGAACGCCCCGGCATCCAGTTGGATTTCGTTGCACGCGAAGGCTTTACCGTTGGCGGTAACGAGGCTGAGCTGAAGTTTGAATTGCGTAACCTAACCAATACAAAGTATCAGGAACGGCAGGAAAGCGGTGATAATGTGATTTTCTACAACCGCTACAAGCAGGGCATCAGTGCCTCAATCGGCGTTGAAATAAATTTTTAACGGTTTTACAACTCCCTGACTTACGGCGGCATGTTGTCATCAACGTGCCGCCTTTGTTTTGCCTATCGTGCACGCTGTAGGCAGTGATCGTCATGAAAATGTCATTTTAACTTCACTTTTAGGTCACAACGGCGTCTTAATCCCGCTTCAACGCGTGGAGTCGCCAGGGGGGTATTGTGGCAAGATCATTGGCTGAAAGGGTTAGGGTGCAATCTCGTGCGCTGACGTTGCTGCCTGTTGGCAATGTCCTTATTGCTTTGATTGTCGTCCTTCTGGCTATTCAGGTGACGCGGCTTTTTTGGGTCGTTGTCATACCGGTTGGACCTCTTGCCGGATGGCGCGCGCCATCGGTCAGTGTGGTTTCACCATCGGCTCGGCTCGCGCTTTTTAGGGGCTTTGATCCTTTTTATCGCACCGATGCGCCCGCAGCGACCACGCAAAATGTCACGTCCTTAAGCCTGGTTTTGTTTGGCGTGCGCGCAAATGAAAGCTCAGGAGGCGGTTCCGCCATTATTGCTGGCGAGGACGGTATCCAAAATAGTTTTGCCGTGGGTGAAGAAGTTGCGCCGGGCGTGACGTTGGACTCAGTTGCTTTTGACCATGTGATATTGTCGCGCGGCGGGGTGAAGGAGTCACTGTATCTGGATCAGTCGGTTCCGGCGGAAACGGTCAGCCCCTCTGGAGATGCGCCTCAACCAGCAATTGGCTTGTCCTCCACGGGAGGGTTGAACGCCCGAACGCTGCAAAAGGCCATTGGCTTTGCGCCGCGCAACGAAGGAGGCAGGGTCACTGGCCTAGTTTTGAAGGCCCAGGACGACGGGTCCATGCTTCGGCTCGCTGGATTTCAGCCAGGTGACATCGTTGTCGCCGTCAATGGTCGTCCCGTCTCATCCGCCACTGACGTCGTAGCACAATTCCGACCCGGAGCCCGCATAAGCGTCGAAGTCGAACGCGGCGGTTCAAAGGTCCCCATCGCTCTAAATTTGGAACAATAGTGATCCGTAAATTCTCCTTATGGTTGGCGTGCAGCACGCTTATTTTTACCACGCCAGTCATCGCGCAGCAGACATTGAACGTCCGCGACGCCGACATCCGCGCTTTTGTGCAAGACGCCGCGCGCGTTACGGGACAAACCTTCATCGTTGATGGCCGTGTCAGCGGTAAGGTGTCGGTTGTGACCGACCGCCCATTGTCGCGTTCGGAATATTTCGAAGTGTTTTTGTCGACATTGCGTGCAAATGGCCTTGTCGCCATTCCCATGCGCGGCGGGGGATATCGCATTCAGCCCTCGGACGGCGCGGCAACGCAGCCAACACGCGTAGGAAGCCGGGCCGAATCCGCCAGCCAGTTTGTAACCGAAGTGTTCCGCTTGCGGTCGATTGACGCAACCACGGCGGTGGAAACGCTTCGTCCGTTAATCAGCCGGGAAGGTTCGCTAACGGCGAACCGCAGCGCAAATAGCCTTGTGGTGGCCGATTATGCCGACAATATCCGCCGGATCCGCGATCTCATCCGCCAGATTGACCGCGACAGTGCAGCCACGCAGATTGTGACGCTCGAATATGCTGGCGCACGCGAAATTGCGACGGCATTGCAGGGATTGGCTGGCCAGGGCGGGGGCGAAGGCGCGCGTGCGCCGGTATCGATCGCTGCCATCGACAGCAGCAACGCAATCGCGTTGCGCGGCGACCCAACATCCGTCGCGCGCTTTGCCGAAATGGCGAAGCAATTAGATGCCCGTGCGCAATCTGGGGCGGAAATTCGTGTTTACCGGCTTGAGCATGCGAACGCCGAAACTTTACTTGAAACGGTCCAATCGCTGATTGGCGGACAAAGCGGTGGTGCGCGGGCCAGCGACATGCCGTCCGTAGCTGCACCTGCGAACGGCGGAGCGCCGGCTGCCCCATCCGCGCCAATCGTTGCGACATCTTCTGGCGCAGGCACGAACGGCATTGGCGGACGCGGGCCTATTGTTGTGACGCGTTATGAAGGCACAAATGCCCTCATCGTCGCTGCTAATCCGGACGTCCAGCGCAGCTTGGGCGAATTGATCCGGCAATTGGATACACGGCCTGAACAGGTTCTGGTCGAAGCCATTGTGGTGGAAATCGGCAATGAGGCCGCCAAAAAGCTTGGCGTGCAATTCCTCGTGGGGGGCAAGGACGCGCCTTTTGCAGCGACCAATTACTCCAACGCTTCGCCCAATATCCTGACAATAGCAGGTGCCATTGGGGCCGAGGAGTTGACGCGCACGACGACGACTGTGAACGGCAACACCACGACCACCGGGACCAGCAGCGCCTTGGGTGATAGCCTGCAAGAAGCGGCGGCGGCATCTATTTTAAGCGCGACGGGCGGCTTTGGCGGCTTCGCCCTCGATATCGGTAACAATGCGATTTTTGGCACAATCATCAACGCAATTGCATCGGACACGGAATCAAACCTTTTGGCGACGCCGCATATTGTGACCCTGAACAACCAAAAGGCGAAGTTTCTGGTCGGCCAAGAAGTGCCGGTCAGCACGGGCGAACAATTGTCCGCAAACTTTGAAAATGCATTCCGCACCGTGCAGCGTCAGGAAGTCGGCATCAAGCTTGAGGTCACGCCGCAGGTCAACGCGCAAGGCGATGTGAAGCTGTTCCTCAAGCAAGAGGTGTCAAGCGTTGCGGGCCCTGTATCTTCGCGGTCCAACGATCTTGTCCTCAACAAACGCGAATTCGAGACCACGTTGACGGTCGGCGATGGCCAATTGCTGGCGATAGGCGGGCTGCTTAACGATGACGAGCGCCGCACGATTGAGCGTATTCCGTTGCTCAGCGACATTCCGCTTATTGGTGAGCTGTTTAAGTCGCGCAGCCGCAGCCGAAGCAAAACGAACCTGATGGTGTTTATCCGGCCTACAATCTTGCGGACCCGGCAAGATGGTGATCGTTTGACCGCGCGTCGTTATGATTATGTACGCGACATGCAACGGGTGCGTAATCCGGATATTGAGCCGAGCATCGATGAATTGCTGCGCGATTATATGGGCGCCACGCCGCCAACTGAACCAAATACGCGGGCGAACGACATCATGATCGGCGCAGACGGCAATCTGACGCGGCCTCCGGCAGGCGGCGCACTTGAACCTGCTGATGTGCCTGCGAGCGCCATATCGGCTGCCAGTGGGGATGGACAATAATGACAGGTCCGCAAGGAACGTTGGAACGACAGGACGTGACTGACGCCGAAACTGACGCGCCCATCACTGTTGCCCAAATTACGCCATTGCTGGATCTGCCTTATGCCTTTGCCAAGGCGCACGGCCTAGTTTTGCGTCATGAGAGCAACGCGCGTTTAATCGTTGCCATGCGCGAAGGTGCAGATCCGCTCATGCTGCTGGAAGTGCGGCGCTATCTGGCGATGCCGTTCGATGTTGAGATAGCCGATAACCAGACCTTTGACCGCTATCTGTCCGACCATTATGCAATGGATGGAAGTGCAGCGGCAATGGCGGGTTCAATAGGCCATAACGACGGCGATCTGTTGTCCGATATGTTGCCAAGTGTCGATGATTTGCTCGACAGCGCGGACGACGCCCCCGTTATCCGGTTGATTAACGGCATCATAGCAGAGGCTGTGCGGCAAGGTGTTTCGGATATTCATATCGAGCCTTATGAAACTGGCCTCGTCATCCGTATGCGTGCCGATGGCGTGTTGCAGGAACGGCTTCGGCTCCCCGCCAATGTAGCGCCTGTTGTTGTTAGCCGTATCAAGGTCATGGCGCGGCTCGACATTGCCGAACGCCGCATTCCGCAAGATGGCCGTATTGGCCTGACGCTTGGTGGAAAGATGGTCGATGTGCGTGTGTCGACCTTACCCAGCCGTGCTGGCGAGCGCGTAGTGATGCGTATCCTCGACAATGAAAATGCAGGGATTTCGCTCGATTTGCTGGGCATGTCGGAAGAGACGCTAAAAATATTGCGCGAAGCATTGGCTGAACCCAACGGTATTATTCTGGTCACTGGACCGACGGGTTCGGGTAAGACCACCACATTATACGCGGGTCTAAAGCGCCTGAATGACGGTTCCCGCAACATACTGACGGTTGAAGATCCGGTAGAATATGCCGTTGAAGGCATTGGCCAGACACAGGTGAATGCGAAAGTAGGTATGACTTTTGCCGCTGGCCTGCGCGCGATTTTGCGGCAGGATCCTGACGTCGTCATGGTCGGCGAAATCAGGGACCGTGAAACCGCCGATATTGCGGTGCAAGCGGCGCTTACCGGCCATTTGGTGCTGACCACGGTGCACACAAATGATGCGCTTGGTGCCATAACGCGTATGCGCGATATGAAGGTTGAGCCTTTCTTGCTGGCCTCGACCCTGCGCGCCGTCATCGCGCAGCGACTTGTGCGTCGCCTGTGTCCGCATTGCCGCCAAACGGTTCAGGCCGACGGTAATGCCGCGTCGTTGCTTGGTTTTGACAAGGGCACGGCAGTCTACAAGGCGGTTGGTTGCCCTGAATGCAACAATACTGGCTTTTTGGGTCGCATTGGCGTGTTTGAGGCTGTCCGGGTGGATGATACCATCCGTCGCTTGATCAATGACGGCGGCGATGAGGCCATATTGGCGCGCCATGCCTTTGTGAACCAACCCAATTTAAGTGCCGCCGCGCGCAAATTGGTGCGAAGCGGGGACACCACGCCAGAGGAGGCTATTCGCATTTCACGCCGTGAAGACATCGTTGATGCCTGAATTTGCCTATCACGCCATCGACCCTGACGGGCGCGAGCGGCGCGGGCGGATATCTGCGGCCAATGATGATCTGGCACGCGAAGCATTGGTGTCGAAAAAACTTTATATTGTGAGCATTGCGCCTGCCGAAGTGCGGGCATCGGTGTTTGCCAACCTGCCGCTGAAACGGCAGCCACGGTTGAACGTAAAGCAGCTGACATTGTTCACCCGGCAATTGTCTTCCTTGGCGCAAGTATCACCCTTGGAAGAGGCGCTGCGGACGATAAGTCGTCAGAGCGAGCAGCCAGTTGTGCGTCAGATATTGACCGGCGTTCACGCGGGCGTGGTTGAAGGCCAGCGTTTGTCCGAATCTATGCGGCGCGAAAGCAACAGCTTTCCGCCTTTGTATCGCGCAATGATCGCCGCAGGGGAGGGCGCGGGCACATTGCCGCTGATCACCGAACGGCTTGCTGTGCTCCTAGAACGGCAGGCGGAGATGCGTGGTAAGTTGATTGGCGCGCTCGCTTATCCGGCGATCCTGTCGCTCGTTGCGATCCTGGTTGTGATGGGGTTGATGGTGTCCGTCGTGCCGCGCGTGGTTGAACAATTCGACAATGTGGATCAGCAATTACCGCTGATAACGCGGATTGTGATTGGCATTTCCGCATTTTTGGCGAATTATTACTGGGTGCTGATCATCGTCGCCTTGCTGGGTGCTTTCGTTTTCGCGCAAGCCTTAAAACAGCCAGCTTTCCGTTTGGCGGTGGACCGCAATGTCCTGCGCATTCCGGTGCTTGGAAAGCTTTTGCGCAACTTGCACGCCGCACGCATGGCACGGACACTGGCCACCATGGTTGCAAGCCGCTTACCGTTGTTAGAGGGCTTGCGCCTGACGGGCGGCACCATTCGCAATAAAGTGTTATCTGCGGCAAATGACGATATCGTCGAGTCCGTGCGTAGCGGGGGTAGCCTGTCAGGCGCGATGCGTGCCAGCGGTGTTTTTCCGCCTTTGCTCGTGTATCTCACGGCAAGCGGCGAGAGCGCAGGACAGTTGGATATCATGCTCGAACGTGCTGCCGAATATTTGGAACGCGAATTTGATAATTTCACCAGCACCGCTTTGTCGCTGCTTGAACCTTTGATCATTGTCGCCATGGGCGGGGTGGTCGCTGTCATCATATTGGCTATATTGCTGCCTATCCTTCAACTTCAAAATCTTACAGGACTGTAGACATGCTCCGCCTATTTTTTAATCTTTTGACTGATACTAGCCGCGCACCTGTCAGGTTCCGCCGCAAGGCAGTTCAGGCGCAACGCAACGGTTTCACCTTAGTTGAAATGATGGTGACTTTGTTCATTTTGGCGCTGCTGACGACGGTCGTGGCCATCAACGTGTTACCTAACCAAGACAAGGCCATGGTGCAAAAGGCACGGGCAGATATCGCAGTTTTGGGACAGGCGATGGAAACCTATCGGCTTGATAATCTGACTTACCCTGATGCAGGTGCAGGGCTGCAGGCATTGGTCACGCCGCCGACGACCGGCGCGCGGAGTGAAGGCTATATCAAGAAACTGCCTATGGACCCTTGGAACCGCCCCTATCAATATAGCATGCCTGGAAAGAACGGCGCCTTTGACATCTATTCGCTGGGTGCCGATGGCGCACCTGGCGGTGAGAATGACGATGCCGACATTTACGGCGACTAAGCCGTCCGTCCGTAAAATCGTTCAGGATAATGCGCGCGGCTTCAGCTTAGTGGAGCTGATGGTGGTATTGTTCATCATCGGCATTGCAAGCACGGCCGTTGTCATGACCGTACGCTCGCCTGAGCGCGGTGTGCGGGATGAGGCAGAGCAATTTGCCGCCCGCATTGCCGCCTTGCGCGATAATGCCATATTGCAATCGCGCACTATGGCGGTGACCGTGCGTCCGTCGGGATATGGCTTTGAAACGCGCAATGATGGGAACTGGGTCCCGTTGTCCGAAGCCCCATTTTCAACCACCGACTGGAAACGTGGCACAACGGTTCAGATGTCCGGTGCGCGACAAATGCGGGTTGCCTTCGACAGCACTGGCCTGCCGTCAAGCGCCGCCAATTTCGCGATCAAACATGACAATGTAACGGTCACGCTAAAGCTCTCCGCAACCGGGGACATACGCGTTGTCCGTTAAGCCTTCATTGTCGCGCAATGGCTTCACGCTATTGGAAATCATGGTTGCCTTGGCCATTTTCAGCCTCGCGGCCTTAGCGATGGTACGCTTGCAGGGATATTCGGTACGCTCGACATCCAATCTGGGCGATAGCAATATGGCATGGCAAGTGGCGCGGAACGTGGCCGTGGAAATATTGTCCAACCCCGCGCCGCCAACTCTCGGAGAAACGCGCGGCGAAGAATTAAACGGCGGTCAAAATTGGAAGTGGATGGCGACAACGCGTCCGACCGATGACAGCCGTTTGGTGACTGTCGAGATCAACGTGGTCGGAACTGGTAACGCGGCACTCCGTAAGGCCCAGATGACGATCGCTAGGCCCGTTGAGCAATGACCGAATTGCGACATTCAGAGGCCGGGTTTACGCTTATCGAATTGCTTGTGGCGCTAGCGATTTTTGCACTCATTTCGGTGGCTGGTGTCATGCTTCTACGTTCCGGCAGCGATACCCAAATTGCCGTGAAAAAGCGTCTTGAAGAAATGGCATTGTCGCATCGCTTGGCCAATGGTTTGGAAGGCGATCTGGCGCAGGCGATCGCGCGTCCTGTGCGAGATCAATCGGGCCAACCTGTCCCTGCCTTCACCCAAGGAGAGGAAAGCGTTCCCGGCGCGCTATTTGGCTTTGTCCGGGCCGGGTGGTCCAACTTTGATGATGCGCCGAGGGCAGGGCTGCAACGCGTGGCTTATGTGTTGGAAGGTGGGGCGCTCAAGCGTTTAAGTTGGCCCATGCTCGACGGAACAGCCCCTACAGACGCTGCGGTCTTGTTGGAGGATGTAGCGTCTGCAAAGGTCGAATTTCGCGATGATACCGGTGCTTGGCGCGATGATTGGACTGCGGCCGATGCGGATGCTTTGCCGCGCGCTGTTGCCTTAAACGTCAATTTGGTCGGTAAGCCTGCCCAACGCATGCTTTTTCTGGTTGGGCCGCAAACACGTGTTGCACCACCGAGCGTTGAAAAAGGCGCAGCCGAATGATGCCGCAAAAGCATTCAGAACGCGGCGCGGCCTTGCTGTCGGTCTTGCTTATGGTGGCGGTGCTGGCCGTCATTGCGGCAACGACGCTTGACCGGTTACGTTTATCGAGCAAATTGTCGGTCAATGGCAACGCGCTTGCCCAGGCGCGGATGTTTACGTACGCGACCGAGGCGATTGCCGTTGCGCGTATTGAGGACCTGGTTGCCCGCGATGCCGCGCAAACGACGTTATCGGGGGATTGGCTGGGCAAAGCGCAAGCCATTCCCATTCCGATAGGGTCTGCCACCGCTGCCGTGCGTGATGCTGGCAATTGTTTCAATCTCAACAGCTTGGTGACCAAAAATGACGGCCGATACTTGGCCAGCGCGACGGGCCAAGACCAGATGACGTCTTTATTGGTGGTGTTGGGCACGAATGAAAACACGGCGCGTGTTGTTGTTGCGGCGGCAGCCGACTGGGCGGACAGCGACATCACGCCTTTACCAAATAGCGTCGAGGATGATGGCTATCGTTCTGCGGCGACCCCTTATCTTACGGCGAACAGGCTTTATGCCCATCCAAGCGAGCTGCGCGCGGTCAAGGGCGTAACCCCCGCTATTTATGCCAAGTTGCAGGATTGGATTTGTGCGCTGCCCGATCCGGTTTTATCGCCGTTGAACGTCAACACTTTGCTACCCGAACAGGCACCGTTGTTGGCGATGCTATTCCCGCCCGGCAAGATGAATTTGACCTTAGCGCGCAGCTATCTCGCCAAGCGGCCATCTAATGGCTATGGCAGCCTCATTCGATTCTGGGCGGCGCCTGAAATTGCCGCCCTGGAACCGTCTCCTCTGGTTCAAGGGCAGGTAAAACTGACGAGCAATTACTTCCTTTTGAACACAAATGTGTCATTTGGCGAACTTAAGCTTGCCGGACAGTCGATGATTGTCGCGTCGCCCGCGCCTGCGCGCGTTGTCTGGCGCAGTTGGGGGGAAGAGGAATGACATTGGTCATTACGCGGTTCCCGACATCTGAGCGGGACGACCCGTCGGTATTTCGGGTCATCGAGGGCATCTGGCAGGATGCAGGTGTACTTTCCAACTTCGTGCAGACGGTTGACGACATGACTGTCATGGCACTTGTCGCGCCTGAAGATGTTCGGTGTCACTGGTTCACGCTGACCGATGTGCAAGGGCGTCAGGCCGAAACCGTCGCGAAACTGCATGCAACCGAACAATCGCTTGGCCTTGTGCACATCAGCGCTGGCGCAGATTATGACGATGTTGTTGCCACAGCGACAATCGCGTCGGAGGTTATGCAGAGCGGGTTGGATAGGCTTGGTGCGTGCGGGCTGAACCCCGACATCGTCCTGCCCTTTGCATCATTGGTGCGTACCCATTTGGATGGCGTGTTCAGGGCCGAAATGGACGGCCTGCGCGTCCTGCGCGGCGCGCAATTTGCGATACCTGACGAAGCCGTGTTGCGCGATCTGTTCATTGGCGACGCGCATATAGAAAATATTGATACCGCCTCCCTTCGGTCCATGCTGCTTTCCGCCAGCGCGTCGCCATTGCTGAACTTGCGTGAAGGCAACTTCGCAAAACGGGAGCGGGCAGTTTGGATGACCGCAGAGCAAAAGATGTGGGTGCGGCGGCTTCTGACCGCGCTCTTTATCGTGACGATTATGCTCACTCTTGCGACCTTGGCGAAATATTGGACTGCAACTGCGTCTGAAAATGACGCCGCATTGGCTGCGGCACAGAAGATTGATCCGGCTATCCAGGATATCGATCAGGCCGAAAGCATGCTGGCCGCGTCGCTTAATCGTCAGGGCAAAACGCAAAGCAGCTTTGCACCGCTTTCTGCGGCCTTGTGGCGCAGTGTCAAGGCTTCACCGAATGTGTCCGTGCGGGAATTGCGATATACGCCCGACGGCATATTGACCGTTGTTCTGGCGGCACCCACCGCAGATAACATCAACAAGGCTCTTGTGACCATTCAACAAGACGGGTTCCGCATTACGGCAACCGCGCGGCAAGACACAAGCGGCGCTACATTGGTTGATATGACTGTGAGGATGCCATGATAGCGGTGATACGCTTATGGTTTGCTGCGCTGACGCGGCGCGAGCAATGGCTCGTTGGTGTCGCGGGCGCATTGACAGCTTTTGTGGTGGCGATTTTTGGAATTTTACTTCCCGTATTGTCAAACATTGATCAGGCAAAGATAGATCATGACGAGGCGGTTCAGCGGCGCGGGCGCATAATCGCCACGGTGGATGCAACGCAGAAGCAGCAGACGGGGCCGCGTTCCACAACCGCGGCGGACATTGACCTGTTGATTGTCCAAAATGCGGCAGAAAACGGGTTCGATCTCGTCAAATCGGCCAATGGTGCACCAGGACAAATCAGCTTCCGGATTGATCAAGCACGGGCGCCAGCGTTGCTTGCGTGGCTGACAGAGCTTGAGGGCCAGAATGTTGCTGTGCGCAGTGTCGCCTTACGACCCGGCGCGAACAGCACCGTAACGGTGGATGCGCAGTTGCAGATGGGCGCACCATGAAACGGCGCTTCGTCATTGCTTCGGTCGCAGCTTTGGCTGTTGCGACGATATTATTCATGCCGTTGCGGACTATCGTCGCTGGGGACGGGGTAACCGCACGCAAGGTTGATGGTATCATTTGGGACGGGTCCATCCGCGACCTGCGCCTTGGCAAATTGCCGTTGGGCGACGTCAATGCACGTTTGTTGTTATCCCCATTATTTATGGGCCGGGCAGAGATATTGCTGTCACGGGGCAAGGCGCAATTTGTGCCTGGCATAACCGGGTCTGTATCACGCGGCATAAGTGGTGTGTCGGTCAACAATCTGTCCGCTACTTTGCCAGTAGGTGCGCTGTTCGCTCCGTTTCCTGCCGAAAATATTCAGTTTGAGGGCTTTTCTGCGCGCTTTGCTGCTGGCAAGTGTATGGATGCTGGCGGTCAAGTCCGGTTGACTTTGTCCGACACGATGCCGGGACTTAACTTACAGAATGGGATGCTTGGTCAACCCCGCTGCGACGGTGCCCAATTATTGCTGCCCTTGGTCAGCCAATCCGCGATGGAGCGCGCGGACATCCGTTTGTCTGCGGACGGATCTTATACCGTGGCGGTTACGCTTGATGCCGACCGGGGCGACCAGGCGGCGGTGTTGAACATTGCCGGGTTCCGGCCAGTTGCGGGTGGTTACCGCCTGGTCCAAAAGGGCCGGTTCTGAGCGCGTTCCAGACGTCATTGGGCGATATGCTATGCGCTTTGCCCTTTTGGTATCAAAGCATGCTCGCCATGATATTCGGCGCAATCTGGGGCAGCTTCGTTGCGGCCTTATGCAGTCGCTGGCCACGCGGGGAACGGGTATCGGACGGCCGGTCGCATTGTGACCATTGCCAAACGACGCTTGGGGCTAAAGACCTCGTGCCGATATTGTCTTATCTATGGCTTCGCGGCAAATGCCGATATTGTGGGCAATCCATAGGAATAAGCGCACTATATATTGAACTTGTCTCCGCCGCGATTGGCCTATGCGCGGTGTTATTCTTGTCGGGTGGTCCAGCCGTGGCGGCGGCGGTTTTCGGTTGGGTGCTGCTACCGCTCGTCATCCTCGATTATCAGAAACTGTGGTTGCCCAATCGACTGGTTTTGGCGCTGGCATTGGCGGGTGTCTGCCTTGGCCCGTTTCTGACACCCGAGATTGACTGGCCCGACCGCATTTTGGGCGGCATTTTCGGATTTCTTGCATTGGAAGCGACCCGGCAGGTCTTTCGAAAGCTGCGCAACGTCGAAGGCATGGGTGGAGGCGACCCCAAATTGTTCGGAGCCATTGGGATATGGCTCGGTTGGCAGGGTCTGCCGATGACTTTGCTTTTGGCAACTATCTTCGGGTTTCTGTTTGTCGCGGCTGCCTATACGCTATCCAAAAAGAGCGCCCGACAGTTACCGTTCGGGGCGTATTTGGGAATGGCTGCCTTTATGATTGTCTTGCTGCTGGACGGCCAGCCAGCCTAGCGCTTCAGATTATTGTGCAGCTTCGGCGGGTGCGGGGGTTGCAGCCTCCATTTCGGCCTTTGCGTCCGCTTCAATCAACTGCGTGGCTTCTTCGGCGGCTTGTTCGATGGTCAGCTTTCGCTTGGTCACTTCTTCTTGTTGCGAGGCCGCAGGCATGATTCCCTCTGCTGGTGCAGTATCGGGCGTTGCCGTCGTATCATTGCAAGCCGCAAGCATGGCCAACGCAGATATCAGTAAAGCAGCTTTCTTCATTGCGTTGGTTCCGGCTTTAGTTCGCCCTCATAATTTGCCAGATAGGCCAAAGTTGCGACCCAAGCGGCCACGTTTTGGCGTAATTCGCCCTTATCGACCTTGTCCAACGTATCATCCGGTGTGTGATGGAGGTCGAAATATTTTGTTCCATCTTGCTGCAAATCCACGATACCAAGTTTTTGTGCATCGATGATTGCGCCAATGTCCGCGCCGCCGCCCGCCAGTTCGCGGCGGGGGACCACGCCCAAGGGTGCAAGCGCCGAAACGATCTGCGAACGCACCGCATTTGCGCTTTCAGCTAAGCGGAAATCCACAGCCCAGATTTTGCCTGCACCGAAGTCGGATTCCATGGCCAAAGCATGTGGTTCGTTGGCGTGCTTCGCCCCATAGTCACGGCCACCCCATATGCCGACTTCTTCAGCCCCGGCCCAAAGTAAGCGCACGGTGCGCTTTGGTTGGCCCATAGACTTCAGATGCTTGGCGGCCGCACCGATGATGCCGCAACCCGCCGCGTCATCAATCGCGCCCGTGCCAAGGTCCCAGCTATCCAGATGGCATGCAATGACGATAATCGGCAATTTCGGGTTGGACCCCGTCACTTCGGCCAGCACATTGCCCGAGGTCTGCATGCCTATATTCTGCGGGGTAAGCTTCAACTTCATGCGCACAGGCTTCCCGCGCGCAATCATCCGTTCAAGGTTCTCCGCGTCGGGAATCGACAATGCGCCTGCCGGAATAGGGGCGACGCCAGGTTCGAAATTGGTGTTCCCGGTATGCGGGTTGCGGTGATAGTCGGTGCCGATGGAGCGGATGACGATGGCCGCCGCGCCTTTCTTGGCAGCAATATTCGGTCCGACAAAGCGGGCAGGGCCAAATGCGCCATAACTGCTACCGTCCTGCGTTGCCTTCATATTATGGCTGACAAAGGCGATTTTGCCTTTCAGGCTGCCGTCTGGCGCAGCGCGCAAGTCGTCGATGGTCGGGAAATAGACGATCTCCGCATCCAATCCCGCCTCGCCGGTGCTACCGCTATTGCCAAGTGCGGCAACAGCCAACTTCTGCGGAAATGGCGCGGTGATTTCAGCGGTCTCTTCGCCGCGCACCCATGTCGGCATCTGATATTCTTCAACGCGGACATTGTCGAAGCCCAACGCCCTTAACGTGTTTACCGACCATATCCGCGCACGCGCCTCTGCCTCCGTGCCAGCCTGCCTTTGGCCAATCTCGGTCGTGAGGCCCTCTAATATGTCATAAGCGATGTCGTCGGATTTTAGCGCCTTGTCGCGCAATTCTGCGACAGAAACTGGCTTCGGGCTATTAGGCGCGGCAATGGCGATTGACGATGTAAGGAACAGCGTAGAAGCTGCGGCGAACAGAGCTATATTTTTCTTCATGCCGCGTAGGCTTAATCGCATCGCACAGTTTTGCAATCCCGCCTTGCGAGGAAAGCTGCGGATAGCTAGGGAAGCGGCCAAATCAAAGTAATGCAACACAGGAACTGATCCCCATGGCAGCGCAATATAGTTACGTAATGAAGGGAATGACCAAAACCTTCCCCGGCGCGAACAAGCCGGTGCTCAACAATATCAATCTGCAATTCTACCCGGATGCAAAGATTGGCATCGTCGGACCAAACGGCACGGGTAAGTCGACACTGATGAAAATCATGGCGGGCATGGACACCGAATTTACAGGAGAAGCATGGCCCGGAGAACATATCCGCGTTGGTTATCTGGCGCAGGAGCCTGAGCTGGACCCAAATAAAACGGTGCGTGAAAACGTCATGGATGGCGTGCGTCCGGTTGCGGATTTGGTCGATCGTTTTAACGAAATTTCGATGATCATGGGCGACCCGCCCGAAGATGCCGATTTTGACGCATTGATGGAAGAAATGGGCACACTTCAGGAAAAGATTGATGCCGTCGATGGTTGGTCGCTGGATAGTCAGCTTGAATTGGCCATGGACGCGCTGCGGTGCCCACCCGGCGATAGCTCTGTGACCAGCCTTTCGGGCGGTGAAAAGCGCCGGATCGCGCTTACCAGATTGTTACTTGAAAAGCCTGACATCCTGTTGCTCGATGAACCTACCAACCACCTTGACGCGGAATCGGTGGCGTGGCTGGAAAAGCATTTGGTCGACTATAAGGGCAACGTCATCCTCGTAACCCACGACCGCTACTTCCTCGATAATGTGGTGAGCTGGATACTCGAGCTCGATCGTGGTCGCTATTTTGTCTATGAAGGCAATTATTCGACCTATCTTGAGAAGAAGGGCAAGCGCCTGGAGCAGGAATCGCGAGAAGATGCGGGTCGTCAGAAGGCTATCAAGGACGAGCTGGAGTGGATTCGGCAAAGCCCTAAGGCGCGTCAGACGAAATCCAAAGCGCGTATCAAATCCTTCGACCAATTGGTTGAGGCGCAAGAAAACCGCACCCCCGGCAAGGCACAGATCGTCATCCAAATCCCCGAGCGTCTTGGCAGCAAGGTTATCGAGGTTAAGAATGTCACCAAGGCCTATGGTGATAAATTATTGTTCGAAAATCTGTCATTCACCATCCCGCAGGGCGGAATTGTTGGCGTTATTGGGCCGAACGGCGCAGGTAAATCAACACTTTTCCGCCTGATTACGGGTCAGGAAGTGCCGGATTCCGGTGAAGTGGAAATCGGCGAAACCGTGAAGCTTGGCTTTGTCGACCAAAGCCGCGATGACTTGGACCCCAACAAAAATGTGTGGGAGGAAATCTCCGGCGGCGCGGACTTTATGAAGCTGGGCAAGCATGAAACGCCAACCCGGGCGTATGTCGGGGCGTTCAATTTCAAGGGCACGGACCAGCAGAAAAAGGTTGGCCTGTTGTCCGGCGGTGAACGCAACCGCGTGCACATGGCAAAGATGTTGAAAGAAGGCGGAAACGTGCTTCTGCTCGACGAACCGACCAATGATTTGGACGTCGAAACGCTTTCGGCTCTTGAAGAAGCGCTGGAAAGCTTCGCCGGTTGCGCCGTGGTCATCAGCCATGACCGCTTCTTCCTTGACCGCTTGGCCACGCACATATTGGCTTTTGAAGGTGACAGCCATGTCGAATGGTTTGAAGGCAACTTTGAATCTTACGAAGAGGACAAGATTGCCCGCCTTGGCGACGAAGCCACGCGTCCACACCGTGCAACGTACAAGAAGATGACACGTTGATGATGGCATGAAATCACACGCCTCGTCACCGGTTGTAACACAAGTTCAGGTGACGAGGGTGTGTGGCCTTATGGGATAAGCCAGCGACCCGCCCATGAATTTTGCACCGCGTCCCATTGCCAGCGCGCACGCCGGTGGCCGGCATTGGCAAGATACAGCCATTCGATTGTATCAATCTCGACCAACAAAGCCGCAAAATTAGGGCGATAGTCCGCAAGTTGATCTTCTTCAGGTTGCTTGCCCGCGATCCAATCGGGCAAACCTGACGAAGGTTCTGCCAACGGTGTTCCGGGTGCAGCCTCGGCCATGTAACAACGCCGTGCAAATGGCGTTGATGCCGACCAAGCAATGTCGGCAACGGCGCCTGTGGCCGTGAAATGTGTTTTCCCCGACATCCGGATTTGAACCTTTGCCGCCGGGTCATAGATCAACACGCTGGTCGCCGGGTTCTGACGCAGTTGTTCCGCTTTTATCGAACGCGAGTCGGTATGAAACCGCAGCGTGCGCGTATCTCGCGATACATCCCGCAATATCATGATCCGCAATTGCGGCATGCCCAACGCATCGACGGTGCCCACTGCGGGCATATGAGACGGGCTGTTGCGATTGGTCACACCGGCGGCGATAAGGCTCCATGCCTCTTCAAAACTTAACGCGAGATCATCATAATAAGCGGGGAAGCTGACGGGATCGTTCATTGTACCTCAAAACTGTCGTTCTCATTATTTAGAACGTAAAGATTACCGTCGGATATGCCGAAATAGGCACCGTGTAGCTTTAATTGCCCCGATTGTTCGCGTGCCGCAATAAAGGGAAAACTACGTAGGTTGGCGAGGCTGACGCGGATCGCCTCCAGCTCCAGATCGCGTTGCGGGTCTTGCGACGCGGATGCCAGCACCTTGTCGCGGGCAGGGCGCACAATATCCACCCAGCTATCGATGAAGCTATACCCGGCGTGTCCCAGGTCGCCGCCCTCCAATGATGCTTTAATGCCGCCACATTGCGCGTGCCCAAGAACGACGATATGACGCACCTCAAGGCCCAAAACACCAAATTCGATTGCCGCAGATACCCCGTGCAATCCGCCGCCGGTTTCATAGGGCGGAACTAGGTTCGCCACATTGCGCAATGCGAAAACCTGGCCCGGGGTGGTATCAAATACCGTCGCAGGGTCGACCCGGCTATCGCAGCAGGAGATGATCATGATTGGCGGTGACTGTCCGTCGCTTGCGAGCGCGTCATAGCGCGCCTTTTGCCGGACATACGCGTCCGATTTGAAACGACGATATCCGTCAACCAAGACGCCAAACTCAGGCATTAGAAACGCTCTCCTCGGACAACTTGAACGTCGCCTACGGTTAACAACATGCCATAGCTATCCAGCAAGGGGGCAATTGCGTCCATTAACTGTTCCGTCTTTGTGTCTGACGCGATGGCCAGCACGATGGTCTTAGCACTGGCGCCAGTGACGTCGTCATGCTGCCATTCGCCCGCACGTCCACCGCCAGAGTCCACGTGAATGAGGCTCCATCCTGAAATATCCACGGCTTTCAACTTGCCGACAATACGCGGGACAAGCGGCGTATCGACAAGGATTTCAACACGTTTACGCAGGACGGTTTGTATCATTGGGTCATCCTAAAGCTTGGGCAAGGGCAGCGAAGATACTGATGCCAAAGATGATGTTGAACGGAAAAGTGACGCCGAGTGACATGCTCAGATAGATGCCCGGGTCAGCCTGGGGCAGGGCAAGGCGCATTGCCGCCGGAACCGCGATGTAGGAAGCGCTTGCCGCCAATATGCCAAGCGCCGCTGCGGAGGCAACATCAAGGCCAATGACCGTTCCAACGACGGTGCCAATCGTGCCGTTTACCAAGGGTAACAAAATCGCCAAGAAAACTAGCCGCAACGTCATCTTACGCGATTGAATCAGGCGGCGTGCCGCAATCAGGCCCATATCCAGAAGGAAAAGGCATAATACACCACGAAAGCCGGTATCGAACAGCGGCTTGACGGCTGCGAACCCGTCGCTTCCGGCAATCGCGCCAATGACGAAGCTGCCGACCAGCAACATCACCGAGGCATTGGTCAGCACCTCATGCCATGGCGTCGTGTTGCTTTCACCAGAGCTTGTGTCACCGCGGCGGGCGAGCATCAGGCCTGTTATAATGGCTGGCGTCTCCATAAGCGCCAGAACAGCGACCATATATCCTGCCGGGCTTAAGCCTTCGCCGGTTAGCAATTCTATAGCGGTTACAAAGGTAACGACGCTGACCGAACCATAATGCGCGGCAACCGCGCCGGCGTCGACTTTCGACAATTTGCCAATGCCGCGCAACAATGCAAAGGCAAGAACAGGTAAAAGGAAGCTTAAAGCAAGGCCAGCGGCAGCAGCAACCATGACTTCTGTGGTAATTCCGCTCTTGGATACCTCAACCCCGCCTTTCAAGCCGATTGCTGCCATCAAATAGATGGACATCGCCTTGGCGAACGCCTCTGGAATATTAAGGTCGGATTTGAGAATAGCGGCAATAAAGCCGAGTACAAAAAACAGGATCACCGGCGAAGTAAGGGTATCAACGATCATCTTGGCCCCTTTGCGAATTTTACAACCCATAGCAGGCAAGTTGCAGTTGGCAAGATGGCGCGCTACGTCTATTCGGGCTTCATGAACGCGCCGATCAATATGCCCGAACGCCCGGTTAGGGAACGCAAACCCGACTGGATCAGGGTTAAAGCGCCGACCGGTGCCGGGTTTAATGAAACACGCCGCTTGATGCGTGATCTCAATTTGAACACGGTGTGTGAAGAAGCCGCCTGTCCCAATATCGGCGAATGCTGGACCAAGAAACACGCCACCGTGATGATACTGGGCGATGTGTGCACAAGGGCTTGCGCATTTTGTAACGTGAAAACCGGAATGCCGCGGGCGGTTGACCCGCTTGAGCCGGAGCATGTGGCGATTGCTGCGGCCAAGATGGGCCTTGAGCATATCGTTATTACATCTGTTGACCGAGACGACCTGCCCGACGGTGGCGCAAGCCAGTTTGTAAAGGTGATTGAGGCATTGCGCCGAAATACGCCCAACACCACAATCGAAATCCTGACCCCCGATTTCCGCAACAAGGCGCAGGCCGCAATTGAAGCAATCGTTACCGCCCGCCCCGATGTGTATAATCACAATCTGGAGACCGTTCCGCGCCTGTATCCGACCATTCGGCCCGGCGCGCGCTATTACGCTTCGCTGCGTTTATTGGAAACGGTGAAGCGACACGATCCGTCGATTTTCACGAAGTCTGGCGTCATGCTCGGGCTGGGCGAAGGACGGATGGAGGTGCATCAGGTGATGGACGACATGCGCAGCGCGGACATCGATTTCCTGACGATGGGTCAATATCTGCAGCCAACGCCAAAGCATGCCAAGGTTATGGATTTCATTACGCCAAGCGCATTTGACGCTTATGCCGCCATTGCGCGCGCCAAGGGTTTTTTATTGGTTGCGGCAAGTCCACTGACCCGGTCCAGTTATCATGCGGGTGATGATTTCACCAAGATGCGCGACGCACGTGCGGCGCAACTCGCCAAGGTGCGCTAAGGGTTTCGTTCACACATGCCGCACCATCACGAACGCCGCAGCCTGCCGCATAATGCGGCGCAAATGTATGATTTGGTGGTGGACGTCAGCCGCTATCCTGAATTTCTGCCTTGGGTCAGCGCCATCCGTATCCGGAAGGATGAAGAAAGCGAAATGCTGGCAGATATGATTGTCGGGTTCAAATCGCTTCGCGAAACGTTCAGCAGTCGCGTGGTGAAAACCCCTAAGTCATCGATCATCGTGGATTATCTCGATGGCCCCATGAAGCACTTACACAATGCTTGGACGTTCGAGGATGTCGAAGGCGGCGGCTCAATTGTCGACTTTACCGTCGAATTTTCCTTCCGTAACCGCGTGTTTGAGGCGCTGGCCGGTCAGTTTTTTGATTCGGCTCTCCGCAAGATGACAACGGCGTTTGTTGAACGTGCCGACGCGCTTTATGGTGCGGGCGGAAGCAACAACCCTAACGCATGAAGCGTTGCAAAGGCACGGATATCAGCGCGGCTTTTGTCTGAGCCAAAAGATTTGTGATCTCCCACCACCTCTTCTGGGTTTTGACCTTTGACCGCTACTGCAAAAACTACGGTGCCAACGGGTTTGCTGGCGGTCCCGCCGTCTGGGCCGGCCACACCGCTTATCGCGACGGCCACGTCTGCGCCGCTTTTTTTCAGCGCACCTTGCGCCATGGCCCATGCGACGCCGACGGATACAGCGCCGAATGCATCGATGATGTCTTCATTTACGCCCAGAAGCTTAATCTTCGCGTCATTGCTATAGGTAACAAAGCCATAGCCAAGGACGGCGCTGCTACCCGGAACTTCGGTGATCGCGGCCGCGACAAGGCCGCCGGTGCAGCTTTCCGCGATTGCGACCATTCGTCCCGCAGCTTTGTTCTCGGCAACAACGCGCGCGGCCAGCTCGGCAATCTCGGTGGGTAAGACGGTGTCCATATTCAGATTTTCTCAAAAGTTGCGGTGGCTTGCGCGGCGATGCCTTCGCCGCGGCCAGTAAAACCAAGCATTTCGGTTGTTGTTGCCTTTACCGATATGCGATCCACATCAACAGACATTATTTCTGCCAGCCGTTCGCGCATTTTTCCCCGGAAGGGTCCGACCTTTGGCTGTTCGCAGATAATGGTAACATCGGCATTTGAAAGCTCAAAGCCATCTGCGCGCGCCACCTTTATGGCATGCGCAAGGAACCGATCGGACGACGCACCGCGCCATTGCGGGTCGCTTGGTGGGAAATGATCGCCAATGTCTCCCTTGGCAATTGCCCCCAATATGGCATCGGTCAGCGCATGCATGGCAACATCGGCATCGCTATGGCCATCAAGACCCCTGTCATGGGGAATCTGCACGCCGCATAGCCATAATTCGGCACCTGGCACCAGACGGTGGACGTCAAAACCATTTCCGCTTCGGAATGTGGGCATGCTGTTTCCTGCAAAATCGCTTGAGAAGGTAAATTTATTGAGCGCCTCCGCGCCCGGCACGATACGCACGTCGCTTCCTTGCGCCATGAGCATGCGTGCATCGTCGGTTGGTTCTGCGCCCGTCCAGCTTTGGTGGGCTGCGTAGATGTCCTGAAAGGCAAAGGCCTGCGGCGTTTGAATACGCCACAGATTTTCGCGTGCGACGGTTTCGGATAGTATATCCGTGCCGCGTGAAAGGCTGTCAACGACAGGGAGGGCGGGGACAGCACCGGGCGCAAGCGACAATGCGTCCAACAGGTCGTTGATGACGTGAACTGGAAGGAAGGGCCGTGCAGCGTCATGGATCAACACCTGATCAACCGTTTCCGCAGTGGCAATCGCCTTTAACCCCAAATAGACGCTTTCGCGGCGTGTCAGCCCGCCTTGTAGAAGGATAGGTTCTTTGAGATCTGCTAACGCAGCTACCGCCTCTGTTTCTTGGCCCGCACCAACCGCCACATAGACTTGGTCAATGGCCGGGTGCGCCGCCAATGTCGCATAGCTGTGCCACAGCATAGGCTTGCCGCGCACGAGGCGAAACTGCTTTGGCTGCGCGCCGCCCACGCGGCTACCTGAGCCTGCGGCGACGATGAGTGCAACGGTGGTTGGTCGAGATGCCATTTGGGCGCTCTAGCGACAGCAGACTTGCCCGCCAAGCTGAAAGCGGGTAACGGCCTGCCTAAATTTTAGGCAGTGTTTGAAGATGCAACTGAAACCCATCCATATCGGCAACATCAAAATTGATTGTCCCGTCATATTGGCGCCCATGACTGGCGTGACCGATATGCCGTTCCGCAAAATTGTGCGTGAGTTTGGTTCCGGCTTGAACGTCACCGAGATGATCGCCAGCCAAGCGATGATCCGTGAGACGCGGCAAAGCATCCAAAAATGCGAATGGGACGCCATTGAAGAGCCAGTGTCGATGCAGCTTGCCGGTTGCACCCCTTATGAAATGGGCGAAGCGGCCAAGCTGAACGAAGAACGCGGTGCGGCCATCATCGACATCAACATGGGTTGCCCGGTCAAAAAAGTTGTCAATGGCGACGCCGGCTCTGCGCTGATGCGGGATTTGCCCTTGGCCGCGAGCTTGATTGCGGCAACGGTGAAGGCCGTGTCGGTGCCTGTGACTGTCAAAATGCGCATGGGTTGGGACCATGGAAGCCTGAATGCGCCTGAGCTTGCGCATATTGCCGAGGATCTGGGTGCAAAAATGATCACCGTGCACGGCCGTACGCGGAACCAGATGTACAAAGGCTCCGCTGACTGGGCCTTTGTGCGTAAGGTGAAAGACGCGGTGTCATTGCCTGTCATCGTAAATGGCGACATCTGCAATATTGAAGACGCGCAAACTGCTTTGGTGCAGAGCGGCGCAGATGGCGTGATGGTTGGCCGAGGCGCTTATGGTAAGCCATGGTTGCTTGGCCAAATGATGCACTGGTTTCGGACCGGACAGACCATCGACGACCCGAATATCGATACGCAGTTTCGCCTTATCATGAACCATTATCGCGCCATGCTTGACCATTATGGCAACGAAGTCGGGGTGCGTATCGCACGCAAGCATATTGGCTGGTATACGAAGGGGCTGAACGGGTCGGCAGAGTTCAGAAACTTTATGAACCGTATTGACGATCCAAATGTCGTGATCGACGAATTGACGCGCTTTTATGAACCGTTCCTGATCAAGTCGGCGGCCTGATCTATGTCGCAAGCCATGCATCGTCCCGATTATGGCCAGATGCTGGCGAGTATCGCGGTTCCGGTGCTTTTGATTTCCCCAGATCACATCATAACTTATGCCAATGACGCCAGCGAGGCGTTTTTCGGACGGAGTAGGCGGCGGTTGGAGGGGCAACGCATTGATGAAACGCTCATTTTTGAAAGCGAGCGGATGAATGCGGCATTATTGTCACCGGACGGCGACATATCTGCCCAAGATATGGAGCTTAAAACGCCCCACGGCGTCATTACAGTCGATATAAACCTGTCTTCGGTGTCGAAGGAGCCGGAATGGAGAATCGCCATCATATCGCCCCGTAATGGCGGGCGAGAGCATATCGGCGATCAGCGCGACATTGGGCAGCAGCAAGCGATGGGCGCGCCTGCCATATTGGGGCATGAGATAAAAAACCCATTGGCGGGTATCAAAGGCGCAGCGCAGTTGCTGGCCCGGATCGTCGATGAAAAAAACCGCGCCCTGACGGAATTGATCGTGAACGAAGTCGACCGCATTGCGCGTTTGCTCGACCAAATGCAAAAGCTTGGGCGTTCGGAACCGGCGGAACTTGCGCCTGCCAACATCCACTTGCTGATTGAGCGTGCCATTCGCTCGCTACGTGCAGCGAACCGCGGCATGCCGGAAATTTCCATTAATTATGACCCGTCGTTGCCAGATGTTCTAATCGATGCCGACGGGATGGTTCAAATACTCATCAATCTGCTGCAAAACGCAACAGACGCGCTGCAAGGGCGTCTTGATGGCGTGATAGGCATTTCGACCCGCTATGTCATGAGCGGTGCGTTGAGGGACGCTGACGTTGATCGGCGGTCGATTAAATTGCCCGTCGAGATCGCTATTTCGGACAATGGCCCCGGCGTGCCCGAACATATACTAGACGAACTGTTTTCGCCCTTTGTGACCACGAAACGCGATGGGCAGGGGCTTGGCCTCGCCATTGTGCGCAAACTCGTGCAGCAAATGAACAGCCGCGTGCTGTTCGAACGCGATGCTGCGCAGGGGCAAACGACGTTCCGGCTGTTGCTGCCGGTTGCATCAGGGAAAACGAACGCATGAAACCGCCACGGGTACTCATTGTTGAGGATGACGCATCTATCGGCCTTGTGGTGAGCGCCGCGCTTCAAGCGGAGAATATCGAAACATCATTATGTGATTCCGTGGCGGCGCGCGACACGGCTTTGGCCAGTGGACATTTTGATTTGATGCTGACCGATGTCATGTTGAAAGACAGCGATGGCCTGACCA
The DNA here is from genome assembly GCF_023910635.1 of Sphingorhabdus sp. Taxonomy (GTDB): domain Bacteria; phylum Pseudomonadota; class Alphaproteobacteria; order Sphingomonadales; family Sphingomonadaceae; genus Sphingorhabdus_B. The sequence continues at coordinate 14,117 of NZ_JAAVVZ010000020.1, read as the reverse complement.
CGTTGAAAGAGGCGATGGAAAAAACGCCGGACATGCCGGTCATCATCATGTCCGCGCAGAACACGCTGGAGACCGCAGTGCGCGCTAGCGAGATTGATGCGTTTGAGTATTTTCCAAAACCCTTTGATCTGAATGATCTCGTTCTGGCGGTGAAGCAAGGCATCGAAAAGAGGCGCTCAACGGCGCAAGATCCGTTCGAGTCGCTCACCGAGGCCAATCTTCCTATGATTGGAAGAAGCGCTGCGATGCAGGATGTTTACCGCATGGTCGCACGGCTTTTGCGGAATGACCTGTCGGTGCTAATCTCGGGCGAAAGCGGCACGGGCAAGGAGCTGGTAGCCGACGCGATCCATAATCTGGGGCACCGCAAAACAGGCCCCTTTGTCGCGGTCAACATGGCGGCGATCCCAAGCGAACTGATTGAAGCTGAATTGTTCGGCCACGAAAAAGGCGCGTTTACGGGCGCCGTTGGCCAATCCATCGGTCGGTTTGAACAGGCCCAGGGCGGCACATTATTCCTCGACGAAATTGGCGACATGCCCATGCACGCGCAGACACGATTATTGCGCGCATTACAAAGCGGCGTCATTAGCCGTATCGGCGGCAAAGCCAGCATCCGCTTAGATGTACGCATCGTCGCAGCGACCAACCAGAATTTGCCAACATTGATCGAAAAAGGCGGCTTTCGTGAAGATTTATTCTACCGCCTGAATGTCGTCCCGATCGAAATGCCGCCATTGCGCGACCGGACGGAAGATATTGGCCTGCTTGCGCAACATTTCTTGATGATGGCGGCGAAAGATGGTCTGCCGATGCGGAAAATCGATGACAATGCCATTGGCCATTTGATGGTGATGCCGTGGCGCGGCAATATTCGCGAACTGAAAAACCTGGTCTACCGTCTCGCTTTGTTATGTCGCGAAGATACCATTACGGACGCGACGATCATGCAATTTGTTGAACCGGCGCATGACGCAGAACCGCCCATCCAAGGGGCAAGTTTTGAAGCAGCGGTGGCGCAGTTTTTAAGGGATCAGCGTCAGCGCGGATCAATGCGTGAAAAACTATATCCACGCGCACTGGCGCAATTCGAAATCCCGTTGCTTCAGCATGTGATGAAGCAAGTGAAGGGTAATCAGTTAAAGGCGGCGGCTTTGTTGGGTATAAACCGCAATACCTTGCGTAAAAAATTGACTGACTATGGCATTGGCCCTTCAGGTGGGGGCATTGGCCCTTCAGGCGGGCGTTAGGCCGTGAACGCATAAATATCACCTTCGCGGCGTCAAAATGGCAAAGATATCGAAGCAAAATGGCCGCCGCAGGCAGTCATTCTGCCTGCAAGGGCATTTTGCTTGCGAGATCGAAGCCATTTTGGTGTCCGAAGGATTTGACCCATTTTGTCCATTGCCGCGTTGGCAAAGCGCGACTTAGAACCACTAAGCCTGCGCCTTGCCGCCTTGCACTGAACAGTATGGCCTCAAACCGCGAAGGTGATATTTATGCGTTCACGGCTTAGGTGGATGAATTAACGCGATACGTTGCCAGAAAACCACTATTTTGTGCTTTTCAGGCAACGCAAGGAATGCCACAGTGTCTTTATGGCAACAATGGACCTTGAGGAAGAACGCGCTGCAACGTCCGCTGTCCGTCGTCTTTTCGAACGGGTTGCCGATCTTCTGGGCAAAAGTCAGTCCATAAAGTTTTTGGAAATTGCCAGCGCCGTGATGTTGATCGTCGCGGGCCTTGTCACGGCTATGCTTTTGGTGGGGCAAGGGCCGCAATCGGAACCACTGGCGCCTGCTGCATCGGCGACAATGCTGGTGAGCAACTTGTTGCCAGCGACATTGCTTCTTGTTCTTTTCGGGCGGCGCGTGGCGCTGAAGCGAGCGGAGAATAGCAATATTGGCAGCAAGCAATTGCTGCACGTCCGTTTGGTGGCGATTTTTTCGGCGATCACTGCGGTGCCTACGGTTCTTCTCGTCATCTTCGCATCATTGCTGTTTCAAAGCGGTATCCAATTTTGGTTCTCGGGCTCTGCGCGCGGGATGTTGGAAAATGCGGGGGAATTGGCAAAGGGCTATTATGAAGTAAACGCCAAGGATGTCGGCGACGAAACGGTCACGATGGCGGGTGATTTCCGAAATGCATTAAGCCAAACCAACGCCAATGATCCCGCTTTTTTGAGTTATTACTTGGACCAAGTGTTCCGCAGGCGGTTAAGCGAATCTGCAATTGTGTCAGTTGGTGACGATGGAGTTCAAAGGACAGAAGCGGTCGCGACTGAAAATGATGGCCGGAAGCAGGACTGGATCGCTGCCGACATTTTGAGGAAACTGAACGCAGGCGAGGGCATGGTTATTACCAGCCGCGCAGATAGAATTGAAGCTGTCACTATATTGTTCGACACACCGCGAAGCTATTTATACGCAAGCCGCGCCTTATCAGTTCCATCCTTCGCGCTTGGGAAAAAAGCGCAATCGGTGCTTCAAGATTATGACGATATGGTCAGTCGGGCACGCACGCTGCAAATCCAGTTCAATCTTGCGCTGTATTTTGTGTCGTTGATGATTATCGGGATCACTTTGTGGGTCGCCTTGCGGGTTGCCGACCGCCTTGTACGTCCGGTGAATAATCTCGTGAACGCTGCACAATTGATTGCAGAGGGTGATTTATCCGCGCGAGTCACAATTGACCAATACCGCAACGATGAAGTTGCCTTTCTTGCGCAATCCTTCAACCGCATGACCGAACGGCTGCAGCAACAGACCAGCGTGTTGTTAGCGACCAATCATCAACTCGGTGAACGACGTCTATTTATCGAGGCCGTTCTTGAATCTGTGTCCGCCGGTGTGGTTTCTATCGATGGGGATGGCGTGGTACAACTCGCCAACTCTACTGCGGAAAAGCTGCTGAAAAATACATTCAAAACGATCGTGGGTCAAAAGTTTGCAAGCGTCGCGCCTACACTGGCTGCATTAGCCAGCGAAAGCCCGCGCGGCGTGGTGCAATTGGCGGATGGACCTGAACCACTCACGGTGGCTGTAACCGTCTCCCCGCGAGAGCAGGGCAGTGTGGTGACCTTTGAAGATATTAGCCAGCAATTGGCAGACCAACGCAGCGCGGCATGGTCGGACGTTGCGCGCCGTATTGCTCATGAAATCAAAAATCCGCTGACCCCGATACAGTTGGCCGCAGAGCGCCTGCAACGGCGGTTTGGCAAAAATATTGTCCAAGACGAAGCAATATTCGAGCAGTTGACGAGCACAATCGTCCGCCAAGTCGGTGACTTGCGTAACATCGTCGACGAATTCTCGTCCTTTGCACGCATGCCGAAGCCGTTGTTCCGTGCCGAAAACGTTCATGACATTGTGGGCCATGCAGTGTTCATGTTTGAGGTGGCACATCCCGATATCAGCTTTACCTATAATCAGGATGGCTCGTTTCCCACATTGATCTCCGACCGGCGTCAGCTGGGGCAGGCGATCACGAATATTCTCAAAAATGCGGTAGAATCGATTGAAGAGAAAAAGAAAATGGGCGACGTCGACGGTGCGATTGTTGTCGATCTGGTGGTGGAAGACAGCGGCCTGACCATTCGGATTGCAGATAATGGTATTGGCCTGCCGTCGGATCGTCAGCGGATTATGGAGCCCTATATCACCAACCGGGCAACAGGTTCGGGGCTTGGCCTGGCCATCGTGAAAAAGATTATCGAGGAACATTTCGGAGAGATTTCTCTGTCTGACAACAAGCCAGATGGCGCGGTTGTGACGTTGAAGTTCAATCCGGAAATCGTGGCGTTGCGCGTGGGGAAGCTAAATGCGTCCCCGCCACCTTCCAATTCAGATGAGGTTATGGGCTAATATGGCACTCGACATACTGATTGTAGACGATGAACAAGACATTCGGGACTTGGTCTCCGGTGTCCTTGATGACGAAGGATACGGCACCAGAACCGCAGCCTCCGCAGATGAAGCATTGGCTGCACTGGATGAACGGCTTCCGTCGCTTATCCTTCTGGACGTTTGGCTGCGCGGGTCTTCCATGGACGGGATTGAGTTACTGCGCGCCATCAAAATCCGCGATCCGCAAATCCCGGTTATCGTGTTCTCGGGCCATGGGAATATCGACACTGCTGTTGCTGCCATTGGGCAAGGTGCGGTCGATTTTATCGAAAAGCCATTTGAAGCCAGCAAGTTGCTGCACCTCGTTTCAAAGGCAACCGAAACGGAACGGCTGCGTGCTGAAAATGCCGACCTTAAGGCGCGTGTTGGGCATTCGGAGGAACTAACCGGTTCGTCGGTATCGATCAACGCGGTACGCGCAACGCTGAAGAAGGTCGCTGGCACAGGAAGCCGAATGCTTATCACTGGACCGGCAGGTGTGGGCAAAGAGGTTGCTGCACGGTTGCTGCATAGCTGGAGCCCGCGGGCAGGGTCGCCTTTCGTGTCCGTAAGTGCCGCGCGATTGTCTCCTGAAAGATTTGACGAAGAATTGTTTGGAATCGAACAGGATGGCCGTCTCGTGCAGGCGGGCATGTTGGAGAAAGCGCATGGCGGGACACTGTTCCTAGACGAAGTTGCAGACATGCCGCGCACCACACAAGGCAAGATCCTGCGGGTGTTAACTGACCAGAGCTTCGTTCGGGTAGGCGGTGACCGGCAAATACGTGTCGACGTCCGCTTTGTGTCGGCCACTGCGCGTGATCTGGCTGTCGAAATTTCCGAAGGCCGGTTCCGCGAAGATTTGTTTTACAGGTTAAACGTCGTTCCGGTCGAAATTCCACCCTTGTCAGGGCGGCGCGAAGATATCCCCGACCTCGTCAACCATTATGCCGCGCGCTTTGCATCTGAACATCGCATTTCGCCACCTAACTTCTCGGGCGATGCGATGGCAGCACTTCAGGCATGCGAATGGCCGGGCAACGTCCGGCAATTGCGTAACATCATTGAACGCACCATCATATTGGCGCCGGCAGAAGGCGTTGCGACAATTGAGGCTGATATGCTGCCGTCAGAAATCATCAACAGCTATGAAGGCGCAGAACATAATGTAACGTCTCTTATGGGAGCGCCATTACGTGAGGCGCGCGAAGCATTTGAACGCGAATATTTGCGGGTGCAGATCAAACGTTTTTCCGGCAATATCTCAAAAACAGCGGCTTTTGTCGGTATGGAGCGCTCAGCGCTGCACCGGAAGCTAAAGCTATTGGGCATTTCCGTCCGCAAAAATGCAATCGATTTTAGCGACGACGCAGAGTCTTGAGTGCAATTGCGAAGTTGGTGTTATTCGTGTAATATCCATATTGCTGTGCTTTGTGGTTGCTTGATGGGCAATCTGCGACATTCGGCGTAACGATAAATATAAACGGATAATCACAATGACTGAAAAAAATAACGGACTTCAAGACCTCTTTCTGAACTCCCTCAGAAAATCGAAGACCCCTGTGACTATGTTTTTGGTGAAGGGCGTAAAACTTCAAGGTGTTGTAACGTGGTTTGACAACTTCTCGGTGCTGTTGCGCCGCGATGGCATGTCGCAGCTTGTCTATAAGCATTCTATATCGACAATTATGCCGTCGACTTCACCGGACCGTTCATTATTCGATGATATGATGTCGCGCACCACGCACCGGCCTGGCATACTGCAGGATGTTTTTCTTTACGCTATGTGTGATAAGAATGAATCCGTTACGACGTTTCTGGTGAATGGCGTGATGCTTCAGGGCGCTATTGTCGCTTATGACCTTTTTTCGGTCATGCTGGAACGTGATGGCACGACGCAGCTTGTATATAAGCATGCCATATCCACCATTCAGCCAGCGCACGCCGTTAACCTTGCGGAATATAATCAGGGCGTCGACGAGATTGATATTTGAGCGGGTTTGAACGCAGCGAGACTGATGAGTTCGCGCGTGGCGCGCGCGCTTTGGTTATTTATCCAGAGCTGCCTGGACGGGCCTCTGTGGGTCCGGAGGCGCGCCTTGCCGAAGCTGAGGGGCTTGCACTCGCGATTGGCCTGAATGTTGTTCGCAAAAAGCATTATCGGGTGCGTTCACCGCGGGCGGTGACGCTGCTCGGCGGTGGTCAGGTTGAAGAAATAGCCGAAATGGGCCGTGATCTTGAGGCCGATCTTCTGATTGTGGATGCTTCGCTGACCGCCATACAGCAACGTAATCTTGAAGAACGCACCGGACTGAAGACGATTGATCGGACTGGGCTGATCCTGGAAATTTTTGGCGAACGCGCGGCTACAGCCGAAGGACGGCTGCAGGTCGAGTTAGCGCACCTTGACTATCAAGCGGGTCGCTTGGTCCGTAGCTGGACTCACTTGGAGCGGCAGCGCGGTGGTTTCGGCTTTCTGGGCGGTCCAGGTGAAACGCAGATTGAGGCCGACCGTCGTATGATCCGGGACCGCATGGCGCGGTTGCGGCGCGAATTGGAGGAGGTGAAAAGGACCCGTTCTTTGCATCGCGCCCGGCGCAAACGCGCACCTTGGCCGGTGATTGCTTTGGTGGGCTATACCAACGCGGGTAAATCGACTTTGTTCAATCGGTTGACGCGTGCGACCGTCCTGGCCGAAGATATGTTGTTCGCGACGTTAGACCCAACGATGCGGCAAATTACGCTACCGGGGGTGGAAAAGGCGATATTGTCCGACACTGTTGGTTTCGTCTCTGACCTGCCAACGCAATTGATCGCTGCCTTTCGCGCGACGTTGGAGGAAGTCATATCGGCTGACATTATCGTCCATGTGCGTGACATTTCTCATCCCGAGAGCGATGCGCAGCGTGACGATGTTTTGCAGATTTTGCGCGATTTGGGCGTTTTGGACGACGATCTGGAGGCGAATCAGCCCCGGATGGTTGAAATTTGGAACAAGTTGGATCTTTTGGATGATGCTCGGCGGGCGGAGTTATCCGGCATGGCCGCGCGCGATGAAAATATCTTGATGATATCGGCCGAGACAGGTGAGGGCATTGATGTATTCAAGGCATACTTGGCTGCGCTCATTGCCAAAGGAAACGATCTGCGCACTGTCAAATTGCGCACTGACGATGGCGCTGCTTTAGCTTGGTTGCATGGACGCGGTGTGGTGAGCAGGCAGTATGTTGACGGTGACATTGTCTCAATCGATGTGTCATTGAGCCGCCAATTGTGGGGCCAGTTCGAAAAACAGTTCGAAAAACAGATCGAACAGGCCGAAACTTAAGCCTGTGTCTTAATTTTTCTCTTTTACTTTCGCTTGTTGCCAAAGTTCTTCTTTTTCATCGAGTGACAAACCCACAAAAGCGTTGCCGGCAGACATTTCCATGTCGCGAAACCGCCGTTCGAACTTGGCGCTCGCTTGCTTCAGTGCATGTTCTGCGTCCACTTTATGAAAGCGCGCGAAGTTGACGACGGCGAATAGCAAATCGCCTATTTCTTCCTCTACCTGTTCGGCTGAATTAGCTTCGCTAACTTCTTCTAATTCCTCTATTATTTTATCACGTGCACCTGACTGGTCTGGCCAATCAAACCCTGTGCGCGCCGCGCGTTTTTGAATTTTCTGTGCGCGCAATAAAGCGGGAAGGGCGATGGCGACTCCTGCTAACGCGCTGTTGTCTTCATCTCCGCTGCGTTCGGCGGCTTTTATGGCTTCCCAATTGTCCGGCACCTCATGACGTGTAGCTGTGGCATCCCCGAACACATGCGGATGGCGACGCACCATTTTATCACAAATGCCACTAACGACGTCTTGCAAGTTGAACGCGCCAAGTTCGGAAGCCATCTGGCAATGAAACACGACCTGAAGCAGCAGGTCGCCAAGTTCATCCTTGAGCGATACCAGATCATTACGCTCAATCGCATCGGCAACTTCATAGGCTTCTTCAATTGTATATGGCGCAATCGTCGCAAAGTTTTGCTCAATATCCCAGGGACAGCCTGTGTCACGATCACGCAGGCGCACCATGATATCCGTAAGAGGGGTAATGTCAGCGCTCATCGGTTCACCATATCAATAAGTTCGATAATATATATTATGTTAAGTAATTCGTAATATCAGCATTGCATAAGCGTCAATTGCAATGGGCTTATTCATGGTCGTAGGACCATCATATTCGCTTCCACGCGCCAACTTTGCATGCTGTTGAGGAAGTTCATGCCCAGTACATTGACCTCGCCAAAACGCTCCGACACGACAACTTGATGGTTCTCGATGCTGTGCGGGCCAACCGCCAATAAACGGACGACGCCGCGCTTGGCGGCTATACGGCCGTTTGCGGTGCCAAGGATGATTGGATAGCCATCGGCTTCAACGCCAGCTTCTCTCGCTGTAGTCGCATTGATCGCTGTCATCGTCGCGCCACTGTCGACCATGAAGCGGACGGGTTTGCCGTTTATGTTGACCGTGAGCCAATAATGGCCATCATCCTGACGGCGCAACTCTATTGCTTCGCTGCTGATATTTTGTCCGGCGGTGCCCGATATGTCGGCTTTAACGCGATCCCAGATGCCGATAAATTCAAACCGGAAGCTGAAAATGGCAAATAAGGTCGCAAAAATGGCGATCCAAGCAAGCCCTGCCTTGGCAACATAGCCCAAGGGTAAGCGGCGCGCGGCAAGCGAGCTAACAAGTAGCAATAGGCAAACAACGCCCCAAATCATCGATGGTCCGTCTTCCATGATGTTCATCGACTTGCTTTCGTAAACAGGTCGTAGAAATTGTCTGAAGTTTGCTGTGCAAGGCTTTCCGCTGCAACGTCACGTAGCTGTGCCACAAAGCGCGCGGTATCGGCCACAAAGGCTGGCTCACCGGTTCTGCCGCGATGCGGTATCGGCGCCAAAAACGGGGCATCGGTTTCCACCAGCAATCGATCTGCGGGTAACCATTTGGCTATATCTTGAAGGTCTTTGGCGTTCTTAAACGTTACGATACCCGACAACGAGATATACAGACCCAACTCCAACGCAACCCGCGCAAATTCGGCACTGGCGGTAAAGCAATGAATAACGCCGGTGAATGGCCCTTCCCGCATTTCTTCGGTCAGTATCGCTGCCGTGTCGGCTTCCGCATCGCGGGTGTGGATGATGATCGGCAGGCCAGTTTCGCGCGACGCCTTAATATGCTCGCGAAACCCCGTGCATTGCTGCGCCCGGTCGCTTTTGTCGTAATAATAATCGAGGCCTGTCTCGCCAATAGCAACCACACGGGGATGTGCGGACTTTGCAACGAGTTTAGCACAGTCCATGCCGACATGTTGGTCGGCCTCATGCGGGTGAATGCCGACGGATGCCCACACATCCTTTTCTTGCTCGGCAAGGCCAATGACCTCATCCCACTCGCGCTCTCGCGTCGAAATATTGAGCATCGCCGACACTCCGCTTTCGCGCGCCCGCTTTAGTATCTCAGCCTGTTGTTCAACCAAGCCCTTGTAATTGAGGTGGCAGTGGGAATCGACAAACATCAGACGGAGGCCCCCTCCTCCGCTGGCAATTCAAGCCGCGGAAACAGTCCTGTTGGTTGGGCAATTTGGAAACCGCCTTCGGCCAGCGGCGAAAACCAATGCGACCCGGCACGCGCATAATTACGCACATCCTGCGGCACACCCATTTGATCGAGCAGCTTAGTGGCTGACCCGGGAATGATTGGCTGCACGGCTATGGCTAATTGCGCGATGCAGATGAATAACGTCGCCAACACCGTCTCCATCCGCTCGGGATCGGTTTTCTTAAGTGCCCATGGTGCCTGCACGTCGACATAGGCGTTACATGCAAACACGGCCTGCATCCAAGTTTCCAAAGCCTGCGACATGGCCAGTTCTTCGAAATGCACCGGAATTTGCGTCGAAACGACATTGCCGACCAATTCCAGCAAGGCCTGGTCATCAGCATGATGGCCGTGAATCGCAGGAAGATAGCCTTCGCAGTTTTTGAAAATCAGCGACAATGTCCGCTGCGCCAGGTTGCCAAAACTGTTCGCCAAATCAGCGTTTACCCGCGTCACAATGGCTTCGGGACTATAGCTGCCATCCTGCCCAAAGCTGACTTCGCGCAGCAGGAAATAGCGCAATGCGTCGACGCCAAAGAGCTGCGCTAGTTCCATTGGGTCGACGACATTGCCCAAGGATTTCGACATTTTCTCCCCGCGCGACAACAGAAAGCCGTGGCCGAATACCATTTTTGGCAAGGGCAAGCCTGCCGACATCAGGAATGCGGGCCAATATACGGTGTGGAACCGGACAATGTCCTTGCCGATGATATGGATGCTAGCTGGCCAGAATTTGCGCCATTCTTCGGTGTCATTTGGAAAGCCAATGGCGGAGATATAGGTGGTCAGCGCATCCAGCCAGACATACATGACATGGTTCTCGCTGCCCGGAACCTTAACCCCCCAGTCAAAGCTGGTGCGCGAAACGGATAAGTCCTTCAACCCGCCTTCGACAAATTTGACGGTTTCGTTCTTGCGGCTGTCGGGGCGCATAAAACCCGGGTTCGCGGCGTAATAATCCAACAAAGGTTGTTCATATTTGGAGAGCCTAAAAAACCAGCTTTCTTCAACGGTCCATTCAACGGGTGTACCCTGGGGCGACAGCTTTTGTCCCCCTTCCCCGTCGGTAAGCTCGGCTTCGTCATAATAAGCTTCGTCGCGGACAGAGTACCACCCCTCGTAGCGGTCCAGATAGAGATCGCCATTGGCCTCAAGTCGTTTCCAGATCGCCTGGCTCGCTGTGTGATGGCTATCGGCTGTCGTTCGGCAAAAATGGTCGAAAGAAATATCAAGTGTTACGCACATTTGTTTGAAATAGGATGACATTTCATCCGCAAGATCGCGCGTTGCCCTGCCCAACCCGCGTGCCGTCTGGTCCATTTTTAGGCCATGTTCGTCCGTGCCAGTGACGAAACAGACTTCTCGGCCATTCAGCCGCTGAAAACGTGCAATAGCATCTGTGGCAATTGCCTCATAGGCGTGGCCGATGTGCGGTTTCCCATTGGGATAAGCGATTGCGGTGGTGATGTAGAAAGGTTCGGACATGGAAACTCTTAATATTGGCTATGGGCGCGCTGTATGCGCTTGAATCGATGCCAGCAAGCTTCCCATTTGGAAGACAACGCTTTGTTTGTCCAAACTTAACGCAATGGCCCGCGCGGCAAGCCCGCTTGCTGCCTCCCAAGCGGCGACACCATTACTCGCCTGCGTGGCATCAAGCTTGCGGGTGTATTCCGCGATCAGGGACGGCGCACGGCGCAAGAAAGCCTCATAACGCGGCTGTGCAGCCTTTAACGCCAGCCTGTCTGCTAAACCACTGCGCAGTGCATTGTCGCGGTCACCCGTACGCAAGATCGACATCATGGCGTCCTCAATTTCCTTGAGGTCAAGGCCAAGAAAATCAAGCGCTTGCCCCGGTGTGCCATTGCCCAAGCGGATAAGGGCTTGAAGCTCGTCCGCACCGACCTCTGGTACCGCGCGGTGCAAAACGTTGGTCATGTCGGCGTCACTCAATGCCTCAAACCGAAGGATCTGGCAGCGCGACCGAATGGTGGGCAGCAATCGGTCACTGGCGTGGCTCACGAGGAAGAAAAAGGTGCCAACCGGCGGTTCCTCCAGCGACTTGAGCAAGGCGTTGGCCCCACCCCGCTCCAGGTCGTCCGCAGCATCGATGATGATCGCGCGTCTGTTGCTTAAGCCCGGACGTGTGGTCAGCGAATGTTGCAGCCCGCGGATTTGATCGACGGTAATGCTGCGCTTGAACTCGGTGGCATCATCAATGTCCTCATCCTCCTTCAACGGCTCCTTGGGTAGCCGCTTCACGGACAGGATATCGGGATGCGACCCACGCGCAATCATGCTCCCATAAGCATTCTCCGGGTCAACCAGCATGGCCGCAGCCCGCAGTGCAAAGGCAGACTTGCCAATGCCGCGTGGCCCAGATAAAATCCAGCCGTGGTGGATCTTATTACCATCACAAGCGGTCGCGAACTGCCGCCACGCCTTATCATGTCCGACATAATCGTTCATGCAGGCTCCAACAGGTCGCTAATTTCGGTCAGTAAGCGCGCGGTTACCTCGTCCGCTGCACCCGACGCATCGACAAGCCGCACGCGCGGTTCACACTCGGCAAAGCTCACAAAGGCGATATCGACGTCCGAATGGAAGGTCTCCGTGCGGCCCTGAATTCGGTCGGGCTGGTTCTGGTCACGTGCAGCCGCGCGGTTTGCGGCCTCTTTGGTATCGAGCCGCAACACTAAGGTTCGGTCGGGCAACATGCCATGGCTGCCGATCTGATGCAGCGTCATGATGTCAGCATCGGACAGGCCGGAGCCCGCACCCTGATAGGCCCGACTGCTGTCGATAAAGCGGTCGGAAATGACCCATTTCCCGCTGGCCAAGGCTGGCTCGATAAGACGGTCGACATGGTCGCTGCGTGCGGCGGCGAACAACAATGCCTCGGCGCGTGGCATCCACCGTTCCGCGCTTCCGCCAAGGAGCAACTGCCGGATGGTTTCCGCGCCCTCGGTCCCACCTGGTTCGCGGGTTAACAATACCTCAAATCCATGTTGGGTGATGAACGCGGCAAGCGCCGCAATCTGGGTCGATTTGCCAACCCCCTCGCCGCCTTCAATGGATATGAAACGGCCGCGCGCGGTCACAGGCGCACCCATATTGGCTGGCTCGTTAAGTCGTCCGCAGTATCAGGCATAAAATATCTGTTCCGTCGTCATATAACGCGAATGGCAGGGCCATTTGCTCTCGCCATCCGATAGGCGAATTTATCCGCCGCGTATAGCGGTCAGCAGACGCCACTCCAAAACCTAATTGCGCAATTCGTCCGCCAACAATCCGACCGACAGCGCATAGAAATTCGAACAATTATAATCCAATATGACGCGGTAATTCCCGCCGAGCAGATAGGCCGTATTGCCAACACCATCGGGTTCAATCAACGTCGCCATCATATTGTCATTCGGCCAAAACCCCCGCTGCGGTGATATTCCCAATTCCCGCCATTCGGCGATTGTCCGCCATTGGCTGTGCCGTGCAAAGACGCGGGGGCATCGCGGCGACGACATAAGCGACCGCATGACGCCGCGATTGAACGACGCCGGCACATCGACCGCAAATCCCCATAATTCACCACGCCGCCAGCCCGCATTGACGAAATAATTGGCAATAGAGGTCATGGCATCGACTTCGCTACGCCAAATGTCGGCATAGCCGTCACCATCACCATCGCGGGCAAGCCGCAAATATACCGACGGCAGAAATTGCGGCTTACCCAGCGCCCCGGCCCAGCTTCCGGTGATCGCATATTGCGGCACGCCTTTGTCGATCATTTTGAGCGCCGCGATCAACTCGCCTTCAAACAACGCCCGGCGACGTCCTTCATAGGCCAAAGAGGCCAAGGCTTCGGGTGCGTTGAAATTGCCCATGACGGACCCATAATTGGTCTCATGCCCGTAAATGGCGATCATGATTTCTTCAGGCACGCCGGTCTCATCCTCAATCCGCTGGAGCAAAGGGCGAAGCTCTGTATATTTGGCGCGGCCCCGGCTGATGCGCGATGCATCGACATGGCGCGCCTTATACGGCGCAAAGTTGGGCAAGGGCGCGCTGGACGCACCTTCGGGCTGCTGCCGGTCAAGCCGCACCACGCGGTCATTATAGGTAATCGACGGCAACACGCGGTCGAGCGTCGCTTGTGTCACACCCTCACGCAGAGCGCGTTGCCGCACCGCCGCCAGATAGGACCGGAAACCGTCCTCCTGCATTTCTGTGCCCGGTGCAGAGCCAGCGGCCCCATCCTGCGCCAGACCCGCCGGGCCAAGCACCGAAGCACTCGCACATATTGCCATCGTCATCACAATTTTACGGTAAAAGCGCACTGGACTCCCTCATATTTGATTGGGACATAGTGCCACAGACAATACAGGCTGTGAATTGTTTTGGTCTTGTCGAACAACCATTTCATCGCGTGGCTTGGCCAAGCGGCACATCATCTACGCTTGCCATCGTAAAGCGCACTAGCTAGGGGACGCATCGTAAGCGGACAGGTGGCCGAGTGGTTTAAGGCAACGGTCTTGAAAACCGTCGTGGGTGGAAGCCCACCGTGGGTTCGAATCCCACCCTGTCCGCCA
>NZ_JAAVVZ010000019.1 GCF_023910635.1 Sphingorhabdus sp. | reverse complement strand
CGGTCGCGATTGGCGTTCCGCGTGTATCGACCGACAATCCACGATTGGGCTGATTGCCGTTGACGAAGCTGCGCTCCGAACCGTTCAGCGACTGGCTGATGCTGCGGCTGACCGCACCCATGATGTTGAAGCCATCTTCGTCCAAGTCGCCATAGCCACCAGTCGCCGACAAACGGTAAATATTGCCTCCGCCCGCTTCGGTTACATCGGTGAAGGCGTTGAGAGCAAGGCCCTGAAAATTGGTTTTGGTGATGAAGTTGATAACGCCGCCGATTGCATCGGTTCCGTAAATGGCCGATGCGCCATCCTTCAGGATTTCGACCCGCTCAAGTGCGGCAATAGGAATTTGGTTCACATCGACGGCAGAGCCCGTCAGGCCGTGCGCCGCGACACGGCGTCCGTTGAGCAGCACCAATGTCGAGGCAGCACCCTGTCCGCGCAAATTGGCCGCCGACAAACCATTGGTGCCGCGCTGCGCGCCGGAAGTCACGTCGGCATTCGACGCCAGATTGTCCGCACCATTGCCGTTGGTCGACAGGAACGAGATAAGCTGTTCAGGGCTGTTAATCCCTTCACGCGTGAGGTCATCCGTTGTGATGACCTGCAACGGCAAGGCGCTCTTCGTCGGATCCTGCTTAATCCGCGATCCGGTCACGATGATGGCGGCACCTTCATCCTCAGCCGTTTCAGCAGATGTCCGCGGCAATGAATCTTGCGCAAATGCTGGCGCGGTGAGGCAACTGGCCAACAACAATATCGCCGTTTTTGAAGTTTTCATAAAAATCCCCTTCCTCGTTCCGGCTCGGTCCCGAACCTTGATTATGTTGGCAAGTTATTCCGGCCCATCGGGCAATGCAACTGCATTTAAGCCTAAAGGACAAAGAAACCTAACGAGATTGCGCCTTGTTCAGCACTTTGTCTACTTGGCGGGTTGAAAATTGGCCATATGAGGCGCAAAGGAAACCTATGCTGTCTCAAAAAACCCGCTACGCCATTCGCGCCATGCAGCATCTTGCCGACCATTATGGCAAAGGCACGGTGCAGCTCGCCGATATTGCCGAAGCGCAAAAAATTCCGCCGAAATTTCTGACCGTCATATTGTCCGAACTGTCGCGTTCCGGCTTGGTGGCGTCGCAACGTGGCAAGGACGGTGGCTATTGGCTGGGCGTTTCACCCATTGACATCAGTTACGGCGACCTCATCCGCATCATGCGGGGTTCATTGGCATTGGTTCCCTGCGCCAGCCGCTATGCCCACGAAACGTGCAAAAATTGCGTGGAGGAAGAAAATTGCCGCACACGTGCATTGATGCTTCAGGTGCGCGACAAGACGGCCAATCTGCTCGACGGCATCAATCTGACGGATGTCGTGGACGCCGACACTTACCTTCAGGTGGCGGAATAAAGCGCCCATAATCCGGCTGGCGCACAAACAGAACCTTTCGGCGTTGAAAGCAAAATCTGTTAGCGAATCATATTGTCAATTAAATTAGTTGAGTTTATCCCTTTCTTGTCCTAGAGGCAGACGGGTCATCCGGATGCATCTGTTTTTGCGAAAGATAGACCTATGCGATTTCGTGCCACCGGGCCTTCACTGGCCCTGATAACTATACTTGCGCTATCAACCCCGGCTTATGCCGAAGATGTAGCCACCAATGCTATGGCCCTTGATCTAACGGCAACCAACAGCGGCGCAGAGGCGCAGGACGAACCAAATCGCGGTGATGTGATCATCGTCACCGCACGCCGCCGCCAAGAAACTGCGCAAGAAGTACCCCTGGCCATCTCAGTCATCCGTGGCGACAGCATTGAATCCACCGGCAATTTCAATGTGGTGAAGCTACAGCAGCTTGCCCCTACTCTACAGGTCTATGCGTCAAACCCACGCAATACCGCCGTTAACATTCGCGGACTCGGCGTGCCATTTGGCCTGACGAGCGATGGCTTTGAACAAGGCGTCGGCATCTATGTTGACGATGTCTACAACGCCCGCGTCGCCGCCGCGACCTTCGACTTTCTCGACGTCGAACAGGTTGAGGTTCTGCGCGGGCCGCAAGGGTCCTTATATGGCAAAAACACCACAGCCGGAGCGATCAACATCACCACCAACCAGCCGACCTTCAACCTGGAAGCCCGCGCAGAAGTGACATTTGGCAACCTCAATTTCAAACAAGCCAAAGCCGCAGTTTCGGGACCATTGTCGGATAGTGTGGCCGCGCGCATTGCCGTGTCGACAACCGCGCGGCGGGGCACGATATTCAACGTGACCAGCGACCGTTACATAAATGAACAGGACAATTTCGGCCTACGTGGCACATTATTGTTCCGGCCAAATGATGATCTCGATATCACTTTGTCCGGAGACTATAGCCGCCAAAACCCCGAATGCTGCGGCACCGTTTTTGTGCGCGTGGGAACCACACAGCGGCCCCTGGCGCGCCAATATGAGGCGCTGGCTGCGGCACAGAATTTCCGCGTGGTATCGCGCAACCCATTCGACCGACTTACGGATATTGATGCACCGCTCAACGCCGGCAACGTCATTGGGGGCGCATCGTTAAGGACCAAATGGGATGTTGGCCCCGGCACGCTGACGTCGATTACGGCATGGCGGTTTTGGGATTGGAAGCCGGAAAATGACCGCGACTTCACCGCCCTGCCGATTGTGAGCGCGTCGCAAAACCCGTCACAGCAGGACCAATATAGCCAGGAATTCCGCTATAATTATGCAGGCAACCGTGTCGACTTCGTCATTGGCGCCTTTGGCTTTAATCAGCGGATTGATACGCAAGGCTTTGAACAACAAGGCGCAGCATCCAGCCGTTGGAACCTGACAGGCGCGTTTGCAACCAATCCCGCCGTTTTGGCTGGCCTTACCGCCCGCAACACGCAGTTTCTCAAAAGCACCAGCTTTGCACTTTTCGGGCAGGCCAGTTGGAAAGTCACCGATGCGCTAACGATTCAACCCGGCGCGCGGATCAACTATGACAAGAAATCGGGATTTTATCAGCGTTTGGTGACAACCGGATCTGGGACAACGCTGACCTGTCCGCAACCGGCTGGATCGATCGGCGCGGCGCAATGCGGGGTATTTACCCCGCAAATCAGCGCGCCTTCGGTCAGCGACTGGAATTTCAGCTATGACCTGAATGCAAACTACAGGCTGGCGGAGGATGTTCTTGTGTATGCAAGCTACGCCAAAAGCTTCAAAACTGTCGGCATCAATCAAAATGGCCTTCCACTGGATAGCGCGGGCGTGCCCATTGCCGCCTCGGGCGTGGTAAAGCCAGAATCGGTCAATCATTTCGAACTGGGCATAAAAACCCAGTTTTGGGACCGCAGAGCGACATTTAACCTCACCGCTTTCCGCACGAACATCAAAAATTATCAGGCGACGGTAACCAATGGCCAATTGGGCGTGCTACGCGGCTACCTCGCCAATGCGGGCAAGGTGCGGTCACAAGGGTTAGAGGCAGACTTCAAAATCCGGACAAGTGACCGGTTTAGCGCGTATGTGAATGGCGCATATACCGACGCGCAATATGCGCAATTTGTCGACGCACCTTGCCCGCCAGAATTGGCTGGCGGCACGATTGTTGGCGCGGGCCAGACACCAAGCGCGCCCGGAACCCCCGGCGGACTAAGCCCGGCCAATTGTGATATTTCCGGGCAGAGCCTTCCTGGCGTATCCAAATGGGCCACGTCTTATGGCGCGGAGGTCAATATCCCGCTGACGTTGCTTGCGACCGATGGGCAAATATATGTCGGATTTGACGGCAATTACCGGTCGGGTTTCTCGTCGAACCCCTCGTCTTCAATCTATACGAATATAAAAGGCTATGCTTTATCCAATTATCGCGTCGGTTTCCGCTCGGATAATTTCGATGTTTACGGTTGGGTTCGCAATGTCTTTGACGTGCAATATTTCGAACTGCTTCAGGTCGCCCCAGGCAATGTCGGCCTGATTGCGGGACAGCCCGGCGATCCGCGCACATTGGGTGCGACCATCAAGTTCAACTTCTGATGCACGCACGGCAGGCAAAGCAGTATCCGGCGCTAAACACATTCTTGGGTGTTCCAAACAAATTCGTGAGATACAAAGCGGTGGCTAAAGAAGTGACTCCCGATTATGCATTCGCCGTTCCATCGCAAAAGGCGAGATTTGGATGATTGAATATATTGCCAATATCGATTGGGCGGCGGTTGCGCCTTACATCGCCGTTGGCTTTGCAGCGCAATTGGTCGATGGCGCGCTTGGCATGGCCTTTGGCGTGATTTGCAGCACTTTGCTGGTCAGCGTGATGGGCGTCGCACCTGCCCGCGCATCGGCTGGTGTCCATTTCGTTGAGATGTTTACCACCGGCGCATCGGGCATCAGCCATGTCTTGCACAAAAATGTCGATTGGAAACTGTTTGCCCGCATTGCGATTCCCGGCGTCATTGGTGGCTGCACGGGCGCGTATTTGCTGGCCAGCATCCACACCGAAGCGGCGCGGCCGTTCGTTATGGGATATCTGACGCTTATCGGCTTCTACCTTTTGTATAAAGCTTGGGACTTTACACATGCACATAAGCCGCGTGATCCCAAGGTCACCATGCCACTTGGCCTGATCGGTGGCTTTCTCGACGCCTCTGGCGGCGGTGGCTGGGGACCAGTGGTCACGTCCAACCTACTGATCCAAGGCGCAGACCCCCGCAAAACCATCGGCACGGTCAATACGGCGGAGTTTTTCCTGACCGTTGCCGTGTCGCTCACCTTCATTCTGACCATCGGGTTAGAAGCCTTTACCGTGGTAACTGGCGGCCTTTTGATCGGCGGATTGCTCGCCGCGCCCTTTGGTGCCTTGGTCGCAAAACGCATTCAACCGCGCATATTGCTGTTCGCGGTCAGCATCGTCCTTATCGCAACGAGCCTATTCAGCCTCTACAAAGCGCTCACCTGATTCCGCTGTAAGCTTGCTTTTCGCGGGCAACCCACATATAGGCCCGCGCTTGCCGTCCATGGTCATCCCTGGAGGCGTGGCGGCAAAGTAACTTTTTTGGAGAATCAACATGAGCGATCAGCTGACATTGTCGGCAGAGACGCGCAATGGGGCAGGCAAGGGAGCCTCCCGCGAATTGCGTCGTCAAAACCGAGTGCCCGCCGTAATTTACGGCAACAAACAAGAACCCGAACTTATCCACGTTGAGGAAAAGGCGCTCATCAAATTGTTGATGACTGGCCATTTTTCCAACAGCGTCGTCGAGATCGAACTTGGTGGCAAAAAACAGATTACGATTCCAAAGGATGTTGCCTTTCATCCTGTCAGCGATCGTCCCATGCATGTAGACTTCCTGCGCATCGTCAAGGGCGCAAAGGTCGATGTTGAGGTTCCCGTGATGTTCGTCAACGAAGGCGCGTCACCCGGCCTGAAGCGCGGCGGTGTTTTGAACATCGTGCGTCATGAACTCGAACTCATCTGTGAAAATGACAAGATTCCTGACGACATCCAGATCGATGTCTCCGGCTTTGACATTGGCGATTCGATCCACATCAGCAATGTAAAGCTGCCCAAGGGTTCGGAAAGCAAGATCACCGATCGCGACTTCACCATTGCGACCATCGTTGCACCATCGGCGCTGAAGTCGACCGAGGGTGACACGACCGTCGAGGGCGAAGCGTAAGCTTAAATCTACACTAGCCCCTCCCCTTCAGGGGAGGGGTTGGGGTGGGGTCTATAGGGTAGTGCGGTGTCGAACGGCCTCACCCCCTCCCCTCCCCTGAAGGGGAGGGGTGCATATGCAATTATGGGTAGGTCTCGGAAATCCAGGCGCCACTTATGCGATGCACCGGCACAATATCGGTTTCATGGCGCTTGATGCGCTGGCCGAAATTCACGAACTGCCGCTACCTGCCAAGAAATTCTTGGGCTGGGTGCAGGAACTTCGGCTTGGCTCCGACAAAATCATTCTTCTAAAACCCGCAACGTTCATGAACGAAAGCGGCCGCAGCGTGCGCGCGGCGATGGATTTTTATAAGCTTGAACCCAAAGACGTCACCGTCTTTTACGACGAACTCGACCTTGCCCCATTCAAGGTGAAGGTTAAATTTGGCGGCGGCGCGGCGGGCCATAACGGCATTCGTTCGATTACCGACCATATCGGCGCAGAATTCCGCCGCGTCCGTTTGGGCATTGGCCATCCGGGCAACAAAGACCGCGTCACCGGCTATGTCCTTGGCAATTTCCACAAAAGCGAGATTGACGATCTGGCGGATTTGCTGGGCGCAGTCTCAGCCGAAGCCGATTGGCTGGCCAAGGGCGATGACGTCCGCTTCATGAACGACGTCGCCATGCGGTTGCAGCAGGATTAAGGCCGTTTAACGACACTTGCGTCATCGCATTAGATGGACTTGCTGCCGAACGTCGCCTAGGGCCGCTGCATATCATTATTGACGAGGACAACATGGGTTTCAAATGCGGTATTGTGGGCCTTCCCAATGTGGGCAAGTCCACCTTGTTCAATGCGTTGACGCAAACGGCGGCGGCGCAGGCGGCGAACTATCCCTTCTGCACGATTGAACCCAATATCGGCAATGTCGCCGTCCCCGACCCGCGCTTGCAGACCATCGCCAAAATCGGCGGCAGTCAGAAGATTATCGAAACGCAATTGGGCTTTGTCGATATTGCTGGCCTCGTGCGCGGCGCGTCCAAGGGCGAAGGCCTTGGCAACCAGTTCCTTGGTAACATCCGCGAAGTCGACGCGATTGTCCACGTGCTTCGCTGTTTCGAAGATGACGACATTCAACATGTCGACAACAAGATCGACCCGATTTCGGACGCCGAGACCGTCGAAACCGAATTGATGCTGTCCGACTTGGAAAGCCTTGAAAAACGCGTTCCCAACCTCGTCAAAAAAGGCACGCAGGGCGACAAGGAGGCCAAAATCAGCGCGCTTGTATTGGGCCGCGCGCTTGACCTATTGCGCGATGGCAAGCCCGCCCGCCTGACCAAGCGCGACGATGCCGAAGAAGAACGCCATTTCCAAATGGCGCAGCTTTTGACCGCGAAACCGGTATTGTATGTCTGCAACGTCGAAGAAGCGAGCGCCGCCAATGGCAATGCTTTGTCCGCACGCGTTTTTGAAAAGGCCAAGGCCGAAGGCGCAGAGGCCGTGGTCGTATCCGCCGCGATTGAGGCCGAGATCTCCACGATGCCGACCGAAGACCGCGAGGTTTTCTTGGAAGATTTGGGCCTCACCGAGACTGGCCTCGCCCGCGTCATCCGCGCAGGCTATGAATTGCTTGACCTCATCACCTTCTTCACCGTCGGCCCCAAAGAAGCCCGCGCTTGGACCGTCACCAAAGGCGCGACAGGGCCCAATGCGGCAGGCGCGATCCACAGCGATTTCGAAAAAGGCTTCATCCGCGCCGAAACCATGGCCTATGAAGATTATGTCCAATATAATGGCGAAGCAGGCGCGAAAGAAGCGGGCAAATGGCGCTCAGAAGGCAAGGAATATCTCGTCAAAGACGGGGATATCATGTTGTTCCGGTTTAATGTTTGAGGTGGGTGCGCTGGCCAGTCGTCATCCTGAACTCGTGTCGGGATAACGCACGGCGGCTTACGAAATACGGCCAACCCCCAGCGTAACGGAAGTCACAATACAAGCTTTGGTTGAGCTGCTGGAATAGCTTCGGGCGATTATCTCTCGCTTTGGGTGGGGAGTAGACAGTCCGCTATTAGCGAGAAATTTAAAAATGCAGACGTTCCCGCCGATAGAGGGCTTTACCGAGCAAAACGCCAAATTTTCCCGAAGATCGCCGGGTTTAGTGGGATTTATATCTAACAGGTGGTTCAAAAATACCTGCAGCTGCAACGCGGTGAATTGCCTCAGCTCGGAGCCGACGAGTCGGTCCGTCAACAAATTGCACAATCGCAGCCCTTCGTTGCGCGGGTTCGGATATTTCAAGGGATTTAAATTCGAGACTCAGTTGCGCTTCGTCGCTTTTTCCCTTCGCCATGGCCGTATCCTTTTCCCCTGCTTCCTAAACATGCTCTTTTTGAGCCAAATCTGCAATCACTTTATCTTCATAATGCGACCGTGCGTCGAGAGGCACACGAAAAATCGGAACTGCGTTTGCTCTCTCAGTCCGCGAGATACGCCCACCCATTTTTCGTGGCGCAGCTGGCTTGAATAGCCGGATAAAGTTTCTTGGAGCAATGCCGTCAAATTGACGGAACACAACCATTCCCACTTTGTCAGGTATTTCTGTGACAACATCAGCATGCAGTTTGGTTGCAAGACTCTTCATATACGGCTGGATATAGATAACGTTTACGATTCCAGCAGCAACAATATGCCTTGCGCAATTGTGACAGGGGTACGTGTTCGTGAACAACGTCGCTCCGACAAGTGAATGCTTTCCTTCACGTGCGACTGATAGGATAGCTTCCATCTCAGCATGGATCGAGCGAGAATACTCAATTAGGTCAGCGATTTCACTCCTTCCGACGCTTTCAAGAACAGCTGGAGCAAGCTCGCCTGAAACTTTACCAACTGCGGCAGCCGCTTCGCTTACCTTTGAGATGATTTTGGTCCTTCGAGTCTCGTTGTGACAAATTCCACCTGCCCAATTGTGGCAACGGTGGTCCTTATTTACGACGGCTTTTTGCACCTCGTCGTAACGTGAACGATCTTCCTCGATGTAGAGGCCACCGCCAAATTTTGGTACGTCATTCCAGCCTACCGCAATTAATTCACCCCGAGAAGAGACTATCGAAGCTCCAACTTGGCGCGACATACATGCCGAATTGGCTGATGCAGCATCGGCCTCATACATTGCCGATTCTGCTCGCGTCGGGGTGTGGATGGCGGTATCAAACACGATATCCAGAAACCTCTTGATACTCGTATTAAGCTCCTCGGGGCGGCGGTCGTTACAAACGAATAGGTCGGCTTCGACGAACAGTTTTCGGGTATTTTGCCCAAATGTCATCAGTTCAGCCTGATCGCGGGTCATGAGCTGATTTACGCTGTTCTCAATCGCACCACCATCGATGAGGCGTTGACGTCGTATTTCGTCAGGTGCGAACACGCCAACCACGCAAAGGCTTTCGCGGTATATGTTCCGCAGAAGCGCAAGTTCTTCGATGTTTTTCAACGAGTCGATGATATATGCGCGACGCCCTGGCTGCTCTACGTTGGCTGTGTATCCCCCTTTTTCTTCACGGTACAATTTTATCTTTTCTATGATTTTTTCGACGAGATACTCGTTTCCGAACCTCTGCCGAATAGCGTTACCGGCGTCCTGCATCGTTTGAATGTAGACGGCAAGGTCATCTTTGCTGGGCGGAACGATTTCGACAAGCGGGCACTGCCGTAAAATTATATCGCTTGGTTTGAAAATTGGGGCAACATCATAGCCAAAGTCGCCTGCGAGAACATCTCGAATTTGAGCGGCTGCTGTAGAGACGCCAGATCCGACAGGGCCAACAAACGCAATAACCAGCTCCTGCGAAAGTCGATCCGTGATCTCGTTGGCTAAAGTTGTGTCGTTTGCGGCTAAATTCTTATGGGCAGTTTGCATTAATCCCCCAAAAACATACATTCGATATGGCTCTGCTTAATATCTGTTTTCATTAAAACAAGCGCAAAAGCCATTGTGAACAAATGGCAGCTTTTGGGCGGCTATATCTCAATCTAAACGCCCGAAAAGTTGTCGTAAACAGACGCTCGCCGATCAAGGCAGCCCTGCGTTAAAACTAAAAACCGAAACAATTCACTTCCGCCCAAATAGCTTCTCCACATCGCCTAATGCCAGCTTCACCCAAGTTGGCCTGCCATGGTTGCACTGCCCGCTATGCGGGGTGACTTCCATTTCGCGGAGCAGGGCGTTCATTTCGGTGACGGACAGCACGCGGCCTGCGCGGACGGAGCCGTGGCAGGCCATGGTGGCGGCGACATGGTCGATGCGTTCCTTCAGCGATAGCGCGTCGTCATAAGCGGCGAGATCGTCGGCGAGGTCCTCCAACAACCCCTTGGCATCGCCATCGCCCAGCACGGCGGGCGTCGCGCGCACAAGCATTGCGCCCGGGCCAAAGCGTTCGACGTCCAACCCGAAGGCGGAAAGCTCGTCTGCCCGCGCCTCAAGCCGGTCGCAGGCGGGTTCTTCCAATTCCACGACTATGGGCAACAACAAGGCTTGCGATGGCACAAAGCCGCCCGCTGCCGCCATCGCCTTGCGCATGCGTTCAAGCACCAGCCGTTCATGCGCGGCATGTTGGTCAACGATGACAAGGCCGTCTTCGGCTTCGGCAACGATATAGGTGTTGGCGACTTGTCCGCGTGCAACGCCGAGCGGATTGCGCGCGCGGTCGGGGACGGGTGCATGCGCTTCGGCGGCCCTGCCCCATAAGGGCGCGAGGTCTTCGCCGGGTATCGCGCCCAAATCGGCAAAGCTGCTGCGGCTTTCATGGGTCGATGGATAGGCGGGACGCTGCCCATAATTCCCCTGATACGCAGGTGCCCCCAAAGTGGCAGGCCGCGCAAATATGTCGCCTTGCGCGGTTTGCATCGGTTCTTGCTGCCACGCGGCAAGCGCATCGGCGCTTGGCCGTTGCACGCTGCGAAAGCCGGATTGATCCAACGCATGACGCAGGCCCGATACGATCATTCCGCGAATGAGCGCTGGGTCACGAAAGCGCACTTCGGTCTTGGCGGGATGGACGTTCACATCGACCTGCGTCGGCGGCAGGTCCAGAAACAAGGCCACAACAGCATGCCGGTCCCGCGCCAGCATTTCGGCATACGCGCCGCGCACTGCGCCGATCAACAGCCGGTCCTTCACCGGACGGCCATTGACGAACAGGAATTGATGGTCGGCAACGCCGCGATTATAGGTCGGCAGGCTGGCCACGCCGCCAAGTCGCACGCCCTCGCGTTCAAAATCGAGCGCAACGCTATTGTCGATCAACTCATGACTGGTCAAAGCCGCCACACGTTCAGGCCGCGCGGAGGTAGGCTGCACCGCCAAAACGCGCCGCCCGTCATGTTCGACCACAAAGCCAATGTCGGGCCGTGCCATGGCAAGCCGCTTCATCGTGTCGAGCGCTGCGGCATATTCGGCGCGCGCACTGCGCAGGAATTTGCGCCGTGCGGGCACATTGCCGAACAGGTTTTCAACGCGCACCCGTGTGCCCTGCGGCAAGGCGGCTGGCCCCTCACCCGTCACCACGCCATGGTCCACCGTTCGCGTCCAGCCCTCGGCACCTGCGGGCCTGCTTTCCATCGTCATTTTGGAGACGCTGGCGATCGAGGGCAAAGCCTCCCCCCGGAAACCCAAAGTCGAGACCATTTCAATATCTTCATCGGGCAATTTCGATGTCGCATGCCGCTCAAGCGCCAATGCCATGTCCGATGGCGACATGCCGCAGCCATCATCGGTGACTTCGACCAGATCAATGCCGCCTGCACCCAAGCGCACCGATATATTGCGCGCACCCGAATCGATGGCGTTTTCCACCAGTTCCTTCAACGCGCTGGCTGGTCTTTCCACCACTTCACCGGCGGCAATCCGGTTGACCAGATTTTCGGGGAGCCTTCTTATTGACATCCGTAGGTTCCTAGCCCAAGCGCACAGTTCAGGCGACTCCTTAATCGTTCGCAATCCAGCCAAATATCTGTTTTGTAAAACAGCAAATTCCGCTAGGACCGCGCGATTATTTGAGCGCGCTCCAAAGGACTCTCACCAAACCGGATTGGGTGGATATTACATGGTATTTGGCAAGTTTTTCCGTTTCGCATCACAGGACATGGCTATTGACCTCGGCACCGCCAACACGGTCGTCTATGTGCGCGGCCAGGGCATCGTCTTGAACGAACCGTCTGTCGTGGCGATTGAAACCATAAATGGTATCAAGCGCGTAAAGGCCGTTGGCGATGACGCAAAGCTGATGATGGGCAAGACGCCCGACAGCATTGAGGCCATACGCCCGTTACGCGATGGCGTGATTGCCGACATTGATGTTGCCGAACAGATGATCAAGCACTTCATCCACAAAGTGCACGGCAAGCGCCGCATGTTTAGCTACCCCGAAATCGTTATCTGCGTTCCGTCGGGATCAACCTCGGTAGAACGGCGCGCGATTCGCGATGCCGCATCGAACGCGGGCGCATCGGAAGTGTTCTTGATCGAAGAACCGATGGCGGCCGCGATTGGCGCAGATATGCCCGTAACCGAACCCATTGGATCAATGGTTGTCGATATTGGCGGTGGCACGACTGAAGTCGCTATCCTGTCCTTACGCGGCCTTGCTTACACAACCTCTGTTCGCACCGGTGGTGATAAGATGGACGAGGCGATTGTGTCCTATGTTCGGCGACATCATAACCTGCTGATCGGTGAAGCCACGGCGGAGCGGATCAAGAAAGATTTCGGCACCGCCCGTCCGCCAGCCGACGGCATTGGCCAGACCTTGTTCATCAAAGGCCGCGACCTTGTGAACGGCGTGCCAAAGGAAATTTCGATCAATCAGGGCCAGATTGCCGAAGCTTTATCCGAACCGATCGGCACCATCCTCGAAGGTGTGCGCGTTGCGTTGGAAAACACCGCACCCGAACTTGCGGCAGATATCGTCGATCAAGGTATCGTTCTGACCGGTGGCGGCGCATTGATGGCTGGCCTTGACGAATTTCTGCGCGACGAAACCGGCCTTCCTGTCACCGTTGCCGAAGACCCGCTGACCTGCGTTGCCATTGGCACCGGCAGGGCCATGGAAGACCCGATCTTCCGCGGCGTCCTGCTCACCGCCTAAGGCGAGGTTAGGATGGCGCCGCCGCCACATCGGCGCCCCGGATTTTCCCGGAAGGCGCAATATGGCCTGTTCGTGACCTATGTGGTTGCAATTGCAGGGACGATAGTGGCTGCGCTGCTTCTGATGATTTCAGTGGTCGATCCGGCTGGATTTTCTGCGTTGCGAACCTTTGGTTCGGAAATTACCGCTCCGGTTGCGCGCGCGGTCAGTGTTGCACGGCAATCCACCCAAGCCCTGACGCGCAATTTTTCAGCCTATATCGACGCAGGATCGAAAAATGCAACGCTCGAAAAAGAACTGAAAGCGAACCGCAGCGCATTAATCGAGGCACGGGCCCTGCGTGTGGAAAATGCCCGGCTGCGCGGTTTGCTCAACATATCTGCTAACGATCCGCAGCAAGTGGCCGTTGGTCGCCTGATCAGTTCCACCGCATCAAGCACAAGGCGGGTCGCCACCTTATCCATTGGGCGTAACTTCGGGGTTGAACGCGCCCAACCTGTGCGTGGGCCGGCCGGACTTATCGGCCGCGTGATAGAAACAGGGCCAACGACCGCGCGCGTGCTGTTGGTAACAGACAGCGACAACTTGGTTCCGGTCATGCGGGCCAGCGATGGTCTTCCGGCATTTTCGGCGGGCCTTGGCAACGGACTCGTCCTTATCAAGCCGCTGAACCTTGGCGAAAGCCCTTTCAAGGTCGGCGACATCATTATCACCTCTGGCAATGGCGGGCTGTATAGCGCGAATATTCCGTTTGCGCGGGTGATCCGCAAAACCAGTGACGGTGCGCTTGGCCTGCCCTTTGCCGATCCAGCCAACACGCCATACGCCGTTGTGATGAAACCTTATATGGGTGCGGCGAGAGCCGAACAGCAAGCCATAGCCCCCGATGGCAAAACCAAAGAGGTCGCGGAGTGAAAATTCCGGTCAGCGCCATTCGATTGCCGACACGGCCAGGACGGGAATATGAAAGTCGTTTTGACCGGGAACAGTCGATGCTCAAAATGTTGGCGATTCCGATTGCCTCGGTAATTTTGGCGTCGATGGTCACCACCCTGCCCATTTTTAGCTCCGGACCGCTTTTGCCGCCATTCGGGCTATTGATGTTTTTAAGCTGGCGTCTGATGCGGCCCGGGTTATTGCCCGTGTGGTCTGGCGTTCCATTTGGATTGATGGATGATCTCTTCAGCGGCCAACCTTTTGGCAGCGCTGGCCTGCTCTGGTCCCTCGCGATGCTCATTGTCGAAATTATCGATTCTCGGGCCATATGGCGCGATTATCTGCAGGATTGGTTGATTGCCGCATTACTCATCACGGCCGTGCTGCTGGGCGGTTGGTGGATCGCAGGTCTCGCCCACGCCGCGCCTGACCCGATGATTTTATTCCCGCAGATCATCTTGTCCATATTGCTATATCCGCTCGTCGTGCGAATATGCGCGCGGCTCGACAGCTGGCGATTGGCAACATGAAAGTCGAAAAACAGGTAACATCAGGACAGCTTGACTTCGCCTTCACCCGCCGCGCCGCTTTTGTGGGCGGCGTGCAGGCCGCAATTGGCCTGACCGTTGCCGCGCGCATGTCCTATATCGCCGTTGCGGATAATGAAAAATACAAGCTGCTCGCCGAAAGTAACCGCGTCAACCTGACCATCATCCCGCCGCGCCGGGGCTGGTTCATTGACCGTTTTGGAAAGCCTATAGCAACCAACCGCGCCGACTTTCGCGTCGACATCATTCCCGACCGGCTGGCAAAAAAAGACGAGACAGTTCAGACTTTGGCCGAATTGCTGGCGCTTTCAACAGACGATGTCGACCGCATCCATCGCGAGTTGAAAAATGCACAAGGGTTTCAACCGGTGCAAGTCGCCGACGGCCTTGATTATGACAAGTTCGCAGCGGTCAGCGTGCGCTTACCAGACCTACCCGGCGTCAGCCCACGCCAAGGCTATTCGCGCTTCTACCCCAGCGGCGCAGCGGTCGGCCATCTGATCGGCTATGTCGGCACGGTGTCCGCTGAGGAATATCAGAAAAACAAAAAACCGCTGCTGATTACGCCGGGGTTTAAGGTTGGCAAGGACGGCCTCGAAAAAACGCTTGAAGACAGGCTACAGGGCGAACCTGGTGCCAAGCGGACCGAAGTCACCGCACGCGGCAAGATCGTGCGTGAACTGACCACACGGCCCGATACGCCGGGCAAGCCCGTCCAATTGACCATTGATATTGACCTGCACAATTACGCCGCACGACGGCTTGGCCTTGAATCAGGGTCCGTGGTCGTATTCGATTGCCTGACGGGTGACATCATTACCATGGCATCAATGCCCTGTTACGACCCCAACAGCTTTTCCGACGGCATCGGCCGCGTCGAATGGAAGATGCTGAATAGTGACGACCACATCCCCATGTTGAACAAGGCGCTTCAGGGGCTGTATCCGCCAGGTTCGACGTTGAAACCCGTTGCTGGGCTTGCCATGCTGCGCCACGGGATCGACCCTGAAGAAATAGTCATCTGCAATGGCGGATACCGGCTTGGCAATCGCGTCTTCAAATGCCTGGGGCGGCATGGCCCAGTCAACATGACCACCGCGATCATGAAAAGCTGCAACACCTATTTTTATTCCATGGGGCGGCGGATTGGCTATGACAATATCGCACCTGTCGCGCGCGAGCTTGGGCTGGGGCAGGAATTTCCATTGCCCTTTCCGTCGCAACGTTATGGCACTGTTCCCGACAGCGCATGGAAAATGCGCAAATATGACCAGAAATGGACCGAGTCCGACACGCTCAATGCCGTCATTGGTCAGGGTTATATTATCGCCAGCCCGTTCCAACTGGGTCTGATGGCGGCGCGCATAGCCTCTGGCTTGAACATACAGCCGGAAATTCTGTTGCAGAAACGCGCGGCGGCCAAGCCTTTGTCCTTTCCCAAGGCGCATCTCGATGTCGTGCGTGAAGGCATGAATTTGGTCGTCAACGGCGCAGGGACCGCCGTGCGCAGCAGGCTAATGCTCGACAATATCGCGATGGCGGGCAAAACCGGAACAGCGCAGGTCCGTCGCATATCAGGGTCGCAACGTGGACAGTCCGGCGCATGGAAATATCGTGATCATGGCCTGTTCGTGTGCTTTGCCCCGGTGGATCAGCCGCGTTACGGCGCAGCGGTCGTGATCGAACATGGCATGGGCGGCGCGCGCGCAGCGGCCCCGATTGCCAAGGATGTGCTGACCTTCATCTATGACCGTGCACAGGCGATGGCGTCGCTGGAGGCGTTGGAGGCTGGCTGGGGCGGCAATATCGAACAACGCATGGCGGCCAAATATGCCGTGTTCCAAAACCAGCCGGCACCACCTCCGCCATTGGACCCAACCGCATGAACGGCATCGTTCCAGCCCCCATTGCTGCGCTGCCGTGGCGTGTGATTTTCATCCTGATGGCGTTGGTGGGCTTTGGCGCGGCGGTGCTCTATTCCGCTGCGGGTGGGCATTTTGACCCATGGGCGGGCAAGCATGTCCTGCGCTTTGGCATCTTGCTTGGCATGGTCATCATCATGTCGCGGATGAAGCTGGAATTTTGGAAATCCATCACCTTCCCGCTCTATCTGCTTTTGCTTTTTCTGCTGATAGTGGTCGAACTTTTGGGGTTTGTAGGCGGCGGTAGCCAGCGCTGGATCAACTTGGGCATCATCACGCTGCAACCGTCGGAGCTGATGAAACCGGTGATGGTTCTTGCCGCCGCGTGGTTTTTCGACCGGCTTCCGCCGAACCGCATATTTGGCATTGAGGCCGTTTGGCCGCTGGGCGCATTATTGTTGCTGCCAAGTGTGCTGGTGATTATCCAGCCGGATTTTGACGCGGCCATTGCTTATGCCTTTGGCTTGGGCGTTGTGGGCTTTATGGCCGGTTTGCCGCTGATCTATTTTTGGGGCGCTGGTGCGGGCATCGCCGTTCTTGCGCCCTTGGTCTATTTCTTTGGCCTCAAACCCTATCAGCAAGACCGCGTGCTCATTTTCCTCAATCCCGAAAATGACCCTTTGGGCGCTGGCTATCACATCACCCAGTCAAAAATCGCCATTGGCTCGGGCGGCATATTTGGCAAAGGCTTTGGCAATGGCACGCAAAGCCATTTGGATTATCTCCCCGAAGGCCATACCGACTTCGTCTTTGCCACCATGGCCGAAGAATGGGGCATAGTCGGCGGCTTCTTCATCCTGTTTCTCTATTTCCTGCTCATGCGCTGGGGCTTAACCGTCGCGATGCAAAGCAAGACCCGCTATGGCCAATTGGTCGCCGCTGGCCTGACCTGCACGATTTTCTTTTACATCATGATCAACCTGTTGATGGTCGTGGGCCTTGCCCCTGTTGCCGGCATTCCTTTGCCCTTTGTCAGTCACGGCGGATCGTCCATGCTCACGATGATGCTGTGCGTCGGCATCATCATGTCCATCGAACGTCACCCTGGCGCAAAGCGCGGCCAATTCCAATAAATCGGGTAAGGCGCGCTTGACAAAGCCCGCCAAACCCATCAAAGGCGGCGCTCCAAACGGGACTGCGCATCTGGCCATCCCGAAATGGGGACGCTTAGCTCAGTTGGTAGAGCAGCTGACTCTTAATCAGCGGGTCGTGGGTTCGAACCCCTCAGCGTCTACCATATTTTTCAATATACACGGATATAGTGACGGCGTCGGGCGTGCCCGATGAACGCGGCTTCCGTGAGGCAGAACCCTTAGGTATATCGTTTGCCATAAAATTCCCCACTTCCAAAATATTTGTTAAAACCGATCAACGTCTTTCGTTGGCAGCGTTGAGGGTACTGTGGCAAGAACGCCCCTGATCCCGGCTTCCTTTGCCGCAACTAGCAATTCTCTGGACCAGAACCATTTTTGAAAAGCGTCGATATCGGCAAAATTATGTATGTCTTTGGTGGCCTCAGAATTGAACGCCGAGCCATTTGGAAAACTTACCCGCCTGAACCACTGATCCCCGAGCTTTCGGTCAGTAATATCTATATCACAACGGTCTGGATCGACGGCCTCAAACAACCGATTAGGCATAACCAGATTAAATGGCACCTCGCCATCCCTAGCTTTGATCATAACAGGCTTTATCTCCAATGATCCCGGATCTAGCCGCTCAATAACCGCCAGCAGCGCTGGTGAAACAAGATAGGCAGCGCCCTGCGAGTGGAAAAAATCTACAAGTTTTCCAAGCTTTTTGCTAAACCGGAAGTCTGGCTGCTCAACAAGTGTATCCAATCCGACACGGGGCGTACCCCGCGCTCCTATCCACAGGCCTTGCAAAGGCTCCGGAGGGTTCGTCCATGAGACAGCAGCGCCGTAATTCCAGTTAGTGCCTACCTCGACGAAACGATCTTCATCGGCGGAAGGGTGCTTCGCCTTGAACAAACGCGATTGCCCCTCGGGCACTTCGGCAAGCAGGTCAGTGATCGTGCGGGTCATATGCTTATTCCTTTTGCTGAACTACTCGGAGCTCCCGCGCCGAGTTTGGTTGTTCTGCATCTATAAATCATGTTCCACAATTACCTTACACTTCAAACGCAAACGCCTGCGCCGCCGGAATAGGGAATTACGAATTACCCTAACAGGTGCATCAGCCCCGAAATAGCTGCGCTTTATTTCGGCGTTTGGGGGAGGTAAGAACTGGTCATCACACGCCCTTTCGTCACCCTGAACCCCGTCCCTCGTCATCCTGAACCCTGCCCCTCGTCATCCTGAACCCCACCCTTTCGTCATCCTGAACCCCACCCCTCGTCATCCTGAACCCCACCCCTCGTCATCCTGAACTTGTTTCAGGATAACATGCGACCGTTGTTTGTTATCCTGAAACAAGTTCAGGATGACGAAAGGGGGTGTGATGACGAGGGGCGGAGATGCGTCTAAATTTTATGGGAGCCAAGAAAAAGAACGGTTCCGCTTCCGCGCATCGGGATTGATGACATCGCGCGCAATGCTCACCCTTTCGGGGGAGCTGGCAGGTCGATCGCCTGCACCTGGGTGCCGATGGCGAAGAGGCGCATGCCCTTGCCCAGCGGCAACGCCTGGAACTTGTTGGCGGCCGGTGCGATTGGGGCGCGTTCCCAAGTCTTGCCGCCGTCCTTCGTGGCAAATCCGCCCGCCGCGGTACCGACGAAGCCGACATCCTTGCTGACGAAGCCGATGCCGAACTGGCGCGCGGTCTTGTCCTGCGCCATCTCGATCTCGCGCCACGTCCTGCCCTTGTCGTCGCTGCGGATGACGAGCTGCGTGGTGCGTTCGGGATCGTAGGACTGCACCGTGGCGTAGCCAGTGTCGCCGCCCTCGGGGAAGCTCGCCTTCCAGATCAGCTCTAGCGTGCGGCCCGAGCGATAAACCTCGCTCCACGTCTTGCCGCCGTCGGTGGTGCGCAGCACCAGCCCCTCGGCCTGGGCGGGATCGGGATGGGTAGCGGCGAAGACGAGGCCTGTGTTCTCGTCGAAGAACTTCACGTCGAGGATCATCCCCGCGTGCGCGCTCATGTCGATCACCTGCCAGCTTTCGCCCCCGTCGGTGGAGCGCAGCATACCCGTCGGTCCTCCGACCCGGCCTGCGGCGTGGATCACCGTGCGCGGCTGCAGCTTGCCCTGATAGATGCGCTTCACGGTGAGGATATCGATTGCGCATACGCCCTTAATCGTCGCAGCTCCGGTATTGACCGCTGCCCACGTCCGGCCCCCGTCGCGGGTGCGGTAGAGCGGGGTTTCGTCGGTGACGCCGGGGTAATAGTCGGTGCCGACATTGCCGATGAAGCCGTTATCGCGGTCAACGAAGCCGACCGCGCGCACAAAGGTGCCCGGGCGGCTGGCGACCTTCTCCCAGCTCGCCCCGCCATTCTTCGTGACGAACAGGTCGCCCGCACCGGTGCCATACCAGCCATGGTCGGCATCGACGAAGTTGACGCTGTCACGCTTGCCGCGATAGGCTTCGGTGACAAAGGTGCGCCATTCGCCCGCAGTGCTGGCAGCAACAGGAGCGGGAGCGGGCTCCTCCGCAATAACCGGCGCGCCAATCATAAGAGCGGCGAGCGCCGCGGCGAACTGAGCCTTCATATCGTGTGACCTCCTGTTTTGCGGCGCTAGCAGCGGTCTATTTTCCTGCTTAACTCCAGCGCCTTATCCTCATTCGCACACGTGATGACATAAGTGCGGATTGCCGCGATCGCCGCTTTCGACAAAGAGCCATCGGTTATCGACAAACGGTTGATCAATTCTGACGAAAGCGGAAAATCAAGAGCCTTTGCGAATGGTCTTAGGCTCGTCGGTAGCAGGGTCGGTGTGAATGGCGGCGGTTCGAGATTTGAATTACGGTAACACGGAATCACCCTAAAAGGTGCATCGCCCCGAAATAGCTTCGCTTTGGGTTAAGCCTGCTTATCCGGATCGGCATGAAGCCAACCGGTGGCCATTGGCGTCAAGGAAATAGATCGACCGGAATATGCCGTGAAAGGTCGGGCCCAACACATCAATGCCTTGGGCCGCAAACATTTAATCAGACGTTGCCGAGCGTATCAGCGCACATGCCTCTTGTTCGGAAACAACCTCCGCATATTTTGCTTGTAGGTCGAACAAATTAGCTTCGTGGGGTGCAGGATGTCGGTCACCACAGGCTTCGCGCACGACGAAGGGTGCAAAGCCCGACTGCAATGCGTCCAGCGCCGTTGCACGCACGCATCCGGAGGTCGACAGCCCTGTTATGAGCAATGTGTCTATACCTTCACCCGAAAGGGTCTCAGCAAGCGACGTACCAAAAAATGCTGATGCGAACTGTTTTGATATGACGCGCTCACCATCGACTGGTGCAAGCGACGGGGGAAACGCGCCCAATGCCGACCCCTCCACAAACACCCGAAGCGACGGAATTTTCTTGAAGAATAAGCCCCCGTCTGCACCATCTGCCTGATACACGACATTCGTAAAGAAGACCGGGATCGCGGCAGCTCGCGCAGCGGCTAACAGGCGTTCGTTGCTGGCCAACGCATCCTCGACCTGCGCGTATAAGGGAGATGCCGGGTCCAGATACGCCATAACAAAATCGACGATCAGAAGTGCCGGGCGTTTACCAAAAGAAAGACGGCCGTCGAACGCGCCAACATAGTTCGCTGCTAGATCGTCGTTCTTCTGTGTCATCAAATTGCGCCAGCCGCCAGTAGCCTGTCCAACTCTGCGGTTTCCATACCAAGCAAGCCACCATATATTTCGGCATTATGTTGGCCGACCATGGATGGTGCGGGTGAACGAACGCCGCTGGGTGTGGCCGACATCTTCGGAAACGTACCTTGCATTTTCAGCTTTCCGTACCGCTCTGTTTCGACCTCGATAATGGCTTCGCGCGCTTGAAAATGCGGATCCGCCAACATTTCTGGTGCGCGGTATACCCGGCCTGCGGGAATGGAATGTGCAATCATCAACGCATCGACTTCATCGACGGTCAATGTCGCGGTCCAGGCATTGATGCGTTCATCAAGCTCAAGCTGGTTGTGACCGCGTGCAAGATGCGTCGCGTACCGCGGATTCGTCCCAAGGTCAGGCATGCCCATAGCTTCTGCCAATCTTTGCCACAGCGAGTCTTTGTTCGCGCCGATCATATATTCGCCGTCTTTGCAGATATAGACATTGGAGGGCGCAATGCCCCGAAGGATAGAACCCGATCGTTCGCGAATGAAGCCGCTATGGTCATATTCGGGAACCAGCCCTTCCATGACCTGCAACACGCTTTCATACAGAGCCGCGTCGATAACCTGCCCCTGACCCGTGAGGCTGCGATGGTGCAATGCCGCAAGTACGCCCATGCAACCATAAGTGGCGGTCAAGGTGTCGCCGATGGAAATGCCCATGCGGCTTGGCGAACGATCAGGCTCACCAACTATATAGCGCCAGCCGCCCATAGCCTCTCCAATGCCGCCAAAGCCTGCACGGTCCGAATAGGGCCCGGTCTGGCCATAGCCCGACATGCGCGCGATGATGAGGCCGGGATGCTCCGCCAACAGCGCGTCTGGCGCAAAACCCCATTTTTCCATCGTGCCGGGTTTGAAATTCTCGATCAGAATGTCCGCTTTGCCGATCAATTTGCGAACAAGCGCCTGACCCTCTGGAATCCGCAAATTGGCCGAAACAGATTTTTTGTTACGTGCAACAACTTCCCACTGCACCTTTTCTGCGCCTTGGCCCCAAACACGCATGGGGTCCCCCGCACCCGGTGGTTCCACCTTGATGACTTCAGCGCCCATATCGCCAAGCAGCTGTCCGCAAAACGGTCCCGCGAGCAGCTGGCCGAGTTCAACAACACGCAACCCCTTTAATGCGCTCACTCGGCAGCCTCCAATGTTGTCCAAACCGGTTGGACTGGCGCGCTAAGGCCCGTTTCCGCTTCGCAATTGGCACGTAATTGTTCAATACCGGGGCCATAATTGAACAGCGAAAGCGCCGCGCGTTCCTGCCGTAACTTGGCCCGCAGCGCGTCAGTGGCCTCAACGTCTATTTCGCCAACTGCATTTGCGATTACGCCATAGGATTTTGCGCCGCCTACGGTGACGAGCCCTTGGAGAATCTCTTTGCCAACCAGGGCAGGATCGCGGTCAAGCGCATCGCCCCAGCCACCGCCGCCCCATGTGATGAAGTGCAATTGATCGCCTTCTTCGACATGAACGTCTTCAACCTTGTTGCCGATGATCTGCGAACTGCCGTCGGCCTTTTCGAGAATTTTCCGGGCACGTTTGCCCGGCTCTCCGCCATTGACGCCCCACGGCGGCACGAACCAGCGATCATCATGGATCGAAATCGTGCCGCTGGCGAGGAAACGATAGGTCATGTGAATGCCGTTTCCGCCCCGATGCAGGCCAGCGCCGCCACTGTCGGGTTCGGTTTCATAACGTTCGATCAGCAACGGGAAATACCGTTCCAGAAACTCATTGGGAACATTGGTAAAGCCTGGCCACAGCGAGTGACCATCTGGCCCATCGCCCATGGGCCGACCTGGAATACCGCCAAAGCCGATCTGGAAGAGCTGGAACCAATCGCCCTTTTTGTCATTGCCCGAGTAGAACATATGTGGGCTCGAGGAAAATCCGGCCGCATTTAAGAATTCCGGTGTTTTTTGTCCCAAGAGACCACCTAAAATATCGAAAATGCGGCCCAGCGCGTGCGTGCGACCCGAAAGCGCTGCTGGAAATTTGGGCTTCAGTAGTGATCCATCCGGAATGCGGACATCGATCAGATCATAAAAGCCATCGTTGAACAGAATCTGCGGATCGAAGACCATGATCATGTAAATGCCGAAGAACATTTTGAACATGTTTTCATTCAGGAAAAAGTTGATCGATGCCTGACTTTGCGGGTCAGTACCGGCAAAATCGAGCACAACCTTTTCGCCTTCGCGCCACATCGTGCACTTAATTTTATACGGGCCAGCGCCCATGCCGTCGTCACAGATATAGTCTTCGAAACTGACTGGATCTTCGCCAATCGCCATGGCGATGAGCGATTTCATCGCACGGTGATTGCGCGCGAGCAGCTCTTGCGTGGCAGAAATGTAGACATCGTCACCAAAGCGCCCGGCCATTTCAATGACTCGGCGTGCAGCCACCCGGCAGGAGGCAATAAGCGCATTGAGATCCGCCTGACACCAATCCGGTTTGCGGGTCTGATGCATGACCAGCTTCATCAGGTCATCATTATACGCGCCCTTTTTCCATATTTTTACGGGCGGAATGCGCACGCCCTCTTCAAAAATCGAACGGGCATTGATCGGCATCGAACCAACAACCTTGCCGCCAATATCGGATTGATGGCCGAACATGGATGTATAGGCAATCAATCTGCCGTCTTTGAAAACGGGTAAAAGCACCAACCAATCGTTTGAGTGGCTGACAGCACCGTCGCAGGAATAAGGGTCAGATAGAAGGATCATGTCGCCGTCTTCCAGCGTACCGTCCCAGTTATCCAAAAAGCCACCTATGAAACTGCCGAACTGGCCGACAATCATTTTGCCGGTGTGGTCCGCAATCAAAGGGAATGCATCTCCCTGTTCCCGAATACCGGGCGACATTGCCGTACGCACCAGCGTCGCATCCATCTCAATGCGGGCATTTCGCAGCGCGTTTTCGATGATGTCTAGCGTAACCGGATCGATAGCGATCTTGTTGAAGGGGGTGTTGTTCGTTTGTATGATTTGGGCGGGCATGTCGTTCGCCTCCTCAAGCCAGATTGATCAGGATATTGCCGACCTTGTCGACGATTGCGACGCAGCCAGTTTCGATAAGTGTCGTCGAATCCATTTCGACCACAATGGCCGGACCCGGAATGATATCCCCCTGACGCAACTTGGATCGATCATAGATGACCGCAGCTTGTTCCTCGCCATCCATCCACAAAACATGGTCGCGCATTTTGGCGGCTGCGGGATTTCCATCGCCCTTGGGCAGTTCGGCAGCTGGCAAATCGAGCGGCTGTCCCAAGGCAACGGCGCGCAAGTTCACGATTTCGTGCGGCGTATCCATGTTGAAGGTGAACAACCGCAGATGCTCTTCGTCGAAACGCGCCAGAATTCCAGCAACGCCATCACGTTCCAAAACGTCGGGTGTGATCGTCAACGGCACTTCAAACGCTTGCCCCGCATAGCGAACGTCGATTTCGAATTCGCTGCTGATGTCGGCGTCATTGATGCCGTCGGATTGCAATTGCGCGCGGGTCTGCTCTGCCATCTCTTTCAAAATAGCAATCAGTTCGGCCGCATCAGTTGTTGAAGCTAACCGTGAAAAGCTGCGCGCTGTTTCGGTGCGCATCCGCGTCGTGGCATCGCCCAATGCGCACAAGACGCCTGGCGAAACAGGTGACACGGCAGGCCAACTGCCCATCAGCCTTGCAACCGCGTTCACGTGCAACGGTCCAGCGCCGCCAAAGCCCATCAGGGCGAAATGCCGTGGGTCATAACCCTGCTGAACCGAAATCATGCGCAGCGCGCCGAACATATTTTCGTTCACAATATCAATGATGCCGCGCGCAGCCGCCATCAGGTCAATGCCAAGTGCGTCGGCGATGGTCTGCACCGCTTTTTTGGCCCCCTCGCGGTCAAGCTGGAAAGTTCCGCCCAACAGGTTTTCAGGAAGATAACCC
The DNA here is from genome assembly GCF_023910635.1 of Sphingorhabdus sp. Lineage (GTDB taxonomy): Bacteria > Pseudomonadota > Alphaproteobacteria > Sphingomonadales > Sphingomonadaceae > Sphingorhabdus_B. Next base: position 24,913 of record NZ_JAAVVZ010000019.1, on the reverse strand, counting down.
AATACGACGTTAGCGTCGGTGACAGTAGGCGCTTCACCGCCCTTGCCATAGGCGACTGGCCCAGGAACCGCGCCCGCCGACTGCGGACCGACGCGCAGGGCCTTCGTCAGTTCGGGCACATAGGCGATTGACCCGCCGCCTGCGCCAACGGTTTTGACATCAAGCGAAGATGCACGCACCGCCAAATGGCCGACCTCGGTCGTGCGTACGCGCCGAGGTTCAAGATTTTCGATAAGCGCAACGTCAGTCGACGTGCCGCCAACATCAAGCGTCAGGATATTCTTGATACCTGCATTCTTGCCGACCCAAAGCGCACCGGTGACGCCGCCAGCCGGCCCCGACATCAATATATCGACAGGATGTTCCTGCGCTTTTTGCGCTGACATTAATCCACCATCGGACCGCAACAATGACAGTTTGCCAGTAAAGCCAGCGTCAGCCAGCTTGCTCCGCAAATTTGAGATGTACTTGCCGACCACTGGGCGCACGGCGGCGTTCGCAACGGTCGTCAGTGTCCGCTCATATTCCTGCATTTCCGGCAAAACTTCATGGCTGAGCGACACCGGGACATTTGGCATCAGCTCACGCGCCAATTCGCCCACGCGGGCCTCATGCGCGCCATTTGTATATGCGTTCATGAAGCTGACGGTGATTGCCTCGACGCCTTGCGCCTTAAGATAGGACAAAGCGGTTCTGGCGGAAGCTTCATCTAAGGGACGCACTTCACCGCCTTGCGCATTCATCCGGCCACCGACGGTCACGGTATCTTCCAAAGCAGCTAACGGTGTTGGCTTTGGCCAGATAATCCATGCGGCAAGTCCACCGGGCACGTACGAGCGCGCGATCTGCATGATGTCGCGATATCCCTCGGTCACGATAAGGCCGACGCGTGCGCCCTTGCCTTCAAGCACGGCGTTGGTCGCGACAGTTGTGCCGTGCAGGAAATATTCGATTCCTGCCGCATCGACGCCCGCGTTGGCACAGATGGCATTCACGCCGGTCAGGATACCCTCGCTACTATCATGCGGCGTGGAGGGGGTCTTGTGCCTCCAAAACGCGCCTGTGTCAGCATTGAACAGCAACAGGTCAGTAAAAGTCCCGCCGACATCTACGCCCAAACGATACCCCATTAAATTCTCCTCACGCTACTTTTGGAAATGATGGCGATTGCGCCACCATGCCGGGTAGTTTTCTACCCATGATGCCTGATAACCAATGGCTAACCTCAATAAGGCTATCCAAATTCATTCCCGTGGACACGCCTGCACGTTCCAGCATGTAGACCACGTCCTCGCTTGGCACATTGCCCGCGGCACCCGGTGCGAACGGGCATCCACCAAGCCCGCCTACCGAAGCATCGATAACGCTAGCCCCTGCAACAACTGCGGCCCAAACATTGGCCAAGCCAGTGTTGCGGGTGTTGTGGAAATGCACCCGAACGGGCAGCGGATTTACTGCTTTCTTTATCTGCTCGACCAGCCGTGCCACTTGAGCCGGATTTCCAACTCCAATGGTGTCGGCAAGCGCAATTTCGACAGGACCAGCCTCGGCAATGGCCACGGCCATATCGACGATGCGCTGGTCAGATACCTCACCTTCAAACGGGCATCCGAAAGATGCCGCTATGGTGCATTGCGCGGTGCGTCCTTCGGCATGCGCGAGCGCAATAATGGCCTTCGCCGCTTCGACCGATTCGTTGCTGTTTTGTCCTTGATTGGCCATTGCGAACCTGTCCGTCGCGACTGCGACAGCGCCAAGTTGATCTATCTTTCCTGTCGCGATGGCGCGTTCTGCACCGCGCAGGTTCATGACCAAGCCAATATAAGTGACATCGCTGCGATCCGGCAGGCCTGCGCACACATCCTCCGCGTCCGCCATTTGCGGGACACGCTTAGGGTTCACAAAGCTGGTAACCTCAATTCGGCGCGCGCCAGCCCCGATCGCGCGATTGATCAAAGCGATTTTGTTGTCAGTCGACACCAGTACAGCCTCATTTTGCAGGCCGTCACGTGGTCCAACTTCGACAAATTCAATATGCTTGGGGATGTTCATCGCGCAGGGTGATGCCATAATTGTATACAAAATCAAACAGGATTATGCGGCCAAATTCGACTTTCCAATTTCAGTATAGGAAGAATGCGCTTCCGCATAAGCATGAAACGCGCGCCGGATATGCGCCGTCATAACCGCCGCCGCCCAGTCCCCGTCGCGATTTTCAAATGCAATCAACAATTCTTCATGTTCGTGGTGCGAGCGGCGCAGATTTTCGAGGTCATATTGTCGCGCAGTGCGTAACACCACTGGCTGTTCAGTCACTTGTGACAGCATGCTCGTAAGCCGTTCAGATGCTGCTGCCTTCAATAATATCGCATGAAATTGCCGATTATGATCAATGAAGCGCGGTACATCGGGGTGAATGGCGTCAACAGCTTGCTTCAGTTGCGCATTTTGGAACCGCATACGCGCCAACTGGTCACGTGTGATCCTAGTCGCTGCGCGTTTGGCGGCATGTGATTCAAGCATTGCGCGCAAATGAAACGCATCTTCTAAATCGTCCAGCGACCAAGCCGCAACAAAGCTACGCTTCGAATCGTTTCGGCGTATAAACATTTCAGCCTCAAGCCGCCGAAGCGAATCTCGCACCGGAGTGCGCGATACGCCGCATAATTCTGCCAGTGCCTCTTCGCGAATTTGCGATCCAGGTTGCAACTCACCCGATAAGATCATGCTGCGAATGAGATTATATGCACGATCCGATGCCCGCGACATGGTTTTAACGCTCCTCTTGACGAATGGCATTTGTATACAATAAGCTGCACGCAAAGCAATATTGGGGTTAAAAGGGGTAAGTTACATGCGTATCGGGAAAAGTGCACTCCTCTCATCAATAGCAATCAGCGTGTTAGTGCCGACAACGGCATTCGCGCAGGCGGCTGAAGAGGGCGTAGAAGCTGAAGAAATTATTGTAACGGCACGCCGCCAAAATGAACGGCTGGTTGATGTCCCTGCTTCGGTCTCCGTTATAGACGCCGACGCACTTGCGAAAACCGGTGCAGATAATGCGCAAGGCTTTGCCCAGCTTACGCCAGGTGTGACTATTGTGACGGGTACCGCCGAAGCCGGTGACACCCAAATCAACATTCGCGGCATCAACGGTGCGCGCGACGCGGAAAGCTCCGTTGCGCTCGTGGTTGACGGTATTTTGAAAACCAACACCGCGCAGTTGAACCAGACACAAGGCACGCTGCGTCAAATTGAAATCCTAAAAGGACCACAAGGCGCAATTTATGGCCGAAACGCGGCTGCCGGTGCGATTGTTGTTTCTACGGTAAAGCCAGGCGACACGCTCGAAGGCGCAGTAAAATTCAGCTACGCCAACGAAAAGACAATGGAGGGTTCGGCCTATGTGTCATCGCCGTTGGGCGATAATGCCGGTTTCGTGCTCTCGGGCAACTACCGCAAAACAGACGGATTTTATCGCAACCTGTATCTTGACCGGAAAGTGGTCGATGATCAGGAAGTATATTCGATTGACGGCCGTTTCATGGCGCAATTGGGCGATGCAACTGAACTCGACGTGAAAGCACGTTATTCAAAGCTGTCTGGCGCATCGATCAACTTTAACTCGGTGTTTCATATCGAAGCATTTGGTGGGGCATTCTTCGAAGATGTTGATGCGCATGAGCTGCGATATTACAGCAATATCCGGCCAACGAATGATCAGCGGACAATTGATTTTTCCGCCAAGGTTGAACATGACTTCGGCGCGACACGGCTGACCGCATGGGCGCTATACTCGGACGTTGACCAAAACCTTACCGCCGATGGCACTTCGGCCGACTTCGCGCGCTATATTGCACCTGCCTTGGGTGCGTCTTCCAATGCGACAAATCTGGCCGTTCAGAGCAAATGTTTTGCCACGACTGCGTCGCTGACCGGATTTCCGTTGAATCCGCCAGGCTTCATCGGGCAAATTCCAGTGCCGTTCATTTTTGCACCCGCAACAGGTTCGACGTTTGGTGCCTATAGCCCGACAACCTGCGATGGTACGCAGCTTCAGATCCGTAATCAAAAAGACATCAGCGGAGAAATCCGCTTGGCGTCGAATGACGGTGGGCCGTTGGATTGGCAATTTGGCGTCTACGGCCTGCACATCGACCGAACGGTTGGCGTGAGCCTTGGCGCTGATTTGGGTCAAGGCGTTAGCTCGGCATTGTATAATGCCCCCGGTAGCAGCAACCCGACATCGCAATTGTTCAACGACACGTTCAAAACTGACGTCTATGCTGCATTTGGTTCGCTCGACTATAAAATGTCGGATCAATTCAAAGCTGGCTTCGCATTTCGTTATGACGTAGAGGATCGGACAACGTCCAACCTCGTGCCAAATGTGTTTGATCCCATTACCGGTGCGAAGATCAATCCCGGCCTTCCTGCAACAGGCGGAATTGCCGATAAATCAGCTAGCTTCAAGCAAGTGCAGCCAAAGGTAACGCTTAGCTACACGCCCAATAGCTCGACAAATATCTACGCGAACTGGGGCATCGGATTTAAGTCGGGCGGCTTCAACAACACGGGTTCGTCGGCTCTCGTCAACGCGAACTTTAACATTCCTGCGATTGGTGCAGGTGTGACGATCAATGACCAGTTCCGCAAAGAACGGTCGAGCTCTTTTGAAGCGGGCATCAAGGGATCGTTGTTCGACAACCGCGTCACGTTTGATATTGCTGGTTATTACACCCGCGTCACAGACATGCAGTTCTTCGAATTCTTCGTCGGCTCCTTTGGCTTGCTGCGCGTTGTTTCCAACATCGACAAGGTCGATGTTAAAGGAGTCGAGTTGAACACGTCTGCAAAAATTGTGGATGGCTGGAAGGTTTTTGGTTCGGTCAACCTGACCGACAGCGAAATCAAGGCAAATGCCTCGCGGCCTTATACCGTGGGGAACAAATCGCCTTATACCGCTGATTACACGATCAACTTGGGCAGTCAGATTGACGCACCGCTTAATGACAATATGGATCTTGTTGTGCGTGCCGATTACCGGATTACCGGCGCGACGTGGTTCCACACTGTGCAGGACCAAACACGGTCGACGATTTTCAGCCAGCTACTGCCGATTTCGGCGCTCGCCCTCCCCGGCTCTGTCGGGAACGCCAATTACAGCGTCGCCAAGCGTGATCCATTCGGTGTGCTCAACTTGCGCGTCGGCATTGAAGGCGACAACTGGAATTTGACAGCTTTCGCCGACAACTTGCTTGACCGCAAATACATCAACGAAGCGATTCCCGCCATTGAGTTTGGCGGTTCCTTCATCTCACCGGGCGCGCGGCGCTTGATGGGTGTTGAAGTGGGCTACAAATTTTAGGGTCTTTTAGGCCGTGAACTTATACATATCACCTTCGCGGCGTCAAAATGGCAAAGATATCGCAAGCAAACTATCCGCCGCAGGCAGTCATTCTGCCTGCAAGGGCATTTTGCTCTGAGATCAAAGCCATTTTGGTGCCGCGGCGGTGGATTTAAGTGACCCTGACCCTAAACCGGAATCGAAAGGGAATGGCCGCTCTGCGGCATCGCCCATCTTCTGGGGAACCTTCAGTAAGGGTGATCGATGTGCAGCTTTGCAAATACACGTTCTTCAAAAACCCACTGTCCGTTTTCCCGGACATATAGATCGGAATACATGCCATACAGATGATAGGTCATGTTTTCATCATCGACCAACAACTCATTTGTGTAGGACCAACCTTGACCTTTATCACCATCAATATTTACGGCTCCAGGAAAATTGAGAAACGCCCGAGTATAAGAGCCTTTGAAGCCCCGACCGTTTGTTTTCATGTCTATCCAGTGGCTTATGATTGCATCTCGTCCCTCGATTATTTGGCTCCCGAGGTGCCAGCTGGCGTTCATTGCCCAACAACTTGACCACAGCATCTGATCGCGGCGTATGACCGCATCGCTATAGCTGTCGAGAAGCTCTCGGATAGCAAGCCTATCTTCGATTGGGCCGTTAAAGTGGCGCGCATTGAGGTCGCTGTTTACCGCATTGTGCTGATGTGGACTTTTCATAAATGATCCCCCGTAAAAGGACGCCCGCGTTGGTAATCCGAAAACAGGTCCGGATTCCGGAGCTTTTGAAGAATTTCATCATTCAGGCTATATATGTAGAAAAGGTGACGTGCCGAAAGGAGAGCCCACGCAGAAAATACGGAAAGATTAAAAGCTATAAAAAATTGACTTTGATCAACGAAAATTATTCCAGACGAAAACATAATCAAATCTTGAAAATTAGAAATGATAATGAGATTCAATACACCAGCAGAAATGCCATATATCTTACAACTCACTTCTGTTTTGTTATATAATCCCTTTATACGAGGGATTAATCCAACTACTATATAAAAAAATACAAAGCAGTCCAATAAAGGTATCAATATAGATAATAATATTATTGTAACAGATAATTTTTTAATATTTGATGTTTTTATTCCTCTATTTATAAATTGCTCTTTTTCATTATTTCTTAATAGTATGTAAATTGGATATACGTAAAAAATTATTTTAAATAATGTCCATATTAAAATTATTTGAAATGTGTATTGATTGACATCAATAATTTCAAGTTTGTATTTATAATAATTAATTATTTCATTTTCGAAAAACATGCGGCCTCCTATCATCAGCCAAATCTGATATACAACTTATCCACCCGATTTTATTGTAAAGCCGTGCAGCCAAACCTGCGTACCTTGTAGTGTCAAAATCGGACGAAAGTCCGTCATTGACGTTGTTAGAAACGGAGAAGGCGCTCGCTGGTCTAATGCCCACATGCTATTTCCGATGAGAACCGAGAGCAACGCGTGGTCACGGCGCGCTATGAGGTCGGCCCCCACTGTAAAATATATATCGGTCGCGGGTATGCCGGATCCCTTTAACAGCATAAGTTCGAGAATGGCGAAATCTTCGCAATCCCCGCGTCGGCGGGCAAGCGTTTCCGCTGGAGTTGCCCAGTAATCCCTGGTCCCATACACGTCGATATCCTCAGCATATTGAATGTAGGAGATAACGAACGTGTGAATGAACGCTATCCGCTGCTTAGGATTCTCGATGCGCCGCGCCTGTCGCACGATAGATGACCATTGCGCGCCGCTTGCTGGCACCGCTGCGCGAAGGTATTTGGCGTCAAATGGCGAGTGCGCAACAGCTATGCCGACGGAATTGTAAATCTTAGGTAAACTGGCTGATTTGGTTCCTGTGCCCGCCGTGAGCCGCAGCACAACGATCAACGCAATTGCAATAAGAGACAGCGCAAGCGGGAATATACCAAACTGACGAAACCATTTCAGCAGTTCGAATACGGAAGAAAAGAAAATATCATCAAAGTTTGGATCTTTGAGGATTTTCATAGTCACATGCCTTTTGCCAGGCGAAAAGCCAACAGACGCCTTTTCACTTGAAAAGTATCGGCCGTCCACAATGATTACTAAAACGGGCTAGACTAAATATGTTCCCCGTAAGAGTTGAAAGCAAAAGCCATATTGGAGCCTTCCGAGCAGAATGTAACTGCATATATCATGTTTCAGCGTGAGCAACTGGATCGCGCATCGATGTTTTCCGATGTTTGGCAGCACTCCGTTTGGCAAAACCCTGATCTCGATTATACTTTGCAGCGTCCGGTGTCCGTCGTCAGATAATTTGAGACATATGGCAGTTTAAAACAGGCGAGTGTTTGGGCTCATCCGGTTGGTTAATATTATGCAGCCAGTGTGTCTATTGAATGCTGGCGGGGGGCAGAGTATTTGCACAAGGTGCGATCGTTGCCGACTTAAACGGCAGAGAATCTGAATTACATCAGGATATACTCGCAAAATTGCAACACGAAGATGTTCTCTGGCACTGGGTTACAATGGACGAGGATGTCGCCGAAAGCATTATTGCTGCTTCGAAGTTATCAGATCTCGTAATTCTGAGCAAACGCAGCAACGCGGCCAATTCCAAGGACATGCTGTTGCCCATCATCGACGATGTAGTGGTAAGCGCAGGCTGTGCTTTACTGGTTGTTCCGGATGACGTAAATCGACTGCAAAGCATTGATAATGCTGTGATTGGCTGGAACAGCACCACAGAGTCCGCTCCCAACATTCGAAGGGCAGTGCCATTCCTGAAAGCAGCATCGAGTGTTCACATCGCTTCGGTTGGAGTGGAAGAAGGAACTTATCCGCAGACCGATGCCAACTGCTATCTGTCGCGTCATGATATTGTGTCGGACATTCACGAGCTGCCGGGAACGGCCCGGTCGGCGGCAATGACTTTGCATGATTTCGCTGTCAGCAAACAGGCTAGGGTCAGGACCACTTAAATCCACCTTGGCGGCGTCAAGACGTCCTTCGGATTTGACCCATACTGTCCATTGCCGCGTTGGCAAGCTTGGCCTTAGAACCACTAAGTCCTGCGCTTGCCGCCTTGAACTGAACAGTATGGCCTCAAACCGCGAAGGTGGATTTAAGTGGTCCTGACCCTAGGATAGTTGGTGGGATAACAGACAAATCGTACTAAATGGCGAGGCTGAACTGCTTTCCGCCTGGAACCCGATGCCTGTCCAGTGACGACGCGATGGCGCGCGAATAGGGTAAGCCATCCGGCTGGATTACGATGGAATCGGATTCAATGCGTGCAAGACCCCGTTTGATAAATGCAGCCAATCCTGATCTAGCTGTGTCCAGAATATGTTCCGGAATAGCTCCAGAAGTACCTGCGCACAGCAAACGTTCGATCAATGCCCCGCGCAACTTGTCATCCGCCGATCGCCTAATGCCTCTCGACACTGTAAAATTATGCGCAAGCGCAAGCTTTCGGAACGCTCCGGGGTGCTTCTCGTTCTGAATGATGAAATCGGGGAAGTTGCTAATCGCACTCGCCCCGAGGCCAATCATGGTCGGACAGTTATCATCGGTATAACCTTGAAAATTGCGGTGCAAAGTGCCCTGCGCTGCGGCCCTTGAGAGGCTGTCATTTGGTAGGGCAAAATGGTCAAAGCCGATTGCCATATAGCCAGCCGCGGTGAGTTGCCGATACCCCAAGTCCGCCATCGCAAAACGTTCGGCCGAACCAGGCAAGTTGCTATCATCGATACGCTTCTGACGCGGGAAAAGTTGCGGCATATGGGCATAGCCGAACAACGCGATCCGGCTGGGTTGCAGTTCGACTGCCGTAACGAGCGTTTCGCTTAAATCGTCGCTGCTTTGGCCGGGAAGCCCATATATCAGGTCGAAGTTGACGGCGTCGATGCCGACGTCGCGAAGCTGTTTCAAGCAGTCGCTAATCATTTCTACAGGCTGGATCCGGCCAATCGCGCGCTGGATTTCTTCGGAAAAACTCTGAACACCCAGGCTGACACGCGAAACGCGGCAATGTGCAATCGTCGTCGCCCACTCTTCGGTGAAAATACGCGGGTCGAGTTCGACTGAAATATTAGGGCTGTCGCAAGAAAAGGTAGTGAAAATCCGATCAATAAGCCGGACGAAGTCCACAGGGGCTATCGCATTCGGGCTGCCACCTCCAAAGGCGATGTTCCTCACCTTACCGCGTCCCCCCAGGCTGCACGCGATCAGGGCAATCTCAGTCTCCAAGGCTTCCAGATAAGACGTCAGCCGCTGGGTCTTGCTGGCTGCTCCAGTGTTGCAGCCGCAATACCAGCAGATTTGCTGACAATAAGGAATGTGAACATAAAGCGAGATCGGATCGTCGGAACCGATATCATCCAGCGCCTTCAAAAGTTCAGGCCCGCCCACGCCATCGTGAAATTCGACGGCGGTCGGATAGCTGGTGTAGCGCGGCACGTTACCGGTGAGCAATTCGGGATAATAAGGCCACATCGGCGTTTAATGGATTAAATCAAGCGACTGGTCTTTGATCCTGATCAAGCCGTTTCTTGAGCGAGATCAATGTCATGCCCGCGTCCGACGCGTAACTGATTCCGAAGTTTAACTGCACAGGAGTGACACATATGGGCACCGCAAATGTCGGACGTTTTGATCGCATGATCCGGATCAGCCTAGGTATCATCCTGATCGCGATGGTGTTTGTCGGTCCGAAGTCGGCATGGGGCTGGGTTGGACTTGTCCCACTCTTCACCGGCCTCTTTCGTTGGTGCCCTGCGTATCTGCCTTTTGGCTTCAGCACCTGCAAAAAATAATCAACCACTTCCCAAAGGATAAAGTAATGAAATTGTTGAAGTACAGCCTGCTGCCGGTCGCCATAGCTGCGAGCGCCATTTCCACCCCAGCCCTTGCCGAAGCAGGCGACACCTTCGTTCGCGTGCGCGCCATCGTGGTTGCGCCGACCGAAACCTCGGGCGGGATATTGCCGACCTTTCCGACCGAAGAGGTCAAGGTCAACAACAGCATCATGCCCGAAGTCGATATCACTCATATGGTTACCAACAATATCGGCCTCGAACTCATCGCCGCAACCACCAAGCATAACGCGTCGGGCAAGACCGGCACGACCGGCGGTATCGGAAAGCTCGCATCGACCTGGGTATTGCCGCCGACTTTGACCGTACAATATCATTTCGCCCCGGAAGCCAAGGTTCGCCCTTATGTCGGAGCGGGCCTGAATTATACGATATTCTATTCGGAAAAGCCCTCCGCCGGTCTTGAGGCGGCCGTCGGGCAAACCGATGTCAACATGAAGGACAGCTTCGGTTGGGCGGCGCAGGCCGGGATCGATATTGATCTGAACGAGAAGATGTTCCTCAACTTCGACGTTAAATATATCGACATCGATACGACCGCGCGGCTGGCGACCACGGCGATTGGCACGCAGCGCGTGAAAATCAGTCTCGATCCGATCGTCTTTGGGGTTGGTCTGGGTTTCCGTTTCTAGGGTCAGCGAAAACGTCACGCCACGGGCGGCGCTTCTTGAGGAAGAGGCGCCGCTCTTTTTGTATCAGCAGCAACCGTCGTCGGCGGTGCCATCGGCCTTTTTCCTGCGCTCATTGGCGGCATGGCACCCCTTTTTGCAGCAGCCATGATCGCCACGTTCGCCGGGCAGCGGTGCCTTGACCGGAATCGAAATACGCACATCGCCATCGCCGCAGACGCCGATCATGATGGATTTTGCCGTCGCAGGCGCTGGCGGCATGACCAGTATCATGATCGCGAGGATTGTAGCGAGCTGCTTCACAGTTCGTCCTCTTCGTCGATCAGGATGCGCAAGGCAGCGCCATCAGCATCGTCGAACTGGCCGTTCTTGATCGACCAGAAAAAGCCTGCGAGGCCCAACAGCCCGAGACCCAATGCGATCGGGATGAGCAGAGCAAGCCCCGTCATTTCGCTGCATTCTTGAGGCGGAGCGCGTTTGCGACCACCACCAGCGACGAACCTGACATCGCGGCAGCGGCAATCAACGGGGTGACATAACCTGCTATTGCGAGCGGCACGGCAAGCACATTATAGCCGATTGCAAGAATGAAATTCTGCCGGACAATGTGCTGGGTTCGGCGGGCCGCACGGATTGCGGTTGCGACAGGGGTTAGCGCGTCACCCATGAATACGACATCGGCGGCGTTCTGGCCTGCATCGCTCGCCGACGCAGGCGCAATCGAGGCATATCCGGCGGCGAGTGCGGGTCCATCGTTAAGACCGTCGCCGACCATTAGAACCTTATGCCCCGCCGCCTTTTGCCGCGCGATGGCATCGAGTTTCTCTTGTGGCAGCATCGAAGTTTGCGCGGTTATACCCAAGGCGTGGGCAATTGGCGCGACCGATACAGCGCGGTCGCCTGATATAATCGACGAGGCCAATCCGAGCGACTGAAGCTCGACCAACGTCGCGGCTGCTTGCGGCCGCATCTGGTCGGAGAAATGCACGGCGAAGGAAGGCTTACCCTGAATCTGAAGTTCGGATGCAAGGGCTTCATGCGATATCTCCGTATTCGGACGGCCAAGCGATACGGCGCGGCCATTGGCCGTCGCAAAAACCCCCGCTCCTGCCACTTCGCGGACTTGGTCGATTTTGGCGGCGGCAACACCTTCAGTTTCCAGCGCCCGCCTGATGCCTTCGGACAGAGGATGACGGCTCGCCCGCGCCAGAGCCAAAAGGACTTGTTTTTGCTCGCCATTTGCGTCCGCCAGATTGATTGGCGTTGGCCGTCCCATGGTGAGCGTGCCGGTCTTGTCAAACATCGCCAGATCGACTTCGGCGAGACGTTCGAGCGCGCTGCCGTCTTTCACCAATATGCCCGCGCGCATCAACGCGCCCGCCACGACGATCTGTGCGGCGGGAACCGCGAGGCCGAGTGCGCAGGGGCAAGTGATGATCAGCACGGCGACAGCGACCAGCAGGCTTTCATGCCATCCGGCTCCAGCCACCATCCAGCCGAGAAAGCTTAGTGCGGCGAGTATATGCACGGCTGGTGCGTAAAGGCGTGCAGCTCGATCGGCCACCCGGACATACAGTGATTTGCCCTGCGACGCCTGCTCCATCAACCGCGCAATGTCCGCGATCGCGGTATCTGCGCCTGCTGCGGTGACCCGGACATGCACCGGGGCGTCTAGGTTCAATGTGCCCGCATGCACGATGCTGCCAACCACTACCGATTGCGCGGTGGTTTCTCCGGTCAGCAGCGACAGATCAAAACTGCTAACGCCTTCCGTCACCATACCGTCGGCAGCTAAGCGTTCTCCAGCGGCGACCAGCATCACCATGTTGGGCTTCAATGCCTTCGCGTCGAACCACGCTGTTTTGCTACCAGGTTGCAACACCATCGCGCCTGCCGAAGTCTGTTTGAGCAAAGCGCTCACCCCATCGCGTGCTCGGTCGCGCATTACCGCGTCGAGCCAGCGACCTGTCAGCAGGAAGAACAGCAGCATCACCACGCCGTCGAAATAGGCGTGCGGGCCGTGGGTAAAGGTTTCATAAAGGCTGAGTGCGGTGGTGATGGTCACGCCGATGGATATCGGCACATCCATATTGGTCCGGCCTTTGCGCAGCGCGCTCCATGCCGAACGGAAGAACGGCTGCCCCGAATAGGCCAAGGTCGGTAGCGCAATCAACGCCGACAGCCAATGGAACAAGTCGCGAGTCACACCACCGGCTCCTGACCAGACCGACACTGACAGCAGCATGATGTTCATCATCGCGAAACCGGCCACCGCCATCGCCTTAAGCAGGCGCTTGGCTTCGTGATTGTCGCTATCACCGCTACTTTCCGAAATCGCGAACGCCTCAAAGCCAATGCCGGATATGGCTTCAAGCAGCTGCGGCATCGTCATTTCGGGCAGGTGGGTGACGCTGATTCGTTTGGCGGTAAAATTGACCCGCGCATTGACGATGCCGGGTCGCAAGGCCAGCCCGCTCTCCAGTTTCGAGATGCAACCGGCGCAGCGCATGCCCGGTATCGCGAAATCCGACACCGGCAATTCGACAGGGGCGCGGTTGGGGGTTGCGGCTGTCATTGGAGTTGCTCTACGACTTTGTAGATGTCGGCACTTTGGCGCACGGATATCTGCACATTCCAGCGTCCAACGGGCAGCGCGGTCGTTGATACCAGTTTGCCATCGGGTGTGGCTTCAAACGCCAGCGGCTGTTCGACAGCGCGGCCCAAAGGATGCAGGGCATTACCAATCGCAGTCGCACCCTGCAAAGGCCGACCGTCTTTTTGAACATCAATCACCACGAACCGATCAGCAGTCAGCACCGCGTTGACGGCCCAGCCGAGCCTGTCCTGCTTGTCGCCTTCGGCCAGCCAGCGGTTGTAATTCTGACTGGCGACATAGCTGTTATCGACGACCGTTCCGCCAAAGGTGCCAAGCGCCATGCGCGCCATGTAAAAGTTCACCGCCATGACAATGGCAAAGAAGCTGACCAGGATTGCGGTCATGTGCCAGCCGGTGAACTTGCCGTTTATCAAAATTTTCATTCTTCTTCTTCTTCTTCGTTTTCCGGCCTTTCGAACACAACCGCGTCGCTATCGCCGCTTTCGTCGCCGGTGCGTGCGATGGTGCTGATCGTGAACTCGCTATGCTCGGGGCCTTCAGCGGGTGCGGCTACGAACAATTGCACTTTGTGCACTGCATCCGGTGCCACAGCAAAATGTATATGCTGCGTCGCGAATTCGCGCTTGCCTGCGGGCGTCCAGACGACTGCGCCGGGCAGCCCCTCGACATATACATCGACAATACGCGGCCGCGTTTCCATGTTTCGGATTTTCAGCGTGTAGTTGTTGCGGATCGATCCATCGGACAGGCGGACATAGACCGGGTTGCGGTCCGGTTGCACCGCCAAGTCCAGCCGTGTGCGCTGGCCCAAAGTGAACAGCATAGCGAGGCCAATGCTCACCCAGATGCCGAAATAAATGAGCGTGCGCGGACGGAAGAGCGTTTTCAACACGGGATGGCTCGTGCCGCCCGCCTTTTCGACCTCTGCATCGTCCAATGTGCAATAATCGATCAGTCCGCGCGGCTTGCCGATTTGCGCCATGACATTGTCGCAGGCGTCGATACACAATGCGCAGGTGATGCAGCCGATCTGCGGCCCTTCGCGAATATCGATACCTGTCGGGCAAACAGCGACACATTGGTTGCAATCGATACAGTCGCCGAATGCAGCCGGATCGGCTTGCGCCGCCTTCAAACTGCCGCGTTTCTCCCCACGCCATTCCTTGTAGGTCACGAGCAACGACTTTTCGTCCATCATCGCAGTCTGGATTCGCGGCCACGGGCACATATAGATGCACACCTGTTCGCGCATGAAGCCGCCGAAGATGAAGGTTGTTGCGGTCAATATGCCGACCGTCGCATAAGCAACGGGTGCCGCCTCGCCAGACCAGAAATCGCGCACCAATGTCGGCGCGTCGGCGAAATACATGATCCACGCGCCCCCGGTCCAGAAAGCGATAAACAGCCACACCGACCATTTGCCGAGGCGCTTGGCGATTTTCTGCGGGCCCCACGGTGCCGTTTCCAGCCGGGTCTGCGCGTTGCGGTCGCCATCAATATAGCGCTCGACATGCTGGAACAGATCGGTCCAAACGGTCTGCGGACAGGCATAGCCGCACCATGCGCGGCCAACCGCGCTGGTCACCAAGAATAGCCCGATACCCGCCATGACCAGCAGGCCGACGACATAATAAAATTCATGTGGCCAGATTTCGATCTGGAACATGTAAAAACGCCGGTTCGCGAGATCGATGAGGACCGCTTGATCAGGCGCATAAGGTCCGCGATCCCAGCGCAGCCACGGCGTGATATAATAGATCGCCAGCGTGACCGCCATAATGCCCCATTTCAGCCGACGGAAGAATCCGTCGACTGCCTTGGGATAGACGCCCTTGCGTGCCTCATAGAGCGGCTGGTTCGGGCCAGTGAGGTGCTCAGGGCTTGACATTGGATGCGACCTTTGCCGGGTCGGGTACCGGTGTTGCCGCTGGCGCGGGATTGGCTTCCCCGCCACCGAGCGAATGCACGTAGGCTGCCAGCATCTTGATCGTCACCGGATCGAGACGATTGTTCCAGCGTGGCATCACGCCATAGCGCGCATTGTTGACGGTTGTCGTCAGGCTCGCTTTGTCCCCGCCATATAGCCAGATGCCATCGGTCAGGTTCGGCGCGCCGAATTCGCGTAAGCCCTTACCGTCAACGCCATGACATGACGCGCAATTGTTGGAAAACAATGCAGCGCCGGTGGCCGACTTTGGGCTTGCCTTTTCAAGACCCGACAATGAGCGGACATAGGATGTCACTGCATCGATTTCGCCATTGCTCAACACACCCGCAAAAGCCGGCATCTGCGAAAAACGCGTTTCGTCATGGTCTGGCTGCCTTATGCCATTCGTCAGCGTATAATGAATTGCAGGCATATCACCGCCCCACAGCCAGTCGTCATCGTTGAGATTGGGATAGCCAGCCGAACCCGCTGCACCCGAACCATGGCACTGGACGCAGTGCACTTTGAACGCCGCGCGTCCGCCTTCGACGGCCGCCTGATAGAGCCGTTCGTCACCCGCCAATTGTTCGACAGGAATTGCCGCAAGCGCGCTTGTGATCGGCGCGCGACGAACTGCTTCGGCCTGTAATTCCTGTTCGAACTGCCCTCGGCTCGACCAGTTCCACACGCCTTGGGTCGCGCTGTTTACCATCGGGATTGCGGGATAAAGCACGATATATGCTAATGCCCAGACTATCGTTCCCCAAAAGGTGAACACCCACCAGCGGGGCATCGGCGTGTCGAGTTCTTCTATGCCATCCCATTCATGACCGACTGTTTGCGTGCCGGTAGGCTCGTCGATCCGCTTGTTTTCAGTCATCGTCATCGTCCCTGAATATGATATGCGCCGCATCATGATTTCGCCCGGATGCCCCTTTGCGAAAGGGCCACGCGACCAGGACGAGAAAAATCATCCCCATTGCAACCAGCCCCCAGCTGTCGGCAAAGTGCCGCAGATCGTTATAGTTCATCGCGGCTGCTCGTGTGCTTGGGCCTTTTGACGATCGACCAACGTTCCGAGCATCTGAAGATAGGCGACAATGGCATCCATCTCGGTAACCTTGGCGGGGTTTCCATCGAAATCACGAACCTGCGCCTTGGGGTAGCGCTGTTTTAGCGCGGCGCCGTCAGCATTGGGGTCGGCTTGCCCCATCAGATCGGCATCGGCCGCTTTGATAGCCTCATCGGTGTAGGGCACGCCAACGCGCGACAACGCCGTAAGATGCGCAGACATGTCGCCTGCCTTGACCGACCTTCCTGCTAGAAAGGCATAGGGCGGCATGATTGATTCCGGCACTACGCTGCGCGGGTCTTTAAGATGAGCACGATGCCATTCGTCCGAATAGCGTCCGCCAACACGCGCCAGATCGGGTCCGGTGCGTTTCGACCCCCATTGAAACGGATGGTCGTACATGCTCTCGGCCGCCAGGCTATACGCACCATAACGCTCGACCTCGTCGCGGAACGGGCGGATCATCTGGCTGTGGCAGACATAACAGCCTTCGCGCATGTAGATGTTGCGGCCCGTCAGCTCTAGCGGGGTGTATGGCCGCATTCCCTCCACCTTCTCGACGGTTGAGTCGATCCAGAACAATGGCGCGATTTCGACGATACCGCCGATCGCCACGGCACCCAGCGCACACAGCCCCAGCAGCGTGACATTGCGCTCCAGTTTCTTGTGGCTGAACATTCCGGTTTTGGTGTCGCTTGTCATGATGATGGCTCCTTATTCGGCCGGAACGGCGACGTAGGGGCGGTCGGCGTCGGGATTATGTGGCGTTTCGGTCATCGCCTTTTCATCGCGGAGCTTGCCCGCAACGGTCATCCAGACATTATAGACCATGATCAGAGCACCGCAGAGATAGAGCAGCCCGCCAAAGGCTCGGATGACATACATCGGGAACATCGCAGCCACCGTTTCGGCAAACGAGTAAACGAGATAGCCGTCGGCCCCGTACTCACGCCACATCAGGCCTTGCATTATCCCCGCAACCCACATGGCAGAGGCGTAAAAGACGATGCCCAGTGTCGAGAGCCAAAAGTGCCAGTTTATCATCCGTAGCGAATACATGCGGGCCCGTCCCCAGAGCCGCGGGAATAGATAATAGAGACAGGCAAAGGTGATCATGCCGTTCCAGCCGAGCGCTCCGCTATGCACATGGCCGATGGTCCAGTCGGTGTAATGCGACAGGCTGTTCACCGCCTTGATCGACAGCATCGGCCCTTCAAAAGTGCTCATGCCGTAGAAGGCGAGCGCCATTACCATCATACGGATGATCGGGTCGGTCCGGATCTTGTCCCATGCGCCGTTCAGCGTCATCAGGCCGTTGATCATTCCCCCCCAGCTTGGCATCCACAGGACAATCGAGAACACCATCCCCAACGTCTGCGCCCAGTCGGGCAGAGCGGTGTAATGCAAATGGTGCGGTCCGGCCCAGATGTAGAGGAAGATCAATGACCAGAAGTGGACGATGGAAAGCCGGTAGGAATAGACCGGACGCTCAGCCTGCTTGGGCACGAAATAATACATCATGGCAAGGAAGCCGGCGGTCAGGAAAAATCCGACTGCATTATGGCCGTACCACCACTGGGTCAGCGCATCCTGCACCCCAGCAAAGGCGCTATAGCTTTTTGAGCCGAAGAGGCTGACCGGCATCGACAGGTTGTTGACCAGATGCAACATCGCAACGGTGATGATGAAGGCAAGGTAGAACCAGTTCGCGACGTAAATATGCGGCTCTTTGCGCTTGACCAAAGTGCCAACAAACACCACCAGATAACTGACCCAGACAACGGTTAGCCAGATATCGACATACCATTCGGGCTCAGCATATTCCTTGGCCTCGGTAACGCCCATAAGATAGCCGGTGGCGGCAAGCACGATAAACAGCTGATAGCCCCAGAAGACGAAACGGGCGAGACCGGGGAAAGCGAGTCTCGCCCGGCAGGTGCGCTGGACGACGTAGAAACTCGTCGCGATCAGCGCATTGCCTCCAAATGCGAAGATAACTGCTGACGTGTGCAGCGGCCGCAAGCGGCCGAATGTAGTATATTCCAGATTGAGGTTTAGCACCGGGAAGGCCAGCTGAAGCGCGATGATCAGCCCCACAAGGAACCCTGCGATGCCCCAGAACATCGTAGCAATAACCCCCCAGCGGATTGGATCATCATCATAGCGTGATGCTACAGTAGGGCCGCTGAGCACGGGGAAACGCTGGGTTAGAAAATCGAACTTTTTCATCGACACTGCCATCGCGATCAATGCGGCGACACAGGCAATCCCCATATGAACAGAAAAGGCCTGATCGACGCCCAATACCATTGCTACAAAGGCCAGAAGCGCAACGACGAACAACACGCCGACGCGTGTTAGAAGCTTATCCATAGTCTTTCCCCGAGCCGCAAAATGACGGCTCCTGTCGTTGTCATGCGGCGGCGCAGCATGATCTTCCTTGATTCAGATCAAACAGAAGAAAAACAACGCCTCAAGCGGCGGCAGACAAATCCTGCAAACGGCGCCGATCCTGAATCGAAACCATGCGGCGGTCGGGAAGGCCAATGACGCCATCGGCCTTCAGGCGGGAAAGCTGACGACTTACCGTTTCGATAGTCAGCCCGAGAACATCGCCCATTTGCTGCCGGTCTAACGGCAACGCAAACTCGTTTAATTCATTCTGTTCAACCGAACAGCCAGTTTCGCTCAAACGGATAGACATTTCGAGCAATAAGGTCGCGATCCGCTCAGTAGCTGTCTTTTTGCCAAGTAGCAGCATCCATTCGCGGGCACGGTCCAGTTCTTCTAAAGTCCGCTGGAGCAGTTTATGTTCCAGCGCCGGATGATTGCGTGCGAACGCATCAAAACTGGAGCGCGAAAAGATACATAATTCGGCGTCGCTGAGCGCGGTCACGCTATATGGACTTTTTTGCCCGAATGGCCGGCCAATGAAGTCGGCCGGGAAAATTACCCCGACGATCTGTTCACGCCCGTCAGATATGCTCATCGAAACTTTCAGGATACCGGAAATGATATTGGCGACGATAATGGCGTCGTCACCTTCCCATACCAGCGTCTGGCCACGCACCACGCGCTGCTTTCGCCCAAGTCTGCTCAACGCATCGAGTTCATCATGCGACAAAGCGGCGCATATTGCGCTGTTTCGGCAGCTTGAATCAGAAAATTACACGATTGGGAAGCATGAATGTAAACACCAATTAGCACTACTTTGGCAGATTTGTAATTTAGGGGATTCCCTTTTTGTAGGATCGGTGATTCATAGGGAGCTAGCTTATGGAGGCTGGCGATGGTTGGTGATTGGCGGGATGATCTTGAGGCTTGGCTAGAGCCGTTTGTTGCGGCGCTTCGGCACAAGACGCGGGGGCGGATGTGTCCATCGTATGTGGCTGGTTTGATCGGGCCCGGGGATCGCAAGAGTGTTCAGCCCATGGCGGCCCGTAGCGGGGGTGCGAGCTACGACCAGTTGCACCATTTCGTTTCGAGCGGCGTCTGGGATGCGGCCCCATTGGAGACAGCTTTACTGACAGAAGCGGACGCGCAAATCGGCGGGGACGATGCTTGGTTGATCATCGATGACACGTCTTTGCCCAAGAAGGGAACGCATTCGGTGGGGGTTGCGCCGCAATATGCTTCGACGCTGGGCAAGACGTCCAACTGCCAGACACTGGTATCGCTGACACTGGCGCGGCGGGAGGTGCCGGTGATGATAGGCTTGCGGCTGTTCCTGCCCGAGATATGGACCAGTGATCTGGCACGGCTTGACCGCGCCAAAGTGCCAGAAGCGCGCCGCGATTACCGGACCAAGCCCGAGATTGCCCTTGAAGAGATCGACCGGGCTCGGCAAGCAGATGTCCGCTTCGGCTGTGTGCTGGCTGATGCCGGATATGGTCTGTCCGCGCCGTTCCGGCAGGGCCTTTCTGAGCGTGGGCTAACATGGGCCGTGGGCATCCCTTACAAACAGAAGGTCTATCCAGCCGACGTCACCATGATCTTTCCTGTATCAGGAAGGGGAAGGCCACGCGAGCGCCATATCCCGGACGTGAAGTCTGTGACGGCAAAAGCCATGCTGGAAGCTGCAAATTGGCGGACGGTCAGCTGGCGCAAGGGAACCAAAGGACGGCTTTCCGCTCGATTTGCCGCCGTGCGGGTGCGCGTCGCCGACGGGCCAACTCAGCGCATCCACGATATGGGGGCACAGCATCTGCCCGGTGAGGAGGTCTGGGTGATCGGTGAACATCGTTCGACCGGCGAACGCAAATATTATCTCTCGAACCTGCCTGCCGATACCCCGATCAAGCAACTTGCCGGGGCCATCAAGGCACGATGGGTTTGTGAACAGGCCCATCAGCAGCTTAAGGAAGAGCTTGGCCTTGATCACTTCGAAGGGCGGTCATGGCAAGGACTGCACCGGCACTGCCTCATGTGCATGATCGCGCTCGCCTTCCTCCAATCCCGGCGGCTCAAACAGGCCAAAGGGGAAAAAAAGAATCTCCGGACCTCCGCCACAACCCAGCCTGCCAGCAGTGCGCCAAGCCATCCTTAACGCTCTCGCCCAACCGCCGCCAACACTATGCCCGCATTGCCGAAAATTCATCAATAATGAGAAAGTGCCAAAGTAGTGTTAGGGTCAGGACCACTTAAATGCACCTTCGCGGCGTCAAAATCGTCTCAAACCGCGAAGGTGGATTTAAGTGGTCCTGACCCTAATTGGCCCCGACACCACGCCAAGTTGCTGTTGGTTGACAGGGGCTGCAACTTGTCCGCACAACAATGATAACATATGCGCGACAATGCTGTTACAGTAAGGCGGTCTGCTGCCGTAAATATGCAATGTTTCCATGGCACCGCGCCTTAGCAGTTGAAGAAGGAAGTTTTTCGTGAAGTCCGTGCCAGGTCCGAGCAGATTGAAAGCCCAAAAAACGCCAGCCGATGCGCGCTATTTTAATCGCGAGCTGTCGTGGTTGAAATTTAATGAACGCGTGTTGGAAGAAGCGTCGAACCCAGCGCACCCCTTGCTGGAGCGGCTGCGCTTTCTGTCGATTTCCGGCACCAATCTTGATGAGTTTTTCATGGTCCGCGTGGCTGGCTTGCGCGGGCAGCAGCAACGAAAGATCGAAGAACTGTCGATCGATGGCCGCACGCCTTCCGAACAACTCGCCGACACCGTTGCCGCCGCTGACCGGTTGATGATCCAGCAGCAAAAGCTTTGGCGCAAGTTGATGAAGGAACTGGCCGGCGAAGGCATTAAGATCGTTCAACCATCCGCGATGGGCAAGACCCTGCAGACGCAAGTGGGCAAATATTTCCGCGAACAAATCTTGCCGGTGCTCACCCCGCAGGCGCTGGACCCTGCGCATCCGTTTCCCTTCATTCCCAACCAAGGCCTGAGCCTCATTTTCGATATGCGCCGCAAGGATGATGGAGAGGTTGTGCGGCAATTGGTGATGATCCCACAATCGCTCGCCCGCTTTGTCCGGCTGCCCGGCCTTGGCACACGGTTCGTCACCATTGAGGCGTTGATCAAGCATTTCGTGGGGCAAATGTTCCCAGATTATCGGTTGATCGCCGCTGGCGCATTCCGCATTATCCGCGACAGCGATATCGAAGTGGAGGAAGAGGCCGAAGACCTCGTCCGTTATTTCCGCAGCGCTATCAAACGCCGCCGTCGCGGGCGGATTATCCGGCTGAAGCTGGAAAAAGGCCTGCCAAGCGAATTGGCGACGTTGATCCGTTCCGAACTTGGCGCAGGCGCGTCGATTGTTGTCGAAACCGTCGGGTTCTTGGGCATTGGCGATTTGAGCCAGTTGGTCGACGAAGACCGCCCGACGCTGAAATTCCCGCCTTATTCCCCGCGTTTTCCCGAACGCATATTGGAACATGATGGCGATTGTTTTTCGGCGATCAGCCAAAAAGACATCGTCATCCACCACCCCTATGAAAGCTTCGACGTCGTGCTCGCGTTCCTGCAACAGGCCGCAGTGGACCCGGACGTCGTGGCCATAAAGCAAACATTGTATCGCGCCGGAAAACAATCCGCCGTCATCCGTGCTTTGTGTGAAGCTGCCGAGGCCGGCAAATCTGTCACCGCAATTGTCGAGCTAAAGGCCCGGTTTGACGAAGAACAAAACCTTCATTGGGCGTCGCAGTTGGAAAATTCCGGCGTTCAGGTGGTCTACGGCTTTGTCGACATGAAAACCCACGCCAAAATTTCGTTGGTCGTCCGGCGTGAGGCGGATGGTTTCCGCACCTATTGTCATTTGGGCACGGGCAATTATCACCCGATCACAGCCAAAGTTTATACCGACATCAGCTTCTTCACCGCCGACCCGCGCGTCGGCCATGATGCCGGACAGATATTCAATTATATCACCGGCTATATCCCGCCATCGGAGCTGAAGCTGTTGACCATGAGCCCGCTTGGCTTGCGGGAAAAAGTCATGTCGTTGATCGACGATGAAATCGCCCATGTCGCCGCCGGACGGCCCGGCGCAGTTTGGGCAAAGCTCAACTCGCTGGTCGATAAGGCGGTCATCGACAAATTATATCAGGCAAGCGAAGCTGGGGTTGAAATCGACCTTGTGGTGCGTGGTATTTGTTGTTTGCGGCCCGGCGTAAAGGGCATGTCGTCGCGCATCCGCGTAAAGTCGGTCGTCGGCCGCTTTTTGGAACATAGCCGCATCTGGGCGATGGGCAATGGCGCGGATCTGCCCAATCCCGATGCAAAGGTCTTCATCTCCTCTGCGGACTGGATGTCGCGCAATTTCGACCGCCGCGTCGAATATATGCTGCCAATTGAAAACCCTACCGTCCATGACCAGATCCTTGATCAGGTTATGGTTGCAAACCTGCTCGACAATCAGCAAAGCTGGATGCTCCGTCCGGACGGGCGTTATGAAAGGGTGAAAGCCGGAAGCATGCCATTTAATCTGCATCATTATTTCATGACCAATGCGTCGCTTTCGGGACGCGGAGGCGCGCTCGCGGATGACAAGCAGGTTCCAACGCTGAGCCTCGTCCGACAAAGATGAAGGCGGTGCGTCAGGCCGTCATAGATATTGGCTCCAACACGGTCCGGCTCGTGGTGTATGCCGGATCGCCGCGCGCACCTTTGCCCATTTACAATGAAAAAAGCCGCGTAAAGCTGGGTGCGTGCCTTGCAGGCGACGGCGAAATTGACAAGGTGACGATGAAAAAGGCGCTGGCCGCATTGGCCCGCTTTGAAACACTTGCCCGCGCGATGAAGGTCGACAGCATGCGCGTGGTCGCCACCGCCGCAACGCGCGAAGCGAAAAACGGTCAGGAATTGGTCGATAAGGCCGCTGCCTTGGGCATTCGCGTCGATGTGCTGGACGGCGATGCCGAGGCGACGGCGGCGGGCTATGGCGTGCTCAGCGACAATCCCTTCGCCAATGGCTATGTCGGCGATTTGGGCGGCGGCAGCCTTGAACTTATCCGCATAGCCGACGGCAAATTGGGCGCGCGGGTGTCGCTGCCACTTGGCACATTACGGCATGACATTTTGACGGGCAAATCGGCCAAGCAAATCACGCAAATGCTGCGCGATGATATTGCCAGAACGATGGGCAAAAGCGCCTTTCCGATAGAAACCGGCCTGCCCTTTTACATGATCGGCGGTTCGTGGCGGACTTTTGCGCGGTTGTATATGCATGAAACCGGCTATCCGCTGACCATATTATCCAATTATGAAATGCCGCCGGAGGCACCCGAATTGCTCGCGCCGCTTGCGCAAGATCGCGATGCCCTGACGCGGTCAAACGTCGTCGCTGCGGGCCGTATTTCGGCGCTGCCGGGGGCGACCGCTTTATTGGGTGGCATAATCGGGCTGTTAAAGCCCCGCAAGCTTGTGACGAGCATCTACGGCCTGCGTGAGGGGTTGTTGTACGAACAACTGACCGCAGAGGAGCGCAGCCAAGACCCGTTGATCGCGGCGGCCCGGTTTGAAGGCGAACGGCTGGGGCGTTTTCCCTTTCACGGTGATACGCTGGCCCAATGGATTGCGCCGGTCTTTGCCGGGCAAAGCGCGCATGACGCACGATTGTGCCGCGCGGCGTGCTTGCTGTCCGACAGCGTGTGGAACGTGAACCCCGAATATCGCGCCGACCACGCACTCGACCTTGCATTGGACGGCAGTTGGCCCGGCGTCAGCGCCAGCGACCGCGCGGTCATCGCGGCGGCCCTGTGGACGGTGCACGCCGGAAAGCGGACCTTGCCCGAAATGCTGCTTGCCTTGGCCAAGCCCGGCGCGCTGGCGCAAGCCGTTATCTGGGGCCTAGCCATCCGCTTGGCCCACCGCCTCGACGGCGGCACCGGCGGCGCATTACCCAACAGCCGCATCGACGGCGACGGCGCGACGTTACGGCTGCACTTAAGCGGCTCAGCGGTGCGG
>NZ_JAAVVZ010000018.1 GCF_023910635.1 Sphingorhabdus sp. | reverse complement strand
GGACTTAGAACCACTAAGTCCTGCGCTTACCGCCTGGCACTGAACAAAATGGCCTCAAACCGCGAAGGTGGATTTAAGTGCTCCTGACCCTAAACGCGTTGGGCGGCGGCGGCTTAGTGCGCCGCCCCCCAGCTTGGCCCAGTGCCGATTTCAATGCCCAACGGGACCGTAAGCTTCACCAAAGGCTCGGCGGCATTGGCCATGACGTTGCGGATGATCTCGCTTGCGGCGGCAACGTCAGCTTGCGGCAATTCGAACACCAATTCGTCATGCACCTGAAGCAGCATTTTGACATGCCCAAGCCCGGCGGCCTGCAATGCGGGGCCCATGCGCACCATCGCGCGTTTGATGATGTCGGCACTTGTCCCTTGGATCGGCGCGTTGATCGCGGCGCGTTCGCTGCCCTGCCGTTCGGCTTGATTGGGCGAGGTGATGCGCGGGAACCATGTTTTGCGGCCGAAAAGGGTGGTCGAATGGCCGCATTCGCGGACCGTGGCCATCGTTTCCTGAATATAATCGGAAATGCCGGGGAAGCGTTTAAAATAAGCGTCGATGAGCGCCTGCGCCTCTTCTGGGGAGGACTCCAGACGCTTTGAAAGACCCCAGCGCGAAATGCCATAGAGGATGGAGAAGTTGATCGTTTTGGCGCGCCCTCTTGTGTCGCGGTTGACTTCGCCAAACAGCTCAAGCGCGGTGCGGGCGTGGATATCCTCACCTTTTTCAAAGGCGTCACGCAAGGGTTCGACATCGGCAAAATGCGCCGCCAAACGCAGTTCGATCTGGCTATAGTCGGCGGACAAAATGACGTTGCCGGCTTCTGCAATAAATGCGTCCCTGATCTGACGCCCTGTTTCGGTGCGGATCGGGATATTCTGCAAATTGGGGTCGGTCGACGACAAGCGCCCGGTCTGCGCGCCAACAAGGCTGTAGCTTGTGTGCACGCGGCCGGTTTTGGGGTCAATCTGTTGTTGCAGGCTGTCGGTATAGGTCGATTTCAGCTTCGCCAATTGCCGCCAGTCGAGCACTTTGCGCGCGATCTCTACGCCCTGCCCCGCAAGGTCCTCCAACACGGTCACGTCGGTGGAATATTGCCCGGACTTGCCTTTTTTGCCGCCCTTATAACCCATTTTGCCAAACAGGATTTCGCCCAATTGCTGCGGACTGCCAATGGTGAAGGGTTGCCCTGCAAGGCCGTGAATTTCCTTTTCGAGCAATTCCATTTGCACGGCGAATTCGGACGACAGCCGCGCCAAAGCGGCGCGGTCAACCTTGATACCCAGGCATTCCATTTTGGACAGCACGGGCACCAAAGGACGGTCAACCAGTTCATAGACGCTTGTCGCCTTTTCGGGGCTCAGGCGCAATTTGAGATGGTGCCATAGGCGCAGCGTCACATCGGCGTCCTCCGCCGCATAACGTGTCGCGTCAGACAGCGGCACGGCGGCAAAACCAATCTGGCTTTTGCCCGTGCCCGTCACGCTTTTGTACGAAATGCATTCATGGCCCAGATGCGCCTTGGAAAGCTCATCCATGCCATGCGCCTGACGCCCGGCATCCAAAGCAAAGCTCATCACCATAGTGTCGTCATAAGGCGTGATATGAACATTGTGCCGCGCCAGCACCGACATATCATATTTCAGATTCTGGCCGATTTTTAAGACTTCCGGATCGCAAAGCAGAGGGCGTAGCTTTTCTAGCGCGGCCGCCATCGGAATCTGCTCTGGCCGTTCGGCGAACATATCGGTGCCGCCATGCGTCAGCGGGACATAGCATGCCTCACCCGGCGCAACGGCAAGGCTTAGCCCCACAAGATTCGCACTTGCCGCCTGCAAGCTGTCGGTTTCGGTGTCAAAACCAAGCGTGCCGGTTTCGCGCGCACGGGTAATCCAATGGTCCAGCCGTTTTATGTCGGTGACGCACTCATAGGCTGCTAAATCAATTTTCGGCATGGGCGCAGGGACGGCGGATGCCCCTGTCACCGGCGCGCGTTCCGCGCCGTCGCCTGCGTTCGTTGCCTTGGGGTTGCCCGCAATCGCCTTATTGGCCGCCGCCGTGTCTGCGACATGGCCAATGCGCTTCAACAGCGAATTAAACCCGTGATGCTGCAAAAATTCGGCCAAAGGTTCTTCGGGTATGGCACCCAGAACCATGTCCTCAATCGCGATGGGCAGAGGGCAATCTTCCTTTAACGTCACCAAAACCTTTGACAATCGTGCCTTGTCCGCATGCGCGATTAAATTGTCGCGCATTTTGGATGGCTTCATATCGGGTGCGGCGGCCAAGACGCTTTCAAGGTCGCCAAATTCCTGGATCAGCTTGGTCGCGGTCTTTGGGCCAACGCCTGGGACGCCGGGCACATTGTCCACGCTATCACCCATCAACGCGAGCACATCGCCGACCTTGTCCGGACCAACGCCGAATTTCTCGAACACTTCCTCCGAACAGATGCGTTCGTTTTTCATCGTGTCGAACATGTCGATGCACGGTTCGACAAGCTGCATCAGGTCCTTGTCGCTGCTGACAATCGTGACATGCCAGCCAGCCGCACAGGCCGCTTTGGCATAGCTTGCGATCATGTCATCGGCTTCGACATCTTCTTCTTCAATCAATGGCAGGGAAAATGCGCGGGTCGCGTCGCGGATCATGGGAAATTGGGGTTTTAGGTCTTCGGGCGGGTCGGGGCGATGCGCCTTATATTGGTCATAAATCCGGTTGCGGAATGTCTGGCTGGATTTATCCAACACCACCGCCATATGCGTCGGGCCATCGGCCTGGTTCAAATCGTCCGCCAGCTTCCACAGCATCGTCGTATAGCCATAGACTGCGCCCACCGGCTCCCCATGCTTGTTGGTCAGCGGTGGCAGCCGGTGATAGGCGCGGAAAATATACGCGGAGCCGTCAACGAGGTAGAGATGCTTTTGGTCAGACATAAAGCTGCGATAGCAGCCCGTTTTGGCCAAGTCTTTTGCTAATTTACTGCTTTGGCATTGTGCAAAATTTTAGCGCAACCCGCGCCACAAGATTAACCCGCTGGCGATGATGATGCCCGCACCTGCAAGTGACGTCAGGTCAGGCCAATCGCCAAATAAAATTATCCCAAGCCCGATAGCGATTAACAGTTGGACATAGGTCATGGGCGCAATGTCTGCGGCAGAGGCGCGCGTCGTTCCCATGAATATCAACCAATGCGCAAAGCTGGCGGTGACGGCAACCAAGGTGCAGCGGGCGATGATCGTCCAATCGGGCATCCCGATCATAAGCGCGTCAACGCCAGAAAAATGGCCAATAAAGGCGGCGCTGAAGATGAAGGGCATAGCGACCGACGCCACCAGAAACTGCATCAGCAATGGCGAACCTGCCCCCGCCACGGCGCGGTTGCCGATCATGACCAATGCCATGCTTATGGCAGCCACCAGCGGAAGCAACGCCACCCATCCCAGCTCTGCTACATTGGGCCGCATGATCAGCAGCACGCCGCCAAAGGCAGCCAAGATGGCCACCCATTTGGTCGCATGGGTGCGTTCATGCAAGAAGATGGCGCTGAAAATCGCCGTAATCATGGGGCTGGTAAACCCAATGGCTGTCGCATCCGCCAAAGGCATCAGAAATATGGAAGAAAAAAAGCAGATCGTTGCCAACGCCACCGAAAACCCGCGCAACAACTGCACTTTGGGCATGGGCATGGCAAAACCCTGCCGCCCTTCTTTCAGGAAAAGCAAAGTGCCAAGTCCAATCGCACCAATCGAATAGCGCAGCGCCGCGACAGCGGTACCCGGCCACGCCCCCGCGATAGATTTGATGACCGCATCGCCAATCGACAAAAGCGCAAAGCCGCATAGCGCGTATAATAAGCCCGACCGAGCCGACGATGATGTCACGTAATTTTCCCTAAAAGCTGCGCCGCCTTAATCGGCTTTGGGCAGAATAGAAAGCAGCACACCGTTTGAACCAAACATAAGAGTCACGGCCTGCATTACCAATTTGTTCACCATTTTTGGTTAGCACAGCATGATTAACAAAAATGGTCCACTGGAGTAGCTTAGCGTGAACGCATTTGGGAAAAAATCTGGCTTAACCGCGGGACGTCCATCATTCGGCGTCGCTCGCCCTATGACCGGCGGTGCTTTGCCCGCTGCAAAACACCCTACCACCTTGCAAGCGCGGCCGGATTATTTGGGGTCGGTAGATGGCGGCGCGCAATTCCCATCACTTGAAACTGTCGAGCTTCCCGTTGGTGGGCTCGTTCCGCAAACCGCCATGGAAGAGGCGATGACCCGCCTGTCCGACCGCGCAAACAATGCCGCCCCGGTGGACGAAGGTCCGCAGGGATTTGGAGCCTCGGTGCATAAGATCAAGGAGCAAGTGCTGCCCCGCTTGCTTGAACGCGTTGACCCCGAAGCGGCGGCATCGCTCAACAAAGAAGAGCTGACAGAAGAGTTTCGCCCAATCATCTTGGAGGTGCTGGCTGAACTCAAACTGACGCTGAATCGGCGCGAACAATTTGCGCTGGAAAAGGTCCTCATCGACGAATTGCTTGGCTTTGGTCCGCTTGAAGAATTGCTAAGCGATCCGGACATCACCGATATCATGGTCAATGGCCCTCTGCAGACCTACATTGAGAAAAAGGGCAAGCTGCAGATTGCGCCCATCCAGTTTCGCGATGAGGAACATCTGTTTCAAATCGCCCAGCGAATCGTGAACCAAGTCGGCCGCCGCGTAGACCAGACAACGCCGCTGGCTGATGCCCGTTTAAAAGACGGCAGCCGCGTCAACGTGATTGTGCCGCCTTTGTCATTGCGCGGTACAGCAATTTCGATTCGTAAATTCTCCGAAAAGCCTATCACCATTGATATGCTCAAAGGATTTGGTTCGATGAGCGAGGCCATGGCCACAGCGTTGAAAATCGCAGGCGCAAGCCGGATGAATATCGTCATTTCGGGTGGGACGGGTTCAGGAAAAACCACGATGCTCAACGCCTTGTCAAAGATGATTGACCCGGGCGAACGCGTTTTGACGATTGAAGACGCCGCCGAACTACGGCTTCAGCAGCCACATTGGTTGCCGCTGGAAACCCGCCCGCCAAACCTTGAAGGCGATGGTGCAATCACCATTGGCGACCTTGTGAAAAATGCCCTGCGTATGCGTCCCGACCGGATTATTTTGGGCGAAATTCGTGGCGCTGAATGTTTCGACCTGCTCGCGGCGATGAACACGGGCCATGATGGCTCCATGTGCACGCTGCACGCCAACAACCCGCGCGAATGTCTTGGGCGTATGGAAAACATGATCCTCATGGGTGATATTAAAATCCCGAAAGAAGCGATTTCGCGCCAGATCGCCGAGTCTGTGGACCTTATCGTTCAGGTAAAACGTCTACGCGACGGTTCGCGCCGGACCACGCAGATAACCGAAGTCATCGGAATGGAAGGCGACGTCATCATCACGCAGGACCTTTTCAAGTTCGAATATCGGGATGAAGACGTCGACGGCAAAATCCACGGCGAATGGGTGGCAGGCGGCGTTCGCCCCTACACGCTGGAAAAGGCACGTCAATTTGGCTTTGACCAACCGTTTTTGGAGGCCTGCTTGGGTTAAAGGCCCTTAATGGCCAGCGCCGCCGACAGCACAGTTGCCAGCACCGAAAACACGGTAATGGCCGTCCATGGCATGAACCCCACATCGTCAATACTAACACGATTATGACGGCGGCGATCCGCCAGACTGCTGACCAGTACCACCAATGCAGACATCACGGATGACACCGCCCAGATATGATCTTGCCAATTAAGTTGTTCAAACCATTCCATGCGCACGCTCTTAACGCGGCTTCATCCGGCAATAAAGGGCGAAGGAATGACTCGCCGGTTTGCATGGACAGGGATCTGCTTGCGCACCCGCTTTATAGTGTCGAGGTCCAGATCGACGCACGCTAGGCCGGGCGAACCACCCATATCGAGTAATATCGTGCCCCAGGGGTCGACCACAAGCGAATGCCCATAAGTTTGGCGGCCATCTTCATGAACACCGCATTGTGCCGCCGCGATAATGAATGCCGCGCTTTCAATGGCCCGTGCGCGCAAAAGCGTATGCCAATGCGCCTCACCCGTGGGGACAGTAAAGGCAGACGGTAGCGTCATGATATCAACGCCAGACTTGGCATAAGCGCTAAACAGATCGGGAAAGCGCATGTCATAGCAGATCGCGAGCCCCATGAGGCCAAGCGGCGTTTGAACCATAACGGGTTTTTCTCCGCCGATATAAGCAGATGACTCACGCCAACTTTCGCCCGACGCCAGATCAACATCAAATAGATGCATTTTGTCATAACGGCCCGCGATTGTTCCGTCTGGCGAGATTATTATGCTGCGATTGGCTAACTTATCCGTGCCGTCGTCTAAAATAGGCATGGAACCAATATGGACCCATATCCGATGCCGGGCAGCCGCCGCGATCAGACTATGCAGTGCCATATTATGTGATTCGTTTGCCATATATTTTCGGGCCCGCGCACGGTCACGGTCGACCAAAATCGCCATCTCTGGCGCAAAATACATAACCGCCCCAGTTGCGGCGGCGCTGGCAATAGCATCTGCCATATCCGCAGCGTTGCGCATCGGATCAATAGTACTTGTCATCTGATGCAAGGCTACACGCATGAAAACTCTGTTGGATTATATAAAATGTAAAATGATATTTCTTTATGTGTCTTATTTTACTGAGTAAGCAGCATTGTAGGAAATATGCAACACTATGGAAGATATTGATAAGGTCGAAATTGAACAAGATTCATGGCTTGAATTCGCAGCAGAAGAGTGTAATGGAATTTTCGGAGTGTAACGCACTTCAAAAATAAGGAGCTCCATAATGCGTTTCGGTAAAATCTCTCTCGCTGCTATTGCGGCCGCTTCACTTGTAAGCGCACCAGTAATGGCTGAATCCCTTTCGCCAGCTGCGAAGGCAGTTGGCGCTTCCAAGGTAAAGCGCGTCGGCGCTAACACCAAGGAAGAAAGCAAGCTTGGTGGCGGAACCGGCGTAATCGTCGCTGTTCTGGCTGCGGCTGCTGTTATCGGTGGTATCGTTATTGCTTCAGGCAACGACGACAACTCGCCAACCAGCCCCTGATCTCTTCAGGTTTAAGCATTAAAAGGCGGCCTTTGGGCCGCCTTTTTTTTGTTCTTGAACGTTGATAAAGCGACGCTGTCCGACAGGCTTGCGTGGGTATGGAAAGAAAACAAGATGACAAAAAAGCTCAACGTTCTTGTGACCGGCGGTGCGGGTTATATTGGCAGCCATGCGGTCTTGGCCCTCATTGACGCTGGCCATCGCCCGATAGTCATCGATAATCTTGTCACCGGATTTCGTTGGGCAATAGCGGATGAAGCGACCTTTTATGAAGGCGATGTCAGCGATTCGGAACTTGTTCTGAGGATCATAGGTGAACAGGCCATCGACGCCATCATGCATTTCGCAGGATCGGTCGTGGTCCCCGAATCTGTCGAAAATCCTCTAAAATACTACAATAACAACACTGCCAAGAGCCGAAGCCTGATCGAATCCGCTGTCTCTGGCGGCGTTCGGCACATGATATTTTCCTCCACCGCAGCGACATACGGCATTCCCGAATCAAGCCCCGTACGTGAAGACATGCCGACGATACCCATCAACCCATATGGGACGTCAAAATTGATGACGGAGATGATGCTGCGCGACGTCGCCGCTGCGCATGATTTCAATTATTGCGCCTTGCGCTATTTCAATGTTGCCGGGGCAGACCCGCTGAGCAGGACCGGCCAATCCACCGTTGGTGCCACCCATTTGCTTAAAATCGCGGTGGAGGCGGCTTTAGGCAAGCGCGCCAGTGTCAGTGTGTTCGGCACGGACTATGCGACGGAGGATGGAACAGGTGTACGTGACTATATTCATGTCAGCGACCTTGCATCGGCGCATGTCATCGCCTTGGAAGCGCTTGTGGCCGACCCAGAACGCAGTCACACGCTGAATTGCGGATACGGTCATGGCTATTCGGTTCTGCAAGTGCTCGATGCCGTTGACCGCGTGACCAACAATAGATTGGACCGCAAATTCGAGGGCCGCCGCGCGGGCGATCCTGACGCACTCATTTCCGACAATAAAGCGATTAAGGAACGTTTTGGCTGGCAACCAAAATATGATGACCTGGACCAAATCGTCCAACACGCACTCGCGTGGGAACGGCGGCTGACCGATATTCAGGGTACATAATCGCTCACTTGCGCTTTAGGCGGATGTTTCCCATATCTCGGCTTATGGAAACACATTCTCACGCAAATCCGGTGACATGGTATGGCACAACCATATTATCCGTCCGCAAAAATGGCAAAGTGGTGATTGCTGGCGATGGCCAGGTGTCGATGGGCCAGACGGTGATGAAGCCAAATGCCAAGAAGGTGCGGCAATTGCATGATGGCTCCGTCATTGGCGGGTTCGCAGGGGCGACTGCCGATGCATTCACCCTTTTTGAACGGCTGGAGCGCAAGCTTGAACAGCATCGCGGGCAATTGATGCGCGCGGCGGTCGAATTGGCCAAGGATTGGCGGACCGACAAATATCTGCGCAATTTAGAAGCGATGATGATTGTCGCCGACAAGGATGTGACCTTGATCCTGACGGGCAATGGGGATGTGCTTGAGCCGAATGACGGCATCGCGGCAATCGGATCCGGTGGGAATTACGCCTTGTCGGCGGCTCGTGCGCTCGCCGATTATGAGACGGACGCGGAAAAAATGGCGCGACATGCCATGAAAATTGCAGCCGAAATCTGCGTCTATACAAATGACCATCTGACGGTCGAAACATTGGATAGCGCCCAATAGGCCCGCTTCACTTGAACGCCGTTCGCAACTTCCCATTTAGGTTGTAATGAAAAACGCACTGACCCCAAAAGCCATTGTGGCTGCACTCGACGAACATATCATTGGCCAAGCGGACGCGAAGCGGGCAGTTGCCGTTGCGCTGCGCAATCGTTGGCGCCGCCAGCGTCTCGGCGCCGATTTGCGCGACGAGGTTACGCCCAAAAACATCCTGATGATTGGCCCAACGGGGTGCGGCAAGACCGAGATTTCCCGCCGATTGGCCAAGCTGGCCGATGCGCCATTCATCAAGGTCGAGGCCACCAAATTCACCGAAGTCGGCTATGTCGGCCGCGACGTCGAACAAATTGCCCGCGATTTGGCCGAAGAGGCCGTGCGTCTGGAAAAAGAGCGCCGCCGCGAACATGTGCGCGAAGCCGCCGAGACAGCCGCGATGGAGCGCATACTGAAAACGCTGGCTGGCGACACGGCAAGCGAGGCGACACGCGAAGCATTCCGCCAGCGCATTCGCGACCGGCACATGGACGAGGTTGAAATTGAAATCGAGGTGTCTGACAGCCCGACGATGCCGATGGAAATACCAGGCATGGGTGGCAATGTCGGGATGATCAATCTTGGCGAGATGATGGGCAAGGCCTTTGGCAAGGACAATCTGAAACGGCGCAAGATGAAGGTCCCCGATGCGTGGAAGAAACTGGTCGAGGAAGAATCCGAAAAGCGCCTTGACCAAGACGATGTGAACCGCGTTGCGTTGGCCGATGCCGAGGCCAATGGTATCGTGTTCCTCGACGAAATCGACAAGATTGCGGTGTCCGATGCACGTGGCGGCGGGTCGGTCAGCCGCGAAGGTGTTCAGCGCGACCTGCTGCCCTTGATTGAAGGAACCACCGTCGCGACCAAATATGGGCCGATGAAAACCGACCATGTATTGTTCATCGCGTCGGGCGCCTTCCACATTTCCAAGCCAAGCGACATGTTACCCGAATTACAGGGCCGCTTGCCCATCCGCGTGGAACTGCGCGCGCTGGAGCATGCCGACTTTGTCCGGATATTATCCGAAACCCGGGCCAACCTGCCGATGCAATATAAAGCATTATTGGCGACCGAAGAAGTAACACTGGAATTCAGCGATGACGCCATCGACGCCATTGCCCGCATTGCGGTGGACGTGAATTCTTCTGTCGAAAATATCGGCGCACGGCGCTTGCAGACCGTCATGGAAAAGCTGCTTGAAGACATCAGCTACGACGCCGAAGACCGCAAAGGCGAAACGTTGAAGATCGATGCAGCTTATGTCAGCAAACAGCTGTCGGGCATCGCCAAGGACACAGACCTGTCCAAATATGTTTTGTAACCGTTGCCGCGTTAACGCGCGGCAGTTTCGGCGCTATCGCCCGATTGCGGATCAACGACAAGCTTCCACGCCTTGTCCTTAACAAAATAGCGTTTTGCCAGTGACTGCAAAATGGCCGGCGTTACATCGTTATAATCGCTGTACAGCTTTCCCAAGGCGACAAAGCGTTCGGGGTTATATGTCGCCCCTTTCAGCTGATTGAGCCAAAATGTGTTACCCGACGCCGCGCGCTCAATGGCTTGCTTGGCCGGTTCCACGGCGCGCTGCAATTCGTCGGCGCTAACGGGATTGGCAATTAAGTCGGCCGCAATTGCATCTGCAAAGGCAAAGAAACGGTCCACATCCGCAGGCTTAACCTGCGTATACGCCATTAAATACCCGCCGCTGTTAAAATCGAGCGGCCAGTTGGCGGCCATGTCGGGGCTGTAGCTCGCGGCTTGTTCAGCGCGGAATTTTTCGAACAAACGGTCGCGGAAAATTGCCGCCAATGTTTCCAACTGCCGCCCCTCGGTAATGCCGCTAATGCCGCCGCCCGTTGGCCAGGCCATGACGGCTGCTGATTGATCGCTGGCCCCGCGATGCATCAGGCGAACAGGCGCAGCCGTTGGCGCAGGGAAGCGCAGTTCACTTGCCGCTGATGATACGGGCAAAGGCGCACGCGGCGCCATCGCCCCGAAACTTTTTTCCAGCGCCGCTACCGCTACTGCTTTGTCGAAATCACCGAAAAGCAGAACTTCGACAGGACCCTGCGCCATCAAAGGCTGCCAATAGGATTCAAACTTCGCTGCATCAATTTTTGCCACTTCTGCAGGCGTCGCCGCCTTCCAACGCGCGTCCTTATTGCGCAGCAGATATTCCAGATCACGTTGCAAGACCGACGTCGCCGACATTTCAAAGCTGGCATAACCCGACGTAGCAAGCGCCTTGGCACGTTCAACAGGCGCAGCATCCCAACCGGGGTACTCCAGCTTCGTTGCAATTAAGATAAGCTGGTCAGCAAGATCATCTGGCCGCGTGTTGGCGGCAAATTGGAAAGCGTCGTCATCTACCGAGAAATTCAGCTCGATCCGCCGACCGTTGACCATCTGATCAATTTCGGTGCGTTTGATATTGCCAATGCCATTTTCCGGCAGAACCAATGGCCCTGCCCATAATAGATCGCCTTTGTCCGGATGTACCGCCTGATACCCACGGCCAAAACGGACCAGCACACGAATCTGACCGCTTTCGGCTTTGTTCGGATACAGCAATGCGCGCACACCATTGGAAAGCGCGAGCCGCGTAACGTCCCATCGCGGCAATGTGTCCTCGGCCACCAGCTTTCCAGGTGCACCCAATTTGGGCAGCGCGGCAAAGCCAATATTGTTTTCGGACAGGCGCGCCGAAGTGTTTGCCGCCACCGATGTATTCAAGGCCGCTAGGGCGCGGTTATCCGCGTCGGCTATCGTGACGGGCGAAGAGACCATCAACCGTGTCACATCGGCGCTGAAAAGCTTCTGTGTGGACTCCAAAAGCCGTTCGGGTGTGAACTTGTCCTTCATGCCCTCATACACCATAATGACGGTTTTTGGGGCAGCCACCGTTTCACGTATATCCACGGCGCTGACGATATCATCGGCCTGCTTGGCGGCGGCTTCGAACGGATAGCTGTCCAGCATCGTGCGCAGGGCATTACCGAACAATGTCTTTTCCCGGTCAATATCCGCAACCGACGGCGGTGTTGCAACCGCATCGGCAATGATCGCGCGGACGTCACGCGTCGCGGCCTCCCATTGGTCGCCGACGGGCGTCAGGGAAACCAATGTCGCATCGGCGGTGCGCGAAATATCTTCCTGCGCGACCTGGGCAAATAGATAACTGCCGCCATTGCGCGCCTGCACCTCAAGCCTGCGGTTAATGATTTGCAGCGCCAAGGCATCGATCAGCAATTGTTCATTATAAACAATCGTGTCGTTCACTTTGCGCCAGGGCCGCAGATAGGCAAGGCTGACCGTATGTGGCAATGTCGGTTCAATCAGCACACGCGCAGGTGTTCCTTGCGGGCTGGGGTCGCCAAAATTTGGCTCCGGCGCGCTTTGGCCTTTGCCTTTCCAATCGTTGAAATATTTCTGCACCAGATTGGCAAGCATGGCTGGTTCCATATCGCCAGCCATGACGACAACGGCGTTTTCGGGGCGATACCAGCGGTCATGAAAGGCGCTGAGGCGGACGGCATCTGCCGCCTGTAGCGTTTCGGGTGTCCCGATGGTGGACCGGTTCCCAAGGCGCTGCCCCTGAAACGCATGTTGACGCAAAGCATCGCTATAGATCATCTGCGCGCCGCTATTCTCGCGCAATTCGGCCAAAACAATCGCGCGTTCGGCATTTAGCGCGGTTGGCGAAATTCGTGGATTGCGGATCATGCCTGAAATGATTTTCACAGACTCATCCAGCTTTTCCGGGGTCGCATTGGGCAAATCGAGCTTGTAGACGGTCTGCGTCGGCGTGGTTTGCGCGTTGCTGTCGCTGCCGAAAGTTACACCGAACCGCTGCCAAATGCGCTTTGCCTCACCATCCGGAACAAAGGTTGATCCGCGGAAGGACAAATGCTCGATTAAATGGGCAAAGCCTTGCTCGTCATTATTTTCATGCAATGCGCCCGCGTCGATCCGTACCCGAATGGAAACTTGCCCCGCTGGCACATCGTTTTTCTTGACCGCATAGCGAAGACCGTTGGGCAGAACACCAAATGTCCATGTGTCATCCACAGGGACGTCGCTGCCTTCATACAACCATGGCTGCGCAACCGCCTTAGTTGCCGCCTGCGCGGCGGGCGTGGCTTGCGCATAAGCGGTGGTGGAAAGCAGCAAGGCTGCCAAGGCGAGAGCGTGGGAAAATTTGCGCATTAATGTCCTCATAACCGCACTAAGGCTTGACCGCAGATGAACGAGCCGACGACCCCCCGCTTAAATTCCACCGTCAACGGTGTCATAACCCAAACCGCGCAGACCAAGTTGCAACGCCTCAACACATTCCGCCAATTTATGCGCATCGGTGGTGCGCACGACAAAATTTGCACCGACCTTGCCCTCACGGAAAAACGGGTAGCTGCCGATTTGGCATCCCTCATGGTGCTTTTCAGTATCACCAAGCAGCTTGGCCACTTCGCTTTCGGCGACCCAGCAACCGATTTGGTGGGACAATAAGGGCGCGCCGCCCTCAAGCGTGCCCGTCAACGCGTCCAACATACCAGCGGTGATGTGCGGAACGCCCGCCATGATGAAGATATTGCCATGCCGGATACCCGGCGCACCCGACATCTTGTTGGGGATGAGGTCAGCGCCCTCGGGCACCCGTGCCATACGCAAACGACCGGGATTGATCCCGCCGCGCGTTTCATAATATGCATGCAACGCTGCGCTAGCCTCTGGATGAATGACAACGTCTACACCCAGCGCAGCCGCAATTGCGTCCACCGTGATATCATCATGCGTCGGCCCGATGCCGCCTGTGGTAAACAGATAATCATTGCGCGCGCGCAGCGCGTTCACGGCCTCGACAATCGATTCCTCAACATCAGCGACAACGCGCACCTCTTTTAGGCGAATGCCCTGAATATTGAGCCAAAGGGCAATTTGGGCGACATTTTTATCCTGTGTGCGGCCAGAAAGGATTTCATCGCCGATAATTACAAGGGCGGCGGTGTAGATGCGAGATTCTGTCATCCGCACGCGATAGCATAAATCACCCCCTCGCAAAGTGCGGATTATTGCCTTATATCGCTTGCATGGAACAATATGTAAGCGTGACGCCCCAAGAGGCGATGCAGGCCCGCGACGGGACGATCAAATTGCATGGGGCCGAGGGCTTTGACGGCATGCGCAAGGCCGGACGCCTTGCTGCCGAAATACTCGATGCCTTGGTGCCGCATGTCGTGCCCGGCGTAAGCACGGAAGAACTCGATGACATTGTCCGTGCAATGACGATGCGCGGCGGCGCGGTTCCTGCCACCTTGGGCTATCGCGGTTACACGCATAGCTGCTGCATCTCGATCAACCATGTCATTTGCCACGGAATTCCGTCGGACAAGAAATTGAAGGACGGCGATATCGTCAACATCGACGTGACGCCGCAACTGGGTGGCTGGCACGGCGACACCAGCCGCATGTTCCTAGTCGGCGACGTGCCGGTAAAGGCCAAGCGCTTGGTCGATGTGACCTATGAATGCCTCATGCTCGGTATCGAAGCCGCGAAACCCGGCAACCGAGTCGGCGACATTGGCTACGCCATCCAAACCCACGCCGAAAAGCACCGCTATGGCGTGGTCCGCGATTTCTGCGGCCATGGCTTGGGTCAATTATTCCACGACGCCCCCGAAATCGTCCATGTCGGCCGCCCCGGCACGGGTCCAGAGCTGCGCCCCGGCATGATCTTCACGATTGAACCGATGATCAACATCGGCAAGGCCGCAGGCAAGGTGCTTGACGATGGCTGGACGGCGGTAACACGCGACCGCTCGTTAAGCGCGCAGTTCGAGCATAGCATTGGCATTACTGACGATGGTTGTGAGATATTTACCAAGAGCCCAAAGGGTTTTGATCAGCCGCCTTATTGAAAGCTGCCCTCTCCCATGGGGAGAGGGTTGCGCAGACTTGGCGGCTCGCCGCTTAGTCGAAGCTGGGTGAGGGGCTCCGCCCTTACGAGAGCGCACACCCCCTCACCAACTGCGCCTAATGCGCTGCGCGCCTAAGGCTGCGTATCCTCTCCCAACGGGAGAGGGTTTGAGATGGCCGCCTTATTGAGGAGTTTCATTACACATCGTCATGCTGAACTTGGTTCAGCATCCATCGTGCCACGCGGGCCGGAGGGTTTAGAGGCGAAATGGACCCTGAAACGAGTTCAGGGTGACGGCGTGTCTAGGTTTGGATAGCCGTTACAACCGCAACCCAGCCGTTTCATCCAACCCAGCCATGATGTTCAAATTCTGCACCGCGGCCCCGCTCGCGCCTTTGCCGAGATTGTCGAGCATCGCCAACAGGCGCACTTGCGACCCATCGGGCGACGCCAGCACATAGAGGTCGAGGCGGTCGGACGGCGCTTGGTCGGCGTGCATCAATAATTCGCTTGGCGCAGCTTCGCTGTGCACCTTCACCACTGGCGACCCGGCATAATGGGCCAGTAGTGCATGGCGCAACGCATCTGCGCTGCCTGCACCCGTCATCGCCGATAGCGGCAAGGGCACCTCAACCAGCATGCCGCGAAAGGCGCGGACGACGGCGGGTGCAAATATGGGCGCGTAAGTGAGGCCTGCATGAACCTGCATTTCGGGCACATGCTTGTGTGCCAAATCAAGGCCGTAGCTGCGATAGCCGATATCCGCGCCGTCGCCTTCGAACCTTTGTATCAACGCCTTGCCGCCGCCCGAATAACCCGACACTGCGTTGACGGTATAAGGCCAATCGGCAGGAAGGAGGCCAGCGGCCAACAAGGGCGCGATAAGGCCCAAAAAGCCGGTGGGGTAGCAACCGGGGTTACTGACCAGCCGTGCCGACGCAATCCGTTCGCGCTGGCCCGTGCGAACTTCGGCAAAGCCATAGGCCCAGTCGGGATCAACGCGGTAGGCCGTGGACGCATCAATGATGCGGGTGTGGCTTGAGGTCGTCATCGCCACCGCCTCTTTTGCGGCGTCATCCGGCAAGCACAGGATGACAAAGTCGGCGTCGTTCAACGCCTCGCGCTTCGCGGCCACGTCTTTACGCTTGGCATCATCCAAGGCGATCAGCGTGAATTCTGCGCGGCCAGACAGCCGGTCGGCAATTTCAAGCCCAGTGGTGCCCGCAGCGCCGTCGATGAAGATGGATTTGGTCATTACCGCCCTATAGCCAAAGATTCGAAGCTGAGTCGAGAACTTGAAGCCCCTCCCCTTCAGGCGTGGAGGGACCAGTCCCCCGGACTGGTCCGAGAGGCTCCACGGGGTTGGGGTGGGGCCTGTAAGCCTGGCACATGGGCGGAGAGGCCCCACCCGGCTGCGACTAGCGAGCAAGCTCGCAAGTCTCGCTGCCCCTCCCCTGAAGAGGAGGGGCAATAGATCACCACCGCACCCTTTTCCGCCCCAAAATCGCCACCGCATGCTCGTCAAAACGTGCCGCCGCGTCCGCCAGCGGTTCCACGCTCACTGCCATCGCGGCTCCATTGGCGTGGATGATGTTTTCGGCATCCGCCATGATGCCGACATGGCCGGGGAAGAAAACCAAATCGCCACGTTCCAGCCGTGCGCCTTCGGGCAATTCTGCACCAAAGTCGGCCATTTGCATATCGGCGTCGCGCGGGGCCATGATGCCTTTCAGGCCAAAAACCAATTGGACAAGGCCGGAACAATCAACCGAATCCCCGCTGCGTCCACCCCAGCTATAGGGCGCGCCGATAAGTTGCTCGGCGAGATCAGCGGGTGACGCAGCAACGCGTCCAATTTCAGACACATGCGTTAACGGCACAAAACCATTTTCGGAAGGCAGATATTTGCCACAATCGCTAAGTTCGCCGCAGAGCAAGCGCGCGCCCATGGGATAGCGGGCCAACACAGGCGCTTTCGTCGATGGTGCCGCCACCAGCAAGGTTGCCGACGCGCTGACGATATGTGTGGCGGCAAAATCATCCCCCAGTTCGGCAAAGCGCAGATAGCCCAAATAATTGTCGTGCAGACAATATCCCCATGCCCATTCGCCCGCGACATCCAACACGGCAAATTCTTCGCCATGCATCAACGCACTAACGGGCATTGATGTCGCATGCGCCTCCGCATGGATTTCGGTGACGGGCGCGATACCCGTGCGCAGCATCGGCACGGCATAATGCGGCGCAAAGAGCTTTCCAGCTAGGCTGATATCGGCAAGGTCGCCACGGATCGGCGTTGTCCTTTTGTCGCCGACAAGGCTATGCCCGCTTAATGTGTAGATAGGCCGTGCCCCCGCCTGAATCTGACCGTCTGCCAACTGTTTATGTCCCCGATCTAGTGACGCGTTCCCCGGCGCAGACCGGGGCCCAGTGCCGAAACAAAAAATTCCCTGCTTGGGCTGGACCCCGGCCTGCGCCGGGGCACACGTCGAATGATGGTACAGCCCTTAGCCGACGGGATAAGTTTCCGTCAAATAGCGAAAAACTGCACGCAATCCAAGCGCCTCTCCGCCCTTTGGCCGGCCGGGCTTGCTGGTGGGCCGCCAGGCGAAGGTGTCCAGGTGCACCCAAGGCACATCGTCAGGCACGAATTTCTGCAAGAATAACGCCGCCGTGACCGCGCCGGCAAAGGCACCGCCGCTATTGGATGTGTCGGCAATGTCGCTGTCGAGCATCTCCATATAGGGCGCCCAAAGCGGCATGCGCCAGAGCGGGTCCGACGCTGCCTGTGATGCCGCTAGCATGGCATTTGCGACGCTTTCGTCGTTGCTGAACATCGCTGGCAAATCGGGGCCAAGCGCAACGCGTGCCGCACCGGTCAATGTGGCAAAATCAATGATCAACGCGGCCTTGTCCTGTATCGCTTTGGTGAGCGCATCGGCCAACACCAATCGTCCTTCGGCATCGGTATTGTCTATTTCTACGCTTATGCCCTTACGGCTTTTGATTATGTCGCCCGGACGCATAGCGTTGCCCGCTATGCTGTTTTCTGCCGCTGCCACGAGCATGTGTAACCGCACGGGTAAATGCGCCGCCATAATCAGCTCCGCCAGTGCCAAAGCATGCGCCGCGCCGCCCATATCTTTCTTCATCAGCCGCATGCCGGAGGCTGGTTTGATATCCAGACCACCAGTGTCGAACGTAATGCCCTTGCCCACAATCGCGATACGCGGGTGGCGCGGGTCGCCCCATTCCAATTCAATCAG
Organism: Sphingorhabdus sp.; assembly: GCF_023910635.1. Classification (GTDB taxonomy): domain Bacteria; phylum Pseudomonadota; class Alphaproteobacteria; order Sphingomonadales; family Sphingomonadaceae; genus Sphingorhabdus_B. The sequence continues at coordinate 32,574 of NZ_JAAVVZ010000018.1, read as the reverse complement.
GCGCGGCGCATGCTCACGCATCGCGGCCTTGCCAACGGCGTGGATGAGCGGATAGCCCGTTTCCAATGCCTCGCCGGCGGTGACTATGACGTCCGCCTTGTGCGATTTTGCGATGCGCTTTGCCTCAGCCTCCAACGCATTTGGCCCAAGGTCGCCCGCTGGCCGATTGACGAGATCGCGCACCAAAGCGGTTGCGGCGGCCTGTAAATTGGCCAAGGAAATGCGGGCGGGCTCACGCACCAACAAGACCCGCGGTCCCATAAGCTTCGGCTCGCTCAGATATTCATGGTAACGATATTGCCCAAGTATCCAGCCGAGCATAGCATCGCCCGCATCATAATCGGCAAGCCGATATGTGCCTTCGGGAAGGCTGTCTGCTGCTTTCGCAAGATGCCACACACCCGGTACAGCGGCATCCGAAACGCCAGCGACTACAGACCATTCCCCGGGCTTATCTCCGGGCAAGATGGCGATATCGTTCGCATTGCCTTCAAACTTCTGCGCCTTAATGGCGGTTCGGGCCGCATCGGATTGAAGCGCAAGCCAGGTTTCAAAACGGCCTTTGTCGGTGATATGAATCAGGGTGGCGGCCTGTTCATTGTCAGGCTGGATCAGATTGTCGTAACGCATAACGGCTACGATAGCCGGAATGGAACGTGAACGGGAGATAATTTAGAAATGTCGCGTATTTTTCTTTTGCTCGTGCAATCGCACCGCCGCCCCGCACGCCGCGTAGCCGCGACAATCCAAAATTCGCAAAAGCTGACGGGCGCACTCGACGCCCGTCGCATCAACGTCATTCCGCAGCGATAAGCGTTTCCGCATTCTCATTATGCACGCCCGCAAAATGCGGCGCCGAAAACACCATGACACCGTCATCAATAGGGTCTTGAGTCAGGATTTTCTTCTCTGCCGCGTAATTTTGCAAAACACGCCATGGGTGACGATCGCCATTCTTTGGTAGCTTATCGAAACTGCGCGCGAAATAGCCGGAGCTAAAGTCCGTCACAAACGGCAATTTGGGCATGTCGGGATCATCCAGAACCGGCGTCGCCACCAGTGCATTCTTGTCATCCATTTTCCATAGCAAGCGGCAAACATAATCCGCCACAATATCGGTCTTGAGCGTCCAAGATGCGTTGATATATCCAAATACGCTGGCAAAGTTTGGGATGTCGTTGAACATCACGCCCTTGTAATTGAAATGCTCGCCGAAATTGACGGCTTTGCCGTCGACGCTGATGGCGGTCTTGCCCATGGTGACAAGATTCAGGCCCGTTGCCGTGATGACGATATCGGATTCGATATGCTTGCCCGATTTCAATTGGATGCCCGTTTTGGTGAAATGGTCGATATGGTCTGTGACAACCTCCGCCTTGCCCTCGGTAATCGCCGTGAACATGTCGCTATCGGGAATTAGGCACAGGCGTTGTTCCCATGGGCCGTATTTAGGGACAAAATGAGTGTCGACATCAACCGACGCAGGCAAGGCTTCCCGCGCCATATTGACCAACTTCTCCCCCAGTTTTGCAGGATTGCGTCGCGCATACCAATAAGTGAAACGCTGCATATTGATATTGCGCCACCGGGTCAGCGCATAGGCCAGCTTCTCTGGCATGATCTTGCGCACAAACTTCGAAAACGGGTCAATGGCAGGCCGCGATACCATATAGGTTGGCGAACGTTGCAGCATGGTAACTTGCGCGCCTTGTTGCGCCATCACAGGGACAATCGTCACCGCCGTCGCGCCCGAGCCAATTACTGTAACCTTCTTACCCGCATAATCCAAATCCTTGGGCCAATGCTGCGGATGGATGATTTGACCGCCAAAGTCGCCCTCGCCCGCAAAATCGGGCTTATAGCCTTGATCATAATCATAATAGCCAGCGCACATAAACAAGAACCGCGCCGCAAAATGCCGTTCGGCACCGCCATCGACAGCCTTGGCCGTTACGTGCCAGCGGGCATCGGGGCTCGACCAATTGGCCGAGATAACCTTGTGACCAAAATGAATGTGCGGAGAAATGCCATATTCGTCAGCGGTTTCATGGACATATTCGTGAATAGAGGGGCCATCCGCGATCGTTTTTTCATGCAACCACGGTTTGAAACGATAGCCCAGCGTGTGCATGTCCGAGTCTGACCGTATACCGGGATAGCGAAACAAGTCCCAAGTCCCGCCCATATCGGCGCGTTGTTCCACAATCGCATAGCTTTTGTTCGGGCATTGCATCGTCAAATGCGCCGCAGCGCCAATACCGGACAGCCCGGCACCCACAATCAAAACATCTATAGTCGTCTCAGCCTGCGCCATATGCCTCTCCATTTTGTGCTAAAAATCTTACTGACATCGTTGCAAATTGCAACTCGCTTTCGTGTGGGGGGAAATGCCGCTACGGCAGTGCTGAACATAAAGGAAATTAGGGTCCATGAGCAGCGAAACTGACGAAGACTATGTCTATGACGAAGCGTCCGGCGAATGGGTTAGCGCCGCCGACGCAAAAATCGCGACCGCGCAAAATGACGCCGTCGAAGTCCGCGATGCGGTCGGCAATTTGCTTGCCGACGGCGACCAAGTGACGTTGATTAAGGACCTGACGGTCAAGGGCGCGGGCCAGACGTTAAAGCGCGGCACGTTGATCAAATCGATCCGCTTGACGGGCGACGCGCAAGAGATTGACTGCCGCTTTGATGGCATCAAGGGCCTGGTGCTGCGCGCCGAGTTCGTGCGGAAGCGGTGATGGTCCGGTCAGGATTGCGGGTAATTCTCGCGATTTTCTATTTGGGCGCGGGCATCGCGCACCTCACGTCGCCACGCGGGTTTTTGGCCATTACCCCGGATTGGGTGCCCTACCCCGCAGTGATGGTCGCGTTTACCGGGGTGGCTGAAATCGCAGGCGCGATTGGCCTCATGATTCCGCAGACCCGCAAATGGGCTGCTTTTGGCTTGGCGCTTTACGCCTTGTGTGTCTGGCCAGCCAACTTCAACCACGCAATCAATGGCATAACCCTTGGCGGGGAAGCATTAGGTTGGTGGTATCATGGGCCACGATTGATGTTTCAGCCTGTGCTGATTTGGCTCGCTTTGTGGGTGGGACATGTCACCGATTGGCCATTTGATAAATCGCGGTAACATTTGGCACCTTCTTTCCTCGTCCAGCGTTCTAACCTTGTCCGCTCATGAGAAAAGGAATGAGAACATGCATAAGAACGGCGACAAAATCGATGTGACTGAGGTTGAAGCGAGCGGCGGAGTCAAAAATGTCGGCCTGCGCTATGTCCTGGCCATATCGCTTTTACTGGCAATCATTATTTTATCCGCCATGTGGATGACCCGCGCAGCGTCAGTTTAACCGGCACAAGCCTTGAAAACCGAAACTGCCATGCCCAACTCAACATAGCGGGCCGGGCCCCTCTGGTCGTCATGTGACGGCGATGTCGGACCGCTTCATCGATTGAAGAGGAGACCCGAAATGAATGCAGCCGTTGGAATGCCGTGCCCTGTGTGTAAGGTGCCACTTGTCATGAGTGATCGCCAAGGTGTCGAAATTGATTATTGCCCGCAATGTCGCGGCGTATGGCTGGATCGTGGTGAGTTGGATAAGATTATCGAACGCAGCGCCGCTGCCGACATGCCGCCTCAACCTGCGCCTGCCCCGCAAGCACCACCGCCACCCCAAGGCGGCTTTGCACCACAGGGCTATCCTATGCCGCATCAAGGCTATGGCCATGGCTACCCCTATAAGAAGCGAAAGAAATCCTTTCTCGAAGAGCTTTTCGACTAGGGTCAGGACGCAACACAAAAAAAGGGCCGCCTTTCGGCAGCCCTTTTTTTTGCTTTTGCGGCTGATTAATCAGCTGCGGATAGGTTGATGGCCGAAGCCTTACCGTTGCGGCCAATTTCGACTTCGAAATTCACGCGCTGTTCTTTATCCAGCGTGTGCATGCCAGCTGCCTGAACAGCCGAGATGTGCACGAAGCTGTCATCACCGCCGCCATCAGGCGCGATAAAGCCATAGCCTTTGTCTGCATTGAAAAATTTTACGGTGCCTACTGGCATAATATGTTCCTTTCACGAAACAGGTGACCACCTGACAACAGCGCCAAGTGGGTAGCCAAGTCGTGGTAGGAAAAACGTTGCCCGTTCCGATTTTGTGACCGGAGACGCGCCTCAAAAATCCGTCGCGGTCGACGATAGCGTGCTGCCCTTATACGCCTGATTTACATAATGTGCAAACTAGAAGCGAAAATAGCGGCTTATTCCTGCTCGGCGCCATTTTCGATCATTTGCGCCGCCGGCGTATCACTTAGGGTCAGGACCTATTAAATCCACCTTCGCGGCGTCAAAATGGCCAAGATATCGAAGGAAAATGGCCGCCGCAGGCAGTAATTCTGCCTGCAAGGACATTTTGTTTCGAGATCGAAGCCATTTTGACGTCCCTCGGATTTGACCCATTTTGTCCATTGCCGCGTTGGCAAGCTTGGACTTAGAACCACTAAGTCCTGCGCTTACCGCCTTGCACTGAACAAAATGGCCTCAAACCGCGAAGGTGGATTTAATAGGTCCTGACCCTAGTCTTTTCCGGTTTGCGACCACACTTTTGGCATAATGCGCGATGCTGCCGCTGACGATCGCCTCGGGGCTGCTGCCCAGCTTTCCGGTCATCAGGTCGCAGCCAAGCTTTATGTTTGCCGCGACCTTCTCGGACACCATCCGCCCCGCCTCTTGCACCGCAGCCGGCCCGCCTTGCGCCAGACTGCCTATGCGCATCGCGATTACTATATTGGATTCGGCGGCAAGCGCCCAGGCATCCATGCTGATGTCGAACCAATTGGGGTTTTTCGGTGTTGTGGTCATTCTTAACCCTAACCCGCCCCGCCAGAATGTCACGCAGCAAAAGCACGGGCAGATAGCACCAACATACGACGGCCTAAGAAAGTTGTTTCGGCAGTTCTGCGCGTCAAGGAACGTTATCGCCAGCCAATGGTTTTTGCAAAAACGGAAAAGAAGACCCACATCAATTAGGCCGTGGGCCGATGAAGAGAGAGAAAATGATGAAAACCGCATTTTTATGGGCGGGTGCTTTGACGCTCGCAATCGCTGGCCCCGTTGCCGCCGACCCCGGCAAAGCCAACCCCAAGGGCAAAGGCAATGACAAGCATTCGACGACCCAGCCTAGCAACAAGGCCCGTTCCACCGCCGAGCGCAAGAGCGACATGCGCAACGCGCGTTCCGACCGACAGGACCGCATTGGCCGCCGATATGCATTGGATGCGCGCGGCAATTGCCCTCCTGGCCTTGCGAAGAAGAACAACGGCTGCACCCCCCCGGGCCAAGCCAAGAAGCTTTATAATGTGGGTCAGCGGTATAACCCGAATTTCGGCAATGCGTGGACCTATAACCAGATCCCCAATGACCTGCGGTCGCAATATAATCTGAACAACGACGACCGTTATTATTATAACCAAGGCTATCTTTATCAGGTCGATCCCAAGACGATGCTGATCGAAAGAGCGATCAACGCAATCTTGCGTTAATCGCCACGATAACCGCAAAAGGCCGCACAGCAACACAAGCTGCGCGGCCTTTCTTGTGTGTTATGGCGGGGGGGGGGTGCAGGGATGACTGGCAAGCGAGATTGACCGACTCCAACTCTTCTTGCATATATCCGACATGGCACCCGAAACCTTTGCCTTGGCTGATCAGCCTGTCTTGATGGTCTTGATGTTTATTCTTGGCGCAGTCCTTGGCATTATGGTTGAACGCACGTTGGAAAAACAGAAACGCGCCGAGCGCAGCGCCTTTTGGAAAGGCCGCAACAGCATCAGGCGCAAGGGCAACGTCCTGCCGATTGGAAACAAGGTGCCGAAGGAGGCTATTCGGCAGGCAAGCCCGGCGGGAATCTCGGCAACGGAGCAACTCGCTTGCGTCATGGGTGCAAAATTTTCATCACGCCCGCTGCTTAACCGGCCAGAGGCAAATCTATTCAAGGCGCTCGATGCCGCCGTGGTCGCGCGCAACCCGGGCTGGCAAGTCATGGCGCAAGTGTCCTTGGGCGAATTTATCAGTAGCACCGACAAGGACGCCTATGGCTGCGTCAATTCAAAGCGCGTCGATTTCGCCCTGATGGACCCCGATGCGCGCGTGATCCACACAATCGAATATCAAGGCAGTGGTCACCATTTAGAAGGCGGCACCGCCGCCGCCCGCGACGCCGTGAAGAGGGAGGCCCTGCGCAAGGCAGGCATCGGCTATCACGAAGTCGTCGCGGGGCACACCACAGCGGGCGAGTTAAAGCGGTTGGTGGAGAAGTTGGTGCCGGGGGGACAAGTTTAGGGGTGATCGCACCTGTGATCGTGATGGCAAGTGCGCCATCTCCAAAATTGACATTTATTTGAAATTCGGTAACTTATTATGATATCTCGTGTTTTCATACATTAGGTCAGGGTATTTCGGATCATGTTACGCAGCAAAGCAAAGGCGGACGCAATGCAGGGCTATTTCGGGGATGATGCACCTGTCACCGGAATTTATTGGCGGCGGACGAAATTGTTGTCACAGGCACAGTATATCATACTGAAGACATGAGCCTTTATAGTTCAGCACTGGCTACGAGCGTCACCGGCTATAATGTTAAAAACCGCATAATTAAGGACTTGCATAGCCAGTACTTGCAAGCCCAAATTTTAACGTTACCAAAGTCCGGGACTGGAAAGGACATAACGGTAAAGATGCTTTCGCCAAACGGCCTTAGAGATAATCCAAATCTGGAAGGCGTTCCGACTACCGCCGTTAATTTTACTCCATGGCAATCAGAGCATGATAGCCGTTTGTCAACCTATATGGCATACCGCACCGCCGGGATCGCTTCGGGTGAAATTTATGACCCTTATGATCACGACTGGGTCATGAAGGGATTTGCAGATGAGCAGGTCTATATCAACAAGCTTGACGCCATAGCCGACCGCGCGGTCTGGGACGTTGCAATGGCCGGGGTGCAGCCCTTGGCGTTTGGAACCGGTGCCTATCGCATCGGCGTGAACGGCGAACATACGTTTGAAAATTACTTAAGCGTGGCAAGCCCACTCATCGGCCCACTGGCCAAATATGGCGCCCGCTTTGTCGGCAGCGGCTTAAGGTCGGCGGGCAATAGCACCAGCGTTGTTGCGGAGAGGGGAGCGGGCAAATTTGTAAGCCAAGGCTTCAGCCCTGCACAGGCTGAATATCTTGCCGAGCCATATGTAGGCATGGGGCATCACTTCATTCCCCGTCGTGCTGGACTTCCATCAATCATCAGTGATAGCCCGCTTAACGTCTTGAAACCCAGCGGCATCTCACGTGGCAATTTCTATGAACTGCACTTCAAGGTTGACCCGTTCTATCCAGGAAGCCGTTTGCCCGGAGCTGCTGGCGGCGGCGTCTGGAATGGAACCTCACTGGGGTTAGAGAAATATGGCACGGTAGGCAGACTATGGTTCGGTAGTCCAACGCCATTAAAAGTAACCGTTGGTGGCACTGTTGCGGCAGGCGGCGCAGCTTACTGGTATTCCAGCGATGGCAAATAGCGCACCGACAAGGATCGCAATTGAATGCGTCGCAGGCTTCCCCGACGACCAGTTGGAGAGCGGCACGGATATCATTCGCCCCGGGGGGAGAGGCATGGCTATCGCAATGGTGGAACTATTGAGAGGCGCAGGCGTGACAGCGAGCGAACCATCACTGGATTTTGAACATGGATGGGAGTTTGTTGCGGAACGGGATGGGAGAAAGTTCTGGATTTTGGTTACCGACCTTGAAAAAACAAAGCTCATCCAGACTAAGGACCTTTCTTCCCTATTGATTCGGTTATTTTCTGGGCAAGCTGCGTACGCCGCATTTTTAGAATTGCTATACCGAGCGTTGTCAAATGATGCACGGTTTCGCTCGGTCGAATGGGCCGCCTGAGTCTAGGTGTTTAGTCCCGGCATTTGATGGGTTGGGTTTAGGCTAAATCTTTCTGGTTCGCTTGTCCATATTTTGCAGATGTATTCGAAGGGTGTTAGGCCCTTGAGTGTTTTCAGTCGCCGCCCGTAATTGTAGGCATCAATGAAGTCTTGGAGGTGGGTAGTCAGCTGGGCATGGCTGTCATAGTGATAGCGTTTGACGGTGGCCTCCTTGATTGTCCGGTTCATCCGTTCGACCTGGCCATTGGTCCAGGGATGCTTGATTTTGGTAAGCCGGTGCTCGATCCCGTTCTCATCGCAGCGCAGATCGAACATGTGCGACATACAGGTCGCAGTCGGGCCCTTGGCGTATCGCGGCGGGAAGGTGAACTGGATGCCATTGTCGGTCAGCACGGTGTGGATTTTGTAGGGCACGGCTTTGATCAGGGCGACCAGGAAGGCTGAGGCTGTCATCCTATTTGCCTTGGCGACGAGTTGGACGAAGACGAACTTGCTGGTGCGGTCGATTCCCACATACAAGTACAGCTTGCCTTCGGCAGTCCGCACTTCGGCGATGTCGATGTGGAAGTAGCCAATGGGGTATGTCTTGAACTTCTTCTTCGGTTCCTTGTCTCCCGTCACTTCGGGCAATCGGCTGATCCCGTGGCGCTGCAAACAGCGGTGCAGAGATGAGCGCGTCAGGTTCGGGATCGTTGCCTGCAAGGCGTAGAGGCAATCATCCAGCGGCAGCAGCGTGTGCCGACGAAAGGCGACGACGATGGCTTCTTCCTCGATAGTCAGGACGGTGGACTTGGCATCCTTGGGGCCAGTAGGATGATCGGTGACAGACGTGCGCCGCTTCCATTTGGCTACCGTCTTGGGGTTAATGCTGTAACGCTTCGAAAGCACAATCAGGCTCTCTTGACTATGTTGTATTGCTCGACGGACCGCCGCTGTCGTGCGGGCGCTCCCGTGTAGAATTTGTCCCATAGCGAGTCCTTCCATTGATGGCTGAATAATACACCATCAAATGCCGGGACTAAACAGCCATCGCTTTGAGCTGCCGGGAGGTCAAATTAATGACTAAAGATTTCGATGATGCGGTGGAGGCTTGTACAGACAGAAATGCCACTTTTGTTCGGCAATGGATTTTGGAAGGCAATGATGTCAACTTCGTTGATGAGTACGACAGAACACTCATATTCTATGCTGTCGGCTCGGGTTTGGCTGAAATAGTTCAAGATTTAATTGACGCTGGGGCACAAGTAGATTTTCAAGATCCGTATGGCAATACGCCGCTTTGGAGAGCTGTTTTCGATCTACGAGGAGGTGGCGACGTCATTAAAGTGTTACTTACGGCTGGAGCAAATCCAGATTTAGAAAATAAAAACGGGGTAAGTCCGAGGTCATTAACTACTAATATTGCCGACTTCGAATTACCGGGCATATTCAATTAAAATTTGCTACGCTGGAATTACGGCGGATTATTGTGACAGTGCACTTAATTATTCTCGCCGAATTACCCCTTGCAATGTAGGATTTGTTTTGAGATTCTGAGCGCTACGCCTGCATTTGTTGCGCGACCGGCTCTTTGAACGTGTTGATCCCCACCCCGGCTTTCATACCCGGAAAGACAACCTCGAAAAGTTGAGGTAAGTTTACAGAAATACCGCGTTTTGCGTATATGTTTGTAAACTTAGGCATTCCGGTGACACATGCGTCATCCCCCTTAACCAACCCGTTCAGCAAAGAACATCGTCGCACCAGCGAAGGCTGGTGCCTATGCCGTGTGTCTGGCTAGATCGACAGGCGCGATAGGCCCCAGCCTGCGCTGGGGCGACGGGGATTCCGAACGAGGCAAGCGACAGGGCAAAGCGCGCGCGCCACAATCCCCCCACCCCCACTTTCCATTTCCCAAAACCCCCGCACACTCCTAAGGCGCGACACTTGTTATTTGCAGAGCGGTCTGATGTTTGAAGTTGATGCAGTCATAACTTGGGTGGACGGGGCGGACCCGGCGCTGAAGTTAAACCGCGATTATTATCTCGCAAAGGCGAATGCGCTGGCCAAAACGGGGGCAAAAGCGCCGTTGCATGACAATGGCACCAACCCCCATCGGTGGCTGTGCAGTGACGAGCTGAATTATTGCGTGCGTTCCATCGCCAACAACGCGCCGTGGGTGCGGCGCATCTGGATTGTGACCGATAATCAGACGCCCGAAATCATGCAGCTTCCCCCCGAATTCGCCGCAAAGATCAGCATCGTTGATCACAGCGATATTTTTGCAGGGCATGAGGACGCGTTGCCGACGTTTAACTCGCTATCGATTGAAACGATGTTGTGGCGCATAGAGGGGCTGGCCGAACATTTCTTATATTTCAACGATGATGTTTTCCTGACCGCGCCAGTCACGCGCTCGGATTTCTTTGCCGCCGATGGCCCCGTGCTGCGCGGTAAGTGGACGGACCACAGCGACCTTGCCGCAAGCGGCGCAGCCCGTGATGAGGCCAGCCTGCTGAACCATTTTAACCAGATCAACGCCGCGCAGATGATTGGCTATACCGCCGACCACGTGTTCGAAAGCGCGCATGTCGTCCACCCGATGCTGCGTTCGGTTATGGCTTTATTGTTCGACACATATCGCGACGCGTTTATCACCAATGCAAGCTATCGCTTTCGCGATGCTGGGCAGTTTCTGCCGCAAAGCCTGCATAATCATGCCTGCCTTGCCGACGGAAGCGCCGCCATTTTGGACACGCTTGATTATCTGCACGTCCCCGTCGGCGCGACCGACAGTTGGTCCGCCGATGATGTCAGCGGCTATTTACACGGCCGGGAATGGGACGCGATCAAATTCCTGTGCGTAAACGACCTGCCAGAGGTCGAACGCAGCTTCCCCGATGCCCGTTTGTGGATCGAGAAAGCGATTACGCGTTAGGCGGGGTGCCGCCTAACCCTCAATCATGCTCCCGATCACCAGCGCTTATGTGGTGGTCGCGGGGCAATTTGGACAGCGGGAGTGCTGCGGCGGCTGGTGGAGGGGCTGGTGGCGGGGGGGGGGCGGTGATTAGCGTTGTGTCGCCAGAAATTCAGAGAACTACAAGAAGACTCGCTGCTCAAGCCTTGTCAGCCAATCAGAAAAGTTGGCGCATTCGGCACGGATCGACTCCAACCCAATAGAGTGGGCTGCAACATTTCCGAACAGCGGCTTCTGATAGTTCGGAATTAAAGCAGTCACTCGTTTCGATGGTGCGGTTAAGGGCGAGTCATTTATGTCCTCCGGAGACAAAAAAGCCGGGCGAATAACAGAGAGTTGAGGTCCAAGTTCCGGCAATCCAATTCCGTCCGCAAATGCTTGACAGTCACTGAACAGCAGCGCTTCAAATTCATGCATCATCACATATGGTATGAATCTGGACGCCTCAGGAGCAACTCCCATCCTTTCGGCGATATCGGCGGAGATAGCTTCCTCAACGAGACGGCCCTTTTCTTGGGAGGAGAGATTTGGAGCCGCGTCGCGACCGGGCCAAGCATGATCGCCGTCCTTAGGCAAAGCGTAATAGTCTACCATTACCGTGGACAGTATTTCCTGATCACTTCTTAGGTGCCTTAGGATGTCTTGTCGCACGGAAGGCCAGTTTCTGATGCCGCCTGACGTGACCCCTTAAATTCCCTCCATTTATAATTAGAGTCCGGCCCTTGAGAGAAGGACGGAACGATGAAGCGATTACGGTTTACAGAAGAGCAGATTATCGGTGTGCTGAAGGAGGCAGAGGCAGGCGCGAAGACGGCTGACCTTGCCCGTCGGCACGGCGTATCGGAGGCTACGCTTTACAACTGGAAGGCCAAGTACGGCGGCTTGGAAGTATCTGAAGCGAAGCGTCTTCGAGCGTTGGAGGATGAGAATGGTCGGCTTAAGCGACTGCTGGCGGATGCGATGTTGGATAATGCAGGTCTTAAGGATCTGCTGTCAAAAAAATGGTAACGCCCGCTGCAAAGCGTGAAGCGGTCGCGCATCTTCAGGCCCTGCTTGATGTCAGCGAGCGGCGGGCGTGCAGGGTCATAGCGGCGGACCGGACGGTCATCCGCTACCAGTCTTGTCGCGGTGATGACGAGGTGCTGCGTGAGAAGCTGCGCGCTCTTGCGCACCAGCGCCGCCGGTTTGGTTATCGCCGCCTGCATATCCTGTTGCGGCGAGACGGCATCGCGATCAACCACAAGAAGACGCAGCGGCTTTACCGCGAAGAAGGGCTGACCGTGAGGCGGCGGAAGGGGCGCAAACGCGCGGTAGGCGCTCGTGCCCCGGCTCCCGTTGTAGCGCTGCCCAACCAGCGCTGGAGCCTCGACTTTGTGCACGACCAGCTGGCGAGTGGCCGCCGGTTCCGGGTACTCAACGTGGTCGATGATGTGACGCGCGAGTGCCTGGCAGCAGTTCCTGATACCTCGATCTGTGGCAAACGCGTGGTGCGCGAACTGACCTATCTGATCGCCGTGCGCGGCAAGCCCGGCATGATAGTCAGCGACAATGGAACTGAGCTGACCTCAAATGCGGTGCTCGAATGGTGTGGAACCGCCAAAATCGATTGGCATTATACGGCCCCGGGAAAGCCAACCCAGAACGCGTTCGTCGAGAGTTTTAACGGGCGGATGCGTGACGAACTGCTCAATGAGACGCTGTTCACCAGCCTCGATCATGCCCGCGAGAAGATCGCTGCGTGGGCGTGGGATTATAACACCCGGCGGCCCCACTCCTCGCTCGGATACGCCACCCCGGCCGCTTTTGCAGACGAACTGAAAAAGCAAGGGGCTGCTTCGCTCCGCATAGCCGGAGGCTACGCTACGCAGCCCCTTGCTTCACCAGCCCATATGGGCAAAAACAACGCTGAGGCTCTAATCAAAACTGGATGATAATTGGGGGTCACGTCAGTTGGTGGTGAGGGGCCGAATTGGTATAAAGCCCCGAACTGAAATGGCCGACCTGCGCGCAGGCATGGACGGCATCACCGGAGGCCCCGCCCCCTTTGCCAAAGCCGACCGGTCGAGGTTTTTGCAGGCGTTGGATGAGGCGTTGGTGCGGTTGGGGTGAGGGGGGGGAGGGGACGAATTTTACGTCACCGAAATTCCGAGTAACATCTTGGCGCATCTATAACGCGGTTTTTCAATCAACTTCATTATCGCGGCCGTCCCCAAATTGCTTTCGCAGCGCGGTAATTCGACGATCAATCTCGTCATCTGAAGCCTCTAATTTTAGCTTTTCATCGATAAATCTCAGGCGACCTTCACACTCCCGAATAATGTCCGCCCAAGTCCGAACCCAAATTTGCTGATTGTCGACGTCCTGCCACCGCCCAACAGGCTGATCTCGTTGACGTACACGAGAAATCACATCATCGGCGATGGTCCCAGAGACGAGTACGAAGACCCAGTTTGTATTTGTATGGGCGTAGTCCGGCTGTGATCGGATTGCAGTACTGTAGTCTTCGATTTGGTCGAATTCTTTCCTGCCCACCTTTAAATTGGGCCTCTTGAGTTCGACCACCAAATATTCGCGTGCGTCGGGATCTGCATGAGGCACACTTCGTCCTAACAGATAGTCCAAACGCCCCTTCTTGCCATCTGGCTTCGTGACGCTCCCGCTTCGCGGGCGTTGTGCCCGCTCTTCGGCAACCCGTCGCATGACTTTCGTGAGCCCGGGCTCAGAAAGTGTGATGTGAAAATTCTCGCCAAAAATCCAAGTGTTATCTCTAACCAAGACATCCAACTCACCTCGCTCTTTGAAAGTGTCACGGTATTTTGGATTGAATACAATACTCTTCAGAACTTGAAGTGTAACAAATCGATCTGCAATCATGCTGGATGCAGAAATAATATTAGAAAGTTCGGTTTTCTGCATCAATCCCGACAATTCATCTTGTCGAGATTTCGGAAGCTTGATCACCTCGTGCAGTATCTTTGTTAGAGACTCAGGATTATGGCGTAAAGCCTCGCGAATTAAAGTGAGTATTGTTCTCTTAAGTGACGTATCAGCCTTCTTAAACTCTTTAGAATATGACGAAACGGTGTGTGTAGCGATGTCAAAAACTTCGCGCTCTCGCCTTTCAATCTCGTTTACAGGGTCTGTGTGGTAGGGATAGGCTCCTTCCCGCTTCAGCTCTTCTATCAGTCCGCGCGCTCGTTCTGATAGCCGTTGACGAAAATGGTCCGTTAAAGTTTCCCGAATACTTCCCAAAGCCGCTGTAAAAAGAGGCTCGTTGAGGTCGTCTAATTCGAGAAGGTTCGCATCCGCTAGCTCCTGAAAATAGGAAGAGTAAGCATAAGCTGAGAAATCGAAATCCGGCGCAACCACATTTGCGGGCTGGGATCCTAGTGTGATACCTGCCTCACCTCCAAAGTGAATTTTTCGCTCTCCGACTGCTGTAGCCCACTCTATCACCTTCAATTTCAAATCGGAAATAGACCGGTCGCCAACGGTAATGGTGTCCATAGAATACTCGGCGGAGGCAGCTACGTTTGCCTTGGGGTCAATCCGCGAGCCGTTGTATTCTAGGGATACATCAGGAAACTGGAGCAAATAAGGGGCAAAGAGTGTACTGAATTGCGCTGCACTTACGCTTGATGTCAGATTGTCAAAGTTCGATCGCAAATTATCCAGAGTAACCTTTGTACCCGTACTGCTATTTTTCGAATTTTCGGGTTCCGATACGAAGCATTTTTCCAAATCTGAGGATTTTATTTCGATCGCGATCATTTTACGGTTCGGGACATCAGGACCGTAATGCGAGACCCAGCGAGCATTCTCGGCCAGCGAATAGAAGCGGAGGCGCCCCCTTCCTTCTTTGCCGTGGACGGGGCGACCGGCCCCAGTCCTTGGGGTCTTCTTCTTCCAAGACGCCCCTAAAGTCTCAAACTCGGCACGCGCGATATCGTTAGTGATCCCAACGCCGTCATCTTCTATTTCAATGTTCTCAATACCACCCAGACTGTTCAGATTAAACGAAATGGAAACATTGACAGCATCACCATCGAGCGCGTTCCATACAAATTCAGCAAGTGCCCTTACTGGATCTCTCGTAATCGCCGCCTTTTCCAGATGATCTTGACCTGCACGAATTGTCAAATAGGGCATTGAAAAATCCAGTAAGTTTATTTGATCCATGCTGCATGCTGCATGGTGCATTTGAACATGAATGTGCTCTTGCTCGTATACTTTGGTCAAGCCCCTCAATCATGCTCCCGATCACCAGCGCCCATATACAACTCCCGCCCGGTTTGTCCTCGTTTCACTCGTTCGCGTCGGGCGCTTGCGCGCCCTCGGCACCGTCATAGACCTTGCTCATTTGCGCCATGCCTTCCTCAGCCTTCGCCAAGGCTTCGGCTGACAGGTCCGCTTCCTCTTCGGTCATACCTTCTGCGTTCTCTGCGCCTCTGCGTGGTACCCCTTCAGCCATCTCTGGCCCACCCCCGGCCCCTCCCGCCTGCGGGAGGGGAGATGCCCAAATACCGTAACAGCCCTCTTAACCCCAAAACTCAAGCGGCCTGCAATACGGGTATCGCATCCAGCTTATCCCCAATCTCCGCCTCTGCCATCCGCAGATCATAGCGCTTCTGCATGTTAAGCCAGATGTTCGGCCCATTGCCGCACATCTTGCCAATGCGCAGCGCCATTTGTGCGGTCACCGGCTGTTTCTCGTTCAAGATATCATAGAGCGTCTGGCGCGAAATGCCGAGCAGACGGGCGATTTCTGTCTTTGGCCTGCCGAGTGCGGGGAGCACATCCTCGCGCAGAATCTCGCCGGGGTGGATGGGGGGAAGCCCCTTGGTCAACGGGTTCGTCATCAGTGATAATCCTCTAGGTCAACGTCGATGGCATCTTTGCCATCCCAGCCAAATGTGATCCGCCAATTCCCCGAAGCATCGACCGCATATCGGCCTTTATCCTGTCCTTTAAGGCCATGAAAACGCCAACCCGGCGCGTTCATCTCCTCTGGGTTCGCAGCTTCGTCCAACTGTTCAATTATGCGCTGAACGCGCCGGACATTGGGGAAACTCAGCTTCGACGCATCGCCTTGTTCGGATAACCGACGCAAGGCTTTGCTTCGAAAGGAACGAATCATAAGTGTAAGCTAATGGCTTGCAGGTTTATTGTCAATCACTGGCTGACGCATCGCCCTTAATCATGCTCCCGATCACCAGCGCCCATATATAACTCGCGCCCGGTTTCGTCATAGACCTTGCTCATGTGCGCCATGCCTTCCTCAGCCTGCGCTAAGGCTTCGGCTGACAGGTCTGCCTCCGCTGCCGCAATGAACGCTTCCGCTGGCTGATTCTGCAACCGCGCAAATTCCCGCACTTCCTGGCTGATTTTCATCGAGCAAAACTTAGGTCCGCACATCGAACAGAAATGCGCGGTCTTGGCGCCTTCGGCGGGCAGCGTCTGGTCGTGATATTGCTCCGCGGTGTCGGGGTCGAGGCTGAGGTTGAACTGGTCGCGCCAGCGGAATTCGAAGCGCGCCTTGCTCAATGCATCGTCGCGGACTTGCGCGGCGGGGTGGCCCTTGGCCAAGTCGGCGGCATGCGCGGCCAGCTTATAGGTGATCACGCCGACCTTCACATCGTCGCGGTCAGGCAGGCCCAAATGCTCCTTTGGCGTGACGTAACACAGCATCGCGGTGCCGTACCAACCGATCTGCGCCGCGCCGATGCCGCTGGTGATATGGTCATATCCCGGCGCGATGTCGGTGGTGAGCGGTCCAAGCGTGTAGAATGGTGCCTCTCCGCACGCCTCCAACTGCTTTTCCATATTCTCTTTGATCTTGTGCATCGGGACATGCCCTGGCCCTTCGATCATCACCTGAACATCCTGCGCCCATGCGCGCTTCGTCAGCTCGCCCAGCGTATACAGCTCGGCGAACTGCGCTTCGTCATTGGCGTCGTAAATGCTGCCGGGGCGCAGGCCGTCTCCAAGGCTGTAGGCAACGTCATAGGCCTTCATAATCTCAGTGATCTCGTCAAAGCGTTCGTAGAGGAAACTTTCCTTATGATGCGCAAGGCACCATTTCGCCATGATGCTGCCGCCGCGTGACACGATGCCGGTCATGCGCTTTGCCGCCAATGGGACATAGGGCAGGCGGACGCCGGCGTGGATGGTGAAATAATCGACGCCCTGTTCGGCTTGCTCAATCAACGTATCGGCGAAGATTTCCCATGTCAGGTCCTCGGCAACGCCGCCGACCTTTTCCAGCGCCTGATAAATCGGCACGGTGCCGATGGGAACAGGCGAATTGCGGATGATCCATTCGCGGGTGTCGTGAATGTTGCGGCCCGTGCTTAAGTCCATCACGGTGTCCGCGCCCCAGCGGATCGACCAGACCATCTTGTCGACCTCAGTCGCCACATTCGATGCAACCGCACTGTTGCCAATATTGGCGTTGATCTTGACCAAGAAATTGCGGCCAATCGCCATCGGTTCGGATTCAGGGTGGTTGATATTGTTGGGGATGATCGCGCGGCCACGGGCGATTTCGTCGCGGACAAATTCGGGCGTGACATAATCGGGGATCGACGCGCCAAAGCTTTCGCCATCGCGTTTATATTCGGCAAGCCGCGCGCGGCCCAGATTTTCGCGCTCCGCGACATATTCCATTTCAGGGGTGATGATACCCTTACGCGCATAATGCATTTGGCTGACGTTCATGCCGGGCTTTGCACGGAGCACTTGCTTGCGGACATTAGGGAATGGCGCGACGCCGCCGCTGCGGTCGGGGCCAAGCTGACCATTGTCTTCGGGCTTTACTTCGCGCTGGGTCACTTCGGTCACATCATTGCGCGTCATGATCCACGGGCGGCGCAGTTCGGGAAGGCCAACGCTAATGTCGATGCGGGCGTTGCTGTCGGTATAGGGGCCGCTAGTGTCATACACGCGCACAGGCGGCTCGCCGGAGCTAGGTTCCAAATGGATTTCGCGCATCGCGACGTTCAACGGGCCAACATGGATTTTCTTGCTGCCGCGAATAGGGCCAGTGGTGACGCCAATCTCAGTGCGTGCGGGAACGTCTGCCATTATCTCTCTCCAAAATATCATAAGGAGAGCGAGTAAGCGTGAAGACCGGGCTCGGTCTTCGCCAGTCCCCCGGACTGGCTGCGGTCTCACCTCCCTACGCCCGTGCAAACGGGATCAGGTTCAGCGGGTCGCGGGCATATCAGCACCGCCTCTCAGTCGTTCGACTCCCCGGGGATAAAAATGAGATAGCCGAGGCGGCGCAGTCAGTCCAGCAAGATAAATATCGCGACGGCGATGACCATCAACGCGAATATCGTGCGCGCAATTGCGGTGCGTTTTTCCAGCAGCTTCGCCAAGGGCAATGCCGCCAGTGTTCCGCCTGCACCGCCGACAACTAACGCACCGAACAATGGCCAGATCAGCTGTCCTGACGCGGCATAAGACAGGCTGGTTGCGCCGCCAAACAAGCTGACCGACACCAAAGAGGATGCGCCAGCGTTGGCGAGGGTCATTCCGGTAGACGCCATCAGCCCCGGCGCAATGAGGAAACCACCGCCAATGCCGAAAAACCCTGCGGCAAGACCGGCAATCAAGCCAACCGGCGCAAGTTTCAGCACCATCGGAGGCGTAAGACGCACAGCAGGGTCGCCATCGCTTTTCTTCGGAATGAGCATGGAGCCTGCAATGGCGATCATCGCAATTGCAAACCACATCAGCAATGCGTCACCATCCACTTGCTTTGCCAATTGTGCGCCCACAAGCGCGCCTGCGAGCCCAGCTATCCCGAAGGTAATGGCGCAAGGCCATTTGACTCGCCCTGCCCGTGATTGCGCGGCAAGGCCGATGGACGCATTCACCGCGACCGCCGCTGCTGATGTGCCAATCGCGGCGTGGGTGTCCGTCAGGCCAACAACATAAATCAGCCACGGCGTTGCCAATACCGACCCGCCGCCGCCAAACAAAGTCAGAAGCAGCCCAATTAAGGCGCCGCCAAGTCCGGCAAGCAACAGTGTCTCCATCGCCATGTCAGCTGGCTTTCACACGGTTCCACGGGGCAAGCATCAACAATCGTGCCATGCCGCAAAATCCGCTGATGCCAGCAAAGGTCAACCCTGCCCCGACGAACCCAGATAGACCAAACCATGCAGGAGAAACAAGAAAGCCAAGCACAACGCCGATGAGCACAAGCGAACCTGCGGCAATCTGCACTTGACGCATAATCTCCATCGGCGCGTCGGCATTAGTTGCCACGGGCAAGCCAGCCTTGGCCCATGCATCCAGCCCGCCCTCTAGGACAAAGGCATCGCCGTTCACCCGCGCGGCAAGGCGATCACAGGCGCCAGCGGTGCGCATACCCGACCTGCAGGTGAAAATTACATCGGCGTCTGGATCAACCGACAGATGTGCCTTTTCCCATGTCGACAGCGGTTGTGACTGGGCGCCAGTGATATGGCTGCGGGCAAATTCATCTGCCTCCCGAATGTCGACTAAGATGGCGCGTCCGGTATCCAGGCGTTCATGCACCTGTTGCGGTGTAAGTGGGTGAAGTAGAGCGGTCATATATGCGTACTCATTTCGGGTGGGCAGAAGAGTTCGGCCAGCGTCTGCACGATGCGCATCGCGGCATGATCGGCGACACGGTAATAGATTGTTTGGCGTTCACGCCGTGTCGCAACAACGCCTTCGTCACGTAAAAGTGCCAAATGCTGCGACAAGGCCGATTGCGACAGGCCAATGCGCGATTGGATTTCGCTCACCGATAGTTCGCCATCGGCAAGCTGGCACAAGACCATCAGCCGTTTTTCATTGCTCAGCAGACGCAACAACGCCGCGGCGCGGCCAGCACTTTCCTCAAACAGGCTGAGGTCAAAACGGGTCATATCAAACATGATGTCATTATATGCTTTTAATCTAATTTAGCAATTGCTAATATAAATGAAGAAGGAGACGACTCATGCATCCGTCCGTCCAAGCTTTTTTCGATCATGCGACCAATACCGTCAGCTATATTGTCTACGACCCCGCCACGAAAAAAGCCGCGATCGTTGACCCCGTCCTCGATTTCACGCCGCGTAATGGTCGCATAGCAACAACTTCCGCTGATGCGCTGCTCACGGCGGCGGCAGGTCAGGGTCTCGACATCATCTATGTGTTGGAAACGCACGCCCATGCCGACCATCTTTCGGCCGCGCATCATCTACGCGAAGTCACGGGTGCCCCTGTTGTCATTGGCGCGCAGATTACGGAGGTTCAAACAATATTCGGCGCATTGTTTGAAGCCGGCGATGTCACCCATGACGGCGCAGTTTTCGACCGCTTGGTGCAGGACGGCGACAGTTTGCCACTTGGTAACCTCTCAATCAACGTTCTGCACACGCCCGGCCACACGCCCGCTTGTGTAACTTATGTCATCGGTGATGCGGCATTTGTCGGCGACACCATGTTCATGCCCGATTACGGCACCGCGCGCGCCGATTTCCCCGGCGGAAGCGCGCACGCGCTTTACGGGTCCATACGCAAGATTCTCGACCTGCCGCCTGAAACACGCATTTTTGTCGGCCATGATTATTTGCCCAAAGGGCGAAGCGAATATGTCTGGGAAACGACCGTTGCTGACCAGCGCGCGCATAATGTCCACGTGCATGACGGCATCAGCGAAGCAGAGTTCATTGCCATGCGGACGGCGCGCGACAAAACATTGGAGGCGCCGCAACTCATCCTGCCAGCGCTTCAGGTGAATATCAGAGCTGGCGCGCTACCACCGGCATCACCGGGCGGGCATGTCTATCTAAGATTGCCGATAAACGCGCTCTAGCGCGGCTCCCTCCTCAAAAGGTATAGCTGATCCCGCCCGCCATAAACCATTGGTTCGCGTCGCCACGCAACGACGTGACGGGTGAACGTGCGGCATCGTTGGTTAGCCGGGAATAATTGATGAGACCATAGATTCCCCATCCGCCATCGCGCGCGTCGCCTGATAAATCGACCGCGCCGAGCAGGCTTGCGCCATAGCTTTTCCAGCCGCCTTTGGCAGCAAATACCGGCAGACCGCTTGCGATGCTGCCGGCTTGATCGATGCTGAAATAGGTATCGGCGTAATTGCCGTCTACATGCGTTGCCGACAGGCTGAACATACTAAATATCGCCATAGATAATGGCGTCGAATACGAAATGCTTGGGCTGATGATGCGGCCCTCATGTGCGCCGGCCACATCCCATTGAATGTCGCTGGAAATGGTCACGGTATCGAATGGATTCAGTATTTTGGAGAATGCCACCCCAGCGGTGACGCCGACCTCAATCGCAACATCTTTCTTGCCCAGCAAGCGGACCACGGGGTCCTTGATATTGCTATTGCGGTCCATGCGGAAATTCACGAGCGGGCCTGCGAGGAATTTCACATCCTTGTCACTGTTGCCATCGGCGATGAGGTCAACATACAGCCCCAGGCCGGGCGTGCCAAAGTCGAAACCACCAATGCTGCCTTGCGCGATCGGCGCAGGGAACAGGACATATTCGTCCGATCCGTCATAGCTTGTGCCATAGCCAGCGCCGACACCGAGCGTTAACCAGTCGCCCGCAAATGCGTCTCTATTGGGCATTTCAGCAGCTGGCGCTTCGCCATCTTGAGCAAAGGCGGGGGCGCAAAGCGCGACGCTGACATACAAGGCGGCGGCGCAGTGTTTAAAGATCTTCATGAAATGCTCCCGTTGAACCAGATATGTAAACGACCAAACAATCACTAAGTTCCTCTGATATAATAGGAATACGCGTTAGAGCAAGTATTTCATTTTAACCCGCTGGCTGACTTCGGGGGAATCAATGGCAAAAGCGGCAGCTTTGAACTTCGGCGGCCCAGTGACGATCGCGGGGTTGCGCGAAAAACCAAAGCCTTCTTTCGGAACGAATATGGCCATGTCCATTTTGCTATTGCCATTTTCATCATGGACCAAGGCTAGGGCATAGGTGCCTTGGGTAATGCCGCGGAAGGAAACCTGCGCAGAATCGCGTGCGAGCACAGTGGCGCGAAAGCTTTTCGGATCTTTACCGCAGTTGGGGAAAAAGCGCGGATTGGCGGTAACGCAGACCAGAACATTGCCCTTCATACTGCGCAGGCCATAAATATTGACCTCAAGCGTTGCGGAGGATTCTGTTGCCTCAGCTCCGCTCGTGAGGGCGGCGGCTCCAATCGCCGAGGCCAAGATCAGTGCCGCACATTTTGTCCCAAAACCTGAAATATAAACCATAATTCCCCCTATATGCGTCATGGTGCTTCTGGTGGTGTGTCGCCGTTATCAGCCAGCGCCCGAACCTGCCATTAACTATAAATTTGGGAAAGCATTCCCACCCCATATGGTTGGTCACGCCCATGATCGTCATGGTCGCTAACACAACGCCTAATGCCCCAACATGAACGGGGATAAGAAAAACCAGCACGGGAATGACGAACGCGCCGGACAACGCCTCCCATGGATGAAAGGCCATCGCGGCCCAAGCGGTCGGCGGGCGGCTTTCATGGTGAACCGCATGTGCAGCCTTGAACCAAAATGGTCGATGCATCAGGCGGTGCGTCCAATAAAACCACGTATCATGCGCCCCTAAATACAGGAAAACCGAAACCGGAAGATACCACGCAGGAAACGCGTTCACGTCGGTGTAGATCTGCGTCCAGCCAAAATTATCCCAGCCCCAGGCAACAATACCGGCAGGAATGCCATAGATGGCAGCGCTGGCAAGGCTCCAGCCGATTTCGCGCTTAATCTGGATATCAAGGCCAGCATACAGTCCGGGTTCCCGGATCTTGGTCGCCCAAGCGAACGCGCCGCTGACAAGCAAATAGCGTGTTCCCACAATCGCCGTCATCGCCGCAGCAGACAAAATCAAGACAAGCAAGCTATCCATAGGTGGCTTTAGCCTTTTTGCGATTACTTTAGCAAATTGCGCGTTTTGAACGCTTTCGGGCCGGATATACTGATAACATCACCATCATGCATGACCGATATTGGCCCGTCATAACGGGTGCCCGCTTCACCCAATAACGCAAACTCGAGCAATTTGGGTACAAACGGCACAATATGCGTGAAGGCGAGCATGCCCACATCGGCCGACTTGGCAACATCGGCGGCCAGTTCGGGGCTGATATGGTAATTTTGGATGTCGTCAAAAATTTTGGCGCGGTTGGCCATGCCAGCCTTTTGCGCGCTGTTGGCGAGCGTAGCGACGATCCGCGGGGAAAGCAGCTCGCTCACCAACAGATCCGAACCCTTGGCCGCAACCGCAAGTTTCGGCGTAAACGCCGTGTCGCCTGTGATCGTGACGCTCTTGCCTTTATAATCGACGCGATAGCCAAATGCGGGTGTGATTGGGTCATGATCGACGGCAAACGCCGTGATACGGACGCCGTTGCCCGCATACACTGTCCCCGGCTGGATAGCCGCGCCTGTCATACCAAAGCCGGACGGCGGCACAACGGCTTCGCCATGATGCGCAACCCGGTAAGTGGAATCAATGCGATAGGCCGCGTTCAACCCGTCAGTGATTTCAGTGACGCCACTAGGGCCGGACACCTTCAAAGGCGTTTTGGCGCTCGTCCCTGCCCAGCGTTGCAAGGTAAATGGGCCAAGGCCTTCGAAATGGTCGCTGTGTAAATGCGTCAGCCACACGCCTTGCACTTTATCCAGCGGCATCCCCATCAGGGACAATGTTTCACCAGAACCTTCACCCATGTCGAATACGAACAGCCTGCCATTGGCGATAACCACAGTACAGGCGGCGGCGCGATCGCGGCTTGGTAAGGGGGAACCTGTTCCACAGAAACCGACATGCAGTTGATCAACCGGCAAATCCGCCATCACGTTGCGCGCCATAGCGCCATCTGCGGCGCGACCAATAAGCGCCATCGCGATTGTGTCGCGCTGCGTATAAGCAACTGCACCCACAAGCCCGACCAACCCAAATGCCGCCAAAAGCCATTTTTTACGCATGTTCATCCCCCATATGCAGCAGCTTTCGCTGCGAACCGTGCTCCTCTTCTACCTGTCTTAGGCCTGAATAGCATGTAGAAAATACTGCTCCATCGCGCCGCTGGTGAAAATGACGGCTTAGGGTCAGGACCACTTAAATCCACCTTCGCGGCGTCAAGACGCCCTTCGGATTTGACCCATACTGTCCATTGCCACGTTGGCAAGCTTGGACTTAGAACCACTAAGCCCTGCGCTTGCCGCCTTGCACTGAACAATATGGCCTCAAACCGCGAAGGTGGATTTAAGTGGTACTGACCCTAGAAAGCTGTGCATTACAGTGGCAGGCCCCTTTCCCTTGCAAAATGCCTGCGCTAGGACATTGGCGTGACTTTCGAAAACATCAAATGCGACGTTGCCATCGTTGGCGGCGGTCTTGCCGGCGGGCTGATCGCGCTAGCGCTTGCCAAGATGCGGCCTGAGTTGCATGTTGTTCTCATCGAACAAGGTCAAAGCTTTGGCGGCAATCATATCTGGAGCTACTTCGCGAGCGACATTTTGCCTGAGCATCGCTGGCTCACTGCGCCTTTGGTCACTTATGGCTGGTCGGGTTATGACGTAAAATTTCCCGCGCATAGCCGGTCGCTTGATAACATTTATTACACCATCGAATCTGAACGCCTCGATTGGGTTTTGCGGCATAATCTGCCGGCATCTTCCTTAATGCTTGGCCGTGAAGTGAAAGCGGTTTCGCCGCGTCTCGTGGTGCTCGACGGCGCGCAGCGGATCAACGCAGGCGGTGTTATCGATGTGCGCGGCGCTGGCGATTTGAATCATCTCGACTGCGGTTGGCAAAAATTCACGGGTCAGTTGATGCAATTGTCCGAGCCGCACAACATCACCAAGCCAATCGTCATGGACGCCACGGTGGACCAACATGACGGCTATCGTTTCGTTTACGTCCTGCCCTTTGCTATGGACAAGCTGTTTGTCGAAGACACTTATTATAGCGACAAGCCCGACCATGACCCACGCATTTTGCGGCAACGGCTGGCGGCTTATGCCGACGAAAAAGGCTGGAAAGTCGATCGCATCTTGCGAGAGGAAAATGGCGTTTTACCGGTTGTCATGGGCGGCAATCTGGAAAGTTATTGGAATAGTGGTAGCGGTCGGACCGCCAAGGCCGGCGCGCGGGGTGCCTTTTTTCAACCCGTCACCAGCTACTCCCTGCCCGACGCCGTGCGCAACGCGATTTTCATTGCAGAGCAGCCGGAACTTGACGGTGACAAATTGAACCTCGCGCTGCGTCAACGGGCGGAGGAGCATTGGCGTAAGGGCAAATTCTTCCGCATTCTGAACCGTATGCTCTTCCGCGGCGCAGATGGTGCGGACCGGTATAAGATATTGGAACGATTTTACCGGCTAACGCCCGGATTGATCGAGCGATTTTACGCTGGAAATACGACGCTTGGGGATAAGGCGCGGATCCTCTCCGGTAAGCCACCGATTTCCATAGGACGGGCGATAAAAGCGATCCGGAGCAAGAAAAGGTGACCAAGACAGCCGCCATTATCGGTGCCGGTTTTGGCGGCCTCGCCCTCGCCATCCGCCTGCAGTCCGCAGGTATATCGACCACAATAATCGAAGCGCGGGACAAGCCCGGTGGCCGTGCTTATTATTGGGAGAAGGATGGCTTTACCTTTGATGGTGGCCCGACCGTCATCACTGATCCGCCCTGCCTGGAAGAATTATGGGCGCTGTCTGGTCACAAGATGGCGGACGATGTTGAATTGATGCCGGTGTTCCCATTTTACCGCCTCAACTGGCCGGATGGTACGAATTTCGATTACTCCAACGATGCGCCGGGGCTGAAAACGGAGATCGAGAAGTTAAACCCCGAAGATGTTGAGGGCTATCGCAAGTTTCTCGAATATTCAAAGGGCGTATATGAACAGGGCTATCAAAAGCTTGGTTCGGTTGCGTTTCTAGACTTTGCCTCCATGATAAAGGCCGCGCCGGCGCTGATGAAATATCAGGCCTGGCGCTCGGTTTATTCGATTGTCTCTTCTTACGTCAAAGATGAAAAATTGCGCGAAGCGCTGTCGTTTCACACCTTGCTCGTTGGCGGCAATCCGATGAGTACCAGCGCAATTTATGCGCTCATCCACACCATCGAAAAAGAAGGCGGCGTCTGGTTTGCCAAGGGCGGCACAAACCGCCTCGTCAATGCCATGGCGACGCATTTCGAACGGCTTGGCGGGACCGTTCGTTTGGACGATGCGGTCGAAGAAATTGAAACACGCGGTGACAAGGTCATAGGCGTGCGCACAAAATCGGGTTGGCGCATGGATTGCGACATGGCGGCATCAAATGGCGATGTGATGCACACGTACAAAGATTTGTTGACCGGTAACAAGCGTGGCGAACGGGCAAGCAACGCCCTTCGTCGTAAAAGCTGGTCGCCTTCTTTGTTCGTGCTGCATTTGGGCATAAAGGGCACATGGCCGGGTATCCCGCACCACATGATATTGTTCGGCCCGCGCTATAAGGGGTTGCTCGACGACATCTTCAAATATGGTGTCGTGCCAAAGGACTTCTCGCTCTATTTGCATCACCCGACCATCACCGACCCCAGCCTTGCGCCCGAAGGCTGCTCCACCTTTTATGCCCTCGCACCCGTCGCCCATTTGGGCAAAGCGCCGCATGATTGGGATGGCGATGTGGGTGAGGCGATGAAAGAACGGATATTGGACGAGCTGGAACGCCGCCTGATCCCCGATATCCGAAGCCGCATCATCACCCAGTTCCATTATACACCCGCAGATTTTAGCCGCGACTTGTCAGCGCATTTGGGCAGCGCGTTCAGCCTTGAACCCGTCCTCTGGCAATCGGCCTATTTGCGCGCGCACAACCGCGATGACGCGATATCGAACCTGTATTTTGTCGGCGCAGGTACGCACCCCGGCGCTGGCATCCCCGGTGTTGTGGGCAGCGCAAAAGCAACAGCCGCATTAATGCTAGAGGACGCAAATTCATGAAACGCCTTGCAGTATATTGCGGGTCAGCGACGCCTGAAAATCCCCTATATATCAATGTCGCCCGCGAAGTCGGAAAGGCGTTGGCCAAACGCGGCATTGGTGTTGTCTATGGCGGCGGACGGCTTGGCCTGATGGGCGCAGTGGCAGATAGCGCGCTGGAAGCAGGTGGCGAAGTGATTGGCATTATCCCCGAGGCTTTGGTCGGGGCAGAAGTCGCGCACAAGGGCTGTACCGAGCTGCATGTGGTGTCGGGTATGCACGAGCGTAAGCAACGCTTCACGGACTTGTCCGACGGTTTTATTACCATTCCCGGCGGGGTGGGCACGATGGATGAATTGTGGGAAGCGATTAGCTGGTCACAGCTTGGCTATCACCAAAAACCCGTTGGCCTTTTGAACGTCGCCGGGTTTTACGACCAGTTGATCGCGTTTAACCAGAAAATGATCGACGTTGGTTTCATCCGGCCACAACATGCCGGGATTATGATTGTGGATGATAATCTGGACGAGTTGTTGGCCCAAATGGCCGCCTATGTGCCGCACAAAACGATTTTCCAGATGAAGGCGGATGACCTGTGACTCCTCCCCGATACGGGGAGGGGGACCATGCGCAGCATGGTGGAGGGGCACCCGCCAAGGCCCCTGACCAAGAAGGCATGTATTCCCTGCACCTGCCCCTCCACCAGCCTTCGGCTGGTCCCCCTCCCCTAGAAGGGGAGGAATGATGCTTAACCGCCCTGCACTCATCGCCTTTGCGCAAGAGAGCATCTCGCGCGGGTCGAAATCCTTTCGTTTCGCCAGCCGCCTTTTCGACCGGACGACGCGCGAGCGGGTGTGGCTGCTCTACGCATGGTGCCGCAAATGCGATGACATGGCCGATGGGCAAGACCATGGCGGCGCTATGGAGGCTGTCTCGGACCCGCAGGCGCGATTGCAGGCGATACGCAAATTGACCGCGATGGCATTCGCCGGAACGCCCACGGGCGACCCAGCCTTTGACTGCTTGGGCGTGGTCGCGCGCGAATGTGGCCTTACGCCGCGCATGGCAGAGGATGTGATCGAAGGTTTTGCCCTCGACGCCGCCGAATGGCACCCGCGCCGCGAAAGTGACCTGTATCAATATTGTTACCATGTCGCAGGCGCGGTTGGCGTGATGATGGCGGTGGTTATGGGCGTGCCAGCCGATGATGACGCCACGCTCGATAGGGCCTGCGACCTTGGCCTTGCGTTTCAGCTCGCCAATATCGCCCGCGACATTGCAGAAGATGACGCCGCTGGCCGGTGCTATTTGCCCGATGACTGGCTCGCTATGCTCGATATCGGGCCCGGCGAACATATGAAGCCGCATAACCGCAAAAAACTGGCGCTAATGGGCCGCTGGCTTGCCGATGAGGCCGAACAATATGAGGCATCGGCACGCGTTGGTGCCAAGCATTTGCCCTTGCGGGCCCGCTGGGCGGTCTTGTCAGCGGCCGGGATTTACGGCGAAATCGCCCGCAAGGTCCGCGCTGCCGATGCGCAGGCTTGGGACCAACGGATTTTCACAAGCCGGCCAGAAAAATTCCGGTGGGTGCGCAAGGCGTTTGTCGACGCGGTCGCTAACAATCCACGATATATGAACCGCGATGCTTTATGGACGCGGGCGCGTTAGAGCTTTCGACAACAGCACTCTAACAGCAACCCCACCTGTCCGTAACCCTGGAGCCAGAGGCGTGCAGTTGCGCCGCCCTGCCCGACAGGCGTGCCACTGCCGCTTGATGAATCCCCGGCGCGCAACAGATCAAGCCGAAATCCAACGGCTCGCGTTTGTTATAGCTTATAGGTCGCCCCAACGCATCGGTAACAATCCCGCCGGCCTCCTGCGCCACAAGATGCGCCGCAGCGATGTCCCATTCATTGCCCCATCGCAATGTCGCGACAAGATCCGCACGGTCGCAAGCGACCATCGTCATGCGCATGGCAATGCTGTTGGGCTTAGTCACCGTCACCAGATCAGCATCCAGTTTTGGCAAATCATCGGCAGGCACGCGTGATCCGGCGAAGTCTAGTCTAGTGCTGCCCGCAAGCTGCTCTCCATTGCAGGTCACGCCTTCATTGTGCGCCGCCACCCAGACTTTGCCTTGCGCAGGCGCGGCCATCACAGCGAAGACCGGCAGGCCATCGGCCACCAAAGCCACCGAGACGCACCATCCGCTGCGCCCACGCACATAATCGCGGGTGCCGTCGATAGGGTCGACGAGCCACAATAATCGTGCGTCCAGCCGTGACGGGTCATCCACGGTTTCTTCCGACAACCACGCGGCCTCCGGCAAAATGGCCCGCAACCTTGTGGTGAGAAAAGCGTCAACCGCCATGTCGATGTCGCTGACAGGATCATTCTTGCCCTTGTTCCACACGTTCGTGTCGGCCGCCGCGCCCTCGCGCCAACTAGCAAAGGCCAGTGCCGCGGCCTCTTGCGTGGCGGCTACAACGGCGGCGCGGTCAAGCTGCCGTTCAGGCACCTGCGATCATCATGCCGTCGATACGCAATGTTGGCACGTTCATGCTGCGTGTGAATTCCAGATCATTGGCCGCAGTCATGGCCGCAAACATGTCCTTCAAATTGCCTGCAATGGTGAATTCGCTCACTGGCCCCGCAATTTCGCCGTTGATGATGAGGAAACCTGCGGCACCCCGGCTGTAATCGCCCGTAACCGGGTTGACGCCTTGGCCTGCGAGTTCATGGATATATACGCCATGTTTGATATCGGCGATCAGTTCCGTGACGCTCACGCTGCCGCCCTCCATATGCACATTGGATGGGCTGACGCTTGGCGCGCCGCTGATCCCGCGACTGGCGTGACCCGTGGGTTCCAGGCCCAATTGCCGCGCCGACGCGCTTTCCATCAACCAACCCGTCAATGCGCCCTTTTCGATGATATAACGGCGCGTCGTGGGCAGGCCTTCACCATCAAAGGCGCGTGAACCAAGGCCGCGCATCCGGTGCGGGTCGTCGATAATGGAAATGCTGCTGTCGAATAACTGCGCGCCAAGCGATTCCAGCAGGAAGCTTGTTTTACGCGCAATCGCCGAGCCGCTGATGCCGCCGAGCAAATGGCCAACGAATGATCCACCAACGCGTGGGTCAAACACGACTGGCATCTGGCCGCTTTTGACCATGCCGGGGTTCAACCGTTTGACCGCGCGCTCCCCTGCCCGGGTGCCAATGTTGGATGGGTTGTCGAGGTCAGCAAGATGTCGCGCCGACCGCCAGTCATAATCGCGTTCCTTGGCATCGCCATCGCCCGAAAGTACGCTGGCCGACATGCCATAGCCGGATGCTGACTTGACGCCCGCAAAGCCATGGCTGGTGGCCAGCGCAAAGATACTGCGTCCGGCGCTGGCGCCCGCGCCTTCGCTGTTGGTGACGCCGGGCACAAAGCGCGCCGCGTCTTCGCATTCCAACGCAGCCGCACGCAAAAGGGCTGGGTCCGGGTCAAGGCCGTCATCGCTATCAAAATCCGGAACAGCACCCGTCAACAAACGATCCTGCGGCGCGAGGCCAGCATATTGGTCCTCCGGTGCTTCCTTTGCCATATCGATAGCGCGGGTGACGAGCCCTGCAAGAATGTCCGGGTTCATGTTGGATGATGAAATGGTGGCGGAGCGTTGGCCGACAAACACACGAAGGCCGATATCTTCGCCTTCGGAGCGGGCGACATCTTCCAACTGGCCAAGCCGCACCTGCACCTCCGTCGAGGCATCGCAGACATAGACGGCATCCGCTGCGTCAGCGCCTGCCTTCATGGCTTGGGAAACGAGATTTTGCGCGCGATCAAGCGCATGTTGTGGTGTCAGCATGATTCCCGCTTAGGCGCGGGCCGTTACAGCGTCAATCAAGCGGCCTTCAAAAAACCGTGAATAGCACCGCCAAAGCAGCCGGAATGGCAATCGCAGCGACCCACAATTTCAAACGGTCGGCAAAATATTGCGTTTCCAGTCCGTCGTCTGAATGGGCAGTCGCACATTGTGCCTGCCAACGCCGCTCCAAATTCCGGCACAACGGAATGACGGCCGCGACCAAAAGGACCAAGACAAAATAAGGAAAAATCGACATTCCGCTCGACTCAATCGTCGGCGTCACCAAAAATATCAGCATTAATGTGTACACGACCAAAGCAATGGCGACATGGTCAGACATGCGTTTTGAATAGCTTTTATACGCGCGCAGATGGGCTTCTTGGGCTTTTGCCATTTTCTCTCTCCTCTTCCCTGTCACAAGACTGTCACTTTCACGAAGAGGTTTCAAGCAAATTTATAATTAGGGTCAGGACCTAGCTAGGGAAGGCCCAGAATCTTGTGATTTTGCAAGGATAAGCGCCATTTTGGTCGCTCCATGACGAAGCGCGTCGCCGCTGCGACATTGGCTGCATTTAAGCCCGCGTCACCTGTATCCATGGGCTGAATAAGGAAATGGGCAAATTGCCATTGCTCCATGGCATCAAGGTCACTGGTCGGTTGTGGCCACACCAGTTTCAATTCGTCGCCGGTGCGGTGAATGACGTCCGATCCAGCCTTTGGGCTGATACACACCCAATCAATGCCGGGATGCACCTTTATCGTGCCGTTGCTTTCAATCGCGATCTGGAAGGCTTGGGCATGGAGCGCATCGACGATTCCGTCATCCACCTGCAACATGGGTTCGCCGCCAGTGATCACGACATAACGATTGTCGGTGCCATCGCCCCACAGCTCGGCAACCTTGGCCGCCAGCGCGTCAGCATCAT
This sequence comes from Sphingorhabdus sp., assembly GCF_023910635.1. GTDB lineage: Bacteria > Pseudomonadota > Alphaproteobacteria > Sphingomonadales > Sphingomonadaceae > Sphingorhabdus_B. Next base: position 888 of record NZ_JAAVVZ010000018.1, on the reverse strand, counting down.
ACCGCCCGCCATTTTCGCCGTCGATGCCGACAAAATCGGTGTCGCAAAACTGGCAAATGGCGCTTGCGCGGTCGGCTTCTCGCCCGCTCCACAAATTGCAACCCGAAAAGCGTAAGAACACCGCACGGCGGCCCGCATGCACGCCCTCCCCCTGCAACGTCAGGAAAATCTCTTTAACCGCGTAGCTCATGCGTAAATGGTCGGATCAGGCAGCCCCGCATCGGCAAAACCCTTCGCGCGCAGGCGGCAGGCATCGCATTGACCGCAGGCCTTATTATCCCGGCTTGGGTCATAGCAGGACCAGCTCATCCCCGCATCGAGCCCAAGCCGCGCAGCCTCCCGCGCAATGTCGGCCTTGGTCATATGCAGCAACGGCGTGTGCACGGTGAAATGGTCGCCCTCAACCCCCGCTTTGGTCGCCAAATTGGCCGTCGCCTCAAACGAACGGATGAAATCGGGGCGGCAATCGGGGTAGCCCGAATAATCGAGCGCATTGACCCCAATCCAAAGATCACGGGCATCGCGCGCCTCGGCCAAGCCAAGGCACAAGGACAAAAATATCGTGTTGCGCGCCGGAACATAGGTCACCGGAATAAAGCCGGACTCCAAGCCTTCCTTGGGCACATCAATATCCGCCGTCAACGCCGACCCGCCAAAACGCGTCAGGTCCAACGGCAATAGAATATGCTCCTTCGCCCCCAAATGCGCGGCAATGCGCGCCGCACTGTCCAGTTCAATACGGTGGCGTTGGTTATAATCAATGGTCAACGCAATCAGGTCATACCCCGCCTCCTGCGCCAACCCGGCCACAACCATGGAATCAAGGCCGCCGGACAAAAGGACGATTGCGGATTTATTCTGTATGCTCATGCCGCCCCCATAGCCGTT
>NZ_JAAVVZ010000017.1 GCF_023910635.1 Sphingorhabdus sp. | reverse complement strand
CCCCAGAATAAGGGAGCCGTAGGCGTTGCGGAGCAACAGCGGGACCATGCGAAGCATGGGGGAGGGGCACGCTCTGGTTATCCGGACCTTTTGGCGTAGTGATACCCTGAACGTGCCCCTCCACCAGCTTCGCTGGTCCCCCTCCCCCGGTGGGGGAGGAATAAGTACAGGCTGGTGTCCATCACGTGTGTCTGGCTAGATCGACAGGCGTGATGGGCCCCAGCCTGCGCTGGGGCGACGGGGAAAGTTGGTGGGCGGAGAAAAGCCTTGACGCTGTTCCCGCCAGCCTCAACCCCGCTCGCGGGTTTGCATATAGGTGCCGAGCAAGCGGACCGAGTTGCAGTGGAAGCGTAGCTCTTCCAATGCGCGGTCGACGGCTGGGTCGCCCGGTGCGCCTTCGATATCGGCGAAGAATTCGGTTGCGGCAAAGCTTGCGCCGTTTTGATAGCTTTCCAGTTTCGTCATGTTGACGCCGTTGGTCGCAAAGCCGCCCATCGCCTTGTACAAAGCGGCGGGGATGTTCTTCACCTCAAAAATCAGCGTGGTCATTAACGTGCCCGTCAGGGTGCTCCGGTCGGCTGGCGTGCGTGAAAGCACCACAAAGCGGGTGGTGTTGCTGTCATCGTCTTGCACCGCGTCGTTAATGGCGACGAGGCCATAGAGGTCCGCGGCAATCGGGGGCGCAATGGCCGCCGCCGACGGGTCGTCATTGGCAGCGACAAACGCAGCGGCGGCGGCGGTATCCGCATAGGCCACAGGGATAATGCCGTTGGCGCGTAAATAATGGCGGCATTGGCCAAGCGCTTGCGGATGGCTCATGGCGGTTTTGAGAATGGCATCTGCCGATTTTGCCATGAGGCAATGGCGGATCGACATAAAATGCTCGGATATGATGCTGAGGCCCGATTCTGGCAGCAGAAAGTGGATGTCGGCCACGCGGCCATGCAGCGAATTTTCAATGGGGATAATCGCGCACGCGGCCGTTCCGTCCTTGACTGCATCAATGGCGTCTTCGAACGAAAAACAGGGCAGGGGGAGGCAATCGGCGTCATATTCCAACGCTGCCAAATGCGAGTTTGCCCCTGGCGCGCCTTGAAAGGCAATCGCTTTTGCGGGATGTTGTTGTGCAGCAAGCGTCATGTCTTTGACGATTGCCAGTGCGGGTGCGGGATAACTGTTCATGCTGCGCAGTCGTTAGGATAGGCAGACTTATCGGGCAAGTGTGGATTTGGACACTTGCACCCGCCAACGCGCGCCATTAGAGGGGCCCCTAGAACCGGCCATCATTCTGCGCCGGTGTTTTAACGCACTTTCAAGGCTGATAAACAATGGATGATCGTAGTAACACAATTGCAGGCTGGGTTTTGGCAGGCGGCATCGTCGCGCTTGGACTAAGCATCGTCACGGGCATGTATTTCCACCCAGAGACGCCCGAGAAAGAGGGCTTTGCCGTTGTGGCTGAGGCGGCGGGCGAAGCGGGTGGCGCTGCGGTTGTGCCAATCGCAACGTTGCTTGCAACCGCAGATATCGCCAAGGGCGAAGCTGTGTTCAAGAAGTGCGCGGCTTGCCATACGATTGCACAAGGTGGCGCAAACGGCATTGGTCCGAATCTGTGGGCAGCCATGGGTAAGGCGCATGGTCATGTCGCCGGATTTGCGTATTCCGACGCGTTGAAAAGCGTTCCAGGTAACTGGGATTGGGAAGGCATGGACAAATGGTTGGCCAATCCTAAGAAATATGCGCCGGGTACCAAAATGACCTTCGCTGGTCTGGGCAATCCGGAAGAACGCGCGAACCTGATCTTGTATATGAACGCGCAAGGTTCAAACTTGCCATTGCCAACACCCCCTGTGGCAGAAGCCCCTGCCGATGATGCAGCAGCCGCCCCTGCCTCAACGGGTGATGCTGCCGCCGCACCAGCAGCCGGAGCAGCACCAGCACCTGCCGCGAAATAATCCGGTTAAATCAATGTGACACTTCGTAGAAATTGCAGATGGCATCCCATGCCTCTTCTGCGGTTTCTACGAACTGGAATAACTCCAGATCAGGCGGGCTGATAACGCCCTCGAGCATAAGCTCCTCAAAATTCACAACGCGGTTCCAAAATTCGCGCCCGAACAACAGGATCGGCATCTTCTTGATCTTGCCGGTCTGAACTAGCGTCAGCAGCTCAAAAAATTCATCAAAAGTGCCAAAGCCGCCGGGGAAAACCGCAACGGCGCGTGCGCGCAGCAGGAAGTGCATTTTGCGCAAAGCGAAATAATGGAATTGAAAGCTTAAACGGGGCGTTACGAACAGGTTCGGCGCTTGTTCATGCGGCAGAACGATATTCAGGCCAACCGATTCTGCGCCGACATCATGCGCGCCGCGATTGGCGGCTTCCATGATGGATGGACCACCGCCTGAACATACCACGAAATGGCGCCGGCCTTCTTGATCGGTAACATTGGCTTTTCCGGCCAATTGCGCCAAATGGCGCGCTTCTTCGTAAAAGCGGGATTTTTCCTTCATCCGTTCGGCGATGATGGTTGCGCGCTTCCCTTGCGCAGCGGCGCGTAAAGCGTCGGCGGCGGCGGGTTCAGGAATGCGCGCCGAACCGTAGATGACCAGCATCGAACCGATGTTTGCCTCATCAAGCAACATTTCGGTTTTGAGCAGTTCCAACTGGAAACGCACAGGGCGCAGGTCTTCGCGCAGCAGGAAGTCCGTATCCTGAAAGGCCAGTCGATATGACTTGCTTTGCGTTTGCGGCGTAGAGAGTTGCTGTTCAGCAAAATCCGCTTCTTGTTGTGCTTTGTAGAAGCGGCGATCGTTAATTTTTGTGTCTGTCATTACCCTGCATGTAGGGCGAACAAGTTGCTTTTGCCAGCCCTTATCGGCAATAAGCGGTGCCGTCGCGCATCGATTTGGCCATATCAAAATGGAAATGGTTTGCATGCGCGGCGTTGTAGTCCGGGCCAAGGACGGTGCCAAATCTCCTGCAGGCAGATTGGTGTAAACGGCGCAGGAATGCCCGTTCTTCGGGTGATCCGCGCCAACCGTTCAGCACGGATATCCGCCGTCCATCGCGCAGGACAAAGGCGGATACATCAACAGCATTCGCAAATGCATGTTCAGATAGTCTGCCGGATCGACCGCCATTAACAGCGCGGCAGTTGAATGTGCCCATGGTCTCAATCTTGATCACCGGACTGCCAAGATATTGCTTGGCCGCAGGTGCCACGGCATAGCGCGCCCAATCGGTAAAGCTTGACGCAAGTGGGCATGTCATCGCCCCCAAATTTGTTGCCTGCGTGCCAAAGTCCATGAGCTTGATAGTGTCGATCATGCGGCATCCGCCGTCGAAACTTTTGCTAGGCAGCCCTGCAAAGCGCACCGATTTGGACTTAAGGCCAGCCAAGCATTGGCGGGCACTGTCCGACGTCATGTTTTCGCTGGATCGCGGCGATTGCGGCTTTTCCCGTCCACCGCACGACGCCAGCGCAAAGACGCCAGCGATCAGCAGAAATCTTTGAAACAGGCCCAATGTCATAAAAGCGTCTTAACGCATAAATTGTTCTGCGCAGCCAAAAAATGACGGCCGATGTTGCAATTTGCGCGTTGCATAGCGCGCGACAGGCGATTATCGCCGATGCATGTTGCGAATCATTCTTAATAAGAAGCCGACATTCTGGGCATTATTGTGTCTGCCCGCTATGTTGATGATGCGCCCTTATGTTTTCGGCGATGTAATCGCGATGGATATGCTGCACCCAACGGGCGAATGGTCGGCACGCTTCATGATTGCCGCGATGGTGCTTAGTCCCTTATTGTCGCTGATTGGGCCTCGGCCATGGCTGAGCTGGCTTATTCAGCGCCGTCGGGCATTGGGCGTTGCGGCTTTTGGCTATGCGATTTTACATCTGATTTTTTACATCATCGATATGGCGAATCTCGACGATATTCTCGCCGAATTTTGGGCGCTTGGTATCTGGACCGGTTGGGCCGCGATATTATTGTTTGTGCCCTTGGCGGTGACCAGCAATGATGCGTCCATGCGTGCGTTAAAGGCTGGCTGGAAACGTCTTCAACGCCTTGTCTATCCTGCCGCTCTGCTCGTTCTTGTCCATTGGATATTCATCCACAATAATTTAGGACCAGCGCTCGTGCACTTCATCCCGCTCGTGCTGCTCGTTGCCGCACGATATTTCCTTGCCAACAGACCCATTTTTAAAGGAGCATGAATATGCGTTTATGGACACCTCTTTCGCTGGCCGCTGTGGCCACTATCGCCTTTGCATCGGTTCCCGCATCGGCAACCGGCGCAATCACCTGCAAATCAGGGCCCGTTTCCGGATGGAAAAGCCAAAAGGCGCTGACCGACAAGCTGACCAAAGAAGGTTGGACTGTGCGTAAGTCGAAAGTCGATGGCGGCTGCTATGAAGTTTATGGCACCACCCCCGAAGGCGACCGCGTCGAGGCCTATTTTCACCCCGTCACGCTCGAGAAATTATATGTCAGCCGCCGTGGCGAAGTATTGTTTCGCAAGACGGGTTATTGATAGCTTTTTGTAATAGTCATTGACAAAGCCGGGGCCGCGCCTAAACGCGGCTCCGGGCCACGCGGTCCCAACGCCGCGCTGCTCTCTGCAAGGAGAAGCTTACATGACTATAGTACCCCCCGCCGTTAAACCGGCGCGTCCGTTCTTTTCCTCCGGACCCTGTGCGAAACCGCCAGGCTGGAGCCCGGAAAAACTTCAAACCGAATCACTTGGCCGTTCGCATCGCGCGAAAATCGGCAAGTCACGCCTGCAACTTGCCATCGACCTGATGCGCGAAGTGCTCCAGGTTCCCGATACGCATCGCATTGGCATTGTCCCGGCATCTGACACGGGCGCTTATGAAATGGCGATGTGGACCATGCTCGGCGCACGTCCAGTGACCGCCACGGCGTGGGAAAGTTTTGGCGAAGGCTGGGTGACTGACGCAGTCAAGCAACTTAAAATCGATCCCACTGTAATCCGTGCCGATTACGGGCAATTGCCCGACATGGCGTCGATTGACCAAAGCCACGATGTGCTATTCACCTGGAACGGGACCACATCGGGTGTTCGCGTTCCCAATGGCGACTGGATCAGCGATACCCGCGAAGGGCTGACTTTTAACGACGCGACCAGCGCGGTTTTTGCGTATGACATGCCTTGGGACAAGCTCGACGTGACGACCTTTTCTTGGCAGAAAGTCCTGGGCGGGGAGGGTGCGCACGGCGTAATCATCCTCGGACCACGCGCTGTCGAGCGGCTCGAAACATACACGCCATCATGGCCGCTGCCCAAGATTTTCCGGCTTATGGCCAAAGGCGCCTTGGCTGAAGGTATCTTCAAGGGCGAAACAATCAACACACCGTCGATGCTCGCAGTCGAAGATGTCATCTTTGCACTTGAGTGGGCGCAGACCGTTGGCGGATTGCAGGGCCTGATGGCGCGCAGCAACGCCAATGCGGCGGCACTGGATGACATTGTTGCGGCAAGCGACTTTCTTGGCTTCCTCGCCGCTGATCCCGCTATTCGTTCGAAAACATCGGTTTGCTTGACCGTGAAGGGTGCGGACGAAGCGATGATCAAGAAAATGGCGTCTTTGCTTGAGGCAGAGCATGCGGCCTATGACATCGCCGGATATCGAGACGCCCCGCCGGGCTTGCGCATTTGGTGCGGTGCGACCGTTGATACCGCCGATATTCGGGCGCTCGGGCCATGGCTCGATTGGGCGTACCACAGCGCAAAAGTATAACCCCGTCGCACCAGCGCAGGCTGGTGCCCATCACGTCTCTCGTTTGTCATTGACAGGCGAGATAGGCCCCAGCCTTCGCTGGGGCGACGACCCAAAAGGATAAAATAATGACCAAACCACGCGTACTTATTTCCGACAAAATGGATCCAAACGCCGCCAAGATTTTCGCTGAACGCGGCTGTGACGTTGATGTCATCACCGACAAAACGCCCGACGAACTTGCCGCGATCATTGGCGATTATGATGGCTTGGCCATTCGGTCGTCGACGAAGGTGACGAAACACATATTGGATGCGGCTACGAACCTGAAGGTTATTGGCCGCGCCGGCATTGGCGTCGATAATGTCGATATCCCGAATGCGTCGGCCAAAGGTGTGGTCGTCATGAACACACCTTTTGGCAATTCCATCACCACGGCCGAACATGCCATCGCATTGATGTTCGCCCTCGCGCGTCAATTGCCAGAGGCGAATGCGCAAACGCAAGCTGGTCAATGGCCGAAAAATGATTTCATGGGCGTTGAGGTTACGGGCAAAACACTTGGCCTTATTGGCGCTGGCAATATCGGATCGATTGTCGCGAGCCGTGCGCTGGGATTGCGGATGAAGGTCGTGGCCTTTGACCCGTTCCTCACCGCCGACCGCGCGATTGAAATGGGCGTTGAAAAGGCCGACCTCGATACCTTGCTCTCCAAGGCAGACTTCATCACCTTGCATACGCCGCTGACCGACCAAACCCGCAATATATTGTCGCGGGAAAATCTTGCGAAAACCAAAAAGGGTGTTCGCATCATTAACTGTGCACGTGGTGGGTTGATCGATGAAGAGGCATTGAAAGAGGCGTTGGACAGCGGCCAAGTCGGCGGCGCAGCTTTGGACGTTTTTGCGACCGAGCCAGCGAAGGAATCGCCCCTGTTTGGCACGCCAAACTTCATCTGCACCCCGCATTTGGGTGCATCGACCAATGAGGCACAGGTCAATGTCGCGCTTCAGGTCGCCGAACAAATGGCGGATTATCTCGTCAATGGCGGCGTTACCAATGCGCTGAACATGCCAAGCCTGTCTGCTGAAGAAGCGCCGAAGTTGAAGCCGTACACGACCCTTGCACTAAAATTGGGTTCGCTGGTTGGCCAATTGGCGCACGACAATCTCGACAATATTGCGATTGAGGTTGAGGGCGCTGCGGCGGAGCTCAATATCAAGCCAATTACTGCGGCGGTTCTTGCCGGTTTCATGCGACGTTTTTCCGACGCGGTGAACATGGTCAACGCGCCATTCTTAGCCAAAGAACGTGGCTTTGACATTCGCGAAGTCCGCCATGACAAGGCTGGCGCTTATCACACATTGGTGCGCGTCACCGTCAACACGGCGCAAGGCCCACGCTCGGTTGCAGGTACATTGTTCGCCAATAGCGAAGCACGGCTTGTCGAGATTTTCGGCATCAGCCTTGAGGCGGAGCTGGAAGGCAACATGCTCTATATCGTCAACGAAGATGCGCCCGGTTTCATTGGCCGTGTCGGCACGACCTTGGGTGAGGCTGGATTGAACATCGGCACATTCCATCTGGGCCGTCGCAGCGCGGGCGGTGAGGCAGTTTTACTGCTCTCGATGGACGCGGCGATCCCTGAATCTGTCCTTGAACAGCTTGGTACGCTTCCCGGTGTGAAAACCGTGAAGGCGCTGAAGTTTTAGGGTCAGGACCACTTAAATCCACCTTCGCGGCGTCAAAATGGCAAAGATATCGAAGGAAAATGGCCGCCGCAGGCAGTCATTCTGCCTGCAAGGGCATTTTTCTTTGAGATCGAAGCCATTTTGGCGTCCTTCGGATTTGACCCATACTGTCCATTGCCGCGTTGGCAAGCTTGGACTTAGAACCACTAAGCCCTGCGCTTGCCGCCTTGCACTGAACAGTATGGCCTCAAACCGCAAAGGTGGATTTAAGTAGTCCTGACCCTAAGCTGGGGCTTCCCCGCCACGACTTTTGCGGTAAAGAGTGCGCATGAATAATCCACCTGATTTGCTGCCCGAAGGGTATCGCGACCGCCTTCCGCCTCAAGCGGAGGTTGCGGTGCGGGTGTCGCGGGCGATGATCGACGTGCTGGCAAGCTACGGCTATGCGCGCGTGGCACCGGCCATGGCGGAATTTGAATCGGTGCTCGCCAAACATAGCGGCAATGCCGCGCGTAATCAGCATTTGCGCTTTACCGACCCTGTGTCGGGCCACACGCTGGCGCTGCGCGATGATATCACCGTGCAGGTCGGGCGCATCGCCACGACCCGGATGAAGGACGCGCCGCGACCGCTGCGCTTGGCCTATCATGGTCAGGTGCTGCGTTTGCGCGCCAAGCAATTGCGACCCGAACGGGAACTGACGCAATTGGGCGCAGAATTGGTCGGCAATGACAGCGTCGCGGCCGCTTGCGAAATTGTTGGCGTTGCCATTGATGCGCTTGAGGCGGCGGGCGTCAAAGACATCACCATTGATTTCACCTTGCCTGATCTTGTGGAACGGCTGGCGGAAAAGGCGCTGCCTTTGGCGAAGGACAAGATTGATGCCGTTCGCTCCGAGCTAGATATGAAGGATGCAGGTGGACTAAGTGCGCTTGGGGCGGATGCCTATTTGCCGCTGCTTGCGGCGACTGGCCCATTTGCAGACGCGGTTCAGAAGCTGCGGGCGATTGATGCTGGCGGGGCGCTCGCGTCGCGAATCCGTGCCTTGGAAGCCATTGCTAGCAATATTGCGGGCCGCGCCAATGTGACGCTTGATCCGACCGAACGGCATGGCTTTGAATATCAAAGCTGGTTCGGCTTCACGATCTTCGCCAAAGGGTATAGCGCTGCACTTGGTCGCGGGGGCACCTATTATATTGATCGTGCCGATGGACCATCGGAACCGGCAACGGGCTTCTCGCTCTATCCCGACCCGTTGATTGATCTGGCTGACGAAGGCTTCATCCGGCGTCTTTTCCTGCCACTTGGCACCGACGCCGTGACCGGCGCAAAAATGCGCCATGAAGGTTGGGTGACGGTATCGGCATTGGATGAGGGTGACAGCGCCGCTGTTCTGCGCTGCACCCATATTTGGATAAACGGTCAAGCCATTCCCGTCTGAAATCGTCTCCCACGCAGCTTTAGGGTGGACGCCAGCCTCGCATAATCATAACGGAGCCCATGGCGAATCCCTTCGCAGGAAAAATCTCCTGCGCAGAAAAAGGCCCCAGAGCTATCTGGCTTTGACAGGGAATATCTGATGGCGAATGTAACCGTAATTGGCGCGCAATGGGGCGACGAGGGTAAAGGTAAGATTGTAGACTGGCTGGCGGAACGCGCCGATGCTGTTGTCCGCTTTCAAGGCGGGCATAATGCCGGCCACACTTTGGTCGTTGGTGACAATGTCTATAAATTATCGTTGCTGCCGTCGGGGATCGTCACTGGCACGCTGTCGATCATCGGCAATGGCGTGGTTCTTGACCCTTGGGCGTTGCGCGATGAAATGACGAAGCTGCGCGGGCAGGGCGTTTCGATCACGACCGAGAATTTTGCGTTGGCGGACAATTGCGCATTGATCTTGCCAATCCACCGCGACTTGGATGGTTTGCGGGAAACCGCAGCGGGTTCGGGCAAGATCGGGACCACAGGCCGCGGCATTGGCCCTGCTTATGAAGACAAGGTGGGCCGCCGCGCGATCCGCGTGTGTGATCTGGCGCATCTCGATGCTTTGGATACCCAGCTTGACCGGCTTTGCGCGCATCATGATGCCTTACGCGCCGGATTTGGCGAACCGCCGGTGGATCGCGCGCGCTTGATCGCCGATCTGAAAGAAATCGCACCCTTTGTTCTGGAATATGCCGAGCCGGTGTGGAGGCGATTGAATAAGGTGCGCAAGGCCGGCGCACGGATATTGTTCGAAGGCGCGCAAGGCGTCTTGCTTGACGTTGACCATGGCACCTATCCGTTCGTAACCTCGTCCAACACTGTCTCAGGCACAGCGGCGTCCGGCTCCGGTCTTGGGCCAAGTGCGGCGGGCTTTGTGCTGGGTATCGTTAAGGCCTACACCACGCGGGTCGGGTCAGGACCATTCCCGACCGAGCTTGAGGATGAAACCGGCCAAAGGCTGGGGGAGCGCGGCCATGAATTTGGCACCGTCACGGGCCGCAAGCGCCGCTGTGGTTGGTTTGATGCCGTTATTGTGCGTCAAAGCTGCGCCGTATCTGGTGTGACCGGCATTGCGCTGACTAAGCTGGATGTGCTCGACGGGTTTGATACGATCAAGATCTGCACCGGCTATCGCCTGCACGGTAAGGTCTATGACTATTTGCCAGCGCATGCGGCAGAGCAAGCCGCCGTCGAGCCCATTTACGAAGAAATGCCCGGTTGGCAGGAAACCACCGCAGGCGCGCGCAGTTGGGCCGACCTTCCGGCACAAGCGATCAAATATATCACGCGTGTGCAGGAGTTGATCGAAACACCCGTTGCCTTGGTATCCACCTCGCCGCAGCGCGAAGATACGATCTTGGTGCGTGATCCTTTTGCCGATTAACCGCTTTTAAGCTCAGCATTTAACCGCAAGCTTGCCCGCCAGAAGAAAAAGGCGGGGATGAGGCCAAGCCATGCTGCGCCATATAGCACCCAACGGACGCTTTCATCGCCCGCCAGCGGCTTGAACGCGTCCGACATCATGCCGAACAATAACGGTCCAAGTCCAAGGCCGATCAGGTTTTGCGCGAACAGCATGAGGGCGGCGGCGACAGCGCGGGCCTCCGGCTTTACCAATCCTTGCACAGTGGCATAGGTCGGGCCGTAATACGCCGCGTTCAATGCCGTTGGCACAAATAACAAAAGTATCGCCACGCGCCAGTCGGTTGCGAAATAGCCCAAGAACAATATGGGTGTTGCAATGACCATGCCGATGGCGGGCGTGGTCAGCAAATGACGTTTATCGATCTTGCCAAATTTGTCGGCCATCATTCCGCCCAGCCAGGTGCCGATCATGCCCGCCACGCCCAAGCCAAGGCCAAGCAAAAGGCCGGTTTCCCCTGGGCTAAGGCCATGCGAGCGAATGAACAAGATCACCGCCCAAACGCTTTTGCCGTAGGAAAGAAACGCCGTGAATGATGCCGCGATTGCCAACATCACAAAGGCGCGCGAGCTGAACACTTCTTTGAGCGCGTCTTTGGTCGAAAGAACCTCGCGCGCCTTTTCGCCCGATAATGCGCGGGCAGCCGCCTCGGCCTTGCGTGGTTCGCGCAATATGAAGGGCAGCAACGCGGCCAATATCAAACCTGGAATGGCGACCGCCATGAATGCCACGCGCCAGCCATAGGCATCGTTCAATGCGCCGCCAATGACGAGGCCCAATAAACTGCCAATCGGAATGCCAAGGCCGTAAAACGCGATGGCTGATGATCTTTTTTCCGGTGGGACGCTGTCGGTAATGAGCGAGTGGGCGGCAGGGGTGCACCCTGCCTCACCTACGCCAACGCCCACGCGGGCGAGCGCGAGTTGGGCGAAATTCTGCGCCAACCCGCATAAGGCCGTCATCGCGGACCAGACCGCCAAGGATATGGAGATCAGACCAACGCGATTGGTGCTGCTATTGTCCGCATAACGGGCGATGGGGATGCCCAACAATGTATAGAAAAGCGCAAAGGCAAGGCCAGTTAACAAACCAATTTGGGTATCGGAAAGGTCGAGATCCCGGCTGATCGGTTCGGCCAAAATATTGACAATCTGCCGGTCGAGGAAATTAAGCACATAAACAACCATCAATATCCACAGCAGCAATTTCGGATTTGTAATCGTCGGTTTTGCCGCAGGCGCGGTCCGGCTGTCTTCCATGAATATCTCCTCTTCCTTCCTGTGTTATGGAATAAATTTTGATATTGTCAAAGCCTTGAAACGTTCGTTGCGCGCGCCTTGTCAACGGCGGGCTGTGCCATGACTGCGTAAAATCAGTCGGGCCGACAACTCTTTCATTGACTGATGCGCGCTTCACGGCTTTGGGGTGAAAATGACTACACGCGAAACGACGGCGTACATGCCCCTCAATGATTTGGACCTTAGCCTGTCATTGGGGGATCGTTGCATGGTCATGGCCTATGGCGCGATTCAATGGCCATGGTTGTTGCGTAGCCTCGATGGCGGGCGCAAGAAAGATAAGGCGGCATTGCTCGCCTATCTCGACCTGCCTTTCGATGCGCTGCCCAATTTGGGAAGCTGGAAAGCCGACACAAATTTTTTGTGGCATATCGTTTCCGCAATCGAAGACATGCGACCGGCGCAGGTTGTCGAACTTGGCTGCGGCGCGTCCACCTTTGTTGCGGCGCGCGCTCTGCAGCTTTTTGGCGGCGGAAAGATTGTCAGTTTTGACCAACATGCGGCGTTCGCGCAAACGACTCAAGACTGGATAAGCGACAACAAGATGGATGCGGAAATTTGGCACGCCCCGTTAGGCGCATCGCCAGCTGGCTGGCCGGGGCACTGGTATCAATTGTCCGATGTGCCGACAGAAATTGATTTGCTTATCGTCGATGGCCCGCCTTGGGCAATCCATCCGCATGTGCGCGGCGCGGCCGCAAGCCTGTTCCCGCTTATTCGTCCCGGCGGCAGGGTGCTGTTGGATGACGCCGCGCGTCCCGGTGAGCGCATGGTTGCGCGGCGCTGGCGCAAAGAACATCGCAACATGGAATTCATGCTCGACAGCCAAGGTGCCAAGGGCACCTTGCTTGGACACAAACACCCCGCTTAAAGCTTCGTCTTTCGCGCGTCAGTGACCATATCTTCTGCGAGGTCTAGCCCCGCTTTCCCGTCCGCTATGGTGTGCGCGGGTGCATGCGGCGGTTCAACATAATCGGGTTCCTCAACCTCCAACATGCCCTCCCATTTGGTGATGACGGACGTTGCAACGGCGTTGCCGACGACATTGGTCGCGGTGCGGCCCATATCGAGGAATTGGTCAATCGCAAGGATGAGCGCGACGCCTTCCACCGGAAGGTCGAACATCGCCAGCGTGCCGGTAATCACCACCAACGACGCGCGCGGCACGGCGGCGACGCCCTTGGACGAAATCATGAGCGTGAGCAGGATAAGGATCTGCGTGCCGATGGATAGGTCAATGCCATAAGCTTGCGCGATGAAGATGGTCGCGAAGCTCATATACATCATCGAACCATCAAGGTTGAAGCTGTAGCCCAATGGCAGCATGAAGCCCGAAATCCGGCGCGGGACACCAAAACGGTCGAGCTGTTCAAACAGCTTCGGCAGGGCCGCTTCGCTGGATGCTGTCGAAAATGCGATCAACATAGGTTCGCGGATGTAGCGGATGAGTGTCCATATACGCCGGCCCAGGAAAATGCCGCCCAGCGACAGCAGAATCACCCACAATAACGCCAGCGACAGATAGAATTCCGTCACCAGTTCTAAATAGGTTGCAAGGATCGCAAGGCCGCTTTTTGAGACCACGGCTGCCAATGCACCAAACACCGCTACCGGGGCATAGCGCATGACATAATGCGTAATCTGCAGCATCATTTCCGCAAGTGACTCTGCACCCCGCACCAAAGGTGCGCCCTTTTCACCTAAGGCCGAAAGCGCGATGCCTGCGAACAATGCAAACACCAAAATCTGCAAGATATTGTTTGTCGCCATCGCCTCGAACGCGTTTTTGGGGAAAATCGAAAGAATGAATTCCCAAAAGTCGAGTTTTTTGACTTCGCCAATGGTTGCCGCAGCATTTCCAATACTGTCCACTGGCGCACCGATTCCTGGCTGAAACAGGTTTACCATCAATAGGCCAAGGCCAATCGAGATAAAGCTGGCGATAATAAACCATGTAATGGCGCGAAAACCGATGCGACCGAGCGCCGAGCTGTCGCCCATATGCGCGATACCCACGACTATCGTGGATAGGATCAGGGGGGCAACCAACAATTTGATTAGGTTAAGAAATATATCAGAGAGGAGTTTGAATGTTTTGGTTAAATATTCAAACTGCGTGCTATCCGGCGCAAAACTGACGTGGACCGCGAAACCAACCGCCACGCCCAGGATCATTCCTGCCAATATCCACAATGTCAGCCGTTTATCCACGCAACCCTCCGAACATTCGTTGTTCCGAAAGACGCTACACAGGAGCAATGGCCGTCGCAACAAGTAAGGGTCAGGACCTATTAAATTCACCTTCGCGGTTTGAGGCCATACTGTTCAGTGAAAGGCGGCAAAGCGCAGGCTTAGTGGTTCTAAGTCTAGCTTTGCCAACGCGGCAATGGACAGTATGGGTCAAATCCGAAGGACGCCAAAATGGCTTCGATCTCAAAGCAAAATGCCCTTGCAGGCAGAATGACTGCCTGCGGCGGACATTTTACTTCGATATCTTTGCCATTTTGACGCCGCGAAGGTGGATTTAATAGGTCCTGACCCTACAGACGCGACTTGTTTAAGCTTGAGAAGCGCGTCATAAGTATTGTAATAAAATTACAACGAAATTTATCGTTGAACATGGCACATAACCAGATGCTTGCGGGCTGGGGAGATCATTTCATGGCGGCCGCCAAAATTGCTAAAAATACCGGAAAAATCGACAAGACCCTTTTGAAGGATATGGTCTGCGCCTTTACCGAGACGGCTTTGCCGGGCGAGAATGAGGGTTTTGACGCCAAAGCGGCGGAGGATGCCGCGCGTTTCACCATCGAAACCGGCCTGCATCGCAAGGCGGGCAGCGCGGCCATTGCACTGGATAGCTTTACCGATGCGCATGGCCGTTTGATGATGCGCATATCGCTGAATAATGACGATATGCCCTTTTTGGTGGATTCGGTGTCTGCAGCAGTCGCCGCTTATGGCATAGCTGTGAATCGCATCATTCATCCGGTGCTGAGCGTTACCCGCGATGAAGCCAATACACTTTCATCAATCAGCCGGAAACGCATTGATGGGCAGCCGCGCGAATCCTTCATTTACCTCGAAACAGCGCGCGTCGACGCCAAGGAACGCCGTCAGCTTGAAGCGCATTTGGCGGCTGTTCTCGCCGACGTTCGCGGTGCGGTGACGGATTGGCGCGACATGCTCGCGGCCTTGTCCGCCGACGCCGACAGCCTGCCTGATAGCGAAGGTACCGCGCTAATCCGTTGGTTCCATGATAATAATATGACCATATTGGCGCATGAACGGATCAGCAGCGATGGCACGCGTTCCAACCGCCTTGGATTGTCGCGCGTGAGCGACGCCCCCGTGCTTTCGGAAGATAGCGTCAGCCTTGCTATCAACTGGTTTGAAGCCGGGGGCATCGCGCCCTTGGTGCTGAAATCCAACCGTGTTTCCAATGTCCACCGCAGTGTTCAATTGGACCTAATCGTTATGCCGGTGCAAACGGGAGATCGGGTAACAGGCTTAGCCGTCGCAGCAGGGCTTTGGACCAGCGCGGCGCTTGCAACTGCTCCGGAAACCATACCTGTGCTCAGAACGCATCTGGCTTCGTTGATGGCGCGTTATGGCTTCGACCCTTCGGGCCATGCTGGCAAGGCGATGGCCCATGCGCTCACGGCGCTGCCGCACGACCTTTTGGTCGCGCTCAAGCTGGATGATCTGGAACGCGTAACGCTGACCGCCATGTCGCTAACGGACCGACCGCGCCCCAAGCTGATTGCGCTGCGGTCGCCACTTGGACGTCATTTGTATATCTTTGTATGGTTGCCACGCGACGACGTATCCACGGGCATCCGTAAGCAGATCCAGACGATGCTGATGGATGCCACGGGCGGGTCTTTATTAGGCTGGACAATCGGTTTGGAAGATGGCGGCGTAGCCTTGCTGCGGTATACGCTAGATCTGCCGGACCGTGGACAGACAGTGGACGAAGCTAGCCTGGATGCAAAGCTTGAGCTGATGGTGCGTGGGTGGGAGCCAGCGGTTGAGGCGGCATTGGCACATCTGACCGATGAAAAGCGCGCCGCCGCCATGCTTGTCCGATATGGGGCCGGGTTCCCGGCCAATTATCGCAGCACCTATTCGACCGACGAAGCTGCGCGGGACATGATTGGCTTGCTCGCCATGGAACGCGACCACAGCAAGATCACCCGGCTGTTCGTAGAAGATGGCAAGCTACGCCTAAAAATTTACAGCAATGGCGGCGCATTGCCGTTGAGCGATGTCGTGCCAGCGCTGGAGAATTTCGGTTTTGATGTTTTGGAGGAATCGCCAACCGCATTGGGCGATGGTCATTATATTCATGACTTCCGTCTTGCCTTGCGTGGCGGTGATATTTCAACCGTCGTCGAAAAGCCGCAGGTCCTTGAAGGTGCGCTGAGCCAAGTTTTGGACGGCAGTTTTGAAAATGACGTTTTCAACCAACTCGTTACGATTGGTGGGCTTGCGCCGCAATCGGTCATCTGGCTGCGCGCATATTACCGCTATTTACGCCAAACAGGTGTAGCATATGGGATGCCAACGGTGGTGTCCGCCTTGGCCAAAAACGCCAATGTGACGCGGTCCATCATATCGTTGTTTGATGCCTTGCATAATCCTGCAACCAACGGCAGCCGCGACAAGGAAGCGGCAAAATATCAAAAATTAATCAACGCTGATTTGGCGGCGGTTTCGGCGATTGACGAAGATCGAATCCTGCGGCGGTTTTTGGCGGTGGTGCTGGCAACATTGCGCACTAATGCGTTTTCCGCAGCAGCGGCCGAAGCCTTGGCGTTCAAACTGGATTGCGCAAAAGTGCCCGGCCTGCCTGCGCCGAAGCCTTGGCGTGAGGTGTTTGTTTATTCGCCCCGCGTGGAGGGCATTCACTTGCGCGCTGGCCCGGTGGCGCGCGGTGGCTTGCGCTGGTCCGACAGGCGTGATGACTTCCGCACCGAGGTTTTGGGCCTGATGAAGGCGCAGCGCGTTAAAAACGCAGTTATCGTGCCGACCGGGGCAAAAGGCGGCTTCTACCCCAAGCGACTACCCGATATGCGCGTCGACCGCGATGCATGGTTTGCCGAAGGCACAGAGGCCTATAAAATCTTCATCCGGACCTTGCTGTCGATTACCGACAACATCGTGAACGACCGGGTCGTCCATCCCGATAATGTGGTGATCCATGACGGCGACGATCCCTATTTCGTTGTGGCTGCCGACAAGGGCACGGCGACATTCTCCGACACCGCGAACGCCATCGCGCTGGAACGCAATTTCTGGCTTGGCGATGCGTTTGCGAGCGGTGGATCGGTCGGTTATGACCATAAGGCGATGGGCATTACCGCAAAGGGCGGCTGGCTATCGGTGCAGCGCCATTTTGCCGAGATGGGTATTGATGTCCAAAAGGAACCGGTCACGGTGGCTGGCGTCGGCGATATGTCCGGTGACGTCTTTGGCAACGGCATGTTGCTTTCAAAGACATTGAAAGTTGTCGCCGCGTTCGACCATCGCCACATTTTCCTTGATCCCGATCCTGATCCCGCGACCAGTTGGAAAGAACGTCAGCGGTTGTTCAACCTGCCGCGTTCGAGCTGGCTCGATTATGACGCAAAGTTGATCTCCAAGGGCGGCGGCGTGTTCGCGCGTACGGATAAGATCATCAAAACAACATCTGAAATCAGAAGCTTGTTGGGCATTGATGCAAAGGAAATTGAACCATCGGTATTGATGACCGCGATACTAAAAGCGCCGGTTCAATTGATGTGGTTCGGCGGAATAGGAACCTATATCAAGGACCGGAGCGAAAGCCATTTGGACGTCGGCGACCCTGGCAATGACTTTATTCGTGTGAACGGCGCAGAACTGCGGGCACAAGTCATTGGCGAGGGCGCGAACCTTGGCGTGACGCAGGCTGGACGCATTGGTTATGCCTTGCGCGGTGGCCGTATCAATACAGACTTCATCGACAACAGCGCTGGTGTCGATTGTTCCGACAATGAAGTGAACATCAAAATCGCGCTGAATGCGCAAATGCGCGCAGGCAAGTTGAAGGAGCCAGCCCGCAACGTCTTACTTGCGGAGATGACCGATGCGGTGGCGCATTTGGTGTTGGAGGATAACCGTCTTCAGACGCTTGCCTTGTCCATCGCGGAAACCGGCGGCGCGGGTGATTTGCCAGCCTATGTAAGGCTTATCGAAATTTTTGAAGGTGCTGGCCGACTGGACCGTGTGGTCGAGGGGCTTGCGCCCAATGAAGAACTGTTCCGCCGTGCCAGCGAAGGGCATGGCCTAACGCGGCCAGAATTGGCGATATTGCTCTCCACAGCAAAGCTTGCGGCGCAGGATGGGGTTGAGGAAGCACCTTTGACGCAGGACAAGTCGATGGACGGCGAACTTCTGGCGGCATTCCCGGACATGATGGTCAAATCGCATAAGTCGGCGATTTTGGGACACCGGCTACGCAAGGAAATTATCGCCACGAAATTGGCCAACCGCATGATCAACCGGCTTGGCATGTTGCACCCATTTGAATTGGCGGAAGAGGAAGGCTGTAGTCTTGGCGATGTTGCTGCGGCCTTTGCCATTGCCGAGAGCATTTACGATCTGCCTTCCTTGTGGAATGCCATTGATACGACAGCGATGCCGGAATCCACGCGGCTGATGCTATTCCATCAAGCGGCCTTAGAAGTGCGCGCGCAAATGGCGGATATCATCCGCAATGCCCATGAAGGTCGCGATGTCGCTGCGGCCACGGGGGTGTATGCGCCCGTGGTGCAAAAGCTAACGGCGGCATTGGACGGGCTATTGCCCCATGATGTCCGGCTTCAGACCGAACGCTTTGGCGCGCGGTTGACCGAAAATGGCGCGCCACGCAAAATCGCGGACCGTCTGGTGCAATTGGCGCAGTTGGATGGCGCAATTGGTCTGGCGGCGCTTTCATCCACGCAAAAGGGCGATGTGACCGCATTGACGCGCGCCTTTACCGCCCTTGGCGATGCGCTGGGTTTAAGTTGGGCGCAGGGAACCGCAATGCAGGTCGACCCGCACGATCCGTGGGAACGGTTGCTGGTTGCTGGCCTCGCACGAGACTTCCAAACCATGCGTCTGGACTTTCTGCGGCGTCGTGCGGCAAAAAAATCGCTTGAGGATACGCAAGACTGGTTGGTGGCCAACGCGGTGCGCGTGCGGGCGTTCAAGGCGATGGTGGACCGTGCCCAGATGACGGGTGCGCCGACCCCCGCCATGTTGGCACAAGTCGCGGGGCAGGCGCGGGTATTGCTCGGGCGTTAAAGCGCTGGGGCGACGGGGATAAGAGAGCGCGTTTCTCCCAAATGTCATGCTGAACTCGGTTCAGCATCCATCGTGCCACGCAGGCCGAAGTTTTCGGCTGATAAATGGACCCTGAAACAAGTTCAGGGTGACGGTAAGAAGGCAAAATGTCTAATCCCCCATAAGTACCGTCACTCCAGCCTACGCTGGGGCGACGGGGAAAAGACGACGCGTTTCCCCCAAACGTCATGCTGAACTCGGTTCAGCATCCATCGTGCCACACAGGCCGAAGGGTAGAGACGATAAATGGACCCTGAACCAAGTTCAGGGTGACGGTTGTGGGGCGATGGTCGGGGGGGTGACGTTTTTGGGTGCCACTCCGCCTTACCCATATAGCGGTCAGCGTCTAAGCGTTAAAGCCTCAGCTTTTTGTCGCCAAGCTCGCTGGATTGCCCTTCGTTGACGGGTTCGACGCGTTTTGCTTCTTGGGCTTTTCGGCCTTTGGCTTGCGGACTTCGCGGCTCGATTTCTTTTGGCTCTTCGCCATGATATTTTCCTTCGGGGGCGGCGTGCAGGTTTTTTGCTAGGTCAGGATGCACTGACCCAGATATATGAAGATAGGCATGCATGTCCCGCAATATAAGGGCGCTGGCAAACTGGCTGGTTTAAGCGACTGCCTCTGCCGCACGCTTGTAGATGCTATTGAGCGGACTACGGAAAAGCTTCATCACCATCGGTTCAAAAAATGCGAGCGGGAGCGTGTCATAATCCGGATCAAAGGATGGGCAGTCATATTTGTCGATAAACTCTTCGGTATCGGCAAACCACTCATGCCCGCGAAACTGCTCACGCATGTCGCGGTCAAGGCCCAGATGGTGGAAGAAATTTTGTCCTTGGAAAATGCCATGATTTTGCACAATCCAAAGGAGCTTTTCCGAAACGAACGGCTTTAATATGGCGGCGGCGATGTCCGGATGGTTGGCCGCGCCCAGCGTATCACCAATGTCGTGGAGCAAAGCCATCACGACATAATCCTCATCCCGGCCATCACGATGCGCGCGCGTCGCGGTTTGTAACGAATGCGTCAGCCGGTCGACCGCGAACCCACCGAAATCCCCATCAAGCAATTTGAGATGGTCCAAAATCCGGCGACCGCCATCTTGCGAAAACGGGATATTGTGCCGCATGATGATCTGCCAATCCTCTTGCGTGCTCTGCGACATATCATGAAAATGTGCGCGGTCTTCTTGGCTGTCCATTTTGCTATCCTCTCACCTTTGACGTTTAACATCGTTGGCAGACGAAACAAGGGCTTCATGCGGGCGCGAAATGCGGCTAGACCGAATATATGGCGGTATTAGAGCTTACAGATAAACCCTTCTTCGCGGACAAGAACCGCGCTTTTTGGAACTTGCACTCGGCTGGTTGGGCCGGCGCGGTCATTCTGCGCGCTGCGTCGGGTATTGCGCAGGGGCAGCCCGTCAGCTTCCTGGTGCCAATCCTGATTTCTGCGGTGACGGGCTATTCGATCACGCTGCTTCTTTCGGTGATATACCGGTTCTTGATTGGGCAGCGGCCGTTTATCACGTGGAGCCTGACCTTCGTGTCTGTCTCACTCGCGACGCTTGGCTATGCCTATTTGGACGTGTGGGTGCTTCAAACCATTCGTGATGGAGTTGATGAAACGCCTTTTGCCCAGTTATGGCTGGCGGCGATTTACATTAACTCGGTGCTGCTGGCGGCATGGTCCGCATTATATTACGCCATCAATTATTTTGTGCGCGCTGAAGAGCAAGCCGACCAGATGATGCGGTTGGAGGCGCAGGCGACCAGCGCGCAGCTTACGATGCTGCGTTATCAGCTCAACCCCCATTTCCTTTTCAATACATTGAATAGCATTTCGACCTTAGTGCTGTTGAAACAGACGGATCAAGCCAACGCCATGCTTTCGCGGCTGTCCTCATTTTTGCGGTTTACGTTGATCAACGAGGCTGCGGCGAAAGTGCCGCTGACTCAGGAAATTGAGACGCTAAAGCTGTATCTCGATATTGAAAAAATGCGGTTTGAAGAACGCTTGCGGACATATTTCATCATCGAACCTGCGGTTGAGAATGCATTGGTCCCTTCGTTGTTGCTGCAACCGCTTGTGGAAAATGCCATCAAATATGCCGTGACGCCTAAGGAAGAGGGCGCTGATATTTCCGTGACCGCTCAACTCGTCGGTCAAAGGGTGCGGATCACCGTTTCGGACACTGGCCCGGGCTTGCAGCCGGGGCAACAAGATCACAGCCTATCCATAGGTGTCGGCATGGCGAACACGCGTGAGCGTCTGTCGCAAGCTTATGGTGAGGACCAACGCTTTGAACATTATGTCAAAGCCGGGGGAGGGTTTGAGGTTTTGTTGGAACTCCCTTATCAAAGCAAGATTACAGCAGGGGAAGACAATCAAGCGGGGGCACAACGGCAAGGAAAAATATCCGCATGAGCATTCGTACAATATTGGTCGACGATGAAAAGCTGGCCATTCAGGGTCTCGAATTACGGCTTCAATCTTTTGATGATATCGAAATTGTGGCCACCTGCCACAATGGTCGCGAGGCCATTCGCAAGATCAAGACGTTAAAGCCGGACTTGGTCTTCCTCGATATTCAAATGCCGGGATTTGACGGCTTTTCGGTTGTGCAAGGCGTGATGGACATCGACCCGCCCTTGTTCGTGTTTGTGACCGCATATTCCGAACATGCGATTAAGGCGTTTGAGGCGCAGGCCATAGATTATCTGATGAAACCGGTGGAACCCGAACGGCTGGCCGATACCATGGACCGCGTGCGCGGCAGGCTTTCCGACAAGCGGACATCGGAAGAACTCGACCGCCTGCGTACGGTTATCAACGAAGTCGCGCCAAATGCGGCGGACAATTTGGGGTCATTGGATGACGATGTGGCATCCACCCGCTTTGAAAAGCTGATCAATATCAAGGATCGCGGCCAGATTTTCCGCGTCGATGTCGCGAGCATTGAACGGATCGATGCGGCGGGCGATTATATGTGCATTTACACTGCCGACAACTCACTGATCCTGCGCGAGACGATGAAGGATTTGGAAAAACGGTTGGACCCGCGCACCTTCCAACGTGTGCACCGTTCCACGATCGTCAATTTAGATCAGGTCCGTCAGGTTAAGCCCCATACCAACGGCGAATGCTTTTTGGTGCTGGAATCGGGCGCGCAGGTGAAGGTCAGCCGGTCCTATCGCGATGTCGTCGCCCGGTTCGTCCATTAAGGAAATGGGCATGAAGCAATCCGATACGCCAACCCGCATGAAGGCCAGCGATTTTCATCCCTATATTCTCGAAATCTTTGATGGCTATGTCCATGGCAAGCTGACCAAGCGGGAATTCATGCGTGAGGCGGGTAAGTTTGCGGCTGCTGGTGTTACGGGCCTGATGATTCTTAATCAGCTAAAGCCCGATTACGCGCTGGCGCAGCAAGTGAAGGCGGATGACCCTGCTATCGTCACGTCCCGCGTGACGGTGCCAAGTCCTGATGGCCATGGCAGCATCAATGGCTTGCTGGCCAAGCCCGCAAGGGCAAAGGGCAAGCTGCCGACGGTGCTCGTTATCCACGAAAATCGTGGGCTTAACCCTTATATTGAGGATGTCGTGCGGCGTTTGGCCAAGGCGGGCTATATGGCGCTTGGCCCCGATGGCCTTTCCTCGGTCGGCGGCTATCCCGGCAATGACGAAACGGGCCGCGAATATCAAGCGAAGCTGAACCCGGCCAAATTGCTGGAGGATTTCTTTGCCAGCTTTGAATATCTGCGCGATCATCCCGAAAGCACGGGCAAGGTAGGCGCGGTCGGGTTCTGCTATGGCGGCGGCGTGTGCAATGCGTTGGCGGTGGCCTATCCCGAAATGGCGGCATCGGTGCCTTATTATGGTCGCCAGCCGAGGGTGGAAGAAGTGCCTGCGATTAACGCGCCGTTGCTTATCCATTATGCTGAGGTCGATGAACGTATCAACGCAGGTTGGTTACCCTATCAGGCCGCGCTGATCGCAAACCAGAAACGTTTTCAGGTGCATTTCTACCCCGGCACGCAGCATGGTTTTCACAATGACAGCACGCCGCGTTTCGACACAGCGGCGGCAAATTTGTCTTGGGCCCGAACGCTTGCGTTTTTTGACGAAAATCTGCGTTAACGGCGTTCCGCAAAGAAATTTTTGAGCAAAATGGCGCATTCGTCTGCGGCGATGCCGGCATATACCTCCGGCCTGTGGTGCATTGTGGGTTGTTCAAACAAACGGGGACCATGCGCCACAGCGCCACCCTTGGGATCGTCCGCGCCATAATAGAGCCGCGCGATGCGGGCATGGGCAATCGCGCCTGCACACATCGCGCAGGGTTCCAGCGTTACCCACAGGTCGCATCCAGTGAGGCGGTCATTGCCAAGATATGCCGCCGCCGCGCGGATTGCGATGATTTCGGCGTGCGCGGTGGGGTCATGGCTTTCCAGCGGGCGGTTCGACCCGCGCCCGATAATAACCCCATCCTTGACGATGATTGCGCCAACGGGCACTTCGCCCTGCGCAGCCGCAGCGCGGGCAAGATTGAGCGCTTCATGCATCATTTCGCGAGCTTTGGTTAGGGACATGAGATTTTGCTAGCGCAGATTCCCGCTTTTGGCCACACATCGGCTTGACCTTTTCGGTGTGGAAGGTTAGGGGCAGCGACTTTCGCGGGTCAGTGATTCCGCATACACTCATTTTATACAGGACATACATCATGGCGCGCATCTGCGAACTCACCGGTAAGGGCCGTCTGGTCGGCAACAATGTGAGCCACGCCAACAACAAGACGAAGCGTACATTCCTGCCAAATCTGCAGAATGTGACGTTGTTGTCGGACGCATTGGAGCAAGGCTACAAGTTCCGCGTGTCGACCCACGGTCTGCGTTCGGTTGAGCATGTTGGTGGTCTCGACAATTGGTTGTTGAAGACTTCGGACGAGAAGCTTTCGACCAATGCGCGCAAAGTGAAAAAAGAAATTGCCAAGAAGCACAAAGCTGCGGCGTGAGGCTGTAGGCTGCTGACGCGGCCTTTTGCAAAAGCGAATCATAAGCCGGGGGCGGTCTATGCCTCCGGCTTTTTGCTGTCTGGTTGATCGGGCAGACGGAACTTCATCAATATCGTCCGCTGGAACAGGGTGAAATTATTGTCCGAGATCAGCCAGAGGAACATGCTGTCGCCATCGCTGGTGACGGCAATCCCTTCCATATTGTCGACGAGCAATGGGGCCGAAAGCGACGCAATGACGTCAGCCGAAAGCACGCGGTCGCGACCTATGCTATCGGGGTTGAGCAGCGACACCTTCGCCGTGAAGCCCGATGGAAAGCCGATGGCGCGATTGAGAAGGACGATTCGCCCGTCGGGCAATTGCGCCGCATCGGTCACGCGGTAGCCGGCGGGCGGACGGAATGTGAAGGGCGTTATGGTGGTCGCGCTTTCAATTGGGTCGCCAGAAAATATCCATGCGCTGTGCATGTCATCGTCAAGGCTCTCGGCGATGATGATAAACCGACCATCTTGCAGGCGAACGATGCTCTCCGCGCCTTTATTGCGGGGCAATTTCTGCAATATTGCGGGGCGAATCATGCCCGTTTGTTGGGCAAAGGATTTTGAATAGCGCCGGATCGCGTGATTGCCTTCAAAACTGACCCAATATTGGCCGCTATCGGGGTCATAAGCCAGCCCCTCACTATCGCGGTCTTTGTAAGACACATTCGGGCCGTGCACATTTGGCAGCGGCGCGATTGTGGTGCGGTCGATCCGTCCATCCTCGGTCAATCTGAAGCCAATGACAGTCCCGGCATCGCCAATCCCGACAAAACGACTATCTCCCACAGAAACGAGTGCCGAAATCCCGCCAAAACCTTCGTTGCGGCTGCGCAATTCCCATGCCGCGATGAATTCCAGAGCGCCCACCTGCCGTTGGGCGGCATTATCGGGATTGAGGGCAAGTCGTCGCAAACTTATGACTTGGCTGTCGCTCGGATAGATCGTGCGAAAGCCGCCAACGGTGAGCACCGCCAAGATGATGCCAAGCGCGAGACGTTTCACCTTTGCCGTCATGACACTCCCAACCGTTCATTGTTTTGCGCCTAAAGATGAACGAGGGATAACAATCGCATTCAGCTTCGGTGCAATAGCCGGTGTCCATAAGGCAATTGTTAGCAAAACAAATCGCCGATTTGCTTCACGCGGACCGAACCTGAAAAAACATGGAGTATCGAAAATGAGAAATTTGAAGAAAAGCATCGGTGCACTGGTCCTTGCAGCAACGGCACTGACCGGATTTTCGGCAGCGCCAGCCATGGCGCGCGAACAATATAATGACGGATATTACAGCCGTGATGATCGTCAGGGCAGCTATGACCGCCGTGACTATCGCCGTGGTGACCGTTATTACCGTAACAATAATTATCGCAACAATGCGCGTTGCGACAAGGGCACAGGCGGCACGATAATCGGTGCGGTTGCAGGCGGCCTGCTGGGTAATGAAGTTGCACGTCGCGGTAACAAGACCGAAGGCAGCATCATCGGCGCAGCAGTCGGTGCCCTCGCGGGGCGCGCCATCGACAAGTCGGACAGCAACTGCCGTCGCTATCGCTAAAAAAAGCTTACCATATTTTGCCCGGCGCTGCTCCTGAACCTTGTTAAGCGCCGGGCAGAATGTCATTCAGGTTTCGACCTGACGCGTGCGGCCAGTCTTCTCCTGAAGGCTGGCCTTTTCGTTACAACTGAAACTTGTCTGCTTTCGCTTTATCCGGCAAAGCAGGCGCATGAATGCATCGCTAGAAACCGCTCGCTTGTCCATCCGGCCCTATCACCGCAAGTCAGAGACTGAAGTGCTGGCACCTCTCGTGGTGGCGGCTACGGTCGATGCGGCCATGCGGGTCGAAATCGTGCGCACTGCGCGCAGCCTGCTGGACGATTTGCGGGCCGTGCAGGCCGATGGCTGGGTAAACTCGTTTCTGCAACAATACCGCCTTGGCACAGAAGAGGGCACAGCGCTCTTGTCGCTGGCCGAAGCGTTCCTGCGCGTGCCAGACCCGCAGACGGCGGACATGTTGATTGCGGACAAGCTGACAGACGCCGATTGGAGCGATCATAAAGGGCAATCGTCCAGCATGCTGGTCAACAGTGCCACCTGGGGTTTGGTGCTGGGTAAGGCCGTTCTGGGCGACAGCACGAGCACATTGAAGCGCCTGATTGCAAAGGCAGGCGAACCCTTTGTGCGTCAGGCAGTGGGCGCAGCGATGCGCCTGATGGGGCAAGTATTTGTCATGGGCCGTGACATTGACGAAGCCATGAAACGCATGGAGTCGAAGGATAATCGCGGCTTTACCGCGAGCTTTGACATGCTTGGCGAAGCGGCGCGGACCAAATCGGATGCCGAACGTTATTTCCAATCCTATGCCGCCGCCGTTGCCGCCGTTGGCCGCAATCCTTCCCGGGGCCATAGCGTTTCGGTCAAATTATCCGCGCTCCACCCGCGCTATGAAACCGCGCAAAGCGCAAAATGCGTTCCGGAACTTGCCGAGATGGTGCGCGAACTGGCGCGTTCTGCGTCCGCGCGGGGTGTCCAACTCACCGTTGATGCCGAAGAGGCGGCGCGGCTGGAGATGAGCCTCGACATCATTGAAACGGTCGCGCGCGATCCGGCCTTATCCGGCTGGGACGGATTTGGCATGGCGGTGCAGGCATATTCTAAACGCGCCCGTCCCGTCCTCGCCTGGGCCGACGCGTTGGGCCGGGACACGTCGCGCATCCTACAAGTACGCCTTGTGAAGGGCGCGTATTGGGACAGCGAAATCAAACATGCGCAGGAACGCGGCCTGACCGACTTTCCCTTGTTCACGCGAAAGGCCGCGACCGATGTGTCCTATCTTGCCTGCGCGAAGGACATGCTCGCCGCGCGCAATATCCGTCCGGCGTTTGCGACGCACAATGCCTTGACGGTCGCGACCATCCTCCAATGGACAGGCGCACAGCGCGATTTTGAATTCCAGCGGCTCCACGGCATGGGGGAGGGGCTGTTTGACCGCCTTGTGCGTGAGGACGGCTATAACTGCCGCACATATGCGCCGGTCGGCGGACACCGCGACTTGCTGGCCTATCTAGTCCGCCGCTTGTTGGAAAATGGCGCGAACAGCAGTTTCGTCCACCAATTGGCAGATCAATCGATCAGCGAAGACGAATTATTGGCGGACCCGGTGGAAAAAATCATGGCCGTTGGCAGCACACGCCACCCTGCGATTGCCGCGCCTGCCGACCTTTTTCAGCCGGAGCGCGTGAACAGTAATGGCCTTGATCTGGATGACGCGGTTATATTGAAAGAAACCGCTGCCGAAATCGCAACGCCATTAAAGTTGGACGATGACGTGCGCGTCAATCCAACCGATGCCGTGACGGCGGCGCTTGCGGCCTATCCTGAATGGTCCGGCACACATGTCGAAGCGCGCGCCGATTGCCTTGATCGTCTGGCAGACTTATTGGAGGAAAACCGCAGCCGGTTGATGGCCATTGCGGTGCAAGAGGCCCGCAAAACAATTCCCGACGCGCTTTCCGAAGTCCGCGAGGCGATTGATTTTTGTCGTTATTACGCCGCGCGCGCGCGCACCGACTTGGTCCCTGTTGAATTGCCCGGGCCAACGGGTGAACGCAATGTCCTGCGCCATGAAGGCCGCGGCGTGTGGATCGCGATTGCCCCGTGGAATTTTCCGCTGGCGATTTTCTTAGGCCAGGTTGCTGCCGCCTTAGTCGCAGGCAATACCGTTGTTGCCAAACCAGCGCCGCAGACTCCCGCCATCGGCAGGTTCGCAGTGGCACTGGCGCATGCGGCTGGCGTGCCCAAGGGCGCGTTGCAGATCGTGACGGGCGCAGGTGATGTTGGCGCGGCACTTACGGCGGACACACGTATCGCTGGTGTAGTTTTCACAGGCTCGGTTCCGACCGCCAAGGCGATTGCGCGTCATTTGCTCGCCGATGACGACCGGCCCTTGGTCCCTTTGATCGCCGAAACGGGCGGCTTGAACGCAATGATTGTCGATTCCACCGCTTTGTCCGAACAAGTTGTGCGCGATGTCATCGTATCGGGCTTCCAATCTGCTGGCCAACGCTGTTCGGCGCTGCGGCTGTTGCTGTTGCAAGAAGATATTGCCGAACACACGCTAGAAATGCTCCGCGGCGCGATGGATACGCTCAATATGGGCGATCCGGCTGACCCAGCCACCGACATCGGGCCGGTGATTGATCAGGCGGCGTATGATTCATTGATGGCCTATCGTGCCAGCGTGAAAGACCGGATCATCCATGAAATAATTGTTCCAAAAGATGGCCTGTTCGTGCCGCCGACGGTCATCCAACTAGACGACATAAACGACCTGAACCGCGAATTTTTCGGCCCTTTGGTCCATGTGGCCACGTGGAAAGCGGGCACGTTGGAAGCGACCATTGCCAAGATAAATGCAAAGGGCTTTGGCCTAACGATGGGGCTACACAGCCGGATTGCAGGCAGCAGTGCTGTGGTCGAACAACTGGCGCGCGTCGGTAACTTGTATATCAATCGATCCATGATTGGCGCGGTGGTCGGCAGCCAACCTTTTGGCGGCGAAGGCCTGTCCGGCACCGGACCCAAGGCGGGCGGGCCACATTATCTCTATCGCTTTTGCGCAGAACGCACGACGAGCACGGATACGACAAGCGCGGGCGGCAACGCGTCGTTGCTGTCATTGGATGACGGTTAAACAAGGCGCTTGCTTGAACATCGCTGTTGGTGGCAAAGGGGCCTTATGTCCGAAACACAAAACAGTCAGCCCCGCTTTGCCGGTGGCATCTTCATCGCCTTTGGGCTATTAATCGGGGCCATAATTGGCGTCGCTATGGACCAAGCCTCTGCCGGGACCGTCATCGGCATGGCAATCGGCACCGTTATTGCGGTGGTGATCTGGATCATGGATCGCAAGCGTCATTAAGGGAGCAGGTAAAATGTGGAAGCATGTGCGCAACATCATTTTGATCGTTATTGTTCTGGCGCTTGTGGGCATTTGGTACATTACCCGGCCCGATGTTGCCAAACTTCCGCTGGATGCCGTTACCGGCACTTCGCCCGAAATTACTGCGCCGCGCCCACAGACTTTCCCGACCATAAAGGTGGCGGAGGTTGATCGCTGGCAAGCTGGCGAGGCACCGATTGCTGCGCCGGGCCTTATCGTCGAACGCTTTGCCGAAGGCCTCGACCATCCGCGCAACCTATATACGTTGCCCAATGGCGATATTTTGGTCGCCGAGACAAATTCGCCACCCCGCGAAGCTGGCGGCATTGAAGGCTTCGTGATGAAATGGCTGATGGGTAAGGCGGGTGCTGGTGTCCCCTCTGCCAACCGCATCATCTTGTTGCGGGACGCCGATGGTGATGGCAAGGCCGAATTGAAAACGCCGTTCCTGACGGGGTTGAATTCGCCATTTGGCATGGTCCTGATTGGTGAGAAGCTATATGTCGCCAACACCGATGGCTTGGTCGTTTTTCCTTATAAGCAAGGCGACACAAAAATTAATGTTAAGGGTAAGGAGCTGACAAAGTTCAACGCCCTTGCGCCGAACAACCATTGGACGCGCAACCTTGCGGCGTCCCCCGATGGCAAAAAAATCTACATCGCGGTGGGGTCAAATAGCAATATTGGCGAGAATGGCATCGAGACCGAAAATGGCCGTGCTATGGTGTTGGAATATGACATCGCGAAGGACAAGAAAATTCCGTTTGCGATTGGTATGCGTAACCCCGTTGGTCTTGATTGGGACAAATCGGGTCGTTTGTGGAGCGTGGTAAACGAACGCGACATGCTGGGCTCCGATATGGTGCCTGATTATCTGGCGCTCGTTGAATTTGGTGCCGATTATGGTTGGCCGCAACATTATTGGGGCGGATTTACCGATGCCCGCGTGTCGCCGCCAAAGCCGGCAAAGCGCGAATATGAACGCCGCCCGGATTATGCCCTTGGCGCGCATACAGCGCCGCTTGGGTTGGCTTTTGGCTATAATGGCAAGCTGGGTGCGGGCCTGACCGAAGGGGCATTTGTTGCCCGCCATGGTTCGTGGAACCGCAAGCCCGTATCGGGCTATGACGTGATCTTCGTTCCTTTTGCCAAGGGCGAACCCTCTGGCAAGCCAAT
Source organism: Sphingorhabdus sp. (assembly GCF_023910635.1). Lineage (GTDB taxonomy): Bacteria > Pseudomonadota > Alphaproteobacteria > Sphingomonadales > Sphingomonadaceae > Sphingorhabdus_B. The sequence goes on along the minus strand of NZ_JAAVVZ010000017.1, from coordinate 23,340 downwards.
CAATGTCCTCACAGGCTTTTTGGACAAGGATGGCAATGCGCAAGGCCGCCCAACGATGCTTGCGATGGCAAAGGATGGATCCTTGTTGGTCAGCGATGACGTTGGCAATATCATTTGGCGCGTGCGGGCGAAAAACTAGGATTCTGATCCTAAATCTTCCGCCCCGCGCGGCCTGCGAGCTCGACGGTGTAATGCCACGCGATCCGGCCTGAACGGCCGCCGCGTCCTTGGGCAAAACTCAGCGCGTCGGATTCGTCCCAGTCCAGATCAAAATAGCTGGCGTAGCTGCTGACCATCTGCAGATACGCGTCTTGGTCGGGATATTGAAAGCCCAGTTTCAGGCCAAAACGGTCGGCCAAGGCCAGGCTGTCGTCCATGGCATCGCGGGCGTTCATGGCGTCCGCTTGGTCGGTGCTGTCGCGCTCAACGATGTTTCGGCGGTTGGATGTGACGCACAGCCGGACATTGTTTGGACGCGCCTCAACGCCGCCCTCCAGCAATGACCGCAACAGCCGCGCATTTTGGTCATGCGGTTCGAACGAGATATCGTCGACGAACAACAGATAACGCCGACCCGACGCGCCAAGCTCTTCAAACAAGGCTGGCAGGCTCGTCAAATGACTTGACGACGCTTCGACCAAGGCGATGAAGAAGCCATCTTCCTGCAGTGCAGCCACCACCGATTTGACCAAGGCTGATTTGCCCATGCCGCGCGCGCCCCACAGCAGGACATCATGCGCCGCCGCGCCCGAGGCGTGTCGTCGGCAATTTTCGTACAGATCGGACTTTTGCCGGTTGACCCCGACGATTAGGTCAATCGGCAATGGCTTAAAACCCTGCACCGCCGCCAAGGTTGCTGCGTTCCAATGGTAAGCGGGCGACGACGACAGATCGGTCGGCGGCGCTGGCGGGGGCGACAGCCGTTCAAGCGCTTCGGCGATCCGTTTCAGCGTCTGCTCGTTCAAGCAGCCAGCTCCTCTGCATCAAGCGCGTAGAGCAACTCCGCCCCTGCCATCGCGGTCCCTTTATATGCCACAGCCTCTGGCACCATGACGTCCAGATAATAACGGCAGGCCGCAACCTTGCTGCGCAAAAATGCGCTGCTGCCGCCATTGGCGATGTCGGCTTGCGCGGCGCGATATTGCCTCAACATCAACCAACCCGATGTGACCACCGCCATCATATTGGTATAAGCGTAGCTGCCCGCCAAACGGTCATCGACTTCTGCGCCAAGCATATATTCGGTGACTTCAGCAGTTGCCGCAGCAAGCGCCGACAGGCCAACATGATCCGCCGCATCCGCCGAAATGGCCGAAAGATGGTTGCGGATAACATCGCCGCTTTGCATCGCGAGCTTGCGACCAACCAAGTCCGCTGCCTGAATGCCATTGGTGCCTTCGTAAATCGCCGCAATACGAATATCGCGGTAATATTGGGCTGCACCCGTTTCCTCTACAAAGCCCATGCCGCCATGCACTTGAATGCCAAGCGAGGCGATTTCGCTGCCCATGTCGGTGCCATAGGTTTTGGCCAGCGGCGTCAGCAGATCGACCATCTCCTGCGCGCCTGCTTCGCCAAGCGTGGCGCGATCAACATAGCCGGAGGCGAGATATAATAAGGCGCGGATTGCCTGTGTCCCCGCCTTCATCCGCATCAACATGCGGCGCACATCGGGATGTTCGACAATCGCCACCGATTCACGCGACGGTCCGCTCGCCTTGGCCGATTGCACGCGTTCGCGCGCGAACCAGATTGCCTTTTGCGTGGCGGCTTCGGCAACTTGCACACCTTGCAGGCCGATATTCAGGCGGGCGTTATTCATCATCGTGAACATCGCGCGCATACCGCCAAATTCTGGACCGATGAGTTCGCCGATGCAATCACCTTCTTCGCCAAAAGCGAGAACGCATGTGGGCGAGGCGTTAATACCCATCTTATGTTCGATCGATACGACCTTGATATCATTAGCGTTGCCGATGCTGCCGTCTGCATGGACTTGATATTTTGGGACCAGAAACAAGGAAATGCCTTTCGTCCCGGCGGGCCCATCGGGCGTGCGAGCAAGGACCAAATGGACGATATTCTCCGCCATGTCATGGTCGCCAAAGCTGATATAAATCTTCGTGCCTTTAATCTGGTAAGTACCATCACCGCGTGGGGTCGCGGTCGACTTCAGCGCGCCGACGTCTGACCCCGCCTGCGGTTCGGTCAGGTTCATCGTGCCAGAATATGCGCCCGTTGACAGCTTGGGCAGAAACAATATTTTCTGCCGGTCGGTGCCATGATGGTTGATCGCTTCAATCGCGCCTACCGACAGGATCGGGCACAATGCAAAGGCCATGTTGGCGCCGCCAAGCGAATCGAGCGCAACAGTCGCCAGCGAGAAAGGCAGACCCTGACCGCCAAACTCCGCAGGCGCGTTGATCGCGCCCCAGCCATTGGCGACATAAGATTTATACGCCGTAACAAAACCGTCGGGCATCACGACTTTGCCGTCGATTAACCGCGCGCCAACGGTGTCGCCAATGCGGTTCAGCGGGGCAAATTCACCTTCTGCAAAGGCACCAATGCCCTCGACTATGGCCTGCACCATATCGGGCGTCGCATCGGCAAAACGTGCATGCTGCGCCAATGCGTCGATGCCGACGATATGCTTGAGGACAAAATTTTGTTCTGCGACAGGTGCTGAAAACGCCATATTGAATAAATATTCCTGTTAAATCTGGTCTGCCTCCGCCTATAGCCGCTTATGATGTTTGGCTCAAATACCTTGGGGAATGGCTGGGTTGTGCCCGCTGACGACGCTGCGATTACCGCTGCGGCGCAGCTTCTTCGCGCCGGACAGATTGTAGCGATTCCCACGGAGACGGTTTATGGCCTTGCGGCAGACGCGCAAAATGCAGAGGCGGTTGCGCGCATCTATGCGGCAAAGGGGCGGCCGGATTTTAATCCGCTTATTGTGCATGTTCGTGATCGGAAAGCCGCAGAAAAGCTTGGTGTGTTTAACGCTACTGCGCAGGCACTGGCCGACGCCTTCTGGCCCGGGCCGTTGACGCTGGTTTTGCCGTTGCAACCCGGCGCTCCGGTTGCCCGCGCGGTAACCGCAGGGCTGCCGACAATCGCCATTCGGTGCCCCGCCCATCCCGTGATGCAGGCATTGCTCCTAAAAAGCGATTTAAGCCTCGCTGCGCCCTCTGCAAACCGGAGCGGGGCAATCAGCCCAACGCGGGCGGATCATGTCTTAAAAGGCCTTGGAGGGGCCGTACCGATGATACTAGACGGGGGGCCATGTTCGGCGGGGTTGGAATCAACGATCGTTGCCGTGCGCGATGATGGGTGGCAGGTGTTAAGACCGGGGCCGGTCAGCTCAATGGAAATTGAACAGATGCTCGGATTCCCGCCTTTGTCCATGCCCATAAGCGCGATTGAGGCGCCTGGCCAAATGGCCAGCCATTATGCGCCGTCAAAACCTGTCCGCTTGAACGTCACGGTCGCAGAAAAGGGTGATTATCTCATTGGTTTTGGCGCAATAACGGGCGACGAAAACTTGTCCTCAACTGGCGATCTGGCGCAGGCTGCGGCGCATTTGTTTGAGGCGCTGCACAATGCGGATGCGAGTTTGGCCAATACTATCGCGGTCGCGCCAATTCCGCATGAGGGTATAGGCATCGCAATGAACGATAGGCTCGCAAGAGCAGCCGTCAGGTAATGAAATTGCTGGCCGCCATCATGATTTTGGTGGCGCTGGTGCCCGCGCAGGCGCAGGCGCAGGCGCAGGTGGTATCGGTGTCCGCGCCGGACATCGCCAACTACCAAGCATTGGCCGAACAGGATTTGCGACTGGCGATGGTGGGCCATCGCTTGGCCCTAGCAAATGCGCCATTTTGCGAGCGCAAGAGCCGCAACCCCGGCTGGGTGCTGCACGATAAGGCGCAATATCCTGACCCCGCTATGGCGCAGGCCGCGTTCGGATTTCGCCTGCCGGTTGCCGTGTCTGCAGTCGTTTCGGGCGGCGCGGCGGAAGCGATGGGGATCAAGCCGGGTGATGCCATAATCGCTGTAAATGAAGTTGATTTTACCAGCCCAAATTTGGTGAAAGAAAAACGCGCCAGCGCGCGCTTGGAAAAACTTCAAAAAATGCTGGGGGAGGCGCTGGACACAATCGGCACTGCCGACGTCACGTTCATGACGGCAGATGGCGTCAGGAGGGTGAAACTTGCCCCGCTTGCTATCTGCGCATCCCGTTTTTGGGTGGATACCAAATCCAAACTGGACGCAGGCGCGGACGGGGTGTCAGTCCGCGTGACTGAAGGGTTGATGGCGTTTACCGCCGACGATGAGGCGCAGCTTGCGGCCGTCGTCGCACATGAAATGTCGCATAACCTGCTCGGACACCGCCAAAGGCTCGCCGCCACTGGCAACAGCAATAAGCAGATATTAGAGACCGAAATCGAGGCGGACAGGCTTTCGGTCTGGCTGATGGCGAATGCAGGCTATGATACCCAGGCTGCGTTGCATTTTATGGAACGATATGGCCGGAGAACCGACCTTGGGATATTTTCCGCCGGAACGCATTTAAGATGGAAGAATAGACAAAAGGTGATGCAGCGTGAAATTGCCTTGATACAGCAGACAGTTTCTGAAAATCGTCCTCTGCCGCCCCCATTGCTAGCGCCGGGCAAAATGTAAAATAAGTTGCATATCAAAACGCTATTTCATCCTGACGAATATTCAACTATCATGCGTATTAAAGCCGCGCAGGGGAGGACCGTTTGCCAGTATCTTCGAAATTTTTGACGGGCCTATTGCTGCTGATTTCCCTTTCTGGTTGCAGCGACAGTGCGGGCGAAAGCAAGCGCGCGCCCAAGACCGCCTTACCCGTCGAGATATTCACTTTAGGAAATCAGAGCGCAGATCGGGAGATCAACGCCGTTGGCACGGTGCGCTATCGCCGCGAAACACCTCTGGGTTTTACAACCGCGGGCAAGGTTGCTGTTGTGCGTTTCGAAGAAGGTGACGTTGTAAAGCGCGGCGCATTGTTGGCTGCGCTCGACACGACGAATGTTGGTGCGGACATGAGTGTTGCGACAGCCGAGCGTGATCGCGCCCGGGCAGAGTTTGACCGTGTTGGCGCGCTTTACGCCGATGGCTGGATAACCAAGGCGCGGTTTGAGGCCGCTGAAGCAACGTTAAAGGGCGCAGACGCGCGTGTGCGGCAGGCAGGTTTTGCGCGCAACACGGCGCAACTATACGCCCCTTCAAACGGCGTTGTGCTGATGCGCAATGTGCAGGCCGGGCAAGTCATCACCGCTGGAACGCCAGCGCTTATTTTGGGGGAGGCCGACGACGGCTTTGTCTTCCGCGTTCCAATCGTTGATCGTGACGCCTCGAAACTGCGCGTTGGCATGGCGGCAGATATATTGATTGAATCCGCAGGTGATTCACCGCTGACGGCGACGATATCGGAGATTGACGGTCGCGCAAACGCGGCCACGGGGGCGTTCTCCGTCCAATTTCGCCTGCCCAATCGGCCAACATTGCGGTCGGGGCAAATAGGGACAGCAACCATAAGGTTGCCAGCGTCGGACGATGGGACAATATTACAAATTCCGGCAAGCGCTTTGTTTGGCGTCCGCGCGGGCGAAGGCTTGGTTTATGTGGTGGATGTCAAGAACCGCGTTGAAACGCGCAATGTCATCATACAACGGATCGCTGATGATTTCGTTAATGTGTCGGGTGGGGTACAGCCAGGCGACAAGATCGTAACGTCCGGTTTGGAAAAACTGCGCAACGGGTCTGCCGTGCGTATCGTCAAGGGACTGCCATAGTCCATGCATATCGCGGAGTTCGCAATTCGTCGATGGCAGCTGACCCTTGTGCTGTTCACTTTGCTCTGCGCGTTGGGCTTTTCTGCATTTCAGCAGGTTCCCCGCGCGGTTGACCCGCATTTTTCGATGCCTGTCGTGTCAATTGTGGCATTGCAGCCTGGGGCCGATGCGGCAGAGATTGAGCAAACCATTACCAAGCCGATTGAGGAGCTGGTTCAGGGTTTGGAGGATGTCCAAAGTGTCGTATCTTCCAGCAGCGATGGCAATGCGGTTATTCGGGCGGAGTTCGATTGGGCGGGTAATCCGGACCAATATTTCAACGATACGGTGCGTGAAGTCACAGCGATCCGGAACCAATTACCTGCGGATCTTCAGGGCCTGCAATTCGAAAAAATCCGCACGACAAATGCGTCAATTCTCCAAATTGCGCTGCTGAGCGATAGTGCAAGCTGGTACCGGATGGAAAAATATGCCCGCGATGTCAGCGAGGCCTTGGGGCGGGATAAAGAGGTCCGTCAGGCAGAAATTTACGGCCTACCCCAACCGGAAATCAGCGTTGCGATTAATACCGGCAGGCTTGCCGAGCTGCGGTTGCCAGCAAGCGTTGTGGTCGATGCGATCCGCGTTGGCGGCGCGGATGTGCCCGCTGGCGCGGTCATCAGCGGTGCACGCAGATTCAATGTGGAGACGGGCGGCGCATTTCGTGACCTCGAAAAAATTCGCAATCTTCCGATCCGGTCGAACGACGGGTCGATAATCCGTGTCGGAGATGTCGCCGACGTGAAAATCAGCGCTGCGGAACAGCGCGTGAAAGTAAGCCATAATGGCAAGCGCGCCGTCTTCATTACCGCCAATCAAAAACAGGGTACCGATGCCACGAAGTTACGCAATCGGTTGGTCGAAGAACTTGCAAGACAACAGGCGTTGTTGCCGCCCGATATACAGGCCGTCATCCAGTTTGACCAAAGCAAGGATATTCGGAAACGCTTGAACGAGCTCGCCCGCGACTTTGCAATCGCCTTATTTCTTGTGCTGATCACTCTGTTGCCCTTGGGCTGGCGGGCGTCGGTCATCGTGATGATATCGATCCCGCTGTCGATTGCATCGGGTCTGCTGGCGATATCGGCTTATGGCTTTAACCTTAGCCAATTGGTGGTTGCGGGTTTCATCCTGACATTGGGATTATTGGTCGATGATTCGATTGTCGTGGTCGAGAATATCTCGCGACACTTGCGCATGGGGAAAAGCCGCAGCGAAGCGGCGATAGACGGCACCAAAGAAATTACGATGGCGGTTTTGGGGTCGACCGGCGTGTTGGTCTTTGCCTTTTTGCCCTTGTTCTTTTTGCCTGAAGGGGCGGGCAAGTTTATCCAGAGCTTCATCGGCACCATCGTGGCAACGATTACGGCATCGATGATTGTTTCGCTCACTATCGTGCCGTTTTTGGCGAGCCGAATCCTGAAAGGCGATGAGCCGGAGGCAGGTAGCCCGCTTCTGCAATGGCTGATGCGTAAAATTGACCGTTTTTACCACCCGATGCTCCATTGGGCGCTCGACCGGCCTCGCCGTTCCGTTTGGGGCGCATTAATTGGCACATGCGCGGCATTTTCGCTGGTGCCGATACTTGGGTTCAGCCTGTTTCCAAACGCCGATACATCTTATTTCCGCGTTACGGTGGAAGCGCAGCAAGGCGCGAGTGTCGCCGAAACGGGCCGCATTGTCGCCCAGGTATCCGCCGTTCTGAAAACCGAACCCGCCATTAAAGTCCGCGCAGAAAATGTCGGCGCCTATAATCCGCCGGTTTTCTACAATGTGTTTCAACGCGGAGAGAATCCGACCCATGGAGAAGTTCTCGCCATTATGGATAATTGGCAGGGGGCAAAATCGCGGGCGATGGTGGACAGGTTGCGCCAGAAATTGGACCAGATATCAGGTGCGCGGATCAAGCTGATGTTGTTTCAGAACGGCGCCCCCATCAACGCCCCTGTCGAATTCCGCGTCTATGGTCCTGATCAGGAAGAACTAAAACGTCTCGCGGGGCAAATGGAGCAAGTCTTGCGCGAAACCCCCGGCACGAGAGACATTAACAACCCGGTTGCGTTTGATAAGGTCGATTTGGACATACGCGTTGACGATGCCAAAGCGGCGTTGCTTGATGTGCCTGCGGGTGCCGCGCGGAGGGCGATACGGCTTGCGCTTAGTGGCGAACGAGCTGGCACCTATCGCGACACCGAAGGGGACAGCTACCCCGTTGTTGTTCGCTTGCCATTGGCAGAGACGCAGCCGGTTTCGGCGTTGGAATCGATCTATGTTTCGAACCGAAGCGGACAGGCCGTTCAATTGGCGGAGATTTCAAACCCGACACTGGAATCAACGCCTGCCGCCATTTATCGTTATAATCTGCAGCGTTATGTTGGCGTCACGGCCCAGATCACCGACGGTGTCGTCGTGTCCAAGGTGAATGTCGATGCGAAAAAGCAGATGGACCAGATTCCGCTCAAGCCCGGCTACGCCATCGCGGTGGGGGGTGAGGCGGAAAAAATCAATGATACCTTTGCAGGCTTCGGCCCGGTGGTGGTGGTGGCCTTGTTCAGCATATTCGCCATATTGGTGGCCGAATTTGGCAGGTTTAAGGAAGCTTTGGTCGTCGCCGGCGTCATTCCCTTGGGCACGTTTGGCGGCCTAATCGCATTGCTGATCACCGGTAACAACCTGTCCTTTCTTGCGATCATCGGATTTATCGCTTTGGTCGGGATCGAGATTAAAAACTCCATATTGCTAGTCGACTTCACCACGCAGTTGCGGCAGCGCGGCCTTGGCTTGCGCGAAGCGATTGAAAAGGCCGGTGAAGTGCGATTCTTGCCGGTCCTGCTCACGTCAGTGACCGCGATAGGTGGCCTGATGCCGCTCGCCTTGTTTGGTGGCAGCCTGTATTCACCGTTGGCAATCGTGTTAATCGGGGGGTTGATTTCTTCTACTTTGCTATCACGTATTGTCACGCCAGCCATGTACCTTCTGGTGGTGCGCGGGGACGCGGCAAAGGCTGCAAACTCCGCCCAAGTTCAAGGATAGATTATGCCGCAAGAAGAAGCCATTTTTGCCGGAGGTTGTTTCTGGTGCACCGAAGCCGTTTTTGGACAACTGAATGGCGTTAGCGGTGTCGTAAGCGGATATATTGGCGGCCACACGGTCGATCCGACTTACAAAGACGTGTGTGGCGGAAATACGGGCCATGCAGAGGCAATCCGCATCGCATTCGATGCCGATGTCATAAGCTATGCCGATTTGCTCGAAATATTCTTTGCAACACATGATCCGACGCAGCTTAATCGGCAGGGCAATGACATCGGTACCCAATATCGTTCGGCCATTTTTCCATTGTCCGACGAACAGCGTGCAGAGGCCGAAGCGGGTATACAAAAGGCCGCAGGCGATTGGCCCACACCCATTGTGACGACAATTGAGGGCCCTGCCATTTGGTATCCTGCCGAAGATTATCACCAAGAATATTGGGACGGCGAAGGACAGCGCAACCCATATTGCCTCGCAGTCATTCCGCCAAAATTGGCAAAGTTGAAAAAAGGATTTGCCGCACGGATTGCTAAGTCTGCTTAGGGTCAGGACCACTTAAATCCACCTTCGCGGCGTCAAAATGGCAAAGATATCGAAGGAAAATGTCCGCCGCAGGCAGTCATTCTGCCTGCAAGGGCATTTTGCTTTGAGAACAAAGCCATTTTGACGTCCTTCGGATTTGACCCATACTGTCCATTGCCGCGTTGGCAAGCTTGGACTTAGAACCACTAAGCCCTGCGCTTGCCGCCTTGCACTGAACAGTATGGCCTCAAACCGCGAAGGTGGATTTAAGTGGTCCTGACCCTAGACTTTGTTGTTTCAGGCGTTAAGCGGAGTTTATGACACATAAACCTGTTCGAAAGGCTGTTTTTCCTGTTGCTGGATTGGGAACGCGTTTCCTGCCCGCGACGAAAGCCATCCCTAAAGAAATGCTTCCGATTGTTGACAGCCCGCTCATTCAATATGCGGTGGATGAAGCGCGCGAGGCCGGCATAGAGCAGATGATTTTTGTCACGGGTCGCGGCAAAAGCGTGATTGAGGATCATTTCGACATCGCGTTTGAGCTTGAACATACCATGACAGCACGCGGTAAAGACGTGTCGGTTTTGGCAAACACGCGGCTTAGTCCCGGCAATTGCGTATATGTTCGGCAGCAAGAGCCCTTGGGCCTTGGCCATGCGATATGGTGCGCGCGCGATATCATTGGCGATGAACCATTTGCCATCTTCCTACCCGATGAGTTTATGCACGGATCGCCGGGATGTATGAAGCAGATGGTCGATGCGTATCACCAGATTGGCGGGAACATTATCAGCGTGCTTGAAGTGCCGCGTAATGATGTTGCCAGCTATGGTGTGATTGCACCGGGCGTGGCGAATGGCGCGGTGACCGAAATATTGGGCTTAGTGGAAAAGCCAAAGGTTGAGGATGCGCCTTCGAACTTGATCGTGTCTGGGCGCTATATCCTTCAGCCGGAGGTCATGCGCATACTTGAAGGTCAGGAAAAAGGCGCAGGCGGTGAAATACAGCTTACGGACGCCATGGCACAGTTGATCGGCCGGCAACCCTTTAACGCCGTCACATTTAACGGCAACCGTTATGACTGCGGATCAAAAGTGGGATATATCGAAGCGAACTTAGCACTAGCGCTACAGCGACCAGATATGGCAGAGCAGATTAGAGCAATTGCATTGAATCTACTGAAGTAAATTATTTCCGGGAGAATGTTTGTGGGACGGAATAGGCGTTTGGTGTTGGCGATAGCGCCCATGATTTTGTTGCAAGGATGCGTTGCGTCCGTTGTCTCAAGCGTTGTTACAGCGCCGGTGAAGGTTTTGTCCAAAACCGCTGATGTCCTCACCACCAGCCAGTCGGAATCCGACGAAAAACGTGGGCGCGAAATGCGTAAGCGCGAAGAGAGTTTGGGTAAGCTGTCACGGCAGCTAAGCAAGGCCCAAGAACGCTGCGCCGATGGCGACAGAGATGCCTGCGAAAAAGCGCAAGACATTCGCGATCAAATTGAGGACGAGCGGGACGGTCGGTAACGACACTTACTGTCTACCAAATGGCTACGAACATCGACAAACGACTGAAGCGCAACCCTTTTTGCTGTTTGTCGACGCAATAGTCCGTTTGTCGAAGGCGGCTGGCGGATGATCATCCCGCACTGCTAGCCCATGATGACACCATAATTGATGAAGTTATTGTGGGTCTTGCGGGAGTTTTTTTGATGTTTGGTTTGAAAATTCAGCGGGCGTTGCTGGCCACAGCAACGGCTATCTTGTCTGTGCCCGGCGTTGCCAATGCGAATGTCGATAACGATAACGCTAACGCCGATATGTCCGTGACGCCAACGGGTAGCCGGAAATTCGACTCTGATTTTTTTGCGGCTTATGCGCCAGTGACCGCGCTTGATATGGTGCGGCGCATTCCCGGCTTTTCAATCGATCAAGGTGAGGGTCGCCGGGGTTTCGGTGAAAATGCCGGCAATGTTCTGATTGACGGTGATCGTCCCGCAACCAAATCCGATGACATTTTTACGATCCTATCACGGATACCCGCGAGCCAAGTCGCCTTCATATCGCTTTCGGAGCAAGCGGGTGCAGACACCGAAACGCAGGGGCAAGGTCAAGTGGTCAATGTCGTCCGCAAGCGTTCCGCAAAGATCAACGGGACATATGAGGCCACCATATTGGCGGGAACGCGTTATGGGTTCCAGCCGTCAATCAATGCATCGGCGACAATGCGCCGCGGCGACACCAGCTATGAATTAAATTTTTCGTCTTCTTCGCAGCGCTTGCTGAGTTTTGGTCCTGAAGATTTTAAGACAGCTTCCGCCGCGCTTATCGAACGGCGCTTTTACAATGGTAAAGACGGAAATGATCAGGCTGCGCTCGGTGGCGCGATTAAAACCAGGCTTGGCGGTGCGAAGGTTAATCTTAATGGCCAATTGCGCTGGAGCGACGGTTTTGGAAGTCGCGAGGCGGAATATTTCAACAGTAATGGCGCAGATATAGGTGATGAGCTACTGCTCCGCAGCGGGCCAATCAGCGATCTGAGTTATGAATTGGGCGGCGACATCGAATTTTCCATCCTGCCCAAGACCAATACCAAGATTGTCATGCTGTATCGTTCAGCGCAGGAGAGCAACGACAGCAGCATCGAAACCGCCCGTATTGCACAGCCAGTGTCGCTGTTCGAAACACGAAGTCGAAACACCCCCACAGAAGCCGTTATACGCATGCAGAATGATTTGGGCGGCCTTGGCAGGCATGCCGTCCAATTCGGCGCTGAGATGGCTTATAATCGCTTGGCCGCACGCTTCAGTGCTGCGAACTCCGTAGCAGGCGCCGTCACAAACTTTCCGGCGTCAAATGTCTTGGTCGAAGAAACGCGGTTCGAACCTTTTGTCAGCGATATATGGACGCTTGGGCCAGCGTGGAAGATTGAAGCTGGCGCAATCGCCGAGTTTTCGAAGCTGACGCTGTCCGGTGACAGCACCGCAGAACGCAGCTTTACCTTTATCAAGCCACGCGCAATCGCCACTTGGACGATCAGTCCTCAGACGACGTTAGAACTGCGGGCGGAGCGGCAGGTGGCGCAATTGGACTTCAACGAATTTGCGACATCGGTGGACGTATCCGCCGGAAATCAGGTGGATGCAGGTAATGCCGATCTGGTGCCAGAGAAGACCACGACATTATCGGCGTTGATCCGGCATAAATTCTTGGATCGCGGCAGTGTCCAGTTTCGAGGCGATTATCAGCGTGTCAGCGATACACAGGATCTGGTTCCGATTACCGTTCGCGACGCTGGCGGCAATGTTACGGCCCAATTTGATGGCGCGGGCAATATTGGTAAAAGCACAAAGTGGAATGGCGAGTTGGAAATCACGCTGCCGCTGGATTGGCTGACCAAGCCTATCGGCTTTGCGGGTGTAGAGGTACGCTATCTTGGCCATTATCATGGCAGCCGCGTTACAGACCCTGTGACGGGCCTTAACCGACGCGTATCATACACCCCATTATGGCATCAGCAATGGGACATTCGTTATGATGTGGCCGATTTAGGCCTCGTCTATGGCGCATCGTTCGGCGTTCAGGACGCCAATTTTGCCTACTTCTTCAACGAAAGGCGCCGACAGCAACAGGGCACTTGGACAACGATCTTCATCGAATATAGCAAGTTTAAATTGGGAACGATCCGCTTTCAAGTGTCAGACGTGGCAGAATCCCGACGCGATCGCTTCATTTATGCAGGGACACGGGCATCGGGCAGCCTTGGGCAGATTGTGAGCCGTGAGCTTAGCTGGGACCCGTTGTTGCAACTGTCGTTGTCGGGTAAATTCTAGGCCTTAGAGCTTCGTGCATTTAATCTGCAACATAGCCGTCGTGCTTGAGATAGTTCCAGCATTCCTCTGGGGTGTAAAGGTCGCAGATTGATCCAACGGCCTTCCACAGGTCATCGATGGTGCGGGCCTTTGCTTTGCGCAGATGCGCCTTGAGTTTGGCGAACGCCATCTCGATTGGGTTCAGGTCTGGACTGTAGGGCGGCAGAAAGAGGAACCACGCCCCGCGCTCTTTGAGGATGGCTTTGGCCTTCTCGCTTTTGTGGCTCGATAGGTTGTCGAGGATGACCATGTCACCGCGCTGGAGCGTCGGCGCCAACTGGGTTTCCACATAGGTTTCAAAGATTTTTCGGTTCATGGGACGGTCAATGACCCACGGAGCGGTGAGGCCGTCATGGCGCAAGGCCGCGATGAAGGTCTGTGTTCCCCAGTGACCGAACGGGGCCTTCATCTTCAGCCGCTGTCCCCGGCGGGCACGCCCCCGCAGCCGTGTCATCTTGGTTGTGGTCCCGGTTTCGTCAATAAAGACCAGCCTTTCCGGGCGCCTCTTCATCCAAGGCTGACGGTGTGTCTGCCATACGCGCCGGGCACGAACAATGTCAGCGCGATCGGTTTCGCTCGCCAGCAGAGTTTTTTTTGACGGTAAATCCGTGCGCAAGCAGCAACCGGGACAGGGAAGCTGGATGCGCCTTCACCCCGTGCTCCTTAAACAACCGGTCCGCCAGCTCCGGCATCGTAACGTCGCCTTCGGCATCGACCCAGCTGATCAGAACATCCGCATGCGCCGACAGCGGCCCCCTGCCCGGCGGACGACCTTGCCTCTCCGGCGTGATCGATCCCGTCCGCGCCTTGCGTTGCGCCAACCGAACCGCAGTGGCAGCACTCACCCCAAATCGGCGAGCTGCTGCCCGGCATGAATGACCGCTCTCAATCTCTCCAACGATCCGAACCCGTAAATCCGACGAACTGCTTTTGCCCATGATCCACCTCCATGAGCAGTGAATCACAGTTCTCAATCAAAGGGAATCCCAAGAATTACATGATTCACATTTTCAGTGCGCCGCTCTAACGCTCAAATTTGGGAGGGCAAAGCGGACCAACAAAAAACCCGCCGGAATTACCTCCGGCGGGTTTTTGTTTGCCTTGAAAGCGACGTTTATTCTTCTTCGCTCGTGTCAACGACATCGTCGATCGCTGCGTCGGTGGTGGTCAGGTCATCTGAAATAACCTTTGCCAACACATCGTCACCGATCGCGGCTTCAGGACCCTGTGCCAGTTCGGCAGCATGCTCTTCAGCCGCTGTCTCTGGCGCAATCAGGCTTTCCTGCAGCTTCTTGTAGCTGGCACGAAGCGCAACATCGCGGCTCGTCGCTGCAATCCGCATCCGGTTCATGGCAGAGCCAGTACCCGCAGGGATGAGGCGACCAACAATGACGTTTTCCTTCAGGCCAGTCAGAATGTCCTTCTTACCTTCCACAGCGGCCTGCGTCAGGACGCGTGTGGTTTCTTGGAAGGATGCTGCCGAGATGAACGAACGTGTCTGCAACGAAGCCTTGGTGATGCCGAGCAATACGGGGTTACCCGTTGCTGGCGCCTGACCCTTGGTCAGCTTTGCGTTGATCGCGTCCATTTCTTCGCGGTCGACCTGTTCGCCCGGAAGCAAAGTCGTGTCGCCACCGAAGGTGATTTCAACCTTTTGCAGCATCTGACGGACAATCGTTTCGATGTGCTTATCGTTGATCTTCACGCCCTGTAGACGATACACTTCCTGAATTTCGGCAACCAGATATTCCGCCAGCGCTTCAATACCCATGACTTCAAGAATGTCATGCGGGTTCGGCGAACCCGCAATCAGGTTGTCGCCCTTACGAACGAAATCGCCTTCCTGAACGTCGAGCACCTTGGACTTCTGGATCAGATATTCAATACGATCGCCTTCTTCCGGAACGATCGCGATCTTGCGCTTTGCCTTGTAATCCCGGACGAACTCAACGCGGCCCGAGATTTTGGCGATGATCGCATTGTCCTTTGGAATACGCGCTTCGAACAATTCGGCAACGCGTGGCAGACCACCGGTAATGTCGCGGGTCTTGGCAGATTCGCGAGTCACACGGGCGATAACATCGCCTGCCTGCACCATGGCACCATCTTCCACGGAAAGCATTGTGCCAACGCCAATCAAATAACGCGCAGCTTCGCCGCTATCGTCATCCAACAAGGTAATGCGCGGACGCAGGTCTTCCTTTTTGGTGCGGCTTCCGGCACGATCTTCGATAACGACGCGCTGGGCAATACCCGTTGCTTCGTCGGTCTGTTCGGTCAGCGTCTTGCCGTCGATCAAGTCCTGGTATTTCACAATACCTGATTTTTCGGTGATGATCGGCATGGTGAATGGATCCCATTCGGCCAAACGGTCACCCACATTGACGTCGGCGCCATCCGGGAATGCCAAAGTCGCACCATAAGGCAGACGGTGGATTTCCATTTCACGGCCATCCTTGTCAACGATGATCAATTCACCGTTACGTGCCATCGCCAAACGCTTCTTCCGCTTGTCGACGATGCTAGGCAGGTCGCGATACATGACCTTACCCGATGCCGTGGCATCAAGGTTGGACTGCTCGTTCAACTGCGCTGCACCACCAATGTGGAACGTACGCATGGTCAACTGTGTACCAGGCTCACCAATGGACTGGGCGGCGATAACGCCGACAGCTTCACCGATGTTCACAGGCGTACCGCGTGCAAGGTCACGGCCATAGCAGGTGCCGCAAACACCGACCTTGGATTCGCACACCAATGGCGAGCGGATCTTCAGCGCCTGAATACCGGTTTCTTCCATCGCGACAACCATTGGTTCATCGAGCAAGGTTCCCGATGGGATCAACACCTTGCCATCCAGGCCCATAATGTCTTCCGCCGTGGTGCGGCCAAGGACACGTTCACCCAGCGAGGCGATAGTAGAACCACCCTGAACGATCGAACGCATTTCCAAGGCACGCTCGGTTCCGCAATCGACTTCAACGATGGTGCAATCTTGCGATACGTCGACCAGACGGCGTGTCAGATATCCTGAGTTCGCCGTTTTCAATGCCGTATCGGCCAGACCCTTACGGGCACCGTGGGTCGAGTTGAAATACTCGAGAACGGTCAGACCTTCCTTAAAGTTCGAGATGATCGGCGTTTCGATGATCTCGCCCGAAGGCTTGGCCATTAGCCCGCGCATACCAGCAAGCTGCTTCATCTGCGCTGGCGAACCACGCGCACCGGAGTGGCTCATCATATAGACCGAGTTGACCGGCAATTCGCGGCCATGCTCGTCCAGTGGTGAAGCCTTCAGCTTGTCCATCATGGCATTAGCGACCTTGTCACCGCATGTGGACCAGGCGTCGATCACCTTGTTATACTTTTCCTGCTGCGTGATCAGGCCGTCTTGATATTGCTGCTCAAAATCGGCAACAATCGCCTTGGTTTCGGCAACCATTTCGGTCTTTTCTTCCGGAATGATCATGTCATCCTTACCGAACGAAATACCGGCCTTGAACGCATATTTGAAGCCAAGCGACATGATGGCGTCGGCGAACAATACCGTGTCTTTCTGACCGGTGTGGCGATAGACCTGATCGATAACGTCGCCGATTTCCTTCTTGGTGAGAAGGCGGTTGACGGTTTCGAAGGGCACGCGGTGGCTCTTGGGCAGCGTTTCCGCCAGCAACATACGGCCAGGCGTGGTGTCAAAGCGCACCATGCGCTCTACGCCGTCTTCGCCCGTCTGTGGCACGCGGGCGATGATCTTGGAGTGGAGCGTGACCGCACCCACTTCAAGCGCCTGATGCACTTCGGCCATATCGGACAGCATCATACCTTCGCCTGGCTCGCCGCGGCGATCCATCGAAAGATAATATAGACCCAAGACCATGTCCTGCGAAGGAACGATGATTGGCTTACCATTGGCTGGCGACAGGATGTTGTTTGTGGACATCATCAATACGCGCGCTTCCAATTGCGCCTCAAGGCTCAACGGAACGTGGACGGCCATCTGGTCCCCATCAAAGTCGGCGTTGAATGCCGAACAGACCAATGGGTGAAGCTGGATAGCCTTGCCTTCAATCAGGACAGGCTCGAACGCCTGAATGCCCAAACGGTGCAGTGTTGGCGCACGGTTCAGCAAGACGGGATGTTCGCGGATAACCTCATCGAGGATGTCCCAAACTTCCTTGCGCTCCTTTTCGACCCACTTCTTGGCTTGCTTCAGGGTCATCGAAAGACCCTTGGCATCCAGACGCGAGTAAATGAACGGCTTGAACAGTTCGAGCGCCATCTTCTTTGGCAGGCCGCACTGATGCAATTTCAATTCTGGACCAGTCACAATAACCGAACGACCCGAATAATCGACGCGCTTGCCCAAAAGGTTCTGGCGGAAACGGCCCTGCTTGCCCTTGAGCATGTCGGATAGCGACTTCAACGGACGCTTGTTAGCGCCCGTGATCGTGCGACCGCGACGGCCATTGTCGAACAATGCGTCCACAGCTTCCTGCAACATACGCTTTTCGTTGCGGACGATGATGTCCGGCGCGCGCAATTCGATCAGGCGCTTCAAACGGTTGTTACGGTTGATGACGCGGCGATAGAGATCGTTGAGGTCAGAGGTCGCAAAGCGGCCACCATCGAGCGGCACCAGCGGGCGCAATTCTGGCGGGATTACGGGAATGACGTCGAGGATCATCCACTCTGGCTTGTTGCCGGAATCGATGAAGCTTTCGACGACCTTCAAACGCTTGATGATCTTCTTTGGCTTGAGTTCGGACTTGGTAACGGCCAACTCGTCGAGCAGGTCGGTGCGCTCTTGTTCAAGGTCGAGGTCCATCAACATGGTCTTGACGGCTTCGGCACCAATGCTGGCGGTGAAAGCGTCTTCGCCATATTCGTCCTGCGCGTCGAGCAATTCGTCTTCGCTCAACAACTGGAACTTCTCCAGCGCGGTCAGGCCAGGCTCGGTCACGATATAGTTTTCGAAATACAACACGCGCTCAAGCTGCTTCAACTGCATGTCGAGCAACAGGCCAATGCGCGAAGGCAGCGATTTCAAGAACCAGATATGCGCAACAGGCGCCGCAAGCTCGATATGGCCCATGCGCTCACGGCGCACCTTGGTGACCGTAACTTCAACGCCGCATTTCTCGCAGACGACGCCCTTATACTTCATACGCTTATACTTGCCGCACAAGCACTCATAATCCTTTACCGGACCAAAAATGCGCGCGCAGAACAAGCCGTCACGCTCTGGCTTGAACGTGCGATAGTTGATGGTTTCCGGCTTTTTAATTTCGCCAAAAGACCAGCTGCGGATTTTCTCCGGCGACGCGATCCCGATCTGGATCTGGTCAAAGGTTTCGACCTTGGCGATGGGATTGTTGAATTTGCTCAGTTCGTTCATTTTGTATTCCCTTTGTCTTTCCCCTCCCGCAGGCGGGAGGGGTTAGGGGTGGGTTTCTGTCATCTCGGGCAGCACGCGCACTTTACGTTCGCGCCTACCCCCAAACCCCTCCCGCTTGCGGGAGGGGAGCAAGTGTTATTCCGCTGCCTCGGCAAAGCCTTCGTCGCCTTCGACCAAGTCGTGCGCCTTCAGCTCTACATTGAGACCCAATGAGCGCATTTCCTTAACCAGAACGTTAAAGCTTTCGGGGATACCGGCTTCAAAGCTGTCGTCACCCTTGACGATGGCTTCATAAACCTTGGTACGGCCGATCACGTCATCTGATTTGACCGTCAGCATTTCCTGCAAGGTGTATGCAGCGCCATAAGCTTGCAGCGCCCAGCATTCCATTTCCCCGAAACGCTGACCACCGAACTGCGCCTTACCACCCAATGGCTGCTGCGTGACAAGGCTGTACGGTCCGATCGAACGGGCGTGGATCTTGTCATCAACAAGGTGATGCAGTTTCAACATGTAGATGATGCCGACTGTGACCTTGCGGTCGAACTTGTCGCCCGTGCGCCCATCGAACAGGTCGGATTGACCCGAACCATCAAGCCCAGCAAGCTGAAGCATGGTTGTTACGTCGGCTTCACGTGCACCGTCGAACACAGGCGTGCCCATGGGAACGCCGGTGGTCACATTGCTGGCAAGCTCAATAATGTCGGCATCGCTGCGGTTCTTGATCTCGTCCGCATATTCCGCGCCATAGGCTTTCGCCAGACGTTCACGCACCACTGCTGGCGGGGCTGCTGCTTCGGGGTTCGGGTTTGCATGGCGCCACTCTTCCAGAGCCTCACCAATTTGCATGCCCAGACCACGCGCGGCCCAACCAAGATGGGTTTCGAAAATCTGACCCACGTTCATACGTGATGGCACACCCAATGGGTTGAGCACGATGTCAACTGGCGTACCGTCGGCAAGGAACGGCATGTCTTCTTGCGGCAGTATCCGCGAGATAACACCCTTGTTCCCGTGGCGTCCGGCCATCTTGTCGCCGGGTTGCAGCTTACGCTTCACCGCGACGAAGACCTTGACCATCTTGAGCACGCCCGGCGCAAGCTCATCGCCCCGCTCCAGCTTCTCACGACGATCTTCGAACTTCTCGACGATCAACTTGACGGCATCGTCATACTGCACCTTGACCGCTTCAAGATCGCCTTGGATCTTGTCATCGGCAACGGCGATTTTCCACCATTCGTAACGCTCGACTTCACCAAGATTTTCCTCAGTGATTACGTCGCCCTTCTTGATGCCCTTTGGCGCTGCGGCTGCAGTTTGGCCGATGAGCATATCTTTCAGGCGGTTGTAGGTCGCACGGTTCAAAATCGAACGTTCGTCCTCACGGTCCTTTGCAAGACGCTCGATTTCTTCACGTTCAATCGCCATGGCGCGTTCGTCTTTGTCGATACCGTGACGGTTAAAGACGCGGACTTCAACGACCGTACCGGCAACACCCGGCGACAGACGCAGTGAGGTGTCGCGCACGTCGCTGGCTTTTTCGCCGAAGATGGCGCGCAGCAGTTTCTCTTCTGGCGTCATCGGGCTTTCGCCCTTTGGCGTGATCTTACCGACGAGAATGTCACCTGGGTGCACCTCTGCGCCAATATACACAATGCCGGCTTCATCGAGGCTGCGAAGCGCTTCTTCACCTACGTTTGGAATATCGCGGGTGATATCTTCTGGTCCAAGCTTGGTATCGCGGGCCATGACTTCGAATTCTTCGATATGGACCGATGTAAACACATCGTCCTTCACGATACGTTCCGAGATCAGAATCGAATCTTCGTAATTATACCCGTTCCAAGGCATAAACGCGACGAGGCTGTTCTTGCCCAATGCGAGTTCGCCCAGTTCAGTCGAAGGGCCGTCGGCGATGATGTCGCCGGCCTCAATCACGTCACCGACCTTTACCAATGGCTTTTGGTTGATGCAGGTGTTTTGGTTCGAACGCTGGAACTTTTGCAGCGTATAGATGTCGACGCCCGATTTGCCGGGTTCCACATCACCAGTGACACGCACAACAATACGCGTTGCATCGACTTGGTCGACGATGCCTGTGCGGCGGGCCCCAATGGCAGCGCCGGAGTCACGGGCAACGGTTTCTTCCATGCCTGTGCCGACAAACGGCGCTTCTGCGCGTAGCAGAGGCACGGCCTGACGTTGCATGTTTGACCCCATCAATGCGCGGTTGGCGTCATCATTTTCGAGGAATGGGATGAGCGATGCCGCAACCGAAACCAACTGCTTTGGCGATACGTCCATCAAGGTAATCTGGTCACGCGGTGCCATCAGGAATTCGCCTGCTTCACGCGACGAAATCAGGTCTTCGGCAAAGCTGCCATCGGCGTTCAATTCGGCGTTCGCCTGCGCGATGGTGTTTTTTTGCTCTTCCATGGCGGAGAGATAGACCACATCGTCGGTGACTTTATTGTCGATGACCTTGCGATAAGGCGTTTCGATAAAGCCATATTTGTTGACGCGGCTAAAGCTGGCGAGCGAGTTGATCAGGCCGATGTTCGGGCCTTCTGGCGTTTCAATCGGGCAGATACGGCCATAATGGGTTGGGTGAACGTCGCGGACTTCAAAGCCAGCACGCTCGCGCGTCAAACCACCTGGTCCAAGTGCCGAAACGCGGCGCTTATGGGTGACTTCCGAAAGCGGGTTGGTCTGATCCATAAACTGCGACAATTGTGATGAACCAAAGAATTCACGAACCGCAGCAACAGCAGGTTTTGCGTTGATCAGGTCGTTTGGCATCACGGTCGATACGTCAACCGAGCTCATCCGCTCCTTCACCGCGCGCTCCATGCGCAGCAAGCCAACGCGATACTGGTTTTCCAGCAATTCGCCGACCGAACGGACACGACGGTTGCCAAGGTTATCGATATCGTCGATTTCGCCCTTACCGTCCTTCAGGTTCACCAGTTCCTTGACGACCGCAAGAATATCTTCGGTGCGCAAGGTCGTCAGCGTGTCTTCGACGTCCAAGTTCAAACGCATGTTCAACTTCACGCGGCCAACCGCGCTTAGGTCATAGCGGTCCGCATCGAAGAACAGGCCAGCAAACAAGGCTTCTGCGGTTTCGCGCGTTGGCGGTTCGCCAGGACGCATGACGCGGTAAATGGCGTCGAGGGCCATGTCGCGGTTCTCTGCCTTGTCCGCCTTCAACGTATTGCGCATCCAAGCGCCGGTGATGACATGGTCGATGTCGAGCAGCTCAAGGCTGTCGATCCCGGCCTTATCCAAGGCATCCAGATTTTCGGCGGTGATTTCATCGCCCGCTTCGACATAAATCCGGCCCGTCTTCTCGTCGATCAAATCGAACGCCGAATACCGGCCAAAGATTTCTTCGGTCGGGATCAGCAAGCTAGTCAGGCCATCCTTCACGGCCTTATTGGCCGCGCGTGGGGTAACCTTAGTGCCCGCAGGGAATACAACTTCGCCCGTCTTTGCATCGACAATGTCAAACATCGGTTTCGACGCGCGCCATTGTTCCGCATTGAACGGAATTTTCCATCCACCCTTGCCACGTTCAAATGTCACAAAGTCATAGAAATGGCCCAGGATTTCTTCGTCGTTCAAACCAAGCGAATACAGCAAGGTCGTGACCGGCAATTTGCGCTTACGGTCGATACGGACGTTGACAATATCCTTGGCATCAAATTCAAAGTCCAGCCACGAACCACGGTAAGGAATGACGCGCGCTGCAAACAGATATTTGCCGCTGCTGTGCGTTTTGCCACGGTCATGGTCGAACAAGACGCCCGGCGAACGGTGCATTTGGCTGACAATAACGCGCTCTGTACCGTTGATGAAGAAGGTGCCGTTATGCGTCATGAGCGGCATGTCGCCCATATACACGTCTTGTTCTTTAATATCGAGGACCGAGCGCGCTTCGGTGTCGGGGTCAACCTCAAACACGATCAGGCGCAACGTCACCTTCATCTGCGCCGCATAGGTAATCCCGCGCTGACGGCATTCTTCGACATCAAATTTCGGATCTTCGAGTTCATAATGGACGAAGTCGAGTTCCGATGTGCCGGCAAAATCCTTAACCGGAAATACGCTGCGCAGCGTCTTTTCAAGGCCGGAGACATAACCAATTGACGGGTCAGAACGCAGGAACTGTTCATAGCTCTCGCGCTGAACCTCAATGAGGTTGGGCATGTCGATAACTTCATGGATGTTACCGAAGATTTTGCGGATACGCTTTTGACGCGACAGGGTCGCAGGAGCGGGACGGGATGCCATAAGGTGCTTTGCCTCAGTTAGAAATGTCAGTCGCGGCGTGCCATTCCACAGACAAGAAAAGGCCGCATAGCAATGCCCCGAAGAATCGGGTCCTGCCGTGCAGCCGTTTCGCGTATGTGAAAACCCATATCCATCAATACGTTAGCCAAGTTGCGCGACGACAAGGCCATTCCCGATGGGTTGGATGTTGATGGCGGTATAGGCGGGCAGGGGGCGGGGGTCAAGGGCGAGCTGCGCCAGAAAACACCACGTCTTATCCGCGAAAAGTCACACTATGGTCTCACCTAAATCAATGTGCCGAGACGTGCAGACGGCTGTTGTCGACGCCCCGTTCAGCCAGAGGGGCAGTTGGCGATGTCGTC
>NZ_JAAVVZ010000016.1 GCF_023910635.1 Sphingorhabdus sp. | reverse complement strand
CGCAATGAGGTTTCGACTTAACCGTAGCCCTGAGCAGCAGTCGCGCAGCGGCTGCGTCCGTCGAAGGGCGGCCATTTGCGCAATACCGCCCTTCGACTTTCGCCAGTGCTATCGCACTGACGGCTCAGGGCTACGGTTTTTCGAGATATGATGATCCCCCGCCTTTCCGCCAAAGACCGCATGCCTGATACCTTGCGCGGCGCTGTCGTCGCTTTGGGCAATTTTGATGGCTTTCATTTGGGGCATCAGGCGGTCGCAGGCGAAGCCATTGCGCAGGCGAAGGCGGCTGGCTGTCCAGCCATCATCGCGACATTTGACCCGCATCCGGTGCGTTTTTTCGCGCCGCAATCGCCCTGGTTCCGGCTGACGACGCTCGACCAACGGCGGCGGCTTTTCGAGGACGCGGGCGCGGACGCTATGTTAGTGTTTGATTTTGATGCTGAACTTGCGGCGACCAGCGCCGAAGATTTCATCGTCAAATTGCTCATTGAACGGCTTGGGATTTCGGCTGTTGTCACGGGCGAAGACTTCACCTTTGGCAAAGCGCGCGGCGGCAATATCGATGTGCTGCGCGATATGGGTGGCGCGCATGGGCTTTCCTCCACCGCGATGGGCCCAGTGGTCGATGACGCAGGTATCATCTCGTCAAGCCGCGTCCGCACTGCGTTGCAAGACGGCAACTGCGCAACCGCGACAGCCTTGCTCACGCGACCCTTTACCGTCCAAGGCATTGTGCAACATGGTGACAAAAACGGCCGACTTCTGGGTTTTCCTACCGCCAATATCGACATGGGCCATTATCTGCGCCCGCGTTACGGCATTTATGCGGTAAAGGGCCGTTTGCCCGATGGTCGCGTGCTAAACGGCGCGGCAAATCTGGGCATCCGCCCAACCTTTGACCCGCCCAAAGAATTGCTTGAGCCACATTTCTTCGACTTTGCCGAAGATTTATATGACCAGAATATCGAAATCGAATTCCACGCCTTTATTCGTGGGGAGGCGAAGTTTGACAGTCTCGACGCGCTCATGGTGCAGATGGCCAAGGATTGTGACAAGGCTCGCGACATTTTAGTCTGATTTCTAAATGAGAAAGTTCACGCAGAGGCGCGGGGGTCGCGGAGATTTTGCTGTTCCCGTCACCCTGGAGCCGTAGGCATGCAGGGCACACACAAGCTTAGCATGACGGTGTTCGATGGCTCTGCCTTCTCTGCGCCTCTGCGTGAGCCATTTGTACTTTGGTGATGCCTAAGAAAGTTCAGGGTGACGAAATACAATTTCTTGCGCTAAGGGCGCTTCTAATATGACCGAACCTGCTGACTCACCGAAACAAGACTATCGCGATAGCGTCTTCTTGCCCAAAACAGACTTTCCGATGAAGGCTGGCCTTCCGCAGAAGGAGCCGGGCATATTGGCGCGCTGGCAAGAGCAGGATTTCTACGCGAACCTGCGCAACCGCCGCCGTGGGCGCGAGAAGTTCATCCTGCATGACGGCCCGCCTTATGCCAATGGCGACATGCATATTGGTCATGCGTTGAACCATATTCTGAAAGACATGGTTGTCCGCACGCAGACATTGTTGGGCAAGGACGCGCCTTATGTGCCCGGTTGGGATTGTCACGGCCTACCCATTGAGTGGAAGGTTGAGGAGCAATATCGCAAGAAAAAGCTCAACAAGGACGAAGTGCCGCAGCAAGAGTTCCGTGCCGAATGCCGCGCTTATGCGCAGCATTGGGTTGATACGCAGCGCGAACAATTGAAGCGGCTGGGCATCAATGCCGATTGGGACAATCCCTATCTGACGATGGATTTTCAGGCCGAAGCAACGATTGTTGCCGAGCTATTGAAGTTCGCCGAAAGCGGGCAGCTTTATCGTGGCGCAAAGCCCGTGATGTGGTCGCCGGTTGAAAAGACTGCGCTGGCTGAGGCCGAGATTGAATATGAAGATATCGTCTCGACGCAGATCGATGTGGCGTTCCAGATTGTGGAAAGCCCGATTGCGGAACTGGTCGGCGCGCATGCGGTGATCTGGACAACGACGCCTTGGACGATTCCGGTCAATCAGGCGATCGCTTATGGGCCGGATGTTGAGTATGTTCTGTGGGCTGACGCCGTTGGTTCAGCCGAATGGTTAGGCGGCGGGCAATCAATGCCGAATGCTTCTATGCGATACTTGCTCATAGCTGAGCCGCTATTGCTCCAATTTTTAGACCGAAATCAGACCATAGGAGAAGGCCGACCTTCTTCGGCAGGATTGGAATGGTATGGCGATCCAGTGCAGCCATTCAAATGGCGAGGAAAAGGTTCCGACCTCGCCGGAACCACCGTCCGCCATCCCATGGCGCAGTTCTTTTCTTCACCCCTCCCCTTCAGGGGAGGGGTCGGGGGTGGGGTCTCTCCGTCTGGCGCCGCGTTCGCGGAGAAACCCCACCCCAACCCCTCCCCTGAAGGGGAGGGGCTTCTAGGATTGAACCGGGATAGCCCGCTTGCGGAATTCTTCCTGCGCCCCCGCCCAATGCTCGCAGGCGACTTTGTCACTACCGACAGCGGCACCGGGCTTGTCCATATGTCGCCTGACCATGGCGAGGATGATTTCGACCTGTGCAAGGCGAACGGCATTGATCCGGTCTTTGCGGTCGAAGCCGATGGCAAATATCGTGCGGATTGGGCTTGGCTGGGCGGTGAGGGCAGCGTCATCAACCCCAAGTTCAACGCGCCGGACGGTCCGATCTGCACAGCGTTGCGCGAAAGTGGAGGGTTGCTCGCGGCGTCGGCGGATTACAAGCATAGCTATCCGCATAGCTGGCGGTCGAAGGCGAAGGTCATTTACCGCTGCACCCCGCAATGGTTTGTGCCGATGGATACGCAATTATCCCCCCTCCCCTTTAGGGGAGGGGACGGGGGTGGGGTCTCTCCGTCTGGCGCCGCGTTCGCGGAGAAACCCCACCCCAACCCCTCCCCTGAAGGGGAGGGGCTTTCAACATTACGTCAAACCGCTACCTCCGCCATCGCTGCAACGCGCTTCATCCCTGAAAAGGGGCGCAATCGCCTGTCGTCGATGGTCGAAGGCCGCCCCGATTGGGTGCTGTCGCGGCAACGCGCATGGGGCGTGCCGATCACGCTTTTTGTGAAAAAGGGAACCAACCAATATCTCGACGACGCGGGCGTCAATGCCCGCATCATCGCCGGCATCCGCGAAAATGGCGTCGATGGTTGGTCCGACGAACGCGCGCAAGAATATCTGGGCAGCGATTATGCTCTCGCTGATTATGAGCGCGTAACCGACATATTGGATGTGTGGTTCGATTCGGGCTGCACCCATGCCTTTGTGCTTGAAAGCGGGCGCTGGCCTGATCTGTCATGGCCTGCGGATTTGTATCTCGAAGGCAGCGACCAACATCGTGGCTGGTTCCAGTCAAGCCTTTTGCAAAGCTGCGGCACAAGGGGCCGTGCGCCCTATAATGCCGTGCTGACGCATGGCTTTACCATGGACCAAAAGGGCATGAAAATGTCCAAGTCCTTGGGCAACACGATCAACCCGTTGGACCTGATGCGTGACAGCGGCGCGGATATCTTGCGGCTATGGGCGCTGACCGTGGACTTCACCGAGGACCATCGCATTGGCAAGGAAATCCTTGCTGGCGTGTCCGACCAATATCGCAAATTGCGCAACACCTTCCGCTATCTGCTGGGCGCGCTCGATGGGTTTTCCGATGCCGAGAAGGTTGCCGTCGCCGACATGCCAGAGCTGGAGCGCTATATGCTCCATCTGCTGGCGGACATGGATGCGAAGTTGAAGACGGCGGTCAATGACTTCGACTTTAATAGCTATGTCCGGTTGCTGACCGATTTTGCGAATGAAGACCTGTCGGCCTTTTTCTTCGATATCCGTAAAGATTGCCTCTATTGCGATGCCGCGACGGATCCAAAGCGCATGGCGTACCGCACGGTGCTTGACACTTTGTTCCACGCCCTCGTCCGCTACGCCGCGCCCGTGCTGGTGTTTACCAGCGAAGAAGTATGGCAGACGCGCTTCCCCGATGCGGACAGCGTGCATTTTTCGGATTGGCCGGAACTCCCCATCACCCGTCACCCCAGCGAAGGCTGGGGTCCATCACGCCTTGCAACCCAGGGCGGCGTTGGTTCGATAGACGGGATAGGCCCCAGCCTGCGCTGGGGCGACGAGTTGGTTGCCAAGTGGTCTCGTTTAAGAGACGTGCGGCGCACTGTAACAGAAGCGATTGAACCTTACCGACGTGATAAAACAATCGGCTCCAGTTTAGAGGCGCAAGTTAAGGTTCAGTTGTCCCATGCGGATGAAACCGATTTGGCTGAGCTACTTATCGTCTCCAAAGCCGAATTTGAGCAGGTTGATGGTTTGGTTGGCGTTCCTGTGTTCGTCACCAAGACCACCAACCACAAATGCGGTCGCTGTTGGAGGCATCTTCCCGAGGTTGTCGACGACGGCGCATTGTGCGGTCGCTGTGCGGATGTTGTTGGTGGGTAGCACGCTTCTTTGTGCCTTCATGTCTTTGTGCGAACCATCAACTTTATTTGGTTCGCACAAAGGCACAAAGACACAAAGATTCTCCCAATCCCGTCATCCTGGAGCCGAAGGCGTGCAGAGCACAACTGTTTCAGGATCCATCGTGCCCAACAAACCGCCGGTTGCGGATGATAAATGGACCCTGGAACGAAGTGACCATCGGTCAAACAAGTTCAGGGTGACGCTTTGGGGTTTGATAGTGACGATGCAGTTTTGGTAGGTTAGGACGAACCCATGAACCCGAACCCCAAATTCCGCCTTCAGGGCCTCCTGCTCGCCAGCCTCGTGTTTATCGCGGATCAAATGGTGAAATATGCGATGCTTGGGCCGTTGCAGTTGAAAGAACGTGGCGTCATTCACATCGTGTCGTTCTTCGACCTGCGCTACGCCGAAAATCGGGGCGTTTCGATGAGTTTCCTCACCGCGGATAGTGATGGCGAACGCTGGGCACTGGTTGCGCTCACGGCGGTGATTGCGGTCGGCGTAGGCGTGTGGATGTGGCGCGAGAAATTGCGCGGCGACGTGCTGGCTTTGTCATTGGTCTTGGGCGGCGCGCTGGGGAATATCGTTGACCGCGTGCGTTATGGCTATGTTGTGGATTATGCCGATCTGCATTTTGGTGCGTTCCGACCATTTTACATATTCAACTTGGCCGATGCCTGCATTAGCATTGGCGTATTGATATTGCTTGCCCGCGCGTTCCTGATAGGTGACAAGGACGCCGGTCGCGGCCCTGATGTTCAGGAAACTGCAAGCAATGCCGACATAGTGGAGAAGTCATGAAGCGGATATCTATCTTAGCGGCGGCGTCAGTTGCTATTCTTGCGCTTTCGGGCTGCGGAACGACCAGCATCTATGACCGCGAACGCCCTGATGAATTTGCGGTGAGCCGGTCAAAGCCAATTGAGGTTCCCAAGACCTTCACTTTGCCAACGCCGACCCCTAACGCGCCGCGTCCGCAGGATGGCGACACGAAGGAGCAGGTTTTGGACGCCATGTTTGGCGGCACTGCGCCTGCAACGCCTCCTCGCCCGTAACTCGGCCTGAAAATGGATATATTTATGAACACAAAACCTGTTCTTTTTGCGGTTGCCCTGATCACGCTTCCTGTGCTGTCGGGATGTGGGTCAATGGGCAGCATCTTAGGTGGCAATCAAGCGGCTGCGCCGTCGGTTGGCCGCGCTGCGCCCTTGGTGGTTCCGCCTGATTTTGCGCTTGAGCCAACGGCGGTATCGGTCATGCGCCCTGCCCAAGCTGGTCAGGAGCAGATGCTGGAGACTTTGTTTGGCGGGACCGCAACGCGCTCCGCTGCTGAACGCGCGATTTCGACGACGTCTGGCACTGCAGAATTGGGCATTCGTTCATCGGTCGGCGATCCGCAGACCACGACCGTAAACAAGGGCAGCATCACACGCGATATCATCGCCGCCCCAGAAGGCGACGGCCAAACCGCGCAGGCAGTTATTCCGGGTTAAGCCTGCCCCTAACGGTTGGTTGATACTTACGAGTATCTGATTTCAAATTTCGTCGAACCAACTCGGTTCAATAGTGATGTGTTCAACCATCACAGTGCGAACCCCAAGATGGAGCTCCTTGAGCTTTTCGCAAAGCGCTTCACCATCGATTAAGTCAATGGGGGGAGCCCCGTCGCGCGTCGCTTCACGTCGAGCATCGGGAGAAAATGTACCTGTTGTAATGATCAGGCCCTTGTCCGTTCGTCCCATCATCGCTCCACGAAAATCGCGGACCGCTCCGGAACCAACGGATCCTTGATAGCGCTTGCACTGGAACAACACATGAAATGACATTAAACTGAGCTGGAGAATTCCGGTGCCATCAATGCCGCCGTCGCCTGACCGCCCCGTTACTTCCACTTTGATGAAGCCACTTTCGCGCAAAATTCGTTGCGCGAGCCGCTCGAACGCGGCGGGGTCCATGCCCTTCAATTTAGTAAGGAGTTCATCGCGCCAATCCAAAGTGGATTGCTTTTCATCCTCTTCAAGATCGGCCATTCGCTCCGACGAATCTAAAGCGTTGACTGTATTTCGTTCCGATCGTGCATCCCGGTAAAGTCTTTGCAAGTGTCGGCCATCTAATGCCATCGCATCCCGGCCGGCATCAGTAAGGATCCAAATTCCTCGACCACCGGATTCCAAGAGCCCCGCGACTTTAAGATGACTGCGGGCCCATGATACGCGATCAGGAAAGACCAATCCGTTACCGCTCGGATAAGGGATTTCCAGCATATCGTCTGGAAGTGATAGTAATAGAGCGACGCGATCATCGATTTCATCAATTGAAGCTGACCCGCCAAGCTGATCAAGTGCCACCAAAGTCGGTTGCATAAGCTCCCAATACCGGGGGAGGTCTCCGGGCCCCATTAAGCGCGCACGCTCGCTTCCTCAACGCCTGCGCTATTGTGGCGCAGCGCTTTCAACACGGTTTCGACGATCTGTGGCGCGTTCAGGCCCGCTTGGTCATATTGCTTTTGCGGGCTATCATGCTCTTGGAAGATATCGGGCAGGCGCATGGTGCGGATTTTTAGGCCCGTGTCCATCAGGCCGGCATCGCTCGCCAGCGTGAGCACATGCGCGCCAAGGCCGCCAACTGCGGCTTCTTCGACGGTTATGACGACTTCATGCGTGGCGATGAGGTGGCGGATCAATTTTTCGTCCAACGGCTTGGCAAAGCGCAAGTCTGCAACGGTCGTGCTAAGGCCCTTTGCGTCCAGCGTGTCCGCCGCCTTGATCGCTTCGGCCAGTCGCGTACCGAGCGACAGGATAGCGACCTTCTTGCCTTCACGCATGATCCGGCCCTTACCGATTTCGAGCTGTTGAGGCACTTCGGGTAAGGCAACGCCCGTGCCATTGCCGCGCGGATAGCGGAAGGCGATTGGGCCGCTGTCGTGCAAGACGGCGGTGTAGGTCATATGGACCAACTCCGCCTCATCGGCTGGTGACATGACGACCATATTTGGCAGGGTCGCAAGATATGTGATGTCGAAAGACCCGGCGTGCGTGCTGCCGTCGGCACCGACCAAACCAGCGCGGTCGATGGCAAAGCGTACGGGCAGATTCTGGATCGCGACATCATGGACGACTTGATCGTAAGCGCGTTGCAGGAAGGTTGAATAAATTGCGCAGAATGGGCGCATGCCTTGCGCGGCAAGGCCAGCGGCGAAGGTCACGGCATGTTGTTCCGCGATGCCCACATCGAACGAGCGTTCGGGGTGGGTGGCGGAAAATTTGTCAACGCCCGTCCCGCCGGGCATGGCGGCCGTAATTGCACAGATTTTGGGGTCGGTTTCCGCAAGCTTGGACAGCGTTTCGCCAAACACATTTTGATAGGCAGGCGGCCCCCCTCCGGGGCCTTTTTCCTGCTTGCCGGTAATGACGTCGAATTTCACCACACCATGATATTTGTCGTCGGCCGCTTCGGCAGGGGCATAGCCTTTGCCCTTTTGCGTGACGACATGGATGAGGACTGGACCTTCGGCATTGTCGCGGACATTTTCGAGTACGGGAATTAGCTGGTCCAGATTATGGCCGTCGATGGGACCGACATAATAAAAGCCCAGCTCTTCAAACAAGGTGCCGCCCATCGCCATGCCACGGGCGAATTCTTCGGCCTTTGATGCGGCGGTATAGATGCGCCGCGACAGGCGCTTGGCGACCTTACTCGCAAGGCTGCGCAGCCCCAGATATTCGCTTGAGGACACCAAGCGCGACAGATAGGCGGACAGGCCACCCACCGGCGGCGCGATCGACATGTCATTGTCGTTCAGGATGACGACCAAACGGTTGCCTGCGGCTTGCGCGTTGTTCATCGCCTCATACGCCATGCCGGCGGACATCGCGCCATCGCCAATGACGGCAATTGCCTTGCCGGGCTTGCCAGAAATTTTGTTGGCTACGGCAAAGCCCAAAGCTGCGGAAATCGACGTTGAGCTATGTGCAGCGCCGAACGGGTCATATTCGCTCTCGCTGCGCTTCGTGAAGCCCGAAAGCCCCCCGCCAGTACGCAAGGTGCGAATGCGGTCGCGGCGTCCAGTGAGGATTTTGTGCGGATAGCATTGATGGCCCACATCCCAGATCAACCGGTCTTCGGGCGTGTTAAACACATAATGGATGGCGGTGGTCAGCTCAACAACGCCAAGCCCCGCGCCCAAATGACCACCCGTGACCGATACGGCAGAAATGGTTTCGGCGCGCAATTCGTCGGCAAGCTGGCGAAGCTGCGATGCGGCAAGATTGCGAAGGTCCGAGGGCACTTTAACCGTGTCAAGTAACGGCGTGTCAGGCGAATGTGTCATATTTTAAGCTTAGCGGCGTTTTATCTGGCTGTCGAACGGGTAATTGCAGATTTTTCAATCACAATCGGCACATTTGCCGCGTACTTCTATGACGGGGCGAACTTGCGCAAAGCCAGCATGTTCCGCCGCTGCCCGCACGCTCATGGTCAGCGCATCATCATCAATATGTGTTGCGGTGCCGCAGCTATCGCAAATCAGGAAAATACAATCATGCAAGCACCCCGGGTGCGAATTGGCGATATAGGCATTCGCGCTTTCCACGCGGCGCGCGAGGTTCGTCGTCACAAATAGGTCCAAGATGCGGTAGACGCTGTTGGGGGCAACGCGTTTGCCGCGCTTTTGCGACACGAGGTCAGCAATATCATAAGCCGACGCCGGTTTTTCAAAAGTTGCGAGTACGGCGAAAATATCTGACCGCATATCGGTCCATTGTTCGCCCGCCCCGACAAGCGCGGCTTCTGCGGCGTGCGCAAGCGATGCGCCTGCATGCTCATGATGGTGATGTGCTGCCATGATGCCGATGTAGGCGTTGGCATGCGGCGGGTCAATCACTGCGCGATTAAGGTTTAGGGTCAGGACCTATTAAATCCACCTTCGCGGTTTGAGGCCATACTGTTCAGTGCCAGGCGGCAAGCGCAGGGCTTAGTGGTTCTAAGTCCAAGCTTGCCAACGTGGCAATGGACAAAATGGGTCAAATCCGAAGGACGCCAAAATGGCTTCGATCTCGAAACAAAATGCCCTTGCAGGCAGAATGACTGCCTGCGGCGGCCATTTTACTTCGATATCTTTGCCATTTTGACGCCGCGAAGGTGGATTTAATAGGTCCTGACCCTAACGTCTGGCCCGATGGTTGAGCAAATGGCCAAGTCCCAAAAAGACAACGCCAATGACCGTCCAGGCGATTTCCATAGTGCCATGTGGCAGCGTCAGTGCGCCGCCCATCATGCCGATGCCCAGCGCGCCTATAAAGGCGGGCATGAACAAGCCATGCGCACGGAAGCCCTTGCCCAATGCCAAAACGCCCAGGAGGATGGCGAGGCCCAGCCCGACCTCATGGATCATGGGGTTCAACAGTAAGCCACCCGCCGACGCAAATATGGCCAGCAAAACCGTGGTTATCAGGCAATGCAACAGGCACAGTCCGGCGATGCTCAGGCCAAGCCCGTCCCAACGCCATTTTTGCCATACCTGTGCCATGACTCGGCCCCTACACTGATTCGATGCACGTTACAACATTACATCGCTAAATTGCAGCTTGGTTAGCAATTTTTGCAACCGCCTTTGCTTGCGACCATCGGCATTAAGCGGCATATCGGCGCGCATGAATACTGCGCTCAACTTACATCCCGCGTCCGAAATCCCATCCGCACGACCTGCTGCTTTGATCAACTGGCTGATGGGCGTCGCTGCCTTGGTCTTTGCAATGGTCGTCGTCGGCGGGATCACGCGTCTGACCGAATCGGGACTATCGATCACCGAATGGAAACCCATAACCGGCGCACTTCCTCCGCTCAACGAGGCAGCCTGGATGAGCGAATTTGAGAAATATAAGCAGATTCCGGAATATACCCAGATTAATGGGCCCGCCGGCATGACCATAGCGGAATTCAAATTCATCTATTTCTGGGAATGGGTTCACCGTTTACTTGGGCGCGTCATTGGCTTGGCCTTTGCACTTCCGCTGGCATGGTTTTGGATAAAGCAAGCCATTCCCGCCGGGTATAAGCCGCGTTTGCTTGCGTTGCTGGCCTTGGGCGGGCTTCAGGGCACCATTGGCTGGTGGATGGTGTCATCGGGCCTTTCGGCGCGCACCGATGTCAGCCATTACCGCCTTGCCGTACATTTGCTCACCGCTTTTATCATTCTGGGTGGACTGGTTTGGACTGCGCTCGACCTAAAGGCACTGGTCAAAAACCCCGCTGCGAAGCCGGCGAGACTCACTCTGTTTACGGCGTCGGTTTTTGTGATCCTGTTTATCCAGATGCTGTTTGGGGCCTGGGTCGCAGGGTTGAACGCAGGCTATGTGTCCAACAGTTGGCCATTGATGAACGACCGGCTGTATCCCGACGGCGTAGATACTGCCAAAGG
This sequence comes from Sphingorhabdus sp., assembly GCF_023910635.1. Classification (GTDB taxonomy): domain Bacteria; phylum Pseudomonadota; class Alphaproteobacteria; order Sphingomonadales; family Sphingomonadaceae; genus Sphingorhabdus_B. Next base: position 49,774 of record NZ_JAAVVZ010000016.1, on the reverse strand, counting down.
CGTTTTCTATGCGTTGGTGAACGACCCCTATCTCACGCATTTCGTCCATCGCTGGTGGGCGTGGGTCGCAGTGTTCGCCTTGATCCTGCTGGCGCGCCGCGTCAAACAAGCGGGCGTACGTAGCGCCTCTATTGCCATCCACAGCGCCTTTGGCGTTCAGATCATCTTAGGCATTGCTACCGTCATGACCGGCGTCAACATCGTTCTGGCGGTGTCGCATCAGGCGGTCGGCGCTGTGCTGGTCGCAGCCACCATATGGGGCGCGCATATATTGGGACGCGAAACGGCATAATTTTCAAACGGTATTATTATACCCGTCGTAAAACCCCTGCTTTTGCTTGACTATCGGGGGTTTTGTCGCCATTGGCTCCGCTTCGCATGTGGGTCATTCATGATTCTAGTTATCTACAAAATTTCGAAAGGTGTGATTAGCGATGAAAACGCTATCCAGAGTTACGAAATCGATCCGTCCGCAGGACGTCGAGAAATCGTGGATCCTCATTGACGCAGAAGGTTTGGTTGTTGGCCGTGTGGCCAGCCTTATCGCCAACATCCTGCGTGGTAAGACCAAGCCAAGCTACACCCCACATGTGGATTGCGGCGACCATGTTGTCGTCATCAATGCGGACAAGGTGAAGTTCACCGGCAAGAAATTGACCGACAAGGTCTATTATCGCCACACCGGTTACATCGGCGGTATCAAGGCAATCACTGCCGGCAAGATACTCGACGGTAAGTTTCCTGAGCGTGTCCTTGAAAAGGCCGTTGAGCGCATGGTTCCACGTGGTCCGTTGGGTCGCGCGCAAATGCGCGCGCTGCATTTGTACAATGGCACCGAGCATCCGCATGCCGGTCAACAGCCAACGACGCTCGACGTCGCTTCCATGAACCGCAAGAATAAGGTGGGTGCATAATGTCCGATACTGCAACTTCGCTGGCTGATCTCGAAACCTTGGGCGCCGACGTTCAAGCACCTGCACAGATCGCTGCTGTCATTCGTGAACAGGAAATCGACGCGCAAGGCCGCGCTTATGCCACTGGCCGCCGCAAGGACGCGGTTGCCCGCGTATGGTTGAAGCCTGGCACTGGCAAGATTGTCGTCAATGGCCGCGACCAAGAAATCTATTTCGCACGTCCGTCGCTGCGTCTCGTCATCAACCAACCATTTGGTGTTACCGAGCGTACCGGCCAATATGACGTTATCGCAACCGTGAAGGGCGGCGGTCTTTCCGGTCAAGCCGGCGCCGTAAAGCACGGCATCGCGCAAGCGCTGTCGAAATATGAGCCGTTGCTGCGTAGCGCCGTGAAGTCGGAAGGCTTCCTGACCCGCGACAGCCGCGTGGTCGAGCGTAAGAAATACGGCAAGGCCAAGGCGCGTAAGAGCTTCCAATTCTCGAAGCGCTAATAATAAGCAGAACACCGTGGGCCAATTTTATGGCTTACACAAAAAGGCGGCTCCATTGGGGTCGCCTTTTTTGTTGTGGACCAGCACTTTGATTGGCACATGGTGCTGATGATCAAATATATCCTTAGTGCGTTGCTTCTCGTTCTCATCTGTTCCGGCTTTTGGTTCTGGAGCAAAACCGACCCGCAGAAACTGGATTTCGCAGACCGGATGGCGCCGGGTGCTGCGGAGTATACAGAACCGCCCGTGACGGGCATCGCATATGGCGTCGATGCACGGCAGAAGCTCGATATTTATGCGCCAACCAAAAAAGCCAAATCGCCGCTTCCCGTGCTTATTTTCTTTCACGGCGGCGCGTGGCGTGATGGCGAACGAGAGGGCTATGGCTTTCTGGGACGTGCCTTTGCATCGCGCGGTTTTGTTACCGTTATTGCCGACTATCGCAAATCGCCGAAGGTGCGCTTTCCTGCATTTGTGCAAGACACAGCCGCCGCTATTGCTTGGGTCAATGCCAACATCGTCGAGCATGACGGCGACCCCGAACGTATTTTTCTTATGGGACATAGCGCTGGCGCGCATATCGCGATGATGACGGCGCTTGACCCGCAATGGCTGGCGGCGAAAAATCTGACGCCGGATGTGATCAAAGGGGTCATCGGCCTTGCCGGGCCGTATGATTTCCTGCCGCTGACGACCGATTCATCAAAAATTGCCTTGGGCCAGTGGCCGGACCTGACCGAAACGCAGCCAATCACTTTTGCGCGCGCGGATGCTCCACCGCTGCTTCTGCTCACAGGTGATAAGGACACCGTCGTGAAGCCCCGCAACAGCAAAATCCTATCCGAGAAGATACAAAAGCTCGGCGGGCAGCAGCAGTTAAGGATTTATCCTGATGTGGGCCACGCAGATATCATCATGGCCGTCGCGCGTCCGTTCCGTCAAAAGGCGCCCATTGTGAAGGATGTCGTGAACTTCATAAACGCGCACTGACCATTTCAAGCGACCGCTTGTGGCTTGCGGGTGGCCAATACGTCATAATGCTTGCCACGGCCCACGGTCACGAAATGGGTAAAGCCGCCGCTTTCCAAAATCGCACGCAAGCTGTCGGCATCGCTCCATTTGGCATCGACTTCGTAAAACACCGACTGGATGCGCGACAGAAAACGCGACTTGACCAGCTCTGCCATCACCGCGGCTTCATGCCCTTCGACATCGACCTTGATGACCAACATTTCGGGATCGCCAAGCAGATCATCGAAAGCTTCCATATTGATGGTACTGATGTCCAAACCTTCTGCGCCGTCATCACGTAGCGAGGCGAGCCCGCTATGCGCGGCATCAAAGACGATTTTCGCTGTGCCCGCTTGGCTTGATAGGGCGGCTTGCACCGCTTGGACTTTGCCTTGAAGGTTGTTGGCGTTGATATTCTGGCTCAGCCGCTCAAATGTATCCGGCACTGGCTCAAGCGCTATCGCGCGGGTGCAATGCGGGTTCTGTCCGGCAATCAGGCTGTACAGGCCTTGGTTCGCACCAATGTCTAAGAAGACGAAAGGCTGTTTGAGGCTTTTCAGATAATCGGACAGGCCGTGCCCATAGACGGCGAAACGGCAGTAAATGAATGTCCGGTCGCGCCAGTTTGTTTTCATCAGCACGCCATAGCTTGAGCGGCTAAAACCAGTGCCTTCGCCGCCAAGCTTTGCCCGCAATTTGGCGTATGGCAGAAAAACAGCCTTTTTCAACTGCTTGATCAAAAAATCGCCGTTCGTCATCTTACTTCCCCTGCCGCGTAGGTGGCCGCGTAATCACATCCTGATGCCCGGTGCAAGGCGCGATCCATTATAACTCCATATCAACAAGCTAAGGAGAACAAGGCTTTGCAATATGCCATGTATGCCAGCACCGTTCAGACCGAACCACCAAATCATGAGCGGTAGCATCGGTAACATACCCACATTGCTGGCCAAATTGGCGCGGGCGCTGATCCAGGGTCGTCCTTGCGCGGTGAGCGCCGCCGATAAAGTCGGCATGCCTGCAATCATCGCCCGGCCAAGCAGGACCAGGATAAGCAACGACGCACCGCCTGCAAAGCTTGCGCCGCCAAGCAGCACCAGAACTTTTCCGGCGAACAGGCACATGATAGCCGCGGCTAGCAATGCCGCGCCTGTTGCGAATATGGCCGAACGCCGGACAGCCTTGCCCGCTGCCTGGTCATTGCCGCTAATCAACAGGCGGGTTACGACCGGATAGGCTGCCTCCCCCAGCATTTGTGCGGGTTGAATCAGAATGGCGCTCGCCCTTTGCACGAGGGCATACAGGCCCGCAGCGGCTGGCCCGAGCATCCAACCGATGATTAAAGGCGTCGCCTTAGGCGCAATGTCGCGCAAGGTGAGGTCGAGGTTGGTTGTCGCAATGAAGCGCACGATACCCGGATTGTCCCGCCGCGTGCCCTTTAGCGTCGGCCGCCCATCTGCGCCTATTGCCAGATGGCGCGTGCCAATCCAGCACAATATCCACATCGAAAGGCCCTCGGCAATCGCTGCGGCGAGCCACACCCACAAAAATGCCGCCAAGCCGCCGCCCGTAAACAAAATGGCAAGTGCCCCCAATAAGCGGATCAGTGGCATGATGACCGGGTGCAGACCGATCAAGTCAAAGCGCTCGGCCAACTGAAGCAAACCTTGTGGCGTGGCCCGAACCGTGGCGAGAATGGCCAAGCAATACAGCCCGCCAAATTGAATGGCTTGTGGGCTCCACCCCAAGGATGCCCCAACCCATGGAACCAGCAGCATCGCCACGCCAATGGCGGCTGCGGCCATGCCGAGTTCAACAAGTCCCAGTAACAGCACGAGGTTGCGGAACTGTGCAGGTGCGCCACGGTTGAGCGCCTCTGCGCCATAGCGCACCATGCCGTGGAAGCCGGAAAAGGCGATGGTTCCACCCATCAGCGTCGCAAAGCCGTGCACCAGATTTAGCACACCATATTGTTCGACCCCAAGGATTCGCGCCGCGATAGCAATCGAGCCAAGGCTGATGATGCCTGCCGCCGCCTTGCCTGACAGCAGCCGACCCATATTCCCGGCGATGCGTCGCAGTGGTGAATGGGCCGATACGGGCAATTGGGGTGCCTCTTCAACCAATGGCTTCATCCAGATATTCGATAATGGCCGTCGCCGCGCGCACCGATGCAGGCGTGGCGGTGACTGAAAAACTGGCCTCCAATACGGCACGCTGCGCATCGCTGTAAGAAGCCTGTGATGCAAAGGCAGCATCGACAGCACCGATAATATCACTTGCGTCTGTCTTCACAGGGCCCGTCGTCCAGTGCCGGTAGTTTGGGTTACCTTGCCACGGCGTATCATGGGCATCCAAAAACAAGCAAGGCCGTGGGCGATTCAGAAACTCATAGACCTGACTACTCACATCGCCCAGATACAGGTCAGCCGCATTGGTATAGGTCATATCTGTGCAGGCCGGGCTGCCCAAATCCATTAACATATGCGGTGCATCATTATATCGGGGATCGGGCTTTTTGGCGGACGCAATCGACAGCCTATCGATGGTGACCGTCCATCGCCGCGCAAACAGCATCACATGCGGCGCAAAAATAAGGTTGTAGCGGTCACTTTGGTAGAATTGCTCCAAAACATTCGCTCCGAATTTGAACCAGCTTGAAAGATGCGGCGAAGGGTGGGGGTTGTATAAAATGGTCCGGCGATCAGATGGCGCAAACAGCGGCTTGTGTTCGGGCACCACAATATCGAATTTTGCATAACCGGTGACACGGATTTTTTCGGGCGGCACCCCTGCATCACAGACAAGGCGGTCGCGGATCTTTTTGCCCGATACCAAAATGAGGTCGAACTGTGCGCTTTGCGCATTGAACCCAATCGCGCGGTCACCTGCCCCATGCCGCGTGTGGATGAACTTTATGTCTTCCAATCCATATCGCGATTTCAGGATGAGGCTGGATTTTTCCGACACTACCAGCGCGTCAAACTGCCTAAAAAAATCGAGATTGTCACGGTAGACGAGGAGCTTCCGCGCCGGCACCAAACTATCGAATGCACGCACGAGCATTTGCGACACAGTCGATCTGGTCTGCAGCCGGACAATTTTCATGCCTGCTAGCCCCGCGCCGCTCAACCTGCGGATTTCCGCTTCAACCAAAATGCTGGTAACGGCCAGTGTTACATCGGCAACGCCGCTTTTGGCCATCTGCAATGCAATTGGCAGACTATGCGCAATCTGGTGCGTTTGATCATGGTTGAACAGGAAGCAGATTTTTTGCACGTGCTTCAATGCCCTTTACCGCTTGAAAAATCCCGCACTTGCCAATTTTTTTGCGCCGCCAACAGGCGCAGCTTTCCGGACGGGTTGACGAGATATGCGGCATCTGCCCAATCCATCAAAGGTGCGTCGCTGGCGTGGTCGGAATATACTGAAACATGGCAGTCTTCGCGCTTTAGCCCCTCAGCGGCAAACCATGCCCTGACCATTTTCAACTTTTCCGGGCCATAGCAATTTTCGCCATCGATGAAGTGGCAGGTCTTGCCGTCTGGTCGCAATCTGTGCCGGGTCGCCACAACCGCATCAAAACCCATGCGCCCGCCAATTTCATTGGCGTAAAATGCCGGTGCAGCGGTAGCGATAACCAGTTTTTGGTTTTGGCTTCGGTCATTTTCAATAGATTTGGCCGCGCCGGGTTGAATGTCGGTCAAAACGGCTTCGGACACAAAATCTGCGACCATTTTTGCGAGGATATCAGCGTCCAAATTACGTCCCATGAATATGCTTATGCCAAATTGTTTCAATGGCTTGCGGCCATATAAACCAATGCGGTACCCTATTAAGGCCATGATCCATATGGGTAGACCGACGAGCCGGAAGGGCGCTGTCCGCCGTGCGTAATATAGCAGAAAACGGGTGAAGGTCGGACGGCGCGTAATGGTTTTGTCGAGATCATATATTGCAATATTCATATTTGATGGCCAAGCCCCGCCTCAAGGTGCTGTCAGACAGACTGACGAAACCTTCTGATTTTTTCGCGTTTAGGAGAAGCAACTTGCAAGCGCAATGGACCTGCATCGTCCTTGCCGGACAGCGGCCCGGCCCTGATATGCTTGCCCAGCATTTCGCCCTTGAACGCAAGGCCTTAGTTCCGGTCCGCGGCGAGCCGATGATTTGCCATGTTGTCCGCACGCTGCATTTGTCACCGCACATTGGTAAGGTCGTTATATTGTCGCAAGACATAGAACATCTGCGCCCGGCCGTTGACGCAGCTGGCGGCGCCATTTTGGTGGAAAGCCAGAACAGCATTTCACGGAGCATTAAAGCGCAGGCCGAGGCCCTGGGGTTTTCTGCGCCATTATTGGTGACCACGGCGGACCATCCCTTATTGACTGTGGAGATGATCGACGAATTTGTGCGCAATGCGGATGGGGATATTGCGGTGGCGATGGTTGAACGCCAAAACATGTTAAAGCAGTTTCCGGATGCGCAGCGAACCTGGCTTCGCTTTTCGGACGGAGCTTGGTCCGGTGCCAATCTGTTTGCGCTGATGACCCAGAAGTCATCGTTCGCACTCGATTTATGGGCCGATGCCGAGCAGGACCGCAAAAAGGCGTGGCGGCTGTTCTTGCATTTTGGCCTGCGTTTGGCGACGCGTGCGCTGACCCGCACCATTGGCTTGCATCAGGCGATGGAGAGAGCTGGGAAGCGGCTTGGTTTAGACGCAAAGCTGGTTCCCATGTCCGACCCCGTTGCCGCCATCGATGTCGATAAGCTGAGCGATCATATGCTTGCAGAAAAAATACTGACAGAACGCGAAGCGCGGCGCGGCGGCACCGATGCGGCCTGATTAACGGCCCATTTTCTTTTGCCGACGACGCTGCACCGACGAACCAATACCCATGGCCTCACGATATTTGGCGACCGTGCGGCGGGCAATGTTAAAGCCCTTTGCCGTCAGCAGTTCGACCAACGTATCGTCCGATAGGATTTTACTTCCTTCGGCCTCAATCAGCGATTTGATATGGCTTTTGACCGCTTCGGCAGATGCGCCTTCGCCATCTGCCGACTGAACACCTGACGAAAAGAAATATTTGAGGTCAAACAGCCCGCGTCCGCAGTGCAGATATTTGTTACTCGTCACCCGGCTGACGGTAGATTCATGCATCTCAATAGCATCGGCAACCTGGCGCAGCGTCAAGGGCCGCAAATGCGCAACACCGCGCCGGAAAAACCCTTCTTGCTGCTTCACGATTTCGGTCGCAACTTTGACGATCGTGCGCTGCCGTTGGTCCATGGCCTTGATCAGCCAATTGGCATCCGCCATGCAATCGCTGAGCCACGCCTTGGTAGCTTTGTCCTGGCCAAGCTCGGCCACATAGCTTCGGTTGATCAACAAGCGCGGTAAGTTGGCGCTGTTCAATTCAATCGACCAACCATCGCCACGTGGTGTCACATAGATGTCGGGTGTCACCGCCATGGCGTCTTCGCTGTCAAAACGGCACCCCGGCTTTGGATCATAGCCGCGCAGTTCCATCAACATATCGCTCAAATCTTCGTCATCGACTCGGCACATGCGCTTCAATTGGTCAAACGCGCCCTTGGCCACCAGATCGAGATTGTCGATCAGCCTTGCCATGCATGGGTCATATCGGTCCGCATCCTTGGCCTGAAGCGCAAGGCACTCGGCAAGATTGCGTGCGCCAACCCCCGTCGGGTCAAAGCGTTGAAGCTCGGTCAGCGCGGCTTCTACTTGCGGAAGGGGCACCCCAAGCCTTTGCGCCATTGCCAGCAAATCCTCACCCACATAACCTGTGGGTTCAATGTGCTCGATAATCTGCTGCACCAGAAAAAGCGGACGACCCGAAAGGCTTGCACCTGCCTGCGCCATTAAATGCTCGCGCAAATTAACGTCGCGTGCGGCAAAGCTGTCGAAATCAGGGCCGTCGCCGTCAAAACTGCCACTGGACATCGCGCTGCCCGACAGGCCAAGCATCCCGTCCGCACCCGCCACGCTGTCGGATGGCGCATCATGATGGAAGGTCGCTGCACCGAAATCGACATCAAGCGCGTCGGAGGCGGCGTGGCTGTCATTGCCTAATATCTCGTCACTGCCGCGTTCGTTGCTCTCGGCAATTGTGGGTTGCGTCAATTCGTTAAGCGGCGTGTCGGATATGGAATCGCCGCCGCCTGCATCAAGCACCGGGTTGCGTTCGATCTCTTCGGCGATGAAGGCTTCGATTTCGAGCGACGATAGCGCCAACAGCTTGATCGCTTGCTGCAGCTGCGGCGTCATGACCAGCGACTGGCTTTGGCGAAGGTCGAGGCGCGGAGCTAATGCCATGAAGTTAGTTTTCCGCCATCTCCCCTACATCACATCGCAAAGCTTTCGCCCAGATACAGGCGACGGACATTAGGATCGGCGACCAGCGCCTCTGGTGATCCGGCAAACAGGACCTGCCCGCCGTAAATGATGCAGGCACGGTCCACGATATCCAATGTTTCGCGGACATTATGGTCAGTGATGAGCACGCCAATTCCACGTGTCTTGAGTTCCTTCACAAGATCGCGAATGTCAGAGATCGAAATCGGGTCAATGCCGGCAAAAGGTTCGTCAAGCAGCATGATCGAGGGGTTCGCGGCCAGTGCGCGGGCGATCTCGCACCGCCGACGCTCTCCGCCGGACAAGGCCATCGCAGGCGCGCTACGCAAACGGGTAAGGCCAAATTCGTCCAGCAGTTTTTCCAGCCGCTCACCGCGAGATTCTGCGTCGGGTTCCGACATTTCGAGAACCGCGCTGATATTCTGTTCAACCGTCATCCCGCGAAAAATGGAGGTTTCCTGCGGCAGATAGCCAAGCCCCAAAATGGCGCGGCGATACATTGGCAGCTTGGTAATATCCGCGCCGTCGAGCGTAATGCGGCCGCTATCGGGTTTAACCAGTCCCATGATCGAGTAAAAACAGGTCGTCTTGCCCGCGCCATTGGGTCCAAGCAGGCCAACCACTTCGCCCTTTGCCACGGACAGTGAAACATCCGTCAGAACGGCGCGCTTGTCATAGCTTTTGGCGATGGACACAACACCCAGCCCCGATTGCATACCCGCATCGGTAGTTGCATCAGCAGCAGGTCGGGTGGCCTTCATGCTTTCCATATTCAATAGTCGCCTGCCATGATGCTTTTAAATTCTGGATGATAGCTAGTGAATAGCGAAGCATTTTGCAATTGGCATGGTTTATGATGCGTCAGTTCACACTTAATCTTTGCGTTGTGGTACGCTGAAGGTCCCAGTGACTCGGCCACCGCCATTTGTCGTGCCTGGTGCAGCGCCGCCGTTGATGGTTGAACGGCCTGAGTTCAGATCAATGACCAATCGGCCGCCGGTGAGACGGTTGCTACCTTGGACGAGGTTCACATTGCCGATCAGGGTGATCAGGCTTGAGTCGAGATCATAAATGGCAGAGTTGCTCGTGGCGCGCAGGTCATCCTTGGTTATTATCACGCCGCCGGTGGCGTCTAGGCGGTTCACATCAACGCCGTCATTGCCGGAATATGCGGCGGTCACGCGATTTGCTTTCAGCGTAAGCCCTGCTTGCATCGCCGTCACGCCGCCAGACAACACCACGCGGTCGGCACGGTCTTGCAACTCCATAGAAGCGGCTGAAAAATCGACAGGGGCGTTGCTATCATGATTACGAATGCTTTGCGCCGTCGACGCCGTGGACAGCATGCTCATGCCAGCAATCGCCGCACACAGGCCAAAAGAGAGAGAACGGATAGTCATTGCGCGCTCACTTAATCGCATTCTGGTCGATACGCAAACGAACGCCACCATCCAGACGTACAATACGCGTGTCGAGGTCAGCGCGCAGGCGCCCCGCGTGGAAGGTGCCAACTTTCGTCCGACCGCTAACAGGGCCAAAGCTTTGCATTGAACGATCTTTCAGCGATAGCACTACATTGCTGGCGACCATGTCATAGCCCGTTGATTCAACAGCTAAGGGGCCTTTCACGCGCATCGTTTCTTTGTTCAGGTCATAGACACCGCTCTGCGCGACGATGGACGCTGGCCCGTCATCCAACATTATCCGGCCCGACAGGGATGTCATGTCCAAGACAGGATCAGCGGATGTTTTCTGCACAGCGCTGCCCGCGCGCAAGGAAAAAGGGCGACCTTTACTGTCATCGCCGCGGTATAATGCCTCGACAACGCGCAGCCGCTCACGCGATAGGCTTACTTCGTCCTTGTTTAGAACGAAGCTTAATTCCTGCTTGCCGGTAAAGGGGCTGAATGCCAGTAGCGCCACCAACAGGCCAATGATGATGGGCAACACAACACGCAGCGCGCGGATTAGGCGATCATGCCGTCCGCCCGGCATTGCCCAAAGCTGTCTTTGTGTGCGTTCAAGATCGGCTTGTGCTGACATGATAGATGCCTAACTAGATCGAAACTTAACTGTGCCCGAATATGTCGATTTCTGGCCAACCTGCAAGATCAAGGTCTGCACGGTGCGGCAGAAAGTCAAAACATGCCTGCGCCAAGGCGGTGCGGCCTTCACGTTCAAGGCGGATAACAAATTCGGCATGCAGGCGGTGGAGATAGCGTACATCGCTTGCGGCATAATCCTTTTGCGCTTCGGATAACATGGGGCCGCCCCAATCGCTGGATTGCTGCTGCTTCGAAATATCGGTTGCCAGCATTTCCTTCACCAATTCTTTCAAACCATGGCGATCCGTATATGTCCGGGTCAGGCGTGAGGCGATTTTCGTGCAGAATAATGGTGTCGCGACGACATTCAAATAATGCGAAATCGCGGCCAGATCGAATCGGGCATAATGAAATAGCTTGAGGCGTGCAGGGTCGGCAAGAACGGCGCGCAAATTGGGCGCTGAATAGTCGCTGTCCCGGCCAAAGCGGATCAGATGTTCGTCCCCGCGACCATCGGAAATCTGCAACAGGCAGAGCCGGTCGCGTGGGGTAATCAACCCCATGGTTTCGGTGTCAACGGCGACAGGACCTTCGGCCAATACGCCAGCGGGAAGGTCTTCTTCATGCAAATATACGCTCATGCTTGCCCCTTGCCCGACCGTGTTGCCCAAGGCAAATGAAAGTACAGATATCGCATGGCGCATTTCTGTCACAATATTTGCTATCGCGTCACATTTTATTACGATATAGCTGTTTCTCGCGTAATCACCAACGGTTGCGCTTGTGACGTGCAGTACAGTCGCCCTCGACTGCATAACATAGTGGTTTGGGGCGATGAGAAGGCAAGCAAGAAGTTATGGGTTTTGATCGCAAGCGTGCTGGCAAGGGCCGGGACAAGAGAGACGGTTTCGGTGATGAAAGCTACGATGGCTATCGCGCGCCATCCCCCTATCAAAGTGATTTTGGTGGCGGTCGTTCAGGCGGCGGTGGATATGGCGGCGGCGGTAATAGCGGCGGCAGTAACAGCGGCGGCGGAGGTGGCTTTGGTGCCCCGCGCCGTGGCCCCGGCGGCCCCCCAATGCCGGCTCAAGTCATCGGTTCTGGCAAGGGAATCGTCAAATTTTTCAATGGCCAAAAAGGTTTTGGCTTCATTCAGGTAGATGGTCGTCCCGACGACGTCTTCGTTCACATCAGCGCTGTCGAGCAAGCTGGCCTGGCTGGCCTTGCCGAGGGCCAACCGCTCGAGTTTCAACTTGTGGAACGTGGTGGCAAGGTGTCGGCAACCGATCTCGTGATCGACGGTGAGCCAATGGCCGTCAGTGAACGCGCACCGCGTCCTGACCGTCCAGCTTTTGATCGTGACCGTGCACCGCGCGGCGATGATCGTGGCGGCTTCCGTGGTGGCGATCGCGATTCGGCTCCACGCGGTCCGCAGCGCGAATCGACTGGTGAACGGGCCAATGGCACCGTGAAATTCTTCAACGACATGAAGGGTTTTGGTTTTGTACAGCGTGATGATGGCGGCGAAGATGTATTTGTGCACATTTCGGCGCTTGAGCGTTCGGGCATGGGCCAAGTGACCCAAGGCGACCGTTTGTCCTTCGACATCGAAATCGACCGTCGCGGCAAATATTCGGCAACGAACCTGAGCACGCTTTCCGAATAAGCGCACTTCTGACATCGAAAAAGGCGGGTGCAGCAATAGGCTTCGCCCGCCTTTTTTGTATCCGGACCTTACGCCTTGCCGATGGTCGCGGCTAAGAACCAAGCGCGTTGCTCGGCTTGGTCGGTCCAATCGTCCAGCAAACCGTCGGTCGCATTGTCCCCTGCTTCGTCGGCTAGGTCTTTGGCGTCCTTTAACGCTGTGATCAGCGTCTCATTATCTGCGTGTAGCTCTTTCAGCATCTGGGCGGCATCGGTTGTCGTCGAATCATGATCCGCGATCCGCTGCTTTGCCGCGATAGAGCCGATTGAGGTCAGCGTATCCTGACCCAATTTGCGCACGCGTTCGGCCACAAGGTCAGTCGTCGCGATCAGCTCTGTTGCTTGTTCGTCAAACAGCAGATGATATTCTCGGAAATGCGGACCCGTGACATGCCAGTGGAAATTCTTGGTTTTCAAATATAACGCGTAATAATCGGCCAATAGGCCATTTAACGCGTCGGCCAACGCCTTTTTGCTATTATCACCGGCTGCCATTGCAGTTCTCCTTTATTGGGGGGGGAAGCTTGATATGGGAACGAAGGGACCGATTTCCAACCTATGGGGCGCGTGGGTCGTGCCTTATGCCGCAATGTTGCAACAATCGCGCGCAATCATGACGCTTTGGCGCAAATTTGGTCGGTCTGCGACCCCAGTGCCCGCTTATTGGCTTGACTTTAGCCCCGCGAATCCGCATTGGCCCCCATCTGTGAACAGCGCGGCTTTTTTACTGCGCAGTTTTTTACGAAATTTTTTGAACAAAAGGAATGGGCCATGGCGAAGCCAGCCACGATCAAGATCAAGCTGCTCAGCACCGCTGACACGGGCTTTTTCTACGTGACCAAGAAAAATCCGCGCAACATCACCGAAAAGATGACGTTCCGCAAATATGACCCCGTCGTGCGCAAGCATGTTGAGTTCAAGGAAGCCAAAATCAAGTAAGCACAAGCGTTGCTTGAATAGTAGGGTATCGATCAGGGCGCTTCGGGCGCCCTTTTTGATTAGTCCGGTAGCCTAAACAAGAAAAGCCGCCCATTGGGCGGCTTTTCTGAACACACTACAGTTTCACCGGCTTGTTATCGCCATTGTGAAACTGGCTGCCTTGCGACAGTCTCCAAGCCCGATGCCAAGGCAGAGCGGGTACCTTTATGTAGTAAGGTACTAAAGGTGAATTGTCAATGAATCAAACCCTAGGCCACAAAGTATCCCCTTTTTCAAAGCGGCGATTTGCAGGGTATTGGCCCTACCCACACGCCACTGACGTGCGCCCCCATGTCTCTGCTTTGCTTCCTTGAATCTATCCAGCCGTTGCATAGCAACAACGCTGTACATGTCGCATTTTGCCCACATGATCGGGTTGTCGAAAGGCGCTGGAAGAGGATTGTCCAATTGGATTAGGCAGTGATAAGCTTCGGCGGGCTTGGGGGCAGTGGTACTTAATGGCACAACACCGATTAAATTACCGCGCCGTCTAAGACGTGGTGAGACCACGACGACCGGTCGCGTCTTGATCATTTCGGGTTCAATAAAACCGCGATAGTCACACAGGACGATTTCGCCGATGCTGGGATAATATGATAACGCCATGATAAATGTTAAGCTGTTGGGTGCAATATAGCGAGCAAATTCAATAACTACCCACAATCCCGCGCACCGCTTCCAAAAACTTCATCACTGACACCGGCTTCGACAAATATCCGCGCGCACCTGCGGCCATGATGCGTTCTTCGTCGCCTTTGCCCGCATAAGCGGTGACGGCTAGCACGGGGATAGCCGACAGCGCGGCTTCTTTCTGCATGGCTTCGATCAAGTCGATGCCGCTGACATGCGGCAATTGAATGTCCATGATGACAAGGTCAGGTGCAAAGCTTAGCGCGCGTTCCAGCGCCAGCCGTCCATCGCGGACGCCCTCCACCGTAAACTGATGCGCGCGCAAAAGGTCGGTGAATAGCTTGAGGTTGAGTTCATTATCCTCAACGATCATTACCTTTTTACGCATACCGACCTTTTCCCGCTTTGCGTTCGCACAGGGCATGGCTTAAGCGAAAGCCATGCATGAAACAAACGACAAGTTAGACGCATCGGCTATGGCGTTCCAGGCATTAGCTTGGGCGTTGATGGAAGAATCACGGGCGGAGCGATTATTGTCGCTCACTGGCCTCACGCCAGAGGGCTTGCGCAGCAGCGTTATGGAACGCAGCACGCAGGCCGCGATCCTGTCGTTTTTGGAGGCTTATGAGCCTGACCTGATTGCCTGTGCGGCGGTCATCGGGGTGTCACCTGCTTTATTGGTGCAAGCGCGCCAGGCGTTAGAAGCATGAGTATCATGGGTTCCCGGCCACTTTTGATTTCAGATTGCGACGAAGTGTTGCTGCATATGATTGTGCCCTTTCGCGATTGGCTCGATGAGGCGCACCACATCCATTTCGACCTTGTCCATGGCGATTGGGGTGAGGCGCTGCGCCACAAACATGACGGCACGGTCGTTGAACGCGGGCGGGTTTGGGATTTGCTCAATGGCTTTTTCGATACCGAAATGCACCGGCAACAGGCGATACATGGCGCGGTAGACAGCCTCAACCGCCTGCGTGAACATGCCGATGTTGTTATCCTGACCAACCTGCTCGACCACCGGGCGGGGCCGCGCACAGAGCAACTGCGTGCCGTTGGTATTGATGCGCCAGTCTATTGCAATCAAGGCGGCAAGGGTGAGGCGCTTGGACGAATTCTCGAAGAATATCGGCCGAGTGTAGCGGTTTTCGTCGATGATCTGGGGCATCAACATGAATCGGTCGGCGAACAACATCCCGATGTGTGGCGTCTGCATTTTGTGGGTGAACCATTGTTATGGGATCGCGTGAAACCGTCGAAGTCTGCGCATGCGCGTTTGGAATGCTGGGCGGACGCGGAAGTTTGGATTAGGGATAAGCTGGTGGCGAACGTACCAGCGCCCGCGTTGGAGAAGCTAGTATGATGATTGAAGCAAAATTGGCCGAACTGGGCATTACTCTTCCGGCACCTGCTGCGCCGGTCGCATCCTATGTGCCCGCTGTCGAAGCGAATGGCATGCTGTTCATTTCGGGGCAGTTGCCCTTTGTCGATGGCAAGGTTGTCACCGGCAAAGTCGGCGACACGCGCAGTCTTGAAGACGGAAAGGCTGCGGCCAAAGCATGCGCAGTCATGCTCATCGCGCAAATGAAGGCTGCGTTGGGCGGAGATCTTGACCGCGTCGAACGGATCGTCAAGCTTGGCGTATTCGTCGCCTCGACCGCTGATTTCACGGATCAACCCGAAGCCGCCAATGGCGCATCGGACCTGATGGAAGCAGTGTTCGGCGACGCAGGCAAGCATGCGCGGGCTGCGGTGTCGGTCCCAGTCTTGCCGCGCAATGCCACTGTCGAAATCGACTGCGTTGTGAAAATTCGAAGTTAAGCACTGATGTGGAAAAATAACCGTAGTCCTGAGCCGTCAGCGCAAAAGCGCTGACGAAAGTCGAAGGACGCTTCTCGTCATAGCGCCGTATTGGGCGGATAAGCGCCCTTCGACGGACGCGGTCGCTGCACGACCGCTGCTCAGGGCTACGGTAATGATGAGGCCGAAGCGATGACGGGCGATTGGTTGTTTTATTGCTACATACTCAAATGCGCTGACGGAACCTATTATGTCGGCCATACCGATAACATGGAGAGGCGATTTGCGGAGCATCCGCTAGGGTCAGGACCACTTAAATCCACCTTCGCGGTTTGAGGCCATACTGTTCAGTGCAAGGCGGCAAGCGCAGGGCTTAGTGGTTCTAAGTCCAAGCTTGCCAACGCGGCAATGGACAGTATGGGTCAAATCCGAAGGACGCCAAAATGGCTTCGATCTCAAAGCAAAATGCCCTTGCAGGCAGAATAACTGCCTGCGGCGGACATTTTCCTTCGATATCTTTGCCATTTTGACGCCGCGAAGGTGGATTTAAGTGGTCCTGACCCTATGGGTATTTCCCGGCTACACTTATAAACGGCGACCCGTAGAGTTGATATGGAGCGACATGTTCCAGACCCGCGATGACGCAAAGGCTGCGGAAAAGCAGATTAAAGGCTGGAGCAGGGCGAAGAAAGAGGCGTTAATACGGGGTGATTGGGATCGTGTATCGGAGTTAGCAAGATGTCGCAGTCGAAACCCTTAACCGCTCTTCAACGGACGTGGCGGCTATGCGGCAGCCGCTCACGGCTATATCAATGACTAAAGTCACCGCCGAACTTCTAACCAAGGTCAGCGACATTCCCGCCGACCAATGGGATGCGCTGAACCCTCGGGGCAATCCGTTTGTGGGCCACGCGTTCCTGTCGGCGCTGGAGCAATCCGGGAGCGTCGGTCCGGGCACAGGTTGGTCGCCTGCGCCCGTCATCATGCGCGATGCGGATGATATTCCGACGGCAGCGCTTCCGGCCTATCTCAAGACACATAGCCAGGGCGAATATGTGTTCGACCATCATTGGGCTGACGCATTTCATCGGGCGGGCGGGCAATATTACCCCAAGTTGCAGATTGCCGCGCCATTCTCGCCCGTGCCGGGGCCACGATTGTTATTGCGCGATCCAGCGATGGCGTTGCCAATCTTGCGCGCCGCCGAAGCGGTGGTTGACCAAAATGGCCTGTCGTCCGCGCACGCGACCTTTGTGGAGGAGGCCGAGCTGGAGCAATTTCGCGCGGCGGGATGGCTGACGCGGGTCGGCACCCAATTTCATTGGCAGAACCGCGATTATGCGGATTTTGAAGACTTTCTGGGCGCGCTGTCTTCACGCAAGCGCAAGGCAATCCGCAAGGAACGTGCCGGCGCGCAAGACGCGGTGCGCATACAACAGATTTCGGGCGCGGACATTACGCCGGAACATTGGGATGCGTTCTGGATATTCTATCAGGATACTGGCGCGCGCAAATGGGGTACGCCATATTTGACGCGCGCGTTTTTCGACATCATCGGGACAAGCATGCGCGACAGCATCGTGTTGTTTTTGGCCTTTGATGACGACCGCCCGATTGCAGGCGCGCTGAACTTCGTCGGACCCGATTGCCTCTATGGCCGCTATTGGGGTTGCACCCGCGATGTGCCATTTTTGCATTTTGAACTGTGTTATTATCAGGCGATTGATTATGCCATCGCGCATCGCCTCGCCCGCGTTGAGGCTGGCGCACAAGGCGAACATAAATTGGCGCGCGGTTATGAAGCGGTGCCGACCTATTCGGCGCATTATATCGCCAATGCAGGGTTCCGGGCCGCAGTTGCCGATTTTCTGGAACGCGAAACAGTGGCCATGGAACGCGAGATTGAATTTCTGGGCGAAATGGCGCCATTTAAGAAGGGCTGAGGCCAGTCAAACGGCTCTTGCAATCCTCAATTTAATCGCGCAATTAATTGCGGAGAGAGGAATCGTCCCATGAGCACACCGAGCCCTGAAGAACTGAGCCGTTTCGAAAAGCAATGTGATGCGTGGTTTGCCGAAAACACATTGCGCGACCCGGGTTTCATGCTGCCTTTGACCTTTATGGAAGTGTCGACAGATCAGCAGTTTGATTTCCTACGCAATTGGCAGCGCAAGGTGTATGAGGCGGGCTATTTCGGCATGTCTTGGCCCACAGAATATGGCGGCTATGGCATGCATCCCGAATATCAGCGGATCGCCACGCGGATCATGAAAAGCCATGATGCGCCGATCATGCTCAACGCGATTGCCAATGGCTGGACGGGGCCCTTGTTACTCGACATTGGCCGTGAGGAGGACAAAAGCCGCTTCATCAAGCCCATGCTGTCCGCAGAAGAAATCTGGTGTCAGGGCTTTTCCGAGCCGGAGCATGGTTCGGACCTCGGCAGCGCGCAGACGAAGGCGGTCAGGGATGGCGACGAATATGTCATCAATGGTTCCAAAATCTGGACATCCTTGGGCGATCGCGCAGATTATATGATTTTGCTCGCGCGGACATCGAATGACGGACCAAGCAAATATGCAGGGCTTTCCTTCTTCCTTGCACCTATGAAAATTCCTGGCGTTGAAACGCGGCGGTTGAAGAAACTCACCGGCGAATATGGCTTCACCCAATGCTTTTTCACCGATGCACGCATTCCGGCATCGGGCCTTGTCGGCGAAGAGGGCCAGGGCTGGATGGTCGCGATGAAGACGCTGGAATATGAACGCGGCGCAAAGGTTAATCCGGTTGGCGGCTATTTCGTCAAAGAAATGGACGTGATGGGCGTCGTCGATATGGCACGTTCGGCCAAGCGCGGTGGCAAGCCAGTGCTGGATGATCCCGTGATGCGCGACAGGCTGGTCGATTATATGATCGAGATTCAGGCGCTGAACCTGAACAACCAACGCCGCCGCATGGCGCCGCTCACCAGTGATCGCCCGATGGGGCTTGCGTTGATGAACAAGCTGGCGCGGACCGAATTGGTGCGGGAATTGACTGAGTTCTCGTTGCAGTTTCAGGGCGCACGCGCTGGCTATTATGTTGGCGATGAAAACGCGGTCGATGACGGCTATTGGCATCGGTCCTATTTGAACAGCTTTTCGGCCACGATTGGCGGCGGCACGAGCCAGATTCAGAAGAATATCATCGGCGAACATGTGCTTGGCCTGCCCAAGGGACGGTGACTGTGACTATGGGCCGAAACCCTGAGCAGCAGTTGCTAAACAACTGCGTCCGTCGAAGGGTGTCTGTCGTTCGAACGCCGCACATGCGGTGAAGCGCCCTTCGACCCTTCGTCAGCGCTATGCGCTGACGGCTCAAGGCTGCGATTTATTGAGGAGTGATTATGTCCGAAGTCCTAACCCAAGCCCAAGATGGCGTCCTGATCATCACGATCAACCGGCCCGAGGCGAAGAACGCGGTCAACCAGGCGGTCGCGCAAGGTATTGCTGCGGCCATGGAGCAGTTGGATAGCGATAAAAGCCTCAACGCGGGCATTATCACTGGCGCGGGCGGGACTTTCTGCTCTGGCATGGACCTGAAGGCGTTTCTGCGCGGTGAGCTGCCCAGCATCAAGGGCAAGGGTTTTGCGGGCTTTATCGAATCTCCACCGGCCAAGCCGCTCATTGGCGCAGTGGAGGGCTATGCCCTTGCAGGCGGCATGGAAATCGCGATTGCTTGCGACTTGCTCGTGGCCAATGACAAGGCGCAGTTTGGCATTCCCGAGGTCAAACGCAGCCTTGTCGCGGCCGCAGGAGGCTTGCTGACGCTGCCGTCGATTATCGGTAAACGTATGGCGATGGAACTTGCGCTGACGGGTGATTTTATCTCGGCGCAGCGGGCGTATGAGGTCGGCTTTGTGAACCGCGTGACCGACGGCGCCGCCATTGACGCCGCGCTTGAGCTTGCTTTTAAGGTGGCCGCGAACGGTCCGCTGGCACTGATTGCGACGAAGCGCGTGATCAATGAGCGACCTGACTGGAACTCCACCGAGATGTGGAAGAAACAGAACGAGATTTGCGCACCTGTTTTTGCGTCGAAAGATTCACGCGAAGGCGCGTTGGCCTTTGCCGAGAAACGCAAACCAAACTGGCAGGGGGCGTAACATGGGCCATCCTGTTGTCCACGCTTTAGCCAACCCCGACAAACCAGCTGTCATCATGGCGGGTTCGGGCGAGACCATTACATACAAGCAATTGGATGAACGTTCCAACCAGTGTGCCCATTTGTTCCGGTCGCTTGGGCTTCAGCATGGCGATACGGTGGCAATTTGCCTCGAAAACCGTGCCGAATTTTTCGATCTTGTCTGGGGCGCGCAACGGGCGGGGCTGATCTATGTCGCGATTAGTTGTCGGCTTACGGCCCCCGAAATCGACTATATCCTGAAGGACAGCGGGTCGAAGGCGCTTTTTGCCTCGCCTTATTTGGGCGCGGCGCTGGACCAGATTGAAAGCCCGGTGACGCGTTTCATCCTCGGCGGCGCACATGCCGGCTGGGAAAATTACGCTGATGCGGTAGCCAAGATGCCGATCACGCCGGTGGCCGATGAGCGCGCAGGCACCGACATGTTGTACAGTTCGGGCACGACGGGACAACCGAAGGGCATTCGCTTTCCGCTGCCCGAAGACGCCAATATTGCGGCCCCCAATGTGTTGGCGGGCCTTGCCATGATGGCGTTCAAATTTTCGGGCGACAGCATTTATTTGTCGCCAGCGCCGCTTTATCATGCTGCGCCGTTGCGCTGGTGTACGGCGGTGCATCGCCTTGGCGGCACAGTGGTGGTGATGGAGAAATTCGACCCCGAAGCGGCGCTCGCGGCTATCGAGACATACAAGATAACCGCCAGCCAATGGGTGCCAACGCACTTTGCACGTATGCTTAAGCTGCCCGCAGAACTACGCGCCAAATATGATGTTTCCAGCTTGGAAACAGCGGTCCATGCCGCCGCGCCATGTCCCGTTCCCATTAAGGAGGCGATGATTGACTGGTGGGGTCCGGTATTACGCGAATATTATGCTGGGACCGAGGGACAGGGAATAACCTTCATCTCCAGCGAGGAGTGGCTGACACACAAGGGCTCGGTTGGACGGCCATTGAACGCGGTCATGCATATATGCGACGAAGACGGGGATGATGTTCCCGTGGGCCAGGAAGGCACCGTGTTCTTCGAAAGTGCGGCGTCTTTCAGCTATCATAATGATCCTGATAAAACCAAGGGCGCGACCAACAAACATGGCTGGACCACGCTTGGTGATGTGGGGCGGTTGGATGAGGAAGGTTATTTATACCTCACCGACCGCAAAAGCTTCATGATCATTTCGGGCGGGGTAAACATCTATCCGCAAGAGATCGAAAACCACTTGGTCACGCATCCCCGCGTGCGCGACGTCGCCGTCATCGGTGGCCCGCATGACGAAATGGGGGAAGAGGTGATTGCCGTGGTGCAGCCGCTCGATATGGCCGACGCGGGAGATGATTTGCGCGACGAACTCACCGCCTACGCACGTGAAAAATTGTCGGGTATCAAGATCCCGCGCCGCATTGATTTTCGCGAAGAGCTTCCCCGCCATGATACCGGAAAATTATACAAACGCCTGCTGCGCGATGAATATTGGGCGAAGCAGGACAAAGTGTCAGATTAAGGCTATAACGCCAAAGACTCATCAGGAGATAGACAATGACCACCCAATATAAAAATCTGATCAACGGCGAACTGGTGGATAATGGCCAGTGGATTGATGTTGTAAACCCAGCGACAGAGCAGGTCATTGGCCAAGTGCCCGATTGCGGACAGGCCGATCTCGACAAGGCGGTTGCCGCTGCGCGCGCTGCATTTCAGACCTGGAAGAAAACGAGCGTAGAAGAGCGCCGCGCCTTGTTTGCCAAAATGGCCGACGTGATCAAGACGAACAGCGACGAACTGATGCGCTTGCTCACCGCCGAACAGGGCAAGCCGCATATGCAGGCGGGCAGTGAAATCGCTGGCTGCGTTGGCATGACGCGCGCTTTGCCAATGCTGAATTTGGAAGAGAAAATTACCGAAGACAGCGACAAGCGCCTCAGTCGCACCCGCCGCGTTCCCGTTGGCGTGGTTGGCGGCATCGTGCCGTGGAACTTCCCGGTGTTGATGGCGATTCAGAAGATTGTGCCTGCGTTGTTGTCGGGTTGCACGATGGTGCTAAAACCATCGCCTTTCACGCCGCTGGCGACTTTGCGTTTGGCTGAACTGGTGGCGGGCATATTCCCGCCGGGCGTGCTCAACATCATCACGGGCGGTGATGCGCTTGGACCATTGCTGACGTCGCACCCTGACATTGACAAGATCACCTTCACCGGCTCGACCGCCACGGGCAAACGCGTCATGGAATCGGCATCGAAGGATCTGAAGCGCATCACGCTTGAATTGGGCGGTAATGACGCCGCAATCGTTCTGCCTGATGCCGATGTGGGCAAGGTCGCGGAAAAGCTGTTTTGGGCGAGCTTCTACAATGCGGGCCAAGTCTGCATCGCAGCCAAGCGTATCTACATTCACGAAGATATCTATGACGAATTGTCGGGCGCGATTGCGGCCTATGCCAAGGCAGTCAAGGTTGGCGATGGCGCCGAACAGGGCACCGCCATTGGTCCTATTCAGAACAAGCCACAATATAAGCGCGTTTTGGAGCTTATTCAGGACGCGAAGGACAAGGGCTATAAATTCCTCGCCGGCGGCGATCATGACCCATCTATCCCTGGCTATTTTGTGCCTGTCACCGTGCTTGATAACCCGCCCGAAGATGCGCGGATTGTTGCCGAGGAACAGTTTGGCCCCGTGATGCCGTTGATGAAATTTTCAACGATTAATGAAGTCATCAGCCGCGCCAACGCGTCGGATTACGGACTTGCCGGATCTATCTGGACCAGCAACCCGGATGCTGCGGTCGAAGTTGCCGAGCAATTGGAGACAGGAACTGTCTGGATTAACGAGTCCATGCATCTCGCCCCCAACGCGCCTTTTGCCGGGCATAAGCAGTCAGGCTTTGGCGCGGAATTGGGTGAGGAAGGCTTGCTTGAGTTTACCTATCCACAAGTGATCACGATAGCGCGCGAGGCGGCTTAAACCCAAATCCTCTCCATCGACTTGCGATGGGGAGGGGGACCACCCGAAGGGTGGTGGACGGGCCTTTAACGCCAAAGTCCCCTCCGTCACACTTCCGCTTTGCGTAAGTGCGCCACCTCCCCATCGCAAGTCGATGGGGAGAATAATCCGAACTTGACTCTCCCCCTTCAAAGTTTAATCGTTTGATTAAATTTCGAACAACAGGAGAGTGACTATGGCAGACGCCTATATTGTGGATGCGGTTCGTACCGCAGGTGGCCGTCGTGGCGGCAAGCTTGCCGGTGTGCATCCGGTGGATTTGGGCGCTGCGGTTCTTGATTCTATTGCCGACCGTAATGATTTTGACCCTGCGGCGATTGAAGACGTTATCATGGGATGCGTCATGCAGGGTGGCGAGCAAGCGGGCGACGTTGGTCGCAACATCGTGCTTGCGTCGCGCCTGCCAAATTCGATCCCTTCGGTTAGCATTGACCGCCAGTGCGGATCATCACAGCAGTCGATGATGTTTGCCGCCCAAGGCGTCATGTCAGGCACGCAGGACATTGTGCTTGCCGCTGGTATCGAAAGCATGACGCGCGTGCCGATGGGCTCGACATCCATGCTGTTCAAAAAAGAAGGCATGGGCACGTACAAAAGCCCGCGTTTGGAAGAAGCCTATCCCGGCATCATGTTCAGCCAGTTTATGGGCGCTGAAATGCTGGTCAAAAAATATGGCTTTACCCGCGAAGACCTCGACCAGTTCGCGTTAGAATCGCATCAAAAGGCGATTGCGGCCTCGCAAAGCGGTGCATTTGCCAATGAAATTGTCGGCGTGGAAGTCGATACGCCAGAGGGCAAGTTCGTCCACAATAAAGACGAAGGCATCCGCTATGACGCGACCTTTGAAAGCCTGTCCGGCGTGAAGTTGCTTCAGGAAGGCGGGAGTATTACCGCCGCCAACGCCAGCCAGATCTGCGACGGCGCATCCGCGGTTCTGATCGTATCGGAAAAGGCGTTGAAAGAACATGGCCTGACCCCGCGCGCGCGGATCGTCAACCTGACGGTGACGGCGGGTGACCCCGTCATCATGTTGGAAGAACCATTGTTCGCAACCGACCGCGCGTTTCAGCGTTCGGGCATGAAAATATCCGACATTGACTTGTATGAGGTCAATGAAGCCTTTGCACCGGTGCCTTTGGCTTGGCTCAAGCACATAGGCGGCGATCGTTCGAAGATAAATGTTCATGGCGGCGCAATTGCACTTGGCCATCCGCTTGGTGCGTCGGGAACGAAGTTGATGGCAACATTACTGAATGCGCTGGAAGCACGTGGCGGGCGCTATGGCCTGCAAACAATGTGCGAAGGCGGCGGTCAGGCCAATGTCACGATTATTGAACGGGTTTAACTCGCGACCAGATAAACTTCACCGTAGCCCTGAACCTGTCGAAGGGCGCTTATCGGTTAAACGCGCTTCGACGCAGCTCAGCACTACGGTATTTGGAAAAGGAATTTACATGAAATTGGATTCAACAGTCGCAGCCGTCGTCACTGGCGGCGCATCGGGACTTGGCGAAGCAACCGCACGGGCGCTCGCGGCAAAGGGTGTGCGGGTCGCGATTTTCGACTTGCAAGCCGACAAGGGCGAAGCGCTTGCCGCTGAAATTGGCGGCGTGTTTTGCAACGTAAATGTCACCAGCGACGAAAGCGTTGATGCTGGCTTTGCTAAGGCACGCGCAGGCCATGGTCAGGAACGTATCTTGGTAAATTGCGCTGGAACGGGCAACGCGGCTAAGACCGCCAGCCGTTCGAAGGAAGACGGATCGATCAAGCATTTCCCGCTCGATGCCTTTGACCGCATCATTCAGATCAACCTTGTTGGCACGTTCCGCTGCATCGCCAAGTCGGCAGCGGGCATGTTGACACTGGAGCCGATGGAAGATGGTGAACGTGGCGCGATGGTCAACACCGCGTCGGTGGCGGCTGAGGACGGCCAGATGGGGCAAGCGGCCTATTCCGCATCCAAGGGCGGCATTGTCGGTATGACCTTGCCAATCGCGCGCGATTTGATGAGCGAAGGCATTCGCATCAACACCATCCTGCCGGGCATTTTCAACACGCCGTTGATGAATGGTGCTCCACAAACCGTAAAAGACGCCCTTGCTGCATCGGTGCCGTTCCCGAAGCGCCTTGGCCACCCGCATGAATTTGCGCACGTTGCGATGACGATGATCGAATGTGGGTATTTCAACGGCGAAGATGTGCGCGTTGATGGTGCGATCCGCATGGCGCCCCGCTAAACGCCACTTATCCATGAAAAATAACCCCAAGCCCTGAGTTGTTAGCGCAACGCCTTTTGACTGGCGCATCTGTTATGCGACCGCTGCTCAGGGCTTCGTTTTCATTGCGAGGCCAATTGCCATGACCGAATTCACCCAAATCCAATATGCTGTCGCCGACGGCATCGCGACCATCACCATGCATCGTCCCGAAAAGATGAATGCATTCACCAATGTGATGATGCGCGAGATGTGCGCGGCGTTTGATTTGGTGGACGCTGATGATGCTGTGCGTGCGGTCATTGTAACGGGGGCAGGTGAACGTGCCTTTTGTGCGGGCGCGGACCTTACACCGGACGCGGGCGGCGATGTGTTCGCCAGCCGATCACAGGTCGAATCGCTTTCGGACGAACGCGTGCGCGATTCCGGCGGTCGGCTAACGTTGCGGATATTCCAGTGCAAAAAGCCTGTCATTGGCGCAATCAACGGCGCGGCGGTGGGCATTGGCGCAACGATGCAATTGCCGATGGATTTCCGTTTGGCGAGCGACACTGCGCGCTTCGGCTTTGTCTTTGCGCGGCGCGGGATTGTGCCAGAGGCGGCCTCTAGCTGGTTCCTGCCGCGCTTGGTTGGCATGCAACAGGCGTTGGAATGGTGCATGACGGGTCGGGTGTTCGATGCCGTCGAGGCGTTGAATGGCGGCCTCGTCCGCTCTGTCCATGCGCCGACCGAATTGATGGAAGCGGCGCGGGTGCTGGCGCGTGAGATAGCGGATAATACTGCGCCGGTATCCATTGCCCTGACGCGCGCCATGTTGTGGCGGCTGTCTGCTGCGGACCACCCGATGGCCGCGCATGCCATTGACAGCCGGGCAATTTACCGCCGTTCGCGGTCCGGCGATGCAAAAGAGGGCATCGCCAGCTTTCTGGAGAAACGCAGTCCGGTCTACCCCGACAAAGTTTCCACAGACTTGCCTGACTTCTTCCCATGGTGGGACGAACCTGTTTATAAGTAACCTTAGGTAAATGGGGAGCGGGCACCAATGGCAACAACAGGACCAAGACTGGCAAGCGATTCATCCGATGGCAACACGGCGCGCGATCAATTGATCGAGGCCGCCAGCCAGATCATGCGCGAAGGTGATACGATTGACCTCTCGCTATCCGAATTGTCGCTTCGTGCTGGACTGAACAGTGCCCTGGTCAAATATTATTTCGGTAATAAAAATGGCCTGATGCTGGCGTTGCTTGATCGCGACATGGGCAATATCGTGCAAAGGCTTGGTGCTTTGGTGGCCAAAGACATGCCGCCTGCCGACAAATTGCGTGTCCATATTGGCGCGGTGATCGACACCTATCACGCCTTTCCTTACCTCAACCGCCTGTTGATGCGCATGGTCCGCGACAGCGCCCCTGCCGAAGCCGCGCGCATTGCGGAACTGTATCTCAAGCCGATTTCTAACGTTTATGAAGTGCTGATTACGCAGGGCGTAAAGGCGGGTAAGTTTCGCAAAACCGACCCGCAATTTTTTTACTTCACGGTAACAGGCGCAGCCGACCGTTTCTATTCATCACGGTTGGTGCTTCGCCATTGTTACAATCAAGACGATTTCGACGAGAATATGCGCGATGCCTATCGCGAGCATACCATTGATCTGATCATGCGCGGGTTGTTGGTTTAGGTTTATCCTCTCCCTGTGGGAGAGGGATTACATCCCCAATGCGGCCTTAATCTCATCTCCGTCGGCATCCAGCATTGGCGGATGGGCGTAATTGGATACCGGCGTCCCGGCATAATGCACGGGATGCTTCATCGACCGATATTTGCCGATGTCCGGCGATTCTCGTTCTTCAAAAAACCCGACATCGGCCAAATGCGGATCGGCCAGCACATCGGCCATGCGGTTATATTTCATCGCCGGAATGTCATGCTGCGCCAATAGGTCAAGCCATTCGGCGGTGGTCCGCGTCGCGCTGACTTCCTCAATCAACGCATATAATTCGCCGGTGTGCTTAGTGCGCTCCTGATAGGTTGAAAAGCGCGGGTCGTCGAAGACATTGGGCCGCCCGCCCAGTTCAAAAAATGTCGCCCATTGCCGGTCATTATAAGGGACGATGGCAATAAAGCTGTCCTTGGTCGGATAAGGCCGCCGGCGCGGGTTGACCGAGCGCGTGTAGCCCATGCGGCCATTGCCGGGGACGAAGGTTTCGCCCCACAGATTTTCCACCATGTTGAACCAGGTGAAGCATTCAAACATCGGTACTTGGACAAACTGCCCGCCCTGTCCGCCCGCGCGGCCAAGCAATGCTGCCATCGTGGCGTTGGCGGCAAACAGGCCGCTGACCTTGTCGGCGACAAGGCTGGGGGAATAAGTTGGCCGTCCACCATCGCGCTGTTCGCTTAAGGCGGCAAAGCCCGAAGCGGCCTGAATGAGGTCGTCATATGCCTGCCGCTCGCCATAGGCACCGCCCGCGCCAAAGCCCGCGCAATGCACATAGACGATATTGGGGTTGATCGCCTTCACCGCCTCATAGCCAAAGCCAAGTCGCTCGACGCCAGCCATACGGACATTGTGGATGAAGACGTCGGCCTCTTCCAACAATGCCTCAAGAACGGCTTTGTCTTCGGGCTTTTTGATGTTGAGGTTGATCGCTTTTTTGTTGCGGTTGAGCGCGGTGAAAATCGGCCCATGCTGCTTGGTGGGCGAATCGCCGCCATGGCGCATCATGTCGCCCGGCGTATTGCCCTGGCTATTTTCGATCTTGATAACCTCGGCGCCCAGATCGGCCAATTGCACCGTGGCATAAGGCCCAAGCACGACCGTGGCCATGTCAACGACCTTAATGCCCTTCAACGGCCCGGTTGGTTCTGTGTCCCATTTCAATTTCGGCCATTTCGCCATGTGCGCTCTCCCAAAGTCCTTGCATCAACTGCTAGCATATTTAAGCGTGCAGTTAAGAGATAATCTGGAGAGCAACATGGGCAATTTTGACGCGCGCGCGCCAGTGATCATCGGCGTAGGTGAGGCCAGCCGGAAAACCGTCGCTGGCGAATGGCCTGCCCCACGCGAACTGGCGGGAGCCGCCATCAAAGTGGCACTCGCCGATACTGGGCAGTCGCAAGCCGTTGCCGCCGTGATTCACACCATCGCCGCCATCCGCACGTTCGAGGATAGCGGCGTCAGCCTTGGCACCGGCTCTCCCGATAACGCGCCTGAGGCCTTTGGCGCTGCGGGTGGGATTACGGCAAAACGCCTGATCTATGCCGATGTTGGCGGACAAAGCCCGCAGGCGATGTTGAACGAACTGGCCGGTGACATAAGGCGCGGTACTTGCGACATGGCGGTGTTGGTCGCGGCTGAAGCGACGGGCACTGCCAAGCGCGCACGTAAGGCGGGGGTATCCTTGGACTGGAGCCTTCCTTCGGACACCCCGTTCGACAATCGGCTGTCCAGCTTCCCGATTCTAAGCCGCACCGAAATACGCCATGGCATCATTTCGATGCCGCTGGCGTATAGCCTCATTGAAAATGCGCGGCGGATGGCGCTCGGCCTTGACGGTGCCGCTTATGCCCGCGAGATGGCGGCCTTATGGTCCGCTTTCTCCGTTAAGGCCGAAACACGGCTCCATGCACAATTCCCCGGTTTTCGATCCCCCGAAGCGCTGCAAAGCGGGGACAATGCCAATTACCCGCTGACCGACATCTACCGGCGCTGGCATGTGGCGCAGGATGCGGTCGATCTGGGTGGCGCGGTCATCCTGACCAGCGCAGGCAAGGCGCGCGATTTGGGTGTTCCGCAAGACAAATGGGTGTGGCTGGCGGGCGCTGCCGAGGCCGCAGAGCCACCCTTGTCCGAACGTGCCGTTATCCATCGTTCCGCTGCGCTCGATTTCGCCATTCCTGCGGCGCTGGGTCAAGCGGGCCTTGCCGTGACCGACCTTGGCCCGGTCGACATTTATAGCTGCTTTCCCTGCGCGGTCTTCGCGGCAGTGGACAGTATGCAGGATGCAGGCCGGGCGCTTGGTGATTATACGCTCACCGGCGGGCTGAGCTTTTTTGGCGGCCCGGGCAATGGCTTTGCCATGTATAATATCGCCGCGATGGTCGATGCACTGCGCCGTGATGGGGCCAAGCCCGCCATATTAACGGCCAATGGCGGCGTGATGTCAAAGCAAGCGGTCGGTATTTACACCGCAACGCAGCCCAGCGTTCCATGGTCCGGCGACGTGGCAAAGGGCTATGCCCCCACACCGCGCGCGCTCGATGATGCGCCGCAGGGCACGGCGCGGGTGCGCAGCTTTGTGCGACCGGCGGGCAAGGACGGTTTTGGTCCGGCGACGGCTCTGCTGGAAACCGAAGGTGGCGCGCGGGCGATGGCGGTGATCGATTGTCCGGTGGATACCGACCTTGGCAACGCGGTCGTTTACGTCACCCCGGGCGAAAAACGCCATATTGCGACATTTGTCTGATAATCTGTGGTTCATCCTGCTGGGTATATGTTATGCTGCTCGCGTGATCTGGAGAAAATCGATGCACATTCTCAAATTGGCCCTCTTTGCCTTTCCTTTGACACTGGTCGCTGCGTGCGGACAAGTGGACAGCACGCCAAAGCCGCTGACCGAGAAACAGAGCGCAGTCTTGATGAAAGAACTGAACGGCAAGGTCGCGGGCAAGCCGGTAAATTGTATCAGCGACTTTAACGCCACCAACACCATCCGTGTTAGCGACAATATCCTGCTCTACCGCGTATCCGGCCGCTTGGTGTATCAAAACAACTTGCGATCCGCTTGCAGCGGACTTGCGCGGGACAATGACATCATTGTGTCCGAACAATTTGGCAGCCAGAAATGCAAAGGCGACATCATCCGTCTGGTGGACCGGACAAGCGGCATGACCGGCGGCGTTTGCAGCCTTGGCGAATTCGTGCCTTATCGAAGCGAGAAGACGACCGATTAGTCGCGCTTACTGCGATGAGGGGTCTTGTTCGGGGACACTTAGCGCACTTGCGACTTCGCCTCTGGGCTGGCAAAGGGGCGCTTCTAACCGCAGTTGAAAGCAAGATACTCCATGTCCGAGATGATCCGCATTACCCTTCCCGATGGCACTGCCCGTGAAGTCGCGCGCGGGACTACCCCTGCGGACATTGCCGCCGCGATTGGCCCGGGTTTAGCCAAGGCAGCGATTGCGGCGCGCGTCGATGGCGAATTGCGCGATATCATGCGCCCGATTGAGGCCGATGCCCAGTTGGCGTTGGTGACCAGCCGCGACGAGGCGGATGCGCTTGAGCTCGCCCGGCACGATTTCGCGCATATATTGGCAGAGGCGGTGCAGGCGCTGTATCCGGGCACGCAAATCACCTTTGGCCCATCGACCGATGACGGTTTTTATTATGACGTCATGGCACCTGCCACACGCGGGCCGTTCACAATGGATGATCTGCCCGCGATAGAAGAACACATGCGCGCGATCATCCGCGCCGATAAGCCGCTGCGCCGTGAAGTCATGGCGCGTGACGCCTTGATTGCGAGTTGGCAAAATGCGGGCGAAAGTTTCAAGGCAGAGTGGGCGGCGGAATTGCCGGAGGGCGAGGAATTGTCCGTCTATTGGTCCGGCAATGACTGGATGGACATGTGCCGTGGTCCGCATTTGGCCTCGACGGGTAAGTTGGACCCTGCGGCGTTCAAGCTGACGCGGGTGGCGGGTGCCTATTGGCGCGGCGACCAGAATAATCCGCAATTAAGCCGGATATACGGCACGGGCTGGCTAAATAAAAAGCAATTGGACGCGCATCTTCTCCGGTTGGAAGAGGCCGCCAAGCGCGACCATCGCCGTCTGGGCCAAGAGATGGACCTGTTTCATTTG
Source organism: Sphingorhabdus sp. (assembly GCF_023910635.1). Lineage (GTDB taxonomy): Bacteria > Pseudomonadota > Alphaproteobacteria > Sphingomonadales > Sphingomonadaceae > Sphingorhabdus_B. Next base: position 18,567 of record NZ_JAAVVZ010000016.1, on the reverse strand, counting down.
CAGCAAGAGGCGCATGGTTCGGTGTTCTGGCATCCCAATGGCTATCTGATCTGGCGCGAACTTGAAGGCTATATGCGCCGCGCGATTGACGGCGCTGGTTATAAAGAAGTCAAAACGCCGCAAGTCATGGACGCACGGCAATGGGAGCAATCGGGGCATTGGGGCAAATATCGCGCCAATATGTTCGTGATCCCTGATGAAGTGCCCAATGTCGACGATGAAGGCCCCGTGATTTCGGGCGATGCCGACTGGATGGCGTTGAAGCCGATGAACTGCCCTGCGCATGTTCTCATTTTCCGCCAAGGTATTAAGTCCTATCGCGACTTACCCTTGCGCATTTACGAAAATGGCTGTTGCCACCGCAACGAACCGCATGGTGCGTTGCATGGCCTGATGCGCGTGCGTCAGTTTACGCAGGATGACGCGCACATCTTTTGCCGCGAAGACCAGATTGTCGAAGAGGTGCAGGCGTTCTGCGCGCTGGCCGATCGGGTCTACAAGGAATTTGGTTTTACCTATTCGATCAAGCTCGCTCTGCGTCCTGAACAACGCTTCGGTTCGGACGCGGATTGGGACAAAGCGGAAAACGAACTGCGCGATGCCGTGGTCCGCGCTGGCCTTGCGACGTCCGAATTTGGTTGGGAAGAACTGCCCGGCGAAGGTGCCTTCTACGCGCCAAAGCTGGAATGGCATTTAACCGACGCGATTGGCCGGACGTGGCAGGTGGGCACGATTCAATCCGACCGCGTATTGCCCGAGCGTCTCGACGCAAGCTATGTTGGTGAGGACGGCGCACGCCACCGGCCGGTCATGCTGCACCGCGCGATTTTCGGCAGCTATGAACGCTTTATCGGTATCCTTATCGAGCATTACGCCGGCCGGTTCCCAGTCTGGCTCGCGCCTGTGCAAGCCGTGGTCGCGACGATTACGTCGGAGGCCGATGGCTATGCGCATGATGTCACCGCGAAGTTGAAGGCGGCGGGCATTCGTGTTGAGGCCGATACACGCAACGAAAAAATCAATTACAAGGTGCGCGAACATAGCGTTGCCAAGGTGCCGCATTTGTTGGTGGTCGGCATGCGTGAGGCAGAAGAGGGCAAGGTCGCAATCCGCAGCCTTGGCTCCGATGGCCAGCGTATCATGACGCTCGAAGAGGCGATTGATATGCTCAAGCATGAAGCAACGCCGCCCGATTTGCGTTGAACCAATAGACGTCTTTCAAGGAGAATGTGATGAAAACACTATCATTGACGCTTGCAGGGGTATTTTTCTTGGCCGCGTGTCAGCAACCCGCGGCGGAACAAGCCGCCGAAACCCCAGCGGCAACAGCAGATGCGACCGCCAGCTACAATGCCGCGCAAAAGGCTTATGCTGCGGCCAATGACAAGATGCATGTCGGCATGGGCAATATCAATGCCGACGCCGATATTGCCTTCATGCAAGGCATGATCCCGCACCATAAGGGCGCGGTTGACATGGCGAAGGTTGCGCTGGAGCATGGCAAGGACCCCGAAGTGCGCGCGCTGGCGCAAAAGGTCATCGCCGCGCAAGAAGCCGAGATGAAGGACATGCAGGCATGGCTCGACAAAAACGGCGTGGCTGCACAAAAGCCGATGACCGCCGCTGACCATGCCGCCATGGGGCATTGAACATTCAAGACCTGATTGGAATTACCACAGCGCAAGCATTGCTGTTGGCGGCGATGACTTTTGGCGCGGCCTATATTCGTGGGCTGACTGGCTTTGGCATGGCCATCATTCTTGTGCCTTTGTTCGGGTTGATTGTGAAGCCGGGTGAGGCAGTGGTCATCGGCATATTGCTTCAGGTGCTGATTGGGCCTGTTGGGTTGAAAGTCATTTACGCCGACGCGCACCGGCAAAGCGCGTTGATGATTGCGGTTTTTGCCATGTTGGCAACGCCGCTGGGGATTTGGCTGTTGATGCATACCAGCCCAGATGTTGCGCGGTTGATGATTGCTGCCATCGCGATTGGGGCGTTTGTGCTCGTGCTGCTGCCGCAACGCGGGGGACTGCGTCCCGGGCCGAAGGAAACGGCGCTAACGGGAATCGCCTCGGGCATATTGACCGGTTTTGCCGCGATGCCGGGCCCGCCCGTGGTGCCCTTTTATCTGCGCCAGCCTATCCCGCCCAAGGAAGCGCGGGCATCCATGATGCTGGTGTTTTTCGCCACCGCGATTGCGGGCACGATATCCGCTTATGTCCTTGGATTGGCGAACGCGCGCCTGTTGTGGTTATCGTTGTTGCTGTTCCCGTCGGTGCTGCTGGGCAACTGGCTTGGCGCGAAATCCTTTGGCCGGGTGCCACCGACCTTGTGGCGCAGTTTTGTCGCTGGTGTTCTTGGCCTTGCCGGGCTTTCGGCCGTTTTGCGGTTACTGAATTAAAGCTTATTTCCCGAACTTGCGCTGCGTTTTGCCATAACGCATTTTGCGTGTGCCGGGCTGGCCTTCGGTGGCGCGGCCCTTGGGGGCAGCAACATGCTGCGGGTGCGGCAGGCCAAGTTCACTTGCCTCCAAAGACCTGATTTCGTCGCGCAGGCGGCCAGCCTCTTCGAACTCCAGATCGGCGGCTGCAGCGCGCATCTTCTTTTCCAGATCATCAATATAGGCCCGCAAATTATGCCCGACGAGGTTGTTGGCACCGTCGGCGTCAATCTCGACAAGCACCGAATCGCGGCTGGCCGTGTCGGCGACGATGTCGTGAATGTCGCGCTTGATCGTGGCCGGGGTGATCCCATGTTCGATATTGTAAGCATGCTGCTTTTCACGGCGGCGGTCGGTTTCGCGAATGGCGCGCTCCATGCTGCCGGTCATACGGTCGGCATATAGGATCACGCGGCCTTCAATGTTGCGCGCCGCGCGGCCGATCGTCTGGATTAAGGACGTTTCGCTGCGCAGGAAACCTTCTTTGTCGGCATCCAATATCGCGACTAGCGCGCATTCGGGAATATCGAGACCTTCCCGCAGCAAGTTGATACCCACCAGCACGTCATACACCCCGCGCCGCAGGTCGCGGATCAGTTCAATGCGCTCCAAAGTCTCAACATCGCTGTGCATATATCGCACGCGCAGCCCCGCTTCGTGCATGAACTCGGTCAAGTCCTCCGCCATGCGCTTGGTCAGCGTGGTGACCAACGTGCGGAATCCCGCTTCCGCCGTTTTGCGGCATTCGTTTATGCAATCCTGCACTTGGTCTTCGACAGGCTTGATCTCAACCGGCGGGTCGATCAGTCCCGTTGGACGAATGACCTGTTCGGCAAAGACGCCGCCCGATTGCTCCATTTCCCACCCGCCCGGCGTTGCCGAAACGCACACCGTTTGTGGGCGCATAATGTCCCATTCGTTGAAACGCAGTGGCCGGTTATCGATGCACGACGGCAGGCGGAAGCCATATTCGGCCAAGGTCAGCTTTCGCCGATGGTCGCCTTTGGCCATTGCACCAATTTGCGGCACCGTCTGGTGACTTTCGTCAACGAACAAAAGCGCATTGTCGGGCAGATATTCAAACAAGGTCGGCGGTGGCTCACCCGGCAAGCGGCCCGTTAGAAAGCGCGAATAATTTTCGATGCCAGCACATGAACCCGTTGCGGCAATCATCTCAAGATCGAAATTGGTCCGCTCCTCTAATCGCTGCGCCTCCAGCAATTTGCCCTCGGAAACAAGCTCCTTCAACCGCTCAGTCAGCTCAAAGCGGATTGCTTCGCTGGCTTGCTTCATCGTTGGACCGGGGGTGACATAATGGCTGTTGGCGTAAACGCGCACGCTGTTCAACTTCGCGCCTGTATTGCCGGTCAGCGGGTCGAACTCGGCAATCTCCTCAATCTCGTCGCCAAAGAAACTGACGCGCCACGCGGTATCTTCGTAATGCGATGGGAATATTTCGAGATTGTCGCCGCGCACGCGGAAATTACCACGGCCAAAGGCCATGTCGTTGCGCTTATATTGAAGCGCGACAAGCTTGCGGATCAATTCACGCTGATCAACGCTTTCGCCCTTTTTCAGGTCGAAAATCATCGCAGAATATGTTTCGACGGAGCCGATGCCGTAAATACATGACACCGAAGCGACAATGATCACGTCGTCGCGTTCCAGCAAAGACCGAGTCGCCGAATGGCGCATCCGATCAATCGCCTCGTTTACGCTCGATTCCTTTTCGATATAGGTGTCGCTACGCGGGACATAGGCCTCGGGCTGGTAATAGTCATAATAAGAGACGAAATATTCCACTGCATTGTCGGGGAAGAAGCTTTTAAACTCGCCATATAGCTGCGCCGCCAGTATCTTGTTTGGCGCAAGGATAAGCGCCGGACGCTGCAATTTTTCAATGACTTGCGCCACGGTAAAGGTCTTACCCGATCCAGTGACGCCTAACAGAACCTGATTCTTTTCCCCCGTCAGTGCCGTTTCGACAAGTTCGCGAATGGCCGTCGGCTGGTCGCCGGCCGGCGCATAATCCGACACGATCTTAAAAGGCCTGCCTCCCTCCAGCTTGGACGGGCGTTCCGGGCGGTGCGGGGTGAAGGTGCCAACCGTGTCCGGTTCTTCCAGCCCACGGCGGATGATGAGCTCTGCCATGTTCGCTATATGTGCTTTGCACGCAGCAAGGGCAAGAGGCGTGGGCAGGATTGCGGCGCGATGCAACAAATTTACTTTCCTACACGGCAGATATTTGTTTTATCCTTCGCCATGAATAAGGGACGTAAAGGCGTTGGGATGAATACAGACGCAACCGAGGTTTATACGGGCGTTATTCGCGGCAAAAGCAGGCGTTTTAGGTGAGACCTTAGGCCACAGACTCATTATGTCTCAACCAGATCCGGATTGATGCGAGTTGGACAGAGGCGAGATAATTATCGTCTCTTTGATCGTATCGCGTGGCAACTGCTCTGAAATGCTTGAGTTTATTAAAGAAGCGCTCGACGAGGTTGCGTTGCTTATAGAGGAAGTGACTAAATGCCGGTTTGATCACGCGTTGCGGCATGGCGCGGATATTGGCCCTGGCACCGCGCGCCTCCATTTCGGCGCGCAACGCATCGGAGTCATAAGCCCGGTCGGCGAGCAGGATATCCCCTTTGCCGACGGTATCGAACATGTCTGCTGCACTGCGACCATCGGCGGCTTGCCCTTCGGTCAGCTTGAGCATGATCGGCATGCCCATCGCATCGACCAGTGCATGTATCTTGGTGGTCAGGCCGCCACGCGAGTGACCCATGCAACGGGATCGCTGGTCTTTTTTTTACCATTGGCTCCATGTTGATGAACCCGGATCGAAGACGAGTCGATCATCTGGATATTGCCTTCGTAAGCCACGGAAACTGCATCCAATATATGCTTCCACACACCGGCTCTGCGCCAGCGGTTGAACCGGTTCACACAGGTCGTATACGGACCGTATCGCGCCGGAATATCCGCCCAAGGCGCGCCAGTGCGTAACCGCCAGAATATCCCGTTCAAAACCCGCCGATCATCAACCCGCTTCACGCCACGCACCTTGGTCGGCAACAAAGGCTGGATCACCAACCACTCGAAATCTGTCAAATCAAACCGTGCCATCAGCTTCTCCCTTCCAGAAAAAGCATTGAATCAGATATCAATCACTTTGGGAATCCAATTTATGAGTATGTGACCTAGTGTGACCTTTCAGCGGCATTGTTTATCGCTGTTGCCTTTTGGGGCATGCGGCGACACTAAGGGTCAGGACAGACGAGAGGATAGTTCAATGCATAAATTCTTCCTATTAAGCGCCGCCGCGCTGGCGTTATCCGCCTGTGCCGACAAGGGTGCCGACACCAATGGCGACGGCAAAATCAGCGACGCCGAAGCAGCGACCGAAATGGCAGATGGTGGCGCGATGGCGATGAAACCCGGCCTATGGGAGGTAAAAATTAGTTTCGATAAAATTGAAGCGCCCGGTGCCTCCGCCGCAATGCAGGAAACCCTCAAGACGCAAATGGGCCAAGGCGTGACCCAGCGCAGCTGCCTGACGCAAGCGCAAGTCGACAAGCCCGGTATGGAGTTTTTTGGCGCGCAGCCGGAGGCCAATTGCACCTTTGAAGCGCTCGACCGTTCTACTGCCGGTGTGAAGATGGCTATGACCTGTAAACCTGCGGGCCCAATAATTGTGAAGAGCAAAATGGATGGCAAATTCAGCGCTGAAACCTACACCATGAGCATTGAACAGAACACTGACGGCACGCCGATGGGTGCAGTCAAGATGACCGGTAAGATCGAAGGAAAGCGCGTCGGAGACTGCCCCGCATGAAGATGATTATGACACAGGCGGTGTTGCCCGCAATGGCCGTGCTGGGTTTGGCATCTTGCGCCGACAGCAGCGCGGATAAGGACGGCAACGGCATCATCGACAGCCAAGAGCGCGCGGCCGAAATGGATTATGATGCGTTCATTCCGATGAAGCCCGGGCTTTGGGAAACCAATTTCGTTTTTGCGGACATCAATGTTTCGACGCTGGGTAAAGCCGAAAAGCAGCGGATCATGGACGAACTGGCGAAAAGCGCCTCCAGCCAAAGTTGCCTGACCGATGCCGAAGCGAAAAAACCAGGTGCGGATTTCTTTGGCGGCACCGGCGCTGAAAAATGCGTTTACAAGGCGTTTGATATTTCCGGACAAAATGTGCGCATGAAATTGTCTTGCGGCATGGATAGCATGGGCAGCGTGGACATGGAACTTGCCGGCGTCATGGGCGAAACCGAATTCAACTATGACAGCACATTAGATGTCCGCCTGCCGATGGTCGGAAAGGTCGCCATGCAGGGCACGGCAAGGGGCAAATATATGGGTGCCTGCCCCGCGTCATGATGCATCTGCGCCGCTTAAGGTTGGTCTGCGCAACGCTGGCCGTGGTTATAGCCTCCGGATGTGCAACGACCGGCGGTGCGGAAACGCTGTCTGGCCAGGCCAATATCCGGCCCGCAGTGGTCAAAGTCGATTTCACATCGGACAGCATCACCCCCGCGATAGTCGAGGGCGATGCCGGCGTTGCCGGGCGGCCAGTGACCATAGATGATCCGGCGCGGGTCGCGTCGATTTCAAAACTGGTGGTCGCCATTGGCGTCATGCGGTTATGGGAACAAGGCACTCTTGATCTCGATCGCGACGTGAATGACTATCTGGGTTGGCGTGTCCGCAATCCGGCCTTTCCCGATGCACCAATTACCTTGCGCGTTTTGTTATCGCATCAAAGCGGTTTACGTGACTCTGTGGATTATATCGTGCCGCTTGATGGCAGTCTTGAGGCCGTGCTTGTCGACCCAAAGGCATGGGAACTGAACCACGCGCCGGGCACATATTTTTCTTACGCCAATATAAATTCGCCGTTGATCGCGGCGGTGATGGAGGGGGCAACAGGTGAACGCTTTGACCGGCTGATGGCGCGGCTGGTGCTGACGCCGCTTGGGCTGGATGCCTGCTATAATTGGGGTGCCGGGTGCAGCGACGGGCGGCGTGCGCAGGCGGTCACTTTGCTGCGACCCAATGGAGACCTAGCGCGCGATGCGCCGATGAACGGGCCTGACCCATGCGCGGTTTACCCCGCCAGCGACGGAAGCTGTGACGTTGATAAGCTCTATGTGCTTGGTCGCAACGGGTCGGCTTTCAGCCCGCAGGGCGGATTACGTATTTCGGCGGGCGATCTGGCAAAAATCGGTCAATTGCTGTTGCGCGATGGCGCACCTTTATTGTCGCGCAAAAGTTTCGCGCAGATGATTGGCCCTGTCTGGACCTTTGACGGCAAAAATGGTGATGATGATAAGGGCTATTTTACCGGCTATGGCCTTGGCGTGCATTGGTTGACCGACAAGGCTGGCCATCGCTGGTTCGGCCATGTGGGGGAGGCGTATTCGCTGCGTGCGGGCTTTTGGATCAACCCTGCCGAACGCAGGGGCTTTTACCGCTACGTGACTATGGTCGATGAATTTTCCGCCGTTGGGCATTGCTTTGACCGGTGTCCATGATAGCGTTGGCGATAGATAACGGAAAACTTAGATAACAGGAGGAAGTAAGATGATTAAAAGGTCTATTTTGGGCGCATTCTTGGCCAGCGCGTTGGTCGTAACGCCAGCAGTCGCGCAGCCAGATTACGCAGAGTCGATTAAGGCGGATTATGACAAGTCGCTGGCGAGCCTGTGGGACCATTTTCATCGCAACCCTGAATTGTCATTCCGCGAATTTAAAACCGCCGCGCGTATGGCGCAGGAACTGCGCGCCGTGCCCGGAATGGTCGTCACCGAGAAAGTCGGCGGCACCGGCGTCGTTGGTATGTTGAAAAACGGTGATGGACCAGTCGTCCTTGTCCGTGCGGATATGGACGGTCTGCCTGTGCAAGAACGCTCCGGTCTTGCCAATGCGTCGACGGTGAAACAGGTCGGGATCGATGGCCTTGAAATGCCCGTGATGCACGCGTGCGGCCATGATGTGCATATCACCTCATTGGTGGGTACAGCGCGCCAGTTGGCGCGGATGAAGGATCGTTGGAAGGGGACAGTATTGTTCATCGTTCAACCTGCCGAAGAACGCGTCGGCGGCGCAAAGGCGATGATAGCAGACGGGCTCTACACCCGTTTTCCAAAGCCGGATTATGCATTGGCCTTCCATGTCGCAGCAGAGCTTGAGACCGGTAAAATCTCCGCGTCAGAAGGTATTCAATATTCGTCGGCCGACAGCGTTGATATTCGCGTTCCCGGCATTGCCACCCATGGCGCAGCGCCCCATTTGGGCCGCGACCCGGTCTATATTGCCTCGCAGATCGTTGTCGGCCTTCAATCGATCATCAGCCGCGAAAAGGGACCATTGGACCCCGGCGTGATTACCGTTGGCGCTTTCCACGCCGGAACAAAGCATAATATCATATCCGAATATGCGGACTTGCAGGTAACGGTGCGTTCCAACAATCAGGCGGTGCGCGACCAGTTGATTGCCTCCATTGAGCGCGTTGCCAAGGGCATTGGCGCGGCACATGGCTTGCCCGCAGACAAGTTGCCGATTGTTACAGTGACGGAAAGCACGCCGGTCACGGTCAATGACGGCGCGCTTGCCCGCCGCTTGAACGGGGCTATTGCCGATGCCTTGGGTAAGGATGTGGTGACACCATTCCGCCAGACGACAATGGGCGCCGAAGACTTTGCCTTCTTCGTGGATCAGAAACATGGCATTCCGGGCTATTATTTCGCTGTTGGCGGGACGAAGCCTGAATGGATCGCTGCCGCAAAGAATGGCGGACCTTCCGTGGCTGGCCACCATTCGCCTTTGTTCAAAATTGATCCGGAATCATCCGTGCGGCTGGGGATTGAGGCAACGACCGCTGCGGTGCTCGATTTGCTTGGGCCAAGCAAAAACTGATCGCTGGCCAAGCAGAGTATAGGAAAAGCCATTATGGCGCGCAAAATTCGCGATCATTACGAAGCGGACGAAGTGTCAGCGGAGCCAGAATTGAGCTGCTGGCTCTGCGCGCGCCCAATGGGTAATGTGACCGAATGGCATCATCCCGTGCCGAAAAGCCGGGGCGGGAAAGAGCGGCAACCGGTGCACCCGATCTGCCACCGGACCATTCACGCCAATTTCACCAACAGCGATCTTGAAAAGCGCTTCGCCACTGTCGGCGCTTTATTGGCGCATGACGAAATCGGGCGGTTTGTCGACTGGATAGCCAACAAACCGCCCGACTTTAACGCACCGACCAAAGACCGGCGTTAGCCTTCTAATCCACTGCTGTTTGTGCGTTCAGTGAGAGAACAGGGTGGGCATCGTGCTGCTTTGCAGAATGTCCGCTGTGGCGCTGCCCAATATAAAACTGCGTAATCGCGAGTGCCCAAAGGCGCCCATGATGAGCATGTGGGAGCCAGCGGCAACCGCTTCTTGTTGTAGCGCTAACCCAATAGTGCGTCCGAACAGCGCAGCGTTTATATGGTCCGCCTTGACGCCGCGTCGGGCAACAACTTGGACAAGTGCCTGGTTATCCATGTCTGTTGGCAGCGGCTTTTCGCCCACGATGGTGATGAAATGCACTTGTTCAGGACCAAGCAGGGTTATGGCATCGCCCAGCGCGCGCGCAGCGGCTGGGGTGTTATCCCAAGCGATGCCCAATGCCCCATTTTGGTAGGGCGCATCATAGGCTTCGGGTACAACAATCACTGGTCGGCCGCTTTCGAACATAAGATATTCGGCAACCATCCGCTCGTTCAAAAGCCCCGATTCTTGGCTGCCAATAACGCTTATGTCATGCAATCGCGCATGTTCAGCCACAACTTCGTGGACGCCCAAGGCATGCGAATGTTCGGTGATTAACGTACATTCTACACCCGCCGCTTGAGCAGCAGAACGCAAATCCAATGCCACCGCCTGTGTATCTGTGTGGCGTTCAGGCGTCGTAACATCGAGCGCAACTGTGAAAATCGTCAGCTGTGCGCCGTACGCCTTAGCGAGGCTAATGGCAAAACCCACTGGCCCTTTCTTCCCCAGAGCTGTTTCGGCAGGTGCAAAGAGAAATATTGATTTCATCGCCATCTGTTTTCTCCTTAATGGGATGCTTGTGAATGGCCGTCATCCTTGGTTTTCCAGAGGGAAAACAGGATGCCGCCCAAGATAAGGCCAAAGGTAACGCCAAGGCTCAACACCGGCGGGAATTTGTCGCCTTCCATCAGGAAGTCCGACACGAAAATCTTGGACCCAATGAAGACCAAAACCAGCGCCAGCGCATATTTCAGATAATGGAAACGATGAACCATCGCCGCCAATGCGAAATACAGCGCACGTAGGCCCAATATGGCCATGATGTTCGACGTATAGACAATGAAGGTATCGGTGGTGATCGCAAAGATCGCTGGCACCGAGTCTACCGCAAACACCAAGTCGGCAAGGTTGATGACGACCAGCGCAAGGAACAAGGGCGTCGCTGCGCGGACCATCTTGCCGGTCTTCTCGTCCGGCACCTTGACGAAAAACTTCTCGTCATGAAGCTCTTTGGTCACCCGCATATGTGTCGAGATATATTTGACGACCGGGTTTTTGGCGACGTCCATTTCCTGATCACCAGTGAACAGCATCTTGATGCCGGTTCCGATGAGGAAGGCCGCGAAGATATACAGCGTCCAATAATATTCCTGCACAATAGCCGCGCCAGCAGCGATCATGAGGCCGCGCAACACAATGACCGCGATAATGCCCCACAAAAGCGCGCGATATTGATATTTGCGCGGTATCGCAAAGAAGGTGAAAATCAGGCTGATGACGAAGACATTGTCAATCGACAGCGCCTTTTCGATGAAAAAGCCTGTATAATATTTCATGCCGAAGTCGGCGCCTTTTTGAAACCAGACCCATAGGCCAAACAGCATGGCAATGCTGATATAAAAAGCGGACAGCTTCAGGCTTTCGGCGATGCCCATTTCCTTGTCCTCCTTGTGCAGGATGCCAAGGTCAAAGGCTGTCAACGCAACAACGATGCTTAGAAAAGCGAGCCAAAACCAAACTGGTGTCCCCAACCAGTCCATCGTCAAAAATTCCATGAAATATTTCCTGTTTTACTTAATGCTATGCGCCACGCGGACGACAATCCGCGTGGCGGCTAAGTTTGAAATGTTAGATTTTGTTAAGACGCAATGGCGCTTTTGTATGACTCTCAAGGCGATCCTTGATTGCCAGTTTAAGCCGCTTCAGCCTTTGAACGCGAAAAACATCTGGCCAACGCCGGGTGATTTCTGCGCGCAATTCGCGGTCAATCTTCTGGTGATATTGCATCAATCGAAATGACGAAAAAGTCATAGCTCATCCTCTTTGAACATAAGTTTAAGTTCAATCGGATGTTCCGGGCATGGCCAAGCGTATTTCGGGGGTATTTGAAGACCGCCTGACCACTGCACCGGAAACATCCGATGCGGCCGACATCACGTTCCTTCCGAAGAAGCGAGCGTCAGAGGGGCCCGGTCCGCCCAAATGCTATGGAGCGATTCAGTCAGAATTGCAAGACGATTGCCACACAAGAAACTCGGCTCGTCGAGTTAATCCCTCAACAGGTCGTTGATTGCGGTCTTTGCACGGGTCTGCGCATCGACGCGTTTGACGATGACGGCACAGGACAAATTGGGTCCAGGGCTGCCGTCAGGCAAGGCCTTTCCGGGGATTGAGCCTGGCACCACGACCGAGTAAGCGGGGACGCGGCCAACGAATATCTCGCCTGTCGTGCGATCGATAATCTTGCTGGTTGAACTGATGAACACGCCCATGGACAGCACGGCGCCTTCTTCGACGATCACGCCTTCGACAACCTCCGACCGCGCACCAATGAAGCAATTGTCTTCTATGATTACTGGTCCAGCCTGAAGTGGTTCCAAAACGCCCCCAATGCCAACGCCACCGGACAAATGCACATTCTTGCCGATTTGCGCGCAACTGCCGACGGTAGCCCATGTATCGACCATCGTCCCTTCATCCACGCGCGCGCCAATGTTGACAAAGCTTGGCATCAGGATGACGTTTTTGCCGATATAGCTGCCATGTCGGGCCACGGCCCCGGGCACGACGCGGAAACCTGCATTGCGGAAACGGTCGGCATCCCAACCGCCGAATTTAGACGGAACCTTGTCATAAGCAGGCGCACCGGACGCTCCACCATCGACCACAATATTGTCATTCAGGCGGAACGACAAAAGCACAGCTTTTTTCAAATACTGGTGGACCTGCCAACTACCCGAAAGCTTCTCAGCGACGCGGAACGACCCGTCATCTAGGCCAGCCAAGGCCGTCTGCACCGCGTCGCGCACTTCGCCTTGGGTAAAGCTGGAAATGCCGTCGCGTGCATCCCATGCAGCGTCAATGATCGTGGCAAGTTGGTCAGTCATATAGTTCTTTCAATGGCATGGAGTGCGCAAAGCCACCCGCTCAAGTCGGCAATCTCATGATCAATAAATGGTTCTTCGCAACCGCTATCAGCTTCGACGTCATGATTCACCCAAATAGTTGTCATGCCCAAGGCTTTGGCCGGACCAAGATTATGGGCCGAATCCTCGACAAAAAGTGCGCGGGTCGGATCGATATGTAGCTCAGTGCACAGCCTATCATAACTCGCCGACGCAGGCTTGGGCAGATGCTGCATCCGGTGAATGTCGAATATATCCTCAAACACGCCATCAAGGCCGCGCGCGGTCAGAACCCGCTGCGCATAAGGCGCATCTGCGTTCGTGAAAATCAACTTGCGCCCCGGTAAAGCCTCGATCTGGTCGCGCAAATCGGCGGCAGGCTGCAATAGGGTCATGTCCACATCATGGACGAAATCAAGATATCCATGCGGGTCGACCGCATGCTCGGTCATCAATCCGCCCAGCGTGGTTCCATATTTCTTCCAATAAGCGTGACGAATTTGATGCGCAGCATCAGAATCGATGTTGAAAAACCGTTCAACATACAACGCAATTCGGTCCCGAACTTGCGCCATAATATTCGCCTCTGGCCCATAAAGGGTAAGGTCTAGATCAAAAATCCAATTGTCGATATTACTGAAAGATAAATGCATCCAGCCACCTAGCCAGAAACCCATCTATACTCAACGGGGACGTTAGGATAAGTTAAGGCGAATAGTGCTTAAATGTAAATTCAATCGCTGAAAGTCGCATTTTTATGCATGAACCACGCATTGGTCGTAAACTTGCGATCGGCAGCTCTGTCATTTTTGCGCTCGCGCTGTCTGCTTGCGGCGGAGGGGGTGTAGGCTCGACACCCGTGCCGCCTCCTCCTACAGCGGACGTACCACCAGCACCTCCAGCACCACCCCCTGCGCCGCCACCTCCGCCTCCGCCAACGATAAGTTTTGCAACCCCGGAATATCTCCGCTCGGATGGTCCAGATTTTCATCGGGCGATCACCGCCTATCAAGCGGGGGCCAGTGGCCGCGATGTTACCGTTGGTATAGTTGATTCAGGAATTGACCCAAATAGCCACGAATTTGCGGGCCGAATCCATGCGCAGTCGGGGGATGTAACGGGCGCGGGCCGGCCGCTTGGCGACGACGATGGTCATGGCACAAGCGTTTCGCGCGTTTTGGCTGCCGCCAAAGATGATCGCGACATCCACGGTATAGCGTTTGACGCCACAATATTGGCATTGCGGGCCGATCAAGCGGGAAGCTGCGCCCCGACGGCCCAGGGTGTTGACGAAGCGGGGTGTTCGTTCTTCGATTCTGCAATTGCCACTGGCGTTGACCGTGCCGTGGATAATAAAGCACGCGTCATTAACATTTCGCTCGGTGGCGCGGGCGGCGCGAGTAGCGCGCTGCGTTCCGCGATAAATCGTGCAACATCGGCTGGCGTTGTGGTGGTCGTATCAGCAGGCAATGAGGGAGATAAATTAGACCCCGCCTTTGAGCCGAATAGCCCAAGCCCCTTTGCACAATCATTATTGGCCAACGGCAACGGGCTTGTCATCATTGCCACCGCCGTTGATGACAATAATATAATAACAAAATTCAGCAACAAGGCGGGGGTTGCCCAAAACGCGGTGTTGTCCGCGCTGGGCCAAGGCATTTGCTGCGAATATCGCAACGACGCTATTTACCGCTTAGTTGCGAATGATGGGACCTCTGTGCGGGTGTTCAATGGCACGTCCTATTCCGCGCCACAGATATCTGGTGCCGCAGCTTTGCTGGCACAAGCCTTCCCCAATCTCACGGGCGCACAGATTGTAAATCTGCTCTTGTCATCAGCGCGTGACGCCGGGGCACCTGGCACGGATGCGATTTACGGACGCGGCATATTGGATATTGGCCGCGCCTTTGCACCTGTAGGTAAAACGTCGCTTGCAGGCACAACTATGGCAGTTCCGCTTAGCGGAAATGGCGGCACAACATCAGCGGCCATGGGTGATGCTGCGTTGTCCCCCATGTCCGCAAATGCGGTGGTGTTGGACAGCTATGGCCGTGCATATGACATCAACATTGCCGAAGGGATAAGCGCAAGCCCGGCGCGTCTTCGGCTGGCGCCTGCTCTGGTGGATCAGGGACGATCCGTCAGCATATCACGCGGAACAACCGACATTGCCTTTTCCATCAGCGCCAGCAACGCCGGAAGCGTGGGCCTTTCGCCATTGCTTTTGTCATATGGGCAGCAAAACCAAGCGCGTATTCTGGCGGGGCGCGTGAGTGCCGCCATTGCACGCGACACCCGGTTTAGCCTTGGCATCCGCCAAGCGGCTGCTGGACAGGTTGCGGCGTTGCAGGGCATGTCTAGCAGCGCTTTCCTGACCGCGACAGATGCGCGCATGGAGGGCGGGTTCGAACGTGCACCCGGTCAGTCATTTGCGTTGCGCCAGCAACTTGGGCGCTTTGGCCTGACAGGCAGCGTTGAGGCAGGCCATGCACCTGTGTTCGAACGCGGCGGCGCGGCGTTTTTGCGCCACACAGACAATCGTTATCCTTATGCCTTTGTCGGCGTCTCGCTGGATCGGAAGATTGGTCCAGCGTCATTCGCCTTTGGTGCAAATTGGATGCGCGAAGACGCAACCGTGCTTGGCGCAAGGTTCGCTAACTTCATTGGCCAAAATGGCGCACGCAGCCTGTTTGTCGATGGCCGGGCTGATGTCACATTGATTGGCGCTTGGTCGCTTGGCGCAAGCTGGCGGCAGGGATGGACCAACGCCAATGCCGGCGCGTCGCTAACAGCTCGAAGCTCGCTGCAAAGCAACGCCTTTTCGCTGGACCTGTCGGGTGCTCATGTGTTGACGCGCGGTGATCGCATTGCGTTCCGGATTGCGCAGCCCTTGCGCGTCACACGCGGCGGACTCGCCCTCAATCTGCCTGTGGCGTATGATTATGCAACGCTTGGGACGACATTGGCTGTCCGCCAGATTTCGCTGGCACCAAAGGGGCAGGAGATTGCCAGCGAGCTTGTATGGGGCGTGCCGATATATGGCGGCCATTTCTCGTCAAATCTGTTCTGGCGGCAGGAACCGGGGCACTTTGAAAACGCACCCGATGATGTGGGTATCGCCTTCCGGCTCAAATTCGACTTCTAAACGGTAAAACTCTCTCCGCATCCACAACTTCCCGTCGCATTGGGGTTGGTGAACACAAAGCCTGCGGCAAATTCATCCTCGACCCAGTCCATGATTGAACCAACGAGATAAAGGACGGATCCGCCGTCGATATACAGCACGCCGCCTGGGGTTTCGATCTTTTCGTCGAACGCGACGGCCTCAGTCACATAATCGACCGAGTAAGCAAGGCCCGAACAGCCACGGCGCGGGGTGGAAAGCTTCACGCCAATTGCCCCTTCGGGTGCCTTGGACATCAGTTCGGCAATGCGCGCTTCGGATGCCGCGGTGAGCATAACTGCCGCAGGGCGTGCACGTGTTTTCACATCGGTCATAACATTCCAAGCTCCAAACGGGCTTCATCGGTCATATTGGCTGGGCTCCATGCTGGCTCCCACACCAAATTCACTTCGGCATCGCCAATGCCGGGCACCGCGCCAACGCGCAGTTCAACTTCGCCAGGCATCGATTCTGCAACAGGGCAATTCGGCGTCGTCAGTGTCATCGACACGACAGCATGGCCATCATTGATCTCGACATTGTAAATCAGGCCAAGGTCATAAATGTTCACCGGAATTTCGGGGTCATATATTTCCTTAAGCGCAGCAATCACCGCCTCGTACAAATCACCATCGGGCTCGCTTGGTGCGGGCGCGGCTGGCTTTTGCGCAAGGAAGCCTTCCAGATAATCTTTCTTACGTTCGGACGCATCGGTTGCGCTTTCCACCCGCGCCTTTGGGGGTTTTTCTACGCTATCGACTAATTGTATGCGGATGTTCTCGTTCATCCAAAAATCCTCTTCACCCGTTCGAGGCCGCGCACCAAAGCCGCGACATCATCTTCATCATTGTAAATCCCAAAGCTCGCCCGCGCGGTGGCCGGCACGCCCAAATGGTCCATCAACGGCTGCGCACAATGGTGGCCAGCGCGAATGGCGACATCTTCTTCGTCCAATATCGTGCCGATGTCATGCGGATGCACGCCCTCCATTGAGAAGGAGACAATCCCCGCCGATTGTTCAGGACCGTATAAAGTGATCGAATTGATCGCACGCAAAGCATCGCGCGTCTGCGCGGCCAGCGCGCTTTCATGCGCGAAAATGGCTTCCGGGCCAAAGCTGTCGATGAAGTCGATAGCGGCGTGCAATCCAATGACTTCAATGATCATCGGCGTTCCCGCCTCAAACCGTGAAGGCGCAGGGGCGTAGGTCGTCTTTTCAAACGTCACCCGGTCAATCATCGCGCCGCCGCCTTGCCATGGAGGCATCGCTTCAAGCATATCGGCATGCGCCCAAAGCACGCCAATACCCGTCGGGCCGTACAATTTATGCCCGGACATGACGTAGAAATCGCAGGCGAGGTCCGCCATGTTCAAATGCATCCGCGGTGCCGCCTGGCAGCCGTCGAGCAAGAATTTTGCACCAACCGCATGCGCGGCATCTGCTGCGCGTCTCGCGTCGAGCACTGATCCAAGCACGTTCGACACATGCGCCAACGCGACCATCTTATGCGCTGGCGTCAAATGCGTCTCTAACCAGTCGAGGTCGATTTGGCCGTCCGCGGTCAACGGACAGACATCGATATGCGCGCCAACCTTCTCGGCAAGCATCTGCCATGGCACGATGTTGCTGTGATGCTCCAACTGGCTCAGCATGATGCGGTCGCCCGCCTTTATGTTCGCTGGGCCCCAGCTATGCGCAACCAAGTTAATGCCTTCGGTGGCACCACGCACAAAAACGATTTCATTGGACGAAGCTGCGCCCATGAAGCGCGCCACGCGATCCCGCGCCGCTTCGAATGCCACAGTCATATTCGCCGACCGCGCATACACACCGCGATGCACGGTTGCGTAATCAACGCCGCCAGCCCGCATCATCGCGTCGAGCACGACCTGCGGTTTTTGGGCGGTCGCGGCGGTGTCGAGATAATGCCAGTTGTTGGCAAGGCCGGGGAATTGGTCGCGAACATTCCCCTCCCGCAGGCGGGAGGGGTTAGGGGTGGGGTGAGCCGCAGGCGAACTTTCTGACGCTGAAGTCGGATGCCCACCCCCAGCCCCTCCCGCCTGCGGGAGGGGAGACATGGCGGTGATTTCACTCACACCAATTCCCCCAATTTCTTCAACGCCGCTTCGGTCAGCATCTCTTCATCCGCCGCACCTTCAAACACGCCAGCGACAAAGGCCTGCAACATCAACTTCTTTGCATCCGCTGGCGCAATGCCACGTGCTTGCAGATAGAACAGCCCCATCGGGTCCAACTCACCAATCGCACAACCATGGGCGCATTTGACGTCGTCGGCGTAGATTTCAAGCTCGGGTTTGGCGTTGGCGGTCGCGCTGCGGTCAAGCAGCATGGCCTTCACTGACTGCACGCTGTCGGTCAGCTGCGCATCGCGGGCGACGGCGACCTTGCCCAAATAGGTTCCTGTCGCGGTGCCAGCGAGGACCGAGCGCACGATCTGCGACGATGTTGCGCTGGGTTCGTCATGGGTGACGGTCGTGATGATCTCGAGCGTTTGTGT
>NZ_JAAVVZ010000015.1 GCF_023910635.1 Sphingorhabdus sp. | reverse complement strand
TGGCGACCGCTGGATTTGGTCTTGGCGGGCTGATGCTGCCGGGCGGCGCTGCGATGGCGCAGACGCTTCTTGGACTCACGGGATTTACGCATAATGTTGCAAGCGGTGAGCCGGGACCGGACTCGGTGCTGTTATGGACACGTTATGTGAACCCGACGGGCGGCGCTTCAAAAGTGCGCGTCGAAATTTCCGAAAGCCAGGATTTTATCAAGATTGCGGGCGGCGGCGAGATGGTCACGGGGCCATGGCGCGACCATACGGTCAAAATCACCGTCGATAATCTTGCGCCCGGCAAATGGCATTGGTTCCGCTTCATCGCGCCCGATGGCAGCATTTCGTCGGTTGGTCGCACCAAGACCCTGCCCGTGGGCAAGGCGACGAAATTTAACATCGCGATATTCTCGTGCTCCAATCTGGGCTTCGGTGAATTTAATGCATATGGTCATGCCGCCGCGCGCGACGACATTGATCTCGTGCTGCACATGGGCGATTATATCTATGAATATGGCCGTGGTGGATATGATGGCGGCGCAAAGTTTGCCGCGCGGATATTCCCGGCAGATGAAATCCTGACGCTTGCGGATTACCGCCTGCGCTATGCCAGCTATCGTTCGGACAAGCAGTTGCAGGCGTTGCATGCAAACTTCCCGATGATTGCTAATACCGACGATCATGAAACTGCCAATGACAGTTGGGAAGGCGGCGCGCAAAACCATGGAGTTGACGAAGGCGACTGGAGCGCAAGGCGCAACGCAGCAATGCAGGTATGGCGCGAATGGTTGCCCGTCGGTGAACAGCCGTGGAAGGAATATCCAATCGGCGACCTTGCGACTTATTATCGCACCGACACCCGCGCGGTAGCGCGGTCCAAGCCTTATGCCTATGGTGACCTTCTTCGCTCGGGTGATCCGGCAAAGGCACTTTCCGAATACCGTGATGGTGCATGGCGCGATGCCTCCATGACAATGCTGGGCAGCGAACAAGAGGCGTGGTTGTCGCGCGCGATTGGCCGCAACCGTTCCATATGGGCGGTACTCGGTTCGGGTACCAACATGGGCTATAACTTCACGCCGGAAATCGCGATGGATTGGTTCCCTGCCAATGCGCCAGAACGCACGCGCAATTATGTGCGGCAGGGGATTGCGGCGGGCAAGGCCGGCTTGCCTTATAATCTCGACAATTGGGGCGGATATCCAGCGGCGCGTTCGCGATTGTTGGCGGCGGCCCAGCGCGCGGATGCGAACCTGGTGGTGGTAACGGGCGATAGTCATAATGGCTGGGCATTTGATCTGCCAGAGGGCGGCAAACCTGCGGGTGTTGAATTCGGCGGCCATAGCGTGTCGTCACCCGGTTTCGAAAACGCGGCACAAGGCGTTGATCCGTCAGTCATCGCGCGTGGTTTGCTGGATGGTAACAAGCAAGAACTGCGCTGGGTCGATGCATCCAACCGTGGCTATATGCATTTGTCGCTCACCCCGCAGGCGGCAACCAATGAATGGGTGTTCATGCAGACGGTCAAGGAAGTGTCACTCGCCACCAAGACGGGTCATAAAATGAAAGTGCGGCCGGGCCGGAAGATATTGGAGCAAGCATAAGCGGCTAATTTAATTGACCAGTTAAATCGCCTTGATTTTGTGCCATCCCTCACGCCATAGATGCAGCATAAGCGTGAGGAGAGAATGACATGCAATTGGCTGGGCTGGGATATAGCGAAGAACAGATCGAGCTCTTGGATGTGGCCACGAGTTTTTGCCGCGACAAATCGCCTATCGACCGCGTCCGCAAGCTGATGGACAGCGATTTGGGCTATGACGCCGATGTTTGGGCCGAAATGGCCGCCTTGGGCTGGACCGCCATTGCGATAGCCGAGGCGCATGGGGGCGTTGGCCTGACGCTGGCTGAGGTGGTTCCGGTGGTTGAACAAATGGGCCGCCACCTGATGGCATCGCCTTTGGTGTCATCGACCTTGGCCGCGCAGGCGCTCACTGTCGGCGGCACTGAAGCACAAATGTCCGAATGGCTGCCCCGGCTTGCCGAGGGTGCAATCGGCACGCTGGCTTTGTCCGAAGCGCATGGCGACTGGGACCTTCAGAATATCATAGCGACGGCAAAGCTGGAGGGTGACGCAGTGCATCTGTCTGGTCAAAAGCT
Organism: Sphingorhabdus sp.; assembly: GCF_023910635.1. GTDB lineage: Bacteria > Pseudomonadota > Alphaproteobacteria > Sphingomonadales > Sphingomonadaceae > Sphingorhabdus_B. The sequence continues at coordinate 62,542 of NZ_JAAVVZ010000015.1, read as the reverse complement.
TTTTGTCGCATGGGCACAGAGCGCCGATATCGTCATTGCGTCGGTGAACTTGGATGGCAAGCCTGCTCTGGTTTTACTCACCGCGCAGGACGTTGCGGGTCGCCTGCGCCGCGAAGCGATTATAGACGAAACCAAACGCAGCTTTGCAGTGTCGCTCGATGGCTTGGTCGTATCGCGCGCAGCATTGTTTGACGTCGTGCGCACGTCATCGACTTTGTCGCATATCGAGAAGGCCGCAAACTTGCTGCAAAGTGCAGAAATGTGCGGTGGGTCGCAAAGCGTGATCGATTATACCATCAGCTATCTGCAAACGCGCAAGCAGTTTGGAAAATTAATCGGTGAATATCAGGCGCTGAAGCACCCAACGGTCGATGCCTATGTCGAATATGAAAAGGCGCGGTCGCATTTGTACAGCGCTGCCAATAGTTTCAGCGATCAAGGCGTTGGCGAAATCGCCGTGCGGATGGCAAAGGCGGCGGCGGATGCAACATATAGCTTTGCCGCAGACCGGGCGATTCAATTTCACGGTGGTTTTGGCTTTACCCATGATTGTGATGCAGGCCTTCACCGCCGTGCCGCGATATTTCATGCGTCGCAATTTGGTGATGCGGCTTGGCAACGCGCAAAGCTTGCCCCTCTGCTGCTTGGTTGAGTCGCAAAAATCGCGGTTAGTCGATGGAAAAATTGCCAACGAAACATCGATTCTGGACATTAAATTCAGGACATTAAAATTTTACGTTTTTTTACAATTATCTTCTAAGCCGCAGTTTTAGCTAAGTTTTGCAACATAGTTTCATATTGGCGGTATTTGCTGCCGTTCCGGCGGCGATATGCCGTGCATTTATGCGCGCCCGGCGTAACGATTTGAATATGAGATATAAGTATCGGGTCGCACCGACGCTTATCAAATTCAATTTGCACAATCCGGCAACACGGCGCCAATTGTAAACATAGGCACCAATGTTACCTGAAATTTGTGCCGCTGGGGGAATATGTTCAATTCACAAAGTCATGCCAATGTGATCGATCAAATGCACACTTTTGACGTCCCGGTTAAACTTACGCGTGCGCAATTGGAAAAAATGTTGCGCGCGGTAGATGCAGAAGGCGATGACGAGCCGGTGCAACCAGTCGCGCCAGCGACGACCAACTCCCTCACCGCTATCGCTGTTAAAAAGGCGGCGGACCTTATCGAGATTACCAGGCGCCGTTCGCGATTGGCGTCTGTTGCAAATCTTTTCGCTGACCCTGCTTGGTTCATAATGCTCGATTTGTTTGTGCGCCAGCATTCCGGACTGCAGACCAGTGTTTCAAGTGCCTGCCACGCGTCCTTTTCACCTGTGACGACTGCGCTGCGGCATCTCGCTATTTTAACGGAGCGCAACATCATCGAACGGGAATATGATCCAGTCGATCAGCGCCGTGTCTTCGTCAAGCTGACAGAGGAAGCTAAAGCGGAGATTCAGCGCACATTGTTGACGGATGACTACACAGATCTAGCCATCGCATCGTAACCAGAGACCGCCCTGGTCCAAATCCTGATTCATTTTGCGATATTGTCGCGAGAATTTCTTGCGGCATGATGCCGTTATAGGATCTGCCCGGATTAAAAGGTCGGGTTGATGCAGAAAATTTTATTTTTCCATTGCGATGTAAATTTTAATTCACAAATTTTGACATATGGTTACAGCGACTTTATGACCAGAATGAATGGAAAAGATGCCAAGATATTGCATGACATAGTGCAGCCCTTGAACATCATCCGGCTTTCATGTGGGAATATTCGGACACGAATGGGTAGCTATTCAACCGGGGACGCGGAATATTTGTTAGCTAAGTTGATGCGTATAGAGGAGCAGGTCGTCCGTGCCACCGAACTTTTGCAGGATTTAAAGAAGCACGATGATAATGATGGAATACCCGAATAGGCCTAATGGGACATCTGCATGTATGGCATGATTCATCGTGCGATGCGGAATATGGTCCATGAAGAGTTGGGCGAAGACGCTTGGCTGGCCCTTGAACAAAAACTGAAAATAGGTCCAATGGACTTGCTTACGGGCAAGGTCTATGGCGACGCACTGACGTTGGGAATCATCACAGAAGCGGCGGATAGGCTAAACCTTGCGGTGGACCAGTGCCTAATCGAATTCGGTCGATATTGGATTCGATATGTCGACCAAGGATCGCTTGCGTCTGTTATGAACTTCACAGGTCAGGATTTAGCAAGTTTTATAAAGAATCTTGACCGCCTGCATCTTGCTGTGGGGGCTGCCATGCCCGATGCTCGGCTGCCGGCTTTTTCGACGCTCTGCAACGATCCGGGGCATCTTGTGGTGGAATATCGTTCCGAACGTGTTGGGCTGGAGCCATTTGTGCTGGGATTGCTTCAAGGATTAATGGAGCGTTTCCATGCGCGCGGCGACATCGAAGTCTTAAGTAGGGGAGAAAAATTCGTCATATTCGACATACGCTATCAGGATAGAGACTGACCCGTGCGCTTAACCGTTTCCGAAAAGCAGATAGGCGGGCTTCTACCCGCATTTTTGAACGTCGACGCATTTTTGAACATCACTGCCCTGGGACCTGGGATTGCACGGCACTTGCCACATGTCCGTATCGGAATGCCGTGCGATGAAGCCTTCAGTATTTTGAATTTCGAAACTGCGCAGTTTTTCCGTGAGGGCCCTGAGATTCGACCGGTTCAATTGATTTCGCGGGTTGGTGATCTGCCGTTAAGCGGCGCTGCTGTTTTCCATGAAGGCGGATGTTTGCTCGCCGTTCGATTTGCGCTGTCGGAGAAAATATTCGCCGATGGTTCGATGGACCTTAGCGACTTTGGCTTCGCCGATACAGGGATGCTCAGCACCATGTTAATTGCGCTCCAAAGGGCCATGTTGGAAGAATCACAGGCAACCGCCATTGAATCTTGCGACACGAAACGCAACGCAGTGCGGATTGTTAGGAACGCACAAGCCGCGTCGCCGGCTATATGGCGCATGATTTCAACAACCTGCTGTCAATAATCCGGCTAAATTCCGATCGTCTGTTGCGCCAGTTCGGTCGTGACGAAAAAATCGGGAAGCCTGCCAAGATCATTCAGGAAATGGCCTCTCGCGGGTCGGACATAACACAATCGCTGATGAGCCTTTCGCTTCAGCGAACCGATACGCGGCAACCCCTATCCGTAGATGAAGTGATCAAGGATAATATCGGGATATTAGATAGTTTAGTGGGTTCAAACATTACCCTGAAGGTCGATCTAAATGCCGGTAATTGCAAGTGCGTTGCGAGTTATAATGATTTATTGAATGGCCTAATCAATTTGTTGATTAACGCCCGTGAAGCGATGCCTCGCGGCGGTCAAATCGACCTTTCTACGGCGCTCGCCAATGGTCCAATCACACGGGATAGCGACGCTGATGTGGCGGAGCCATGTTCTTATGTTGCCATCCGGATAGCCGATACCGGCATTGGCATGAGTGAAGCCTTACTTTCACGGGTGTTTGAACCGCAATTTTCGTCAAAGCCCGATGGAACTGGCCTCGGCCTACCCTCTGTGCGTAATTTTGCTGTCGAAGTGGGCGGCGATGTCTGGCTAGAGTCTAAGCCAGCGGTAGGAACCAAAGTCTATCTGCATCTACCGATCGCGGAGCACGTTGCTCCAACGACAGAAGCCTATTTTGGGTCGGCGCAAAGGGACGCGCCGAAGATAGCGGATAAGCAAAGGATATTGCTGGTTGAGGATGAGCCTTATGCACTTGAGGCGTTGGTCGAAATGTTGGAGGCTGAGGGCTATACCGTGACACCATGTGGGTCGGGTGAAGAGGCCTTGATGGCCTTAAAGCAAGATGCATATGATGTCTTACTAACCGATATTGTTATGCCGGGGCAGAATGGCACCGAGGTTGCGCGTCATGCCTGCATCGCTCAACCGTCTATCAGGGTCATTTTAATGAGCGGCTATGTGCCGGATTCGGCCTCTTTCCAACCGGAATGGAGATTTTTGCACAAACCGATGGAAAGCGGGCATTTGCTTCAACTCATTTCCGCCTGACGCGAAATGATTTCCTGGTATGCGGGGTGCTATTCATTCGTTTTACGGCTGCAATTTCCAAGCTGTTTCCAAATAACGCTGCATCGCGGCAACGGCGTGGGGCTCAAGCTCTAGCAAAGTGCGGCGCTTGTCCGTTGGGTCAGTCCATCGTCGGACGAGACCGGCATTAACCAGATTATTGACGTGACGCAGCGCCGTGCTGAGCGGAACAAGTGTTGAGGCCGACGCGCTTGACGCAGGCACCGCCTCGCCGCGCAAAGTGGCTTCCGCAATATCCAGCAATATTTCCCACGACGGACCGGTTAGCACCGCCGGGTCAAAAAATTTCGATTTATTATGCTGGAATTTTAACAGCATGCGCGTGAATGCCTGAAGATCTTCTTCCGTTGGCGTACTGTTCAATTTTGCGGGGCGGTCGCGCACGACGGGTGGATCAAGCCGCTTGGTCAGGGCCGTGATCTGGAACCGGTTGGCCATCGCAAAATGATACGCGGACGCCCGGCGTAGCGCTTCGGCCAATTGCTCAATCGACACTGGCTTACTGAGCATATCTGTCGCTTGCGATTGCATTGCCTTGGTCGCGACTTGCAAGCTCGAATGCCCCGTCAGCACCAAGGTCACAATGGGTCTGTTCAGTGAAAAGCGGTTAGAAATCTCAGATAATAATGAAATACCGTCCATTGTGGGCATTTCAACGTCAGTAATGACAACGCCGATGTCTTGCGATTCCGCGATTTGTTTCAATGCGTCGGGTGCGCTGGTGGCGGATATCACGGTGTAACCCAAATTTGCTATCGCATCGCAATATTCATCGAGACACGCCGGATCATCGTCGACCACAAGAATTGTACAACCCTTGGATGCCTTTTTAAGCGCCATCTCACTGTCCGAGCCATTGCCGTGCATCGCATCTCCTCACGCTGAAATTTGATTACAAGATATTATCGACTTGGACTGCCGTTACGTCTTATCCCTTATTTCGTGTTTAGCGTCAACCGCTTGACGATCACCGCCATTCTTCAAATGTGCATGTATACGTATACCAAATATGACCCTCCACAGCGGCGCAACATCACGGGAATGCCTAGGTCCTGACCCTACATCCCCCCGCGCCCCTGAAGGGGAGGCTTTGTGGCACCCACTCCTACTCCCACCGTCGCCCCAGCGCAGGCTGGGGCCTATCACGCCTGTCGGCCTAGCCAGACACACGTCATAGGCACCAGCCTGCGCTGGGATGACGGTGTTTTTAGGACGGCGGGCTGGGCAATATTCTGCGCCCTCCGCGGCTGGCGTCTGGCCCTCCGCGGCTGGCCTCTGGCTGTCTTCGACTCCTGCGTGAACCATATTAAGAATGAAGGTAACCGGCGCGCCCAACCCCTCATTCGCATCACTGCGCGATCAGTTGGCCCAATAGACATATTCCTGATCCTTCTTCCATACCGCATTAAGCGGAACATCAATGCGGATCGCGCCTTCGAGCAAGCCGGGCCAGAGCGGCTTGGGAAGTCCGGCATTTTGGGCTTCGATCAACTTGCGCAGTTCCGCCACGCGCGCAGGGTCTTTAGCGGCCAAATTGACTTGCTCGGTTGGGTCGGTGGCTAGGTTGAACAGCCATGCCTTTTCGGGACGTTTGGAAATCTGCAATTTCCAGTCGCCCGCGCGGACAACGCGGTAATGCCCCGAACGCCAGAAGGTGATTTCGCGTTTTGGCCCCGTGCCAAGCAGGTTGAAGCTGTCCATCTTGCGATCACTGGGCAGGCTTGCGCCAGTTGCCGCTGCAATCGTTGCAAACATATCTAGATGCTGCGCCACATCATTGCGAACGGTCCCCGGCGCGATTCTGCCCGGCCAGCGCATCAGCATCGGCACGTGAATGCCGCCTTCGAAAAAGGTGCCTTTATACCCGCGATAGGGTGTGTTGTGGTCCTTTATGCCCGTGTACCACGCGCCGCCATTGTCGCTGGTAAAGATAACCAGGGTATTGTTGTCGAGGCCTGTGTCCTTCAGTTTTTGCAGCACATCGCCAATCCGCCGGTCAAGCTGGCGCATCATCGCGCCATAGACGCGCTGGGTATGGTCCTTGATCTGCGGCAGGGCGTCATAATCCGATTTCAGCGCCTGCAACGGTGTGTGCGGCGCATTATAAGCGAGATACATGAAGAAGGGCCGGTTCTTGTTTGCGTCAATCGCGGCCAATGCATTGTCGGTGAAATAATCGGTCAAATGGCCTTTGGGACGAAAGCGCTGGCTATCCCCCCAATAGACGGCGTGTGGCAGATTTGCCCATAAAAAGCGGTCGATCGGATCCCATGGTAGCTTTGCATTGACGACCTGAGGGTCATCTTCGGCCATAAACAAATCCCCGCCCGCACGCATGCCAAGGCTTTCGTCAAAACCCTGTGACGTTGGCCGCAATGGCTTTGCTTCACCCAGATGCCACTTGCCGATGTGGATGTTATGATACCCCTTGGCTTTCAGTATCTCGGGCAACATGATTTCCGCATTGGGCACCCCCATGTCGGCATAGGCCGGCAGGTCCTTGTTCAGCTCTTCATGATAGATGGTCGGATAGGGTGAATTTCCACCATTATGCGCCAGATTCGAAGCAAATGCAGCTGGAATAGAGGTAAATTCAAAACCAAACCGTGTCGGATAGCGCCCCGTCATCAAAGCTGCACGCGAAGGCGAACAGGTGGCATTGGCGGCATAGCCATTGGCAAAGCTGACACCCTGTTTGGCAATCGAATCGATATTGGGGGTCGGCACCGCTCCACCGGCTACTCCCCCACCGTACAGCGAAATGTCGTTCATGCCCAAATCATCGGCGACAATCAGGATGACATTAGGCGGACGTTTGCCAGATGGGGCGACGGCAGGACCCTGCGCCCATGCTATGGGGCGGTTTTCGGCAATGGGTTCGCGCCATTCGCCGATAATGCCGGGCAGATAGATTTTATACTGCTGAAAACCCAAATAGCCTGCGCCGATCAACAGCATTAATGCCCCGATCCATATCAGTTTGCGCATCTCCAATGTCTCCCAACTGCCTGCTTCATGTATCGATACTTCGTCCAGCCGCCAGCATGATCATCCAGCCACTGGCCATCACGACCGCTGCAAAAACGATCAACCCATTGGCCAACCCCCAAAGGCCTGCGGCTGCGCCATGGTGATGCACCGCAAACAAAAGCGATCCGCCGAGGAGGAAGGCCGGGGCACGGCGCGCGGCCTCTGCGCCAATATTCATGAACGTGGCACAAGCGATGCTGGCCATGCTGTGCATGAACTGAACTTGGGCGCCAAGCCGAACGATTGATGAAACATCTTCCGTCACATGCACCGAGAACATAAGTGCGATGACAGATGCGAGCGCGTTGACCGTGGCAAGCCGCATCCATAGCCGCCGGTTCCAGAGCGTCTCTGGCCGTGCGTGTAGCGCGGACTTCATGCGCCGTTCGTCAACCATAGGATATGTGTCAGCGCCGCGAGCAGAGCAAGAACCAGCGCGACAGTTACCCGTGGGCTGACATAAAAGGACACCATCCGCTGGGTTGGGAAAGAAAAGGTCGCAAGCGTGCCGAGCAGCTTATCGGGATGGCCTTCGGTAAATAGGGGGTCCATCACCAGCTTTATCATATCGCGCCGACTGCGGTAGCGCATCAGGCCAAAGATCGTCCAGTCGGGATCCGCCTCGGTGTTCCAAGCGTCGATATAGCCGCCGACCTTGCGTCCGACCATGCCGGGATGGCCGCCCGTGCGGAACAGAACCGGCATGAAGCGTCTCGAATAGCGCTTGAGCAGATCAAAGCCTTGAACCATTTGCCCCGTTTTGGGGTCCTCAACCTGCGCCATCTGCGCCTTGACCAGATTGAGCATGACAAACTCGCGGCCGTCATCGGCTTCAAGGAAAGCCCGCATAACATCCGCGCTATTTCCTGTGCCCGCGAAACGACCCGCCACCTGTGCCAGAAACGCATCAATCTCGGCAGGTTTCAGCGGGCCGGACGTATTATCATACCAGAGCCGAAATACGCCATAAGCGAGCAGCGCCGTGCCCCAGATTATCCATATCGTCATGGCTCTAACTGCCTTTCTTTTTGGCGCGTTCGGCATCGCGTCGCGCCTTTGCCGCTGCTTGACAGGCGGGCGACGTTTGTTTGATATTTTTGATGAGGCAGGCGCGGACATTTTCCCGGCTAAAGCTGCCCAATTCTGCGGAGCAATATTTACGGATATCGGGCATGCAAGCTTCGCGCACAGTGTTTTGCGCCGACAGCATTGTAGCAGACAGCAGCAGGGCCGACGCGGCCAAAATGAAAACGGTTTTTGACATTCTTACCTTCTTCCTCGCCCAGCGATTTTTTGTCCGACAGCAACTCGGCGGAATTTTATTGGCATTAATTGTGCCAAAATATATTTGCAATCGCTTTTGTCGCTTGCGCCAACGGCCGTTTGCCGCAAAACATGGCGGCATGACCACCATATCGCACAAAATGACATCACGCGCAGAGGCACCATTGGCCGATGGTCGGCGCGAACGCAGCCGGTCTAGCCGCTCAAAGATAGTCGCAGCGATGCTCGATCTAGTCGGCAAAGGCGATGTCGCGCCCAGCGCTGCGCGTGTTGCGGAGGTGGCGGGCGTCGGGCTCCGCTCGGTTTTCCGACACTTTGACGATATGGATGAGCTTTACCGCGAAATGGGCGAAGTGATTGAGGCGCAGGTGATGCCCATCATCCTCCAGCCGCCAACGGGCGCTACTTGGCGGGAAAAGCTGTTCGACATCGCGAACCGTCGTGCGATGGTTTTCGAAACCATTCTGCCTTATCGGATTTCGGCCAATCTCAAACGTTTCCAGTCGCCTTATCTGATGCAGGACTATCGCCGCATGCTGCGGCTGGAATCTGATACCATTGGGTCATATTTGCCCGCGACGGTAAAGGCCGATGTGACGGGTGCCCATGGGCTTAATGTCATATTGAGTTTCCAGACATGGCGGCTGTTACGGCATGATCAGGAACTGCCTGTGGACGACGCTAAGGCTGTCGTGCGGCGTTTGCTGGGCGATGCTATGGCCGGCATGCCGGAGGATTGATGCAACGCTTTGGGTTTGCTCTTGGTCTGCTTCTCATGCTGTCGGGCTGTAGCGATGCATCCGGGCCGCCCGAAAGGGTGTGCACTGGCCCGTCGGGCAACAATATGGTTTGGGTAGCTGGCGGTCGTTTCGTGATGGGTGACGATCCGCATTATCCGGAGGAGGGCCCGCCAAAGACCGTTATGGTCAAGGGTTTCTGGATCGACACGCATGAAGTCACCAACGCCGAATTTGCGGCCTTTGTAAAAGCGACTGGTTACAAGACCATATCCGAGCGCGACCCACCCAAGCTGCCCGATGCACCGCCAGACATGCTGGTTCCGGGTTCTGCTGTGTTTAACATTCCGTCGGACGCCGACCCGCGTTGGTGGCGCTGGGTGCCGGGGGCGCAATGGCGGCATCCTTCTGGGCAGAATGAGAGCATAATCGGGCGAGACCGCGAACCCGTTGTCCAGATCGCCTATCAGGATGCGGAGGCTTATGCGCAATGGGTGGGGAAAGAATTGCCGAGCGAGGCACAGTGGGAATATGCCGCGCGCGGCGGCGCGGCGGCGTTGCCGGAGCCGGTTGATGCAAAGGGCCAGCCGCAAGCAAATTATTATCAAGGCGTCTTCCCGGTGAAAAACCTGAACACGGACGGCTATGTCGGTCGCGCGCCAGTCGGCTGTTTCAAACCCAACGGATTTGGTCTGTACGACATGATCGGTAATGTGTGGGAATGGACGAGCGCCAGCGGAGCGCGCGCCGACGCCAGCGAGCCGGTTAACATCATAAAAGGTGGCTCCTATCTCTGCGCCGCCAATTATTGCGCGCGCTATCGCCCCGCCGCGCGTCAGTTCCAGGAACGCGGGCTAGGGACCGACCATATCGGGTTTAGGCTGGTGGATACGAAGAAGGTGGGGCCGACTTCTTGACCCGCCATTCATAATATGGCACTTAAAGTGTCAATATAATTTATTTTAGGGGTTAACTTTTGAAAGTCCTACGCACACCCGATAGCGCCTTTGCCGATATCCACGATTTTCCCTTTGCGCCAAATTATGTGGAGATTGCCGATCCCTCCGACGGCACAGCATTGCGCGTGCATTATGTGGATGAAGGGCCGCGCGATGCGCCGGTTGTGCTGATGATGCATGGCGAGCCAAGCTGGAGCTACCTCTATCGCCATATGATCGGTCCAGTCGTCGCGGCAGGCTTTCGCGTTGTCGCGCCTGACCTGATTGGCTTTGGCAAATCGGACAAGCCAACTCAAAAAACAGACTATAGCTATGCACGCCATGTTGGCTGGATGCGTCAGTGGATTGAGGCGCTTGACCTGAATAACATGACGCTTGTCTGTCAGGATTGGGGGTCGCTGATCGGCCTGCGCCTTGTCGCGGAAATGCCCGATCGTTTTGCCGGCGTCGTTTTGTCCAATGGCGGCTTACCCGAAGGCGGCCCGGCACCGCGCGCTTTTGCCATTTGGCGCGCCTTTTCCCAATGGAGCCCGTTCTTTCCAATCGGCAAAATCGTCAACGCTGGGGCGAAGCGCGCGCTGAGCGCTGCCGAGATTGCAGCTTATGACGCGCCGTTCCCAGACAGCCGCTACAAAGCCGGGGCGCGGATATTCCCTAGCTTCGTTCCGTTTGAAAATAATGTCGCGATCCCCGATCAGAAGCGGGCCTGGCAAGTATTTGAGCAATGGGACAAGCCGTTCCTATGCTGCTTCAGCGATGGCGATCCCGTGACGCGCGGCGGCGAGAGCAGGTTCATTGGCCGCGTTCCTGGCACATTGGGTCAGCCGCATTGCACGTTGAAGGGTGGTCACTTCATTCAGGAAAATGATCCGCAAGGCTTTATCGACTGCATCCTAAAAATACTATAGCCGTGAAGGTCTTGCGAACCCCCGCCGCCGTCTGCGCCACCAGATTGCGGCGGCTGTTGCTATCAATAATAGGACACCCGCCGGCCAAAGCGCAAATAGTCGCGGGATCAGCAAAGTGCGCAATGCGTTGGCGAAAATCTGTTTGGGCGCGGTATAACCTTCGGGCATCGGCAACACTTTATTTGCCTTGGCAAAGGCGGCATAATCCTGTTGCATCGCAACAAAACGGTCGGGGGCTGAACCCGACAGATCATTGGCCTCTCCGGGGTCGGTTGCGATGTTGTAAAGCCGCCAGCGGCCATCTCCGTAGGGCGGCAGGTTTTTGACAAGCTTATAATCGCCTTTGAATAACACCGCATTGCCGGACAATTCATACCCCAAGGGCTTGTCTGCCGCATGGACCGAGGATGCAGCCCCGGTGAGCATAGGTGATAGGTCCATCCCGATCATTGGTTCGACGCGGCGGCCGGCAAAACTGCCTTGCTGCGGCGTGACCCCGACAAGCTTTAGCAAGGTCAGCGACATATCGGTGACATGGGCAAAGCCTGTTGCAACGCTGCCGCCCTTGATCGCAGGGTTGCCTGGCCAGGCAAGGATCATCGGAACACGCAAGCCACCTTCGCTCGCCGTAAACTTGTATCCACGCAGCGGCGAGACCGATGCGCTTGCAAAGCCTGCACCTTGTGCGGTCAGCGAGCCCGGGCGTCCCTGTTGGGCGATGCTTTGATCATAGAGTTGATTGGCGTTCCAGCGCGTGAATGCGCCCATGTTCATGGGATCAGTGGCTTCCGCGCCATTGTCAGACAAAAACACAAAGATGGTATTTTCATATGCGCCGATGGCCTTTAGATGCGCGACCAATCGGCCGATTTCGCGATCCATCGCTGTGCCCATGCCCGCATAAGCGGCCATCGCCCCCGCACGTTGCCGGCGCTGCTGTGCCGACAATATCGACCAGTCACCACTGGTGTCCATGCTTACCATCGCAACACCAGCGGGCATTACGCCTTTGGCAATTGCGGCGGCGCGGCGTTGGTTGCGCAATGCAGTCCAGCCAGCATTGTAGCGCCCGGCATAAGCTGCAATATCCGCATCGCGTGCCTGCACCGGAATATGGTTGGCGATGAAATTGACGGATGCCAGAAATGGTTTTCCGCTGGCCTTGCCGCTGTCGATATAGCTGATCATCCTGTCGATAATCAGCGTTGATGAATAGAAGCGCTTCGGCAGCTTTGCAGGCTTCCCATCCTCACTCCAATCGGTCTTGTCGTAAATCAGCAGATTGGGTTTATCTTCAAAATTATCCGCGCCCGATTGCGCGAGTGCAAGCGCACGATCATAGCCGCGCGCTGTCGGCACGGTATCGGGCGTGTGCCCCAGATGCCATTTCCCCGTCAGATAGGTGCGATAGCCACCAACGCGTAGCTGGTCAGCAATGGTTACCACGCGGTTGTTGAGCCGCGCTTCATAGCCGGGTTTGCCCAGATGTTCCGGTGGAATTGTTTCTGGCATATTGCCCAGGCCAGCGCGGTGGTTGATCACGCCCGTTTGCAGCATCGCCCGTGTTGGCGAACAGGATCCAGCCACATGGAAGTTTGAAAAACGTACGCCCTCGGCGGCAAGCGCGTCGATATTGGGTGTCGCAATCTCGCCGCCAAAGGCCCCAACATCGCTAAAGCCCCAATCATCGGCAAGGAGGATGACAATATTGGGGCGCTTTGTTGGCGCCGCCTGCGCACCCAGCGTTGCCGGGCTGAGCAACGCTAATGCTATCAATAAGGTTGCTGGTCGCTTCAGGTTCATCGGTTCAGTAAAGCATCGAGGCAGCCCGTATGCGCCAGAAGCGGATCGACCTTCGCCCGCGCTGCATTGTCCAGAGCGGCATAGCGCGCGCGCAAATCGGCTAGGCACTTTACCTGATATTTGAACACACCTTGCGTGTAGGGCAGGCCCATGGCGGTGATGCTGAATGTTTCGTCGCCTGCTGCAATCGCTGCGGCGTTGGCGCAGAGGAAGGGCATATAAATTTCGCCCACCTGTTGCAGCCAGGCGGTGATGATCGGCGCAAAGGGTGCGTCGGCCCCAGCGGTCTCAGTCTCCCATTCCCCGTTGATTCCCGACATGTCGTCAATATGGAGCAGCCATCGAAAACTATAGGGATAGTCTTTGCGCATCATCGCCTGTGCTGTTGGATCAACGCCAAGCTGTGACAATTGCCCGTACATCCCGAATTCCGCCATGCTGGGCCGTGTGCCGAATAGGCAGTGATTGTCCACGACATGTGCCTCCAGCGCACCCAGAATCGCACGGGTTGAGGCCTCAATCAGCGGGAAGTTTTCAGCCGCGCAGCCGACAATTGCCATGCGGCCGACCTGGCGTGCGCGGAACTGTTCGGCAAAGCCTTGGCTCGCCGCCAGCCCGCCGCCCTTCATCGCGTCAAACGCCAGCCAGCGGCTCATCTGGATCTGGTCCACCTCCTTCAGCCAGCGATAGCCGAACATCGCCTTTGTCACCCATTCATCGGCAAAATCCTCAATCAAATGCGCGATAAAGGCGGTTGCGGGATCGGGCGGGATCACCGAGCGTTCGGCGTGCCGCGCCTCCAGATCATAGATGAGCGGCGTCGAATCATTGTGAAATGTCCCATCGGGATGTTCCATCACCGGGATGACAGGGGCCTTGACCTTGCTCAATGCATCGCGCGTGTCTGCGCCGTGCACCCATATATGCGGAATGCGCCGATAACGCATAAGCGCGCGCATCTTCATCGAATAAGGTGAGCCCAGTGCTCCGTTAATTGCGTACATTGGAGGGGTGGTCCTTACATTAAATTGTCTTGTCATCATGTTTGACGCAATCTAATGACATTATCAATGCCATATTATCAGGCGAAGGACGGCATCGTGCATCCTTCGCCCACTTTGGGGGACAGAGCAGATGAAAAGAACCATGCAATATATCATTGGCCTCGTCGGCCTTTTGAATATCGTTATCGGTTTGAGTTTCCTGTTCAACCCGACGAAAATGGCAACCGAATTCGCGCTTTCTCCGATGGGGACGCAGGGGATGGCGACGATGCGCGCCGACTTCCCCGCCTTCTTTTTGACAGGGGCTATCTTTTCGCTGATCGGGGCATGGCGCGCAGACCGGACCCCCCTGATGGTGCCACTGACGCTTCTCACATGTGCGCTTCTCGGGCGTTTCGTCAGCATCGCATTGGATGGGACTGTACCGACGACAGTCCCGCCGATGATAGCTGAAGCCGTTATGATTGCGCTGCTTGCTCTGGCGTATCGCACTTTTGGAAAGCCGACGCAGCCATAGTCTGCCAAATCATCGGCAGTAGGTGTTTCCAATTTGGCGCGTTGACGGTCATATGGAAGCGATTGAGATTACGCTAGGTCGCCTCACACGGCGTTTTTGTGGCGAGGGCGGGGACACGCCAGATATGCGACGCCGATCACACATGCGACAGGATTAAGAAGCGAGGTAAATGTGGGCTTTGCGCCTAATTGTGGTCGTTCCAGCACGCGCACCCCATTCCAGCGTTACCCCATTTTACCGTCTTCTGGAGGCATCTGTCTGGCGAACCAATCGGCAATGGCAATGTCTTGCGCTGCCAGGCCTGTTAGACTGACAATGCTAATTTCGTCGGGCGAGTGCGTTATGACCTGATCGCCGCTCAATAATCGGCCCAACGGGATCGCATCGTCTGCTGTGATGACACCAGCCCTCACAGCCCTGCCAAAATCGCTCAGCTTGGTGCACTGAGGCACATCATCGCACACAATATGCGTGGCCCGCGCAAAAAGATCGGCGGGCAATTCCTGCTTTTCAGGGCCATCTGCGCCCAAAGCCACAAAATGCGTGCCTTGGCGGACGTGCGATGAATCGAACAACGCAACAGCAGATGGGGTTGCGGTGATGACAATATCCGCCATCGCCAGTAATTCCTGCGTCGTTGCAACCGGCGTTGCCCCGCTGGTCGCCGCAATCTGACTGGTCCGCGTCATGTCGCGCCCGGTCATGATGAAGCGCGCCTCGGGCAACAGTTCTAGTAGCCATGCCGGGGTCAACTGCGCTTGGAGACCAGTTCCAATGATGCCTATCAATGGATTTTCCTCTGGTGAAAGCCAGTGCGCGGCGATGGCCGTTGCTGCCGCGGTGCGCCAAGCCGTCATCCAACCGCCATCCTGAAACAGGCAGAGCGGCGCGCCAGTTCGGGCATCGAGCAATAGGATGACGCCATTGGCGCTGGGCAGGCCAAGGCTGGCATTATCGTAAAATCCGGTGGCGATCTTCACCGCAAAATTGGGGGCGCCTGCCATATGCCCGAATTTGATGTGGCAATCCCCACGGGCCTCTTCGAACAGCAAATGGCCCGGCATGGGCGACCGCACCTCGCCGCGCGCATGCCGGATCAAAGCATCACGGACGGCCTCAATAACTCCGCGCCGATTAAGCAGCGGCTCAATCTGCTCAATTGTATAAATCGGAAACCCTGGGCTCACGCGCGGTTTTTCATCAGCCAGTCGCGGAAAACCGCCAAGCCTTCTTCCATATTGCTGCGGCCAAATCCGATGCGGAAATAGTCTTGCGGAACAGGGCCGAGCTCGGAGCGATAGATGCTGGACGGCAGCAACAGCACGCCGCTTTCCTCAACCAAACGATCGGTGAAGCGCTCTACCCCATCGCCGCCCTTGTAGCGAATGAAGGCGACGCAACTCCCATCGGGCGCACGCCAATCAAACAGGTCAAGGAAATCGGCAAAGAAAGCGTCAAGCAGACCAAGATTATGCCGTGCGATACCGCGATTTCGTTCAAGGATAGGTTCGCACGCCTTGAGCGCGATTTCGGCGAGTATCTCTGAAGGACCCGAATTGCAGATCGACAGATAATGCTTGTAACGTTCACACGATTGCAGAAACGCCCCGTCCTGAGAGGCCAACCAACCAATTCTCAGGCCCGGCAGGCCATAGGATTTGGACATTACATTCAATGATATTCCTCGTTCATAGACATCGGCGACCTGCGGAATGCGTGCGGCTGGGTCGTGCTCTATCAGGCGGTAAACCTCATCGCTGAACAGCCATATGCCGCGTTCCCGGCACAATTCGACCAGCGCATCGAATGTAGCATGTGATGGGATGGCGCCTGTGGGATTATTGGGGAAGTTAATCGAAATCAGCTTCGTATTGGGGCGAAGCGCCGCCCGAACCGCGTCAATATCCAGCGACCAGTCATTGTGTTCGTCAAGCGCCACCCCGCTAACCGCGCAGATTGCCAACGGAATTGTTTCTGCGGCCTGATAGTTGGGGGTGATGACAATGCAGTGATCGTCGGGCCGGAGCAAAACCCGCATAGCCACATAAACGCCCTCCTCCGCGCCGGCAAAGCAGAGCAACTGCTGGTCTGTGATGGCGTCATAGGTTTTGGCTATTTCTCTCAGCAACGGTTTCGCGCCAAAGGTCTGCGTGTACCCAAGGTGCAATTCATCAAATCGCGCACGGTCTGCTGGGGATGCAAAACCGAGCAACTGGGACAGGCTCATGCTTTGCGCGTCAGAGGCCGTCAGGTGATATTTTGCGGCAAATTCCCATTTCGAAAAATGGACCTCAAGGGCAAAATTTCGCATAACACAGGCTACCTTCAACGAATGGTTTAATCACGGGTTGGCGTTGCGGGCTGCCGAAAGGCGCTTGTAAAGTGTGGCACGCGAAACCCCGAGAGCCGCTGCGATGTAATCGGCGGCCTTTCGGATAGAGAAAAAGCCGCGATCATCAAGAGCGGCAGTCAATTCAACCAGATCGTGGGTTGTCAGCCCCGCAAGCGAGGCATTGCGTGCACCGAGAAATTCGGCAATTTCAACATTGATCTGTTCCCGCCAATCCGTCGGAAACATGCGTTCGGCGGTTTGGACTGTCGCAGATGGGATCAGCATCAACCGTTCCAGCACCGCCTGCACCTCCGCAAAGGCTGAAACATCCAAATTGATGCAGAAAAGGCCCGCCAGCTGGCCGTCCTGCCCCATGATAGGCACGGACACGGACTTCAGCGCGCGTCCGTCGAAATTGGTTTTGCCATAAGGGCCAATCACGCCCCCCTCAGTTGCGGTCAGCGTTCCCAGGTCATTGAGCGAGGGATCGCCAGCCCGCCGCCGAGAAAAGGCACCAGCGATGTGCAATATGCGGTCTGAGTCGATGTCATGCACGACCACTTCGGCCTGCGGCTTCAGCAAGAGCGCCATGGCATCAGCGATGGCAAAATAAGGTGTGGGATCCCAGCGCATTGCGCCTTTGTGATGATGTGGATACAAATTGTCAATATCGTACAAAACGTCTACTCGACACTGCCATACGCATGACAGCTTCACACGCATTCCGCTCCGCCGCCTCTGGAGGCAAAGAGCCGTTAGTTCAGGCCGTTGGAATGTCAGGTGCGCTGATGGCCGCTTTCATTGCAATCCGGCTAAAAGCAGCCAGTCCGCTCCCGGCCCATTTGCTGCCTTTCCGGTTTGCGCCCAAATGCAGCCGTCCTTAAAGCCAATTGGTGCGGCGGCAAGCGGACTTGGCGTAGGCTAATCGTTATGGCCGCCCTCGTCCGGCCAGCATTCTGCGTACTGTTAGGGCGTGGTCATCGAGAATACTTCCTCGATTGCGGTAGTTTCCGGTAATATGTACACGACGCCGGTTGTTCCCGTGAAAGCTGGGATGATTAATTTGTCATAGAAATCTACCGGAACGTTGATGCAACCATAGGAAATACGGTTATCAAGAGGCGTCGCGGAGGCAAGGCGCTGATGCCTGCGGTCGTTGACATTCCCGGTGATCACACGGTGAAGCGACAATGCAAGATCAAAGTCTATCCACAATATATCCTGTGTGTAATCATTGCCTAGCGATGCAACAAAGCGTCCTGCGGGAGTAGTGCGTTCCTCTGGCGTGATAGTTGAAAGCTTGCGATGACCGATGCCGGCGACGCTGCCGTCGCCGCGCCTTAGGCCCAACAATGCTGATGCTGCGCCCAGCAGCTTGGCATGCTTGTTGAATAAATAAACACGCGCATTTACCTTATCGACAATCACGAACGGACGATCTCCATTATCGAGCGATGATTTAATCCAATCGGCTACCCGAACGGCATCGCGCGACGCAACCTCGCCTAGAAAGTCAGCACCACTGGGCGCTTGTTTCCCCGAATCCGTAACCTTTACCTCTGATGCCCAAAGCAGCTGCGGGCAGGCAAAGCAGGCCAACAGTGCTGCATAGTGATATGCCCGTTTCACAAACTTACCTCGACCACGATCAATGACGTGCCTGCTTTAGCGGATAAACAGGCAGTGGTGGCTTTACGACCGGCGGCGCGGGAACTGGAGACGGTGCAGCGTCTGCGATAGGAGCAGGCGGCGCGGGTACTTCAACTGCAGGCATTCTCAGGCCGTTGTCGAGAACAGCCAACTCTACACCCCTGGGCGACCCTATAAGCGCTGGGGCAAAGGCGATCAATGGCGTTAGCGCTACAGTCGCTACCACTGGCGGAGGGGGTGTCGGTGTGGCTGTTGGCGGCGGACTAGGCGTAGGGGTAGGGGTAGGGGTAGGGGTAGGGGTAGGGGTAGGGGTAGGGGTAGGGGTAGGGGTAGGCGTTGGAGTTGGAGTTGGAGTTGGAGTTGGAGGTGGAGGTGGAGGTGGAGGTGGAGGTGGAGGTGGAGGTGGCGGTGTGGCTGCCTCAGTAATGCTTCCGGTTGTTCTGAAGACCGGATTGCAGCACGTAGCAGCCAAAGTGTACAAATCGGCGTTAGGTCCGCCCAATGAATATCCGCTGTAGGTGATACCGATGCCTGTACCTACGGCGGTGCTGTCAAAAGATGCTGTGGCACCGGGTGCCGCGACCAGCGTCACTCCAGCAGGAATACCCGAAGCTGCGGTGGTGTTGAAACCTGTCAGAATAGCATTGCTTGTTCCGTCAAAAGTTTTGCTGACGGTCGGGAAAAGCAGCATGCGCTGCGTGATTGCCGCGCCCTCAGTCAAAACGAACTTGGTCGAAAAATCGGTCGGGGCGGAATAGGAAACCGGGTTATAGGTGATGTTGACTGGCGCGACGGTTACCGTAACTGGCGGCGCGAGCGGTGCAAAGATGATTATCCCGCCACCTACGCCGGGGCCAGTGCCAGCGGCGCCCGCAATCAGCGTGAGACCGACCGGCGAACCTAGGCTTTGCGCTGGAATTGTGCTGCCACGTGTCAACGTTACAGCTGCATCGATATGGATGTCATGCCCGGCGCACAAGACGATGTTCCCGTCAGTTGTGGTCATCGCGTGCCGCACGTTTACATCTTGGCCAGCATTTAACAAAATGCTGCCATTGGTCGTAGTCAGCGCCGAATCGACGTTCACGTCTCGGCCGCAGCAGGCAACGATATTGCCCTTTGTCGCGGTAATCGCGGCGTTGATATTAAGGTCTCGGAAAGCGTTTAGCGTCAACGTCGTCGCATCACCCGAAGCGACCCAGGCAATCGCGTCGTTCACATGGATATCGCCATTACCCGGCGTGCTGTCGCCTGCGACAGGTATCGTGCTGATTATGACATTGGTGGTCACCAATTGAGCTGAAAGCGTCGCGCCGGTGATATTGCCGCCGATAGCAGCGATCGTGTAGTCGGCTGGATCGATAAGCCATGTGCCGGTCGTCCCCTTTACTGCCGCCGTCGTGATCCGGGCGCTGTCGGCAACATTTACCGTCGCCGCAGAGGTTTCGATGAAACCGCCATTGCTGCCGTCGGGGGCGCTTGCATCCAGCGCGCCGCTCATGTTTAAGGAGCCGTTCTTCATATCAGCAAGGAGCAGGATTTTTCCAGCCCGACTTTCAAGCGTGCGAGCTTCGACAACGCCGCTGTTATTGACTACGGATTTCAGAATGTTCCCTGCGCCTTGTGCGGTCATCAGAACGGTTCCGCCATCTGCGCGTAAAAGCCCGCCATTTACAACAAGCGCCTGAACCACGCCCTGATCGACAGCCACATTAAGCAAACCATCGCCTGCAAGGTCGAGGGTGATTGCGGTTCCCGCAGCCAGCGCCACAGTGCCCATATTTGCCTGGATCAGACCATGATTACTGACATTGGCACCAAGCATCGCAACATATCCGCCATCGCTGTTTATAGTGCCCTGATTGACCACCGTACCCCCGCTGCCTGCAAAGCGGTAATGACCGGCAGCAAAATCAGCGTCGGTCATGTTCAGCGTGGACGCGACTAATCCTGCTACGTTGACTTGGGCAGATGTGCCGAACAACACCCCATTCGGATTTATCAGGAACACTTGTCCATTGGCGCTCAGATTTCCAAAAATAACCGATGCATCCTGCCCGATTACCCGATTGAGCGCGACCGATTTGCTGTTTGGTTGAACGAACTGGACAGTGTGTCCTTGCGCGATATTGAAACTGTCCCAGTTCATCGCCGTTTTCTGGCTCGTTTGATTGATCGTCATCGTCGGACCTGCCGTGGTGACTGTCGCATTTCCCGATACAACAACACCGTCCGTCGGCAATGATTGCGCGGCAACCGGGGAAGCGAGGACAAACGAACTGGCAATTCCGGTTAGGGCCAGCCGGAAAAGACCGGTTGAACCACGCAGCGCCCATGTGCCATGATGCAAGTCGCGAAAAAACGCGCCGTTGATATTTCCTCTAAGATCGAGAAATGGCTTTAGATCATTGCTTTTCATAACATTGTCCCTTGGTACCTGTAGAAATACAACGCGGGTAGCGCGTCGACTGCATCAGAAGAGTTTGACGAACTGGACCCAGAACCGACCCGAATGATCGGGAGCGGAGGTCGCGGGTTGATTGCCCAATTTCCGTGCGTAAGAAGCGGTGATCAGAAAATCATTGGGGTTGGACCAGATGATCCCGGCACCATAACCTTTGCGTTTTGCGCTATTAGGGCCGGGGTACCACGGGTCTTTGGCAAGCGTGACTTCACCGATATCGACAAAGCCGACCAGTTGAAGCCGACCCGGCATTGTGTCTGAAAAGTTGGGGAGAAGGAATCTGGCTTCCACATTGGCGACATAGCCCTGATCGCCATAAGCTTCACCTTCGGGATAGGCGCGAACTGCATAAGCGCCGCCAAGTGCCATTTGTTCGGAGCTGTCCAGATTTTTGGTGGCAAACTGCTCTCGGATCGCGCCGTAAAGCGAAAGTGGCCCGACCAAATGCTGAAGATGGGCAACACTCAACTGCAGCTTGCCATATTGTCCATTCCGGCGTGCGCTGACTGCATCGATCGCGCGGGCCGCAGGGGTTTGGATATTGAGTTTGCCCCATGTCACGCCGACTGAATAGGTGCTCCATCCCCCGGGCCCGATGGCGTCGCGCTGATCGCCCCTGAACCCTGCGGTGAGCGCATGGATGTCGCGGTTTGAGACTGTCGAGGTGGCTCCGATCCGGTCTTCGAGATAGCGGGCCTCAACTGCGCCGAGGGCATAAAGATTTGAGTTGCGCGATCGAATGACCGGGTAGCTTCCAAACAGACTTAATATGTCCGCGCTGCCGCGCGCGTCGAGGCTCTTGAATTCACGGCCAAGTTCGTAATTGATTCGCGCATAGGCAACGCCGACCGAGGCATTGCCGAGCAATGTCTGGTAAGACGCTCGCCCGTAAAGAAGACCGAGGTTAGAGGCCAGCACCCGCAGGCTTGCGACGTCGCCACTGCCCGTCAGATTATTGAAATATACCGATCCGCCCAAACGATATGGGCCGGTGTATCGGTTACCCGCATTATCGGCTTCGACACTACCCGTTACCCTGCGGCCTGGCGTAATATCGACGATTAGGTCGGACGTACCCACCGCACTGCCCGGCGCAAGCGTTGAGCGCACCGCGATACCGGAGATATCCGACAAGAGTAGCAGACGCCGTTCGAGTGGCGCACTTTCAACGATGTCACCGCCGTCGAGGCCAGCGAGAACGCCGCGCGCAACATTATCCCGGAGTCGGCTCTGGTTGCGTAAATCGATTGCACCGTAACGGCCCTCAATCACCGCGATCGTTACCACGCCACCTTCGATGTCCTGCGCCGGCACATAGGCTTGCGTTAGAAAATATCCGCGGTCATTATAGTATTGTGCGATGGCCGCTGCGATATTGCGCAAGTCGGAAAGGTTCAATTCGCTGCCCGGGGTGAACCCGGTCGCAGCGATCAGTTGCGCATCTGAAAACACAGTCTCGCCGGTAACTTGAAGCGCATTTACAAGAACTTTGGGTCCGGCAATGCTGGGGTCTAGGGGGACTGACGTGACCCCCAATTATCATCCAGTTTTGATTAGAGCCTCAGCGTTGTTTTTGCCCATATGGGCTGGTGAAGCAAGGGGCTGCGTAGCGTAGCCTCCGGCTATGCGGAGCGAAGCAGCCCCTTGCTTTTTCAGTTCGTCTGCAAAAGCGGCCGGGGTGGCGTATCCGAGCGAGGAGTGGGGCCGCCGGGTGTTATAATCCCACGCCCACGCAGCGATCTTCTCGCGGGCATGATCGAGGCTGGTGAACAGCGTCTCATTGAGCAGTTCGTCACGCATCCGCCCGTTAAAACTCTCGACGAACGCGTTCTGGGTTGGCTTTCCCGGGGCCGTATAATGCCAATCGATTTTGGCGGTTCCACACCATTCGAGCACCGCATTTGAGGTCAGCTCAGTTCCATTGTCGCTGACTATCATGCCGGGCTTGCCGCGCACGGCGATCAGATAGGTCAGTTCGCGCACCACGCGTTTGCCACAGATCGAGGTATCAGGAACTGCTGCCAGGCACTCGCGCGTCACATCATCGACCACGTTGAGTACCCGGAACCGGCGGCCACTCGCCAGCTGGTCGTGCACAAAGTCGAGGCTCCAGCGCTGGTTGGGCAGCGCTACAACGGGAGCCGGGGCACGAGCGCCTACCGCGCGTTTGCGCCCCTTCCGCCGCCTCACGGTCAGCCCTTCTTCGCGGTAAAGCCGCTGCGTCTTCTTGTGGTTGATCGCGATGCCGTCTCGCCGCAACAGGATATGCAGGCGGCGATAACCAAACCGGCGGCGCTGGTGCGCAAGAGCGCGCAGCTTCTCACGCAGCACCTCGTCATCACCGCGACAAGACTGGTAGCGGATGACCGTCCGGTCCGCCGCTATGACCCTGCACGCCCGCCGCTCGCTGACATCAAGCAGGGCCTGAAGATGCGCGACCGCTTCACGCTTTGCAGCGGGCGTTACCATTTTTTTGACAGCAGATCCTTAAGACCTGCATTATCCAACATCGCATCCGCCAGCAGTCGCTTAAGCCGACCATTCTCATCCTCCAACGCTCGAAGACGCTTCGCTTCAGATACTTCCAAGCCGCCGTACTTGGCCTTCCAGTTGTAAAGCGTAGCCTCCGATACGCCGTGCCGACGGGCAAGGTCAGCCGTCTTCGCGCCTGCCTCTGCCTCCTTCAGCACACCGATAATCTGCTCTTCTGTAAACCGTAATCGCTTCATCGTTCCGTCCTTCTCTCAAGGGCCGGACTCTAATTATAAATGGAGGGAATTTAAGGGGTCACGTCAGGACAGCCGGTCTGTCGATCAAAATGTCAGGGGCGGGGCGTTCGACAATGGGTGGTTGGTAAATCTGCTGGATTTGCTGGCCAGCGTCGGGAACTTGCTGCGCATAAGCGCCCCCGGCGCTCGTGAAAAAGGCGATGGCGAACACACTCGACTTCAACATGGAGCCCTCGATTGCTCCTAACCATCACTGGCTAGGTGATTGGAAAAACAATATTGCATCGAGTCAGAATAAAATATCTTTGCCTGAGATTAATTCCAAACACGATATAAAATTGAAACGTTATTTTATAAAAAAAGTTCCAATAATATTTGGATTTAATTCAGTGTGTTTTTAAAAAATAAAAAAGCGCTTTCGCATTGATATCACAAGATGTTTTAGGGTCAGGACCACTTAAATCCACCTTCGCGGTTTGAGGCCATACTGTTCAGTGCAAGGCGGCAAAGCGCAGGCTTAGTGGTTCTAAGTCTAGCTTTGCCAACGCGGCAATGGACAGTATGGGTCAAATCCGAAGGACGCCAAAATGGCTTCGATCTCAAAGCAAAATGCCCTTGCAGGCAGAATGACTGCCTGCGGCGGACATTTTACTTCGATATCTTTGCCATTTTGACGCCGCGACGGTGGATTTAATAGGTCCTGACCCTAAAATGTGTCCATGAAATTTAGTAGTAATTATGCCGGTCATGCGAACGTCTGCATTGCCCCGTTTAGACCCCCAAAGCAGCCGGTCCGCTCCCGGCCCATTTGCTGCCTTTCCGCTTTGCGCCCAATGTAGGTCATTCACTTGATCTTTGGCTCATCCGAAAGCGGACCAGGTGTTCAAACCGCAACGGCACGCCCACGGGCATATCATGCAATATTGGCCGCAACGGGTTGCGCCGTAATGATATCCAAACTCTGTTAATGACCCACATGGGGCCTTGACGTTAGTGGGTTCATTATGGCCAAAACTGAGCCGATGCAATTTTCGCGCCTTGCGATAATGCAGCCATCTTCGCCCAGACTACGCTGCGGTCGACGCTGCCGGAACCAACATGGATGCTGAAACCGCAATCGGCGCCTGCCATGACATTGTCCCGGCCGACCAAGTGGGCATATCGTGATATGCGCTGGGCAATAAGTTCGGGGTGCTCGATATAGTTTGACTGACATTCGATAACGCCGGGAATGAGCACTTTACCTTCGGGTAGTTTGATTTCTTCGAACATCGCGAATTCATGCGCATGGCGCGGATTTGCCGCTTCGAACTGGATGGCGTGCGGACGGGCCCGCCACACAAGATCAATAATGTCGCGAAACGGCACATCGCAATGATGCGGTCCGGGGTAATTGCCCCAACACATGTGCATCCGCAATTGTTCTGGCGCGATATTGGCCGTCGCGCGGTTAAGCGCCTCAATATTCAACGCCATCTTGTCGCGGAAGCCGCTGAGGTCCAATTCGCGGAACTGCGTGTGGCGGCCCATCGCCAGATCAGGGCAGTCGACTTGCAGGATAATGCCTTGCGCGGCTATCGCCTCATATTCGTGACGAAGCCCCTCGGCCAAAGCGAACACATAATCTTCGTCGCTGTCATAAAAATCGTTGCGAAAGAACAAGGCGGTCACGCCCGGTGATGCGGCGCTCATAAATGCTTGCTTGCCAGGATGGTTTGCAATCGCAGCGTTTAGCGCGGACGCATCGCGGGCTACGGCCGTCATGTCCTTGACGGTGATCGGTGCGTTGCAGGCAGGGGTCTTGCGGTGTTTGCGGCCGGGGTCGGAGAATACCCGCTCCTTGGTGGTAGGAAAATCCTCAATGTCCTGAAAAGCAAAGCTATTGCCGGTACCACCAAACCCGTTCAGCCGGTCCTTGATATAAGTGGCATAGCTTGGTTTTGACTGTTCGCCGTCATTGATGATGTCCAGCCCGGCCTCCGCCTGGCGATCAACAACATATTGGACCGCCGCGGCTATATGTTCGTCAACAGCAGCCAGATCAAGCGGAAGGCCATCTTCCTTCGCGAACATGATTTCGATGAGATCATCTTCGCGCGGCAAGCTGCCGACGTGGGTGGTAAGAAAACGTCCAGTGCTAGCCATGTCAAACTTCCTTCAGATAATGTGCGTTCAAAAAATTCTGGAGCAGCAGATTGACAGATTCTGCCTGATCAACATTGGCCAGATGGCCAGCGTCTGCGATAAACTTGGTTTGTCCATGATGGACGTGGCTGCCAATATAGCGCGCAACCTGTTTACGCCAGTCGCTGTCTTGAGCGCCTGCGATCGTTAGAATGGGCATAGTTAGCGCCGCAATGTCCTGCGCGTTAAATGCCAGCGTATCTTGGTCCACCAATTGGTCGCGGCCGTCATAATCAGTGAGAATATCATGCAACAGTCGTTCCCCAGCGGGCGCAACCTGCGTGAGCGGGTGTGTTTGCCATTGCGCCAACATCTCGGAGAGCTTTCCCGCGCGAACCAGCTTCGCGAACGCCGCGCGGTCAATCTCAGGCGCCTCTGCAGGCTCAGGCACCAGATGATGCAGCGGCGCGCCAATCAGGCACATCGCCCCCACCCGATCCTGATGGCTGCGCGCGATATCCAGCGCTACCGCTGCGCCTTGCGACAGACCGACCAGCGCAAACACCCGCGCACCGAAATGGTCGGCAATCTTGAGGATGTCATCGCGTTCTAACGCAAGACATGGCGGAGCGGTGGAACGGCCAAAGCCACGGCGGTCCGGTAGAACAATTTGGACGCCAGACAATTCCAATTGCGGCAACCAAATGCGCCAGTCCAATGTCCAACCGTGCAGGAAAATGACCAATGGGCCGCAACCTGCGGCACGGACATGAAGCTGCCCACCCGCGACTTGCACCCAATGCGATTCAGCGCTTGCGTCGCCTGACCCTTCGAACTGGCGACTGGTCAACACCGGCGATCAGGCGTGCATTGCCCGGAACGGGTTGTTGTTCGCGTGATTGCCCGCCAACCAACGGCTCAATTCACCGCGTGCTTCGCTACGACGCTGGGCATCCAACGGCGCAGCTTCTGGCGCGTCATATGTGAACTCCAGCGTCATATTATTGGGGTCTTTGACGTAAACCGATCGGCAATAACCATGCTCAAGCGTATAGGTTTGCGGTTCAACAAAACCGGCAGCAGCGATACGCCGCTCCAATTCTTCCTGACCCGCTTTGTCAACCTGAAGCGCGATGTGGATGAATGGCGACTCTGGCATTTCAGGGCCAAATTCGGCTTGATCAGCAGGATCGGCAAATTGGAAAAATGCAAGCGCGCTGCCGTCGGCCAATTCAAAGAAACAATGGCAATATACCCGTTCCTTGCCGAACAATTCGTCCTTTTCGCAATAGGTCGCCATCAACGGAAAGCCCAATATGTCCTCGTAAAAGGCGCGGGTCGCTTCCAAGTCTTTGGTCACATAGGCTGTGTGGTGCAGTCTCTTGGCAAGAATTTGCGTGCTCATGCTGTTCGTCCTTATCCGCTTAAATGATTGCAGTCGTTGGTCAGGCTACCAGTTTGCCAGCAATTTGTGCAACATGATTGCCCTGGAAACGCGCACCAGCCAGTTCATTGTCGCTTGGCATCCGGCTACCATCGTTTCCTGCAAGCGTCGTTGCGCCATATGGCGTCCCGCCGCTGATTTCGTTCATTTCGCTATTGCCTTTGAAAGTATAAGGAAGGCCGACAATCACCATACCATGATGCAGAAGCGTTGTGTGGAACGACGTAATCGTTGTTTCCTGTCCGCCATGCTGGCTGGCGGTGGAACAGAAAACGCTGCCCACCTTGCCCACCAATGCATTGGCAAACCAGAGCCCGCCCGTCTGGTCGAGAAAGTTACGCATTTGCGCCGCCATATTTCCGAAACGCGTTGGCGTCCCGAAAATGATGGCGTCGTAATTGGCAAGCTCATCAGGCGTCGCAATGGGCGCTGCCTGATTGACCTTGATATGTGCGGCAGCCGCCACTTCTTCGGGTACCAGCTCAGGTACCCGCTTTATGTCGACTGTGGTCCCTGAAACCGACCTTGCTCCCTCGGCTACAGCCTCCGCCATAACCTCAATATGGCCATAGCTTGAATAATATAGGACAAGGACTTTGGTCATACTGGTTTCCTTAGAATTTATAGCTGGCCTCAAGCCCATAGATACGTGGACGCGCCTTAAAGACGAAGCCACCGGGCGAGAATTCCGCATTATACTTTTCGTTGAACAGATTGCTGGCAAAGGCCGCCATGCTCCAGCTATCACTGTTAACACCGGCGCGCACGTCGACCAGATCGACTGGCTGACGAACGGTGGTGTTGAATGGCTCCCACCATGTCTTACCGGTGCGGCGATAATCCACACGGAACAGACCATCGAGCGTATCGGTAAGCTGCGGCGTATATTGTGCGCCCAGATTATAGGTGTAACGCGAAATCAGCGGTGCTTCGTTACCGATGGCTGACGCATCCGGGAATTCCTTGATTTCGCTGAAGGTATACCCTGCGGCTGCGTTCAACTGAATGTCCGATGTTGGGCGGAAATTGGCTTCAATTTCAAAGCCCTGAATTTTGGTCTTCGGGACGTTGCCTAAGTTCTGCGTCGAGTTGGCTGCAAGGAAAACGAAGAAGTAGCTATTCTTCGAGATGGTCGAATACACCGCTGCGTTCAATGTCAGCTTACGATCTAGCAAGCGTGTTTTCACGCCAGCTTCGAACGTGCTTGCTGTTTCATCCTTAAACAGGTCCGAGACGCCGACAATATTATTGCTGCTAGCGACGCCGCCAACGCCCGTTTGGTTGAAACCGCCTGAACGGAACCCACGGCTGTATCCACCATACAATGTAACGTCATCGTTTGGCTGATAGGTCAACGTGACCTTTGGTTGCAGATCGTCAAAGGTCGCGCGACGCTTTTCACCGGTCGCGCCTTGCGGGAAGCCAGGAACGTTAGGCAGAAATGCCGTGGGCGTCAGCGTCGTGTTGACGCGCTTGTCACGGTCATAACGCAGCGACCCGTCAACCCGGATCTGGTCAGAGAATTCATAGCCAAGGTTTCCGAACACCGCCCATGCGAAGTTGTTTTGGCTGTCGGCAAGAAACGTCTGTTGCGGGCTGGACGGGTTGGTCGAAGGCGAGCGGTAAACTGGAACCACGCCTTGACCAAAATCGACCAGATTTCCTGTCGAAATGAAACGCGCTGTATCGATGAAATAGCCACCGAACATCCAGAACAATTTATCGTTCTTTGGAGATTCAATGCGAATTTCCTGGCTGACTGCCTTCACGTTAAGATATTGGCTTTGCGCAATATCGATACCGAAACCGAGGCCAAATCCGAAAGGTGAATTGGCTGGGCGGAACAAGAAAGATTCGTTCACTGGCCGGAAGTCAAAGGCGTCGCCGGTGAGGATTTCCTTCACCGTGTCATACGATGTAATCGATGTTGCAGTGAAGCCGTCGCCCTCATACGCGAATTTCGCCGCGACGTTCACGATATCCCGGTTATTGATGCCGCGGTTGTTGACGCGGATTGGCAAGCTGACGTCATTAACGTCATTGACGATGTTGAAATAAAGTGCCTGTGTTTCAAGCTTTGCGTAGGACGCACGGAAGTCTGCGGTCCAGCCATTGCCTGGCTCGAACAGCAGATTGCCGCGAAGTGAAAGGTCCTTAACAGGGTCGGCATCTTCTTTCAGGAATGTGTTGGGGAGATAGCCCTTTGTATCGCGGTACGATCCCGAAACGCGGTATTTCACGGTGTCCGATAAAGGCCCGCTGATGCCGGCGCGCACGTTCCAACCAAAGCCATTGTCGATGCCAGCTTTGATACTGCCCGAAAATTCGTCAGTCGGCTTCTGGCTGGTGATGATGATCGCGCCGCCAATTGCGTTGCGGCCGTAAAGACCACCTTGCGGACCTTTCAGAACTTCGATCTGCGCGATGTCGACCAGTTCCTGGTTGAATGCGGCAGGATTCACTTGCTGCACACCGTCGATCACGACCGCAACCGAAGGTTCGCTGTTACGCGCCTGCGTAATGCCACGGATGATGATGAAGGCGTTGCCCGAGTTTTGGGTCTCAACCAAGTTTACGTTCGATGTCAGGTTGATGAAGTCGAGCGGTTTTTCAATACCGGCGTTCTCAATCGTCTCTGCGCTGAACGCGGTGACGGCGGCGGGCACATCTTGCAAATTCTGGTCGCGGCGCAGCGCGCTTACAACGATTTCCTTTGGTGCGTCTTCAGCAGTCGTCTCTTGCGCCAATGCAACGCTTGGTACTGCGGCAGCAGTTGCCATCAGAGTAATTAAGGCCGCAGAAGCCCATTTTGCAGACTGAAATGCCATTCTTCATCCTCCCCGGATTATGTCGAACGCCTTCTATCACCGAAGCGTATCACATCGTGTTAAATCGTTCGAAAATCGAAGTCAAGTTCGATATGCGAATTTTTATGTTGTAGAATCAGCCTTCAGGGCAAAGGCCAGTGAAGGCCATCGCCGAAGTGCAGATTCTATCTCTGCGGCGGCTTCGCGCAGCAGCGGTAGGCGCGATGCGATGAGATCTTCTTGCGAAATGCGCGTTGTTGATGTCGAGCAATTGACCGCAGCAATTGCCCGCCGCGATGCGTCAAAGACCGGCACCGCAACCGAAACAATACCAAAGTCGAGCTCGTCAAAGGCGGAATCATATCCCTTGTCACGGATATGCATCAGCCGCGCCCGCATTGCATCGGCCGTTATCACGGTATGCTCAGTGAATTTCTCAAATGGTGCGGTGGCAAGAAAGGCCTCTATGTCGGCATCGGGCATAAACGCCAAGATGGCTTTACCCATCGAGGTGGCATGCGCCGGAAAGCGCGTGCCGACATTTACGCCCAGCCGGATACGCCGGTTGGTCGAGACGTGCGCCAGATATAAGATGTCTTTGCCCGCCAATGACACCATAGACGCGCTATCCCCAGTTTCATCGCGCAGACCCTGCAGTGGCGGAACGCACACTTGTTCAAGATGCATCGACGAGTGAAAGGCAGATCCAAAGGCAAGCACCTCCGGCCGAAGCAGGAAGTTGCGGTCATGCTGCGCCACATACCCCAAAGCAACCAATGTATTGAGGCAGCGGCGGGCCACCGCAGGGCTTAATCCTGTAACGGCAGCAACCTCACTCAAGCGCATTTCTGGATGTTGATCGTCAAAGGCTCGCAATACCGAAAGACCACGTTCGAGTGTCGAAAGATACTCGGGGTCTTTCTGCATCTTAGACATCAATCTTACCTTTCCAAGGCCCTTCTCAGCGGCGCAACCAACTCTTCATCATGCGCGCCGAGCACGGGCGGTGCAGTAACGTCAAGAGCACGTTCGCCGTCGAAAGTCACGGGCGATCTGATGGTCCGGAACACGCCATGCGGGCCATTTGGATCTTCAATGCACAGTTGAAGCGCCTTAGCCTGTTCGGACTCAATTGCCTCTTTTGATGTGTTCATAGGGGCGTGCGGCACTTCCAATCCACGCAAGATATCGCACCATGCCGGGCGGTCACGGGTTTTGAAGATCGGTGCCAGAAAGCCGATGACATTTTCGTAATTCGCAATCCGCGCCTCACGGCTTTCGAACATTGGTAAACTCAGCATATCTGGCTGGCCAACCGCTATTGCCAGATTTTCCCAGAATTTGGGTGGCGATGACATGTGCAGGGCGATCCAGGCCCCATCGGCACATTCGAAGACATAAGATTGCGATACATTCGGGCGGCTATATGGGCCCATGATCTGATTGTCGGAGAAGTAATGCGTGAAATCATCAAGATTGAAATGCGCCATGGATTCAAACATGGATGTTTCGACCAAACGGCCTTTGCCGGTACGTTCGCGTTCGTATAAGGCAGCCAACACGCCATAAGCTGCATAGAAACCCGTCGTTGCGTCTGCCAAAGCTGGCCCAACCACACGGCGGTGGACAGGGTTTACCAACAACCGCAGGAAACCACTGACGGCTTGCGCAACCGTATCAAATGCTGGCCGGTCACGGTCAGGGCCCTCATTTCCAAAGCCGGAGATTGACGCATAGACAAGTCGGGGGTTCAGCCCCTGCAAACGCGCTGGCGACACGCCGATTTTTTCAGCCACACCGGGACGGAAATTCTGAATAAACACATCAGCGTCGGCGAGCAGCGCATCAAACACAGCCAGATCCTTTGGCAGCCGAGTGTCCAGCGTGATGCTTTTCTTATTCCGGTTATAGGTTTGAAAATGCGGGCTATACAAAGCACCGCGAAATGCGCGAAACGGGTCACCAACCTTCGGCTGTTCAATCTTGATAACCGTCGCACCAAGGTCAGCGAGCAGCATACCGGCGGCCGGCCCAGTAATGAATGTACCCATTTCGAGTATAGTGATATTGCTGAGCGGCTTTGCCATTTATGTCTCCAGACTTGACTTCATCGTAGAAAATTCGAATAACGAAATCAACTTCGAAATTCGAAATCGGGAGCAATCATGCGCATCGGTAAACAAGACGCACCTTTTACATCCATCTGCACTTCGGACGCACACAGCATAAATGTGCGCGGGCTGGATTTGTGCGAGGACGTGATCGGTAAGATCGATTTCACGAGCTATTTCTGGATGCTCGTCACCGGAACTCTGCCGACTCCGACGCAATTGTTCTTCTGCAATGCCGTACTCGCGGCAATTGCCGAGCATGGCTTGGTTCCCAGCGTCGTTGCATCGCGCATGACCTTCGCTGCCGCGCCAGAGGCGTTCCATGGAGCCGTTGCAGCCGGCCTTTTAGGTTGCGGCAGCGTCGTCTTAGGCAGCGCCGAAGTAGCGGGGCGTTTTTACGCTGAATGTGTAGAGGCAACAGAATCTGAAGGCGCCGATGCCTCCGACATTGCCAAAGCGAAAATCATCGCGCGGCGTGCCGACAAACAACCAATTCCCGGATTTGGCCATCCGCAACATTCAGACGGCGACCCGCGCGCAAACCTTTTGCTGCGTCTCGCCGAAGAACATGGGATTGTTGGCAAGCATATCGGCATGCTGCGCGCCATTCAGGACATTTTGCCAGAGGCGATCGGGCGGCCACTACCTATAAATGTCAATGGCGCGATTCCCGCTGTCATGCTTGACGTCGGCTTTCCGTTGGCGGCACTGAAAGGCATTTCACTGCTCGCGCGCACCGCAAGTATCATCGCGCATCTGCAGGAAGAGACCGAACGGCCTATTGGTTTCATCATGTCTGGCGCAGCTGCGGACAAGATTGAGTTCGTGCCAAGTTAAGCCGCTTGCGCGTTTGCTTGCTATCTGGCCGTCAATTGTGCGGTGTTGTTTGAGCAGGTCAGCAAAAGACAGCAATACTGGAAATTTTGCGGCGCAGATAATGCAAACGTTGCTATCTGATCGCAGCTAAAATCTCGTGGTTCGCTACAAATGCGAAACACACAGAGCTATCGCCGACGACCTAAGGCAGGAAGAGATCATATCCAACGCGGATCGCTCCGCACGTGTAGACGACGTTCGGAACATAGCCTTCACGGCCTTCATCAGCAGCAGATAGGATGGGATTGGGCGTGCGACCAAGAGGATTCGAACCTCTGGTCTCTGCCTTCTGAGGGCCCTTAACGATTAAAATAATTTATATAAATCAATAATTCATAATGAATTTCTGGGTTATGTGTGCGGTTTGTGCATTTTTTCGATATGCAAAAATTTGATATACTTTACAAGTAGTTATTATCATTGCTTGGGATTGTTTGGGATGTGCTCTGATGAGTTACGCAGCGGTAAGCGCCAATGCCGCTGTCAACGCGATTACAGTTCTGCGTGTGATCATAACAAAACTTCAAAAGGTAATTCACGCCACCTGTCGTTTGACATTCTGTCAACTGACAGGTAGTCAGATTGTCATGCAGTCCACAATGAAACTTGTATGGCGTTATACGCTGTCGTCGTTGATTGATGTTGTGGCGGTTGCGATGATGTTCCCGATGATCGCGCTGTTCCTGAACGATCAGCGTCTATCGCCAGCGCTCGTGGGCATTTACGCAGCCGTGCCATTTTGTGCGCTGCTGGCAAATTTACCATTTGTTTCTCTCGCCATGCGCCGCTTCGGTTTTGTCCGGATGTTTAGGCTGGGTTTGTTTTTGTCAACACTGGGTATCGTTGTCAGCGTTGCCTCTCGCGAGTATATGATATTGTGCTTTGGTGCCGCGTTGGTGGGTATTGGCGCGGCGTATCGCTGGACCGCATTGGAAGCTTTGATTGCATGGTCAGCGCCACTTGATCGTCTTGGCGCAACAACGGGAGCCTATCAATCCCTTGTTGCCGCAGCTTATGTCATCGGGCCGTTTTTGGTTCCGCTATTTGGGCTATCGCTGAACAGTGCCGGGTTGGTGGCGGCCATTTTGGCGTTGGCGGCATGGCTACCTATTATACCCGGTAATAAAAATCTGGATATTGCATTCCCGAATAAGCAATCCTCCCAACATGAAACAGGCTTTCTGCCTTTATTGCCGCTGGCCGCGCTAGGCTGTATTGGTGGCGTTTTTGAAGTGGGATTGAATGTCTTGGGCCCGGTTCAAGCGGAACGGCTAGGGGCGATGACAGGTGATTCCGCCATGATATTGACGGGCGTGATCGCACTCGCCAGCTTAGTCGTTCAATATCCCATAGGTTGGCTTGCCGATCGCGTCGGCATCAACCTGATAGCGCAATTATTGTGTGGCGCGCTGTTCCTATCTTTGTTGATTGTTCCGGTGGCGTACCATGTTCCGCTGGCAATCTGGCTAGCAGGCGTCATCTGGGGCGGGGCGGGCGGTGCTATTTATACGCTGACCATGATCCGCGTTGGCACATCGCATCGCGGACAAAGCCTGGCGATACCGACCGTTGTTGCGGCCTACACCGTCGGCGGTGCCTTTGCCCCAGCAATTGGAGGCCTGGGCCTGAGCATAACGAACAATTGGGGGCTATTCTTAGCGCTTGGACCAATGCTGCTTATATTATGGCTACTCGTGCGGATACGTCAGCCGCTGCCTGCGGACAGCTTTGGTGTAGAAGAAAAAGTCCAGGTCCATGCTGATACATGAATTCATCAAACGGTTGATCCGCCAAAGCGATCCGATCTCAGCCATGCTTGCGCGCATACCCAGAACGCGCCGAGGTGTGGACTGTGACGTCAAAAGTCCGGGCGCGCGCAGCGCATGGCTGCTATATGCTCTTGCGCCGTTGGTCACCTATATCACGCCAGTCTATATGGCGCTTCTGGCAGCGCGGTTGCCTATGTCAGACCAGCAGATCGGCCTTTTGGCGGGCGTGGAATCGTTCGGTGGCGTGATCGCCGCGTTAAGTGCGCGGTGGTGGATTAACCGTGTTAACTGGCGGGTGGCAGCGGCAAGCGCGCTTATCGTGATGATCGTTGGAATAATGCTCACGGCACTCACGACGTCATTTACTGTTTTATTCGCAATCCGGGCGCTGACCAGCATTTTTGGAGATGGTCCTTTGCTGGTGATTGCGATCATTACGCTGTCGAGCAGCGCAGAGCCAGACCGCAACTTTGCTTTTGCCTTTGCCACTCAACTGGTCATCGGCCTTGCTGTCCTGGTGCTATTGCCGATGATTGACGCCATGGGCGGCTGGCATGGCGTTGTCGCGCTTCTTGCTGTTTGCTTTGCATTCGCTTTGCCCTTGACCCGCCACCTGCCGCCATGCTCCGCCGACCCTGTGGCGCTTTCTGCGTCCGCAACCAGCCTGTCGGTGCACAGCTGGTTACTATTGCTTTCAATCGCGCTATTGTCTGCTTCAACCCAAGCGGCATGGGCGTTTTCTGAAGTATTGGGTCGGACCGTTGGAATGTCGATTGATGGGATGAGCCATCTCCTCGTCGGCTCGACATTGTTGGCGGTTATCGGCAGCCTAGCGGCTGCACCGGTGGCTATAAAACTTGGACGACGGTCCGCCTTTATAGGGGGCGCTGCGATTACGCTTGCCAGCATCGCACCGCTCTATTTTGCGTTAGGTATCCCCAGTTATGTTAGCTATTATTTGATCGGTGCGTGCGCCACCGCGTTTATCGCCCCGTTGCAGCTAGGCGCGTTGGCACAGCACCGCGATGGCCCCGCTGCTGCATCGTTGACGCCAGCTTTACAGGCAGCAGGAATGATGATCGGCCCGGCGGCGGTCGGGCTGACTTCAACCGGAACACACAGCCCGCTTTTGGCCGTAACGGTTGCGGTGATGTTTCTTGTTTCCTCTATTCCGGCGTTCACTTTTGCAACCCGCGTCATCTTGCGGTAGCTAGGATCAGGACCACTTAAATCCACCTTCGCGGCGTCAAAATGGCAAAGATATCGAAGCCATTTTGGCGTCCTTCGGATTTGACCCATACTGTCCATTGCTACGTTGGCAAAGCTAGACTTAGAACCACTAAGCCTGCGCTTTGCCGCCTTTCACTGAACAGTATGGCCTCAAACCGCGAAGGTGAATTTAATAGGTCCTGACCCTAGCAAGCCTCATACTGGCTTTTCACACATGATGCGGTAAGCTAGCGACTTTACCATCGCGTCAAGGCCGATCAGATCGCTGGCAACATAGCGGCCCTCACCAATCACGGTGCCCATGCCGTCGATCATGCTGCTAAGTGCTGCGGCCAGCCGAACAGATTGCAATTCGGAAAGGGCTGGGTTTAACCGACGAATAAGCATGGCGAACAACGAGCGATAAAGCGCCATGAATTGATCTAGCGCCGCGCTGACTTCGGCATCCAGATCAGCCAATGACCATACATAGTTCCAAAAGGCTCGTCCGCGCAGAGCCAGTGATTCGGTCATCAGAAAATCAAGATATCCGGTCATTGCAGCGGCCGGGTCTTCCGATTGATCTGCCAGCAGTGCCAAAAGGCGATCATGGTAGTCATCGATCCATTGTTCAATCATCGCCCGGACAAGCGCTGCCCGTGTCGGAAAATAATATTGTACTGACGCCAGCTTCAATCCTGAACGGTCGGCGACTTTGCGTGCTGAAAAATTTTCAGCACCGACCTCTTCAACCAGCGCAATTGCAGCGCCTAAAATCTCTCGAGCAGTCGCCGTATGCGTTGGACGCGGTCCGCGGATTTGCAGTATCGCCTCTTCAAGGTCGGCCGAGCCACCTTGCGGGCATGAAAAAACCGACTGAATTTTTTTTGTCATTCTCACCCTCTATCTTGACTATCTGTCACGTGACAGGCATACCGACATTATTTGAGCTTACTGGTCGGATTGGTCAATGCAACATCTACATCCTCTTTCTCCTTTGCTGCGCGAGGTCACAGCCTCTTTGCCGCCTTCATATTATTGCGACCCGGGCATATATACAGAAGAAGTCCGCAGTGTCTGGGCGCGCGGTTGGACTTATGTTGGCCGGGCAGCAGATCTGGCACCGGGTAGCATGCGCCGCGTGGATGTTGCCGGAACCAACGTGCTACTTGCCCGTTCGAAAACAGGCGATATTCACGGCTACCACAATGTCTGCCCGCATCGCGGGTCTGAATTGTGCACCACTAACGAACAGCCGCTGCGTGGTGGACGCATATTGTGCCCCTATCATGCGTGGAGTTTCAATATCGACGGATCGTTGGCCAGCACGGCGGCGGCGTCGCGCGCGCCAGATTTTGATCCATCGGTATTTGGTCTTTATCCCGTGGGTGTGACGGACTGGAACGGCTTGCTGTTCGTCTGCCCGACAGACGCGCCAGAGCCATTCGGCACCGACAATGCTTTTGGTACACAAGACCTTGATAACTGGCCGATGCGTGACTTGGTAACTGCCTACCGCGAAACACATCTGGTTGAATGCAATTGGAAAATCCTGTGGGAAAATTTTAGCGAATGCCTGCATTGCCCCGGCGTGCATCCGTCATTGTGCGACTTGATTCCAATCCACAAAAAGGGTCTTCTCGCCTATTATGATGATCCTGACTGGAGCCCTGAAACGCCCGCGCCTGAAAGCGAACTTCGCCCCGGCGCGCGCAGCTGGACCATTTCCGGTCAGGCTGCAACTGCCGAGTTTCCCGGCCTGACGGATGATCAACGCAGCACAGGCCATGTCTATTGTGTGATCTGGCCCACGCTTTTTGTGGTCGCCCATGTTGACTATATCAGCATCGTTTCTTACCGGCCGTTGGGCGCTGAGCAGACCGAAGTTACCGGCGAAGTGCTTTTGTCGCCATCGGCACTTGCTGACCCCGATTTCGATCTGGCACAAATCGTGACGTTTAATCAACAGGTTCAGGACGAAGATGCAGCGGTGTGCGAACTGAATCAGCGAGGCCTGCGATCAAGTCCATTTGCATCAGGTGTGCTAATGCCCGAGGAATATAATGTGAAGACGTTTCACGAATGGTTGCGGCGCCGCATGGATGCTGCCGCAGCCGTTGCCATTCCCGCTGTCGCGTGCCTCGGTGTGGAGCGCAGCCATGTCGGTTGACGCGATGGTGCATGAAATGGCTTCGAATAATGCGTGGGTTTCCGATGCGCGTATTTTGCTCGATTTCGGGACCGACGGGTTCATCATGCTTGATGGCATCGATCAACAGGTTCACTTTGGCACACAGGGCAAGCCCGCAGACACAGTCATCACTACAGCATGGGCGGACTGGCTGGCGTTGATAAATGGATCGCTCGATCCAATGCGGGCCATCAATCGCAAGCAGGTGCAGATAACGGGCAACATGGATAATGTTGCAAAACTGATAGCACTTGGCCACCGGCTTTTCTGAAGCGGCGTTGATTGCAACAATCAATGTCAGCATTTCGCCCAGCCATGGTTTTCGCTTTGCCGAAGTTACCTTGTAACTGTGCTTAGCACTTGAAAATATGTCACTTGACAACCTATTAACTGACTGGCAGCTAGTAATTTAATGAGGCTTAACAGGCCTTTGTATAATCGGGGCGCGGGTTTGAGATATGTGGACTTGGCCATCGCCCCATCTAACGGATGAGGGGATTTTTGTGAACCGGCACGCGAGGTTTTTTTCGTCAGTGATGGCGCTGTCTCTGGTGCTTCCATATTCAGCTCATGCACAAAGTGAGTCGGTATCGGAAGCAAATCAAGGCAGTTCGTCCGATAACGTTGGCGACATTATCGTGACTGCTGATCGAAGATCCCAGCGGCTCAGCGACGTTCCGTCTGCCATCATCGCCTTAGACGGCGATGCAATTAGCGAACGGGGTCTGCGCGAAGTTCGCGATCTTGAAGCGGTATCGCCGAACCTTGCGATCCGGGCTGCTTACGGGAATGCAGGCAACCCGATCATCACCATTCGCGGTGTCGGCCTTGCGGATTTTAATGAGAATAATTCAAGCTCAGCTGGCGTTTATGTTGATGATATCTATCTTGTATCGCCAGTAATGCTGACCTTTGGCCTGTTCGATACAGAACGTGTCGAGCTGCTAAAAGGGCCGCAGGGCACTTTATATGGCCGTAACACAACGTCGGGCGCCATCAATTTTATCTCGCGCCAACCGACTGCGCAGTTTCAGGCAAATGCCAGGTTAAGCTATGATAATTTTGACCGATTCAATGCCGAGATTGGTGCGGGCGGGCCGTTGTCAGATACCCTTGGAATCCGCGTTGCCGCATTAACCGATGTCGGCGGGGATTATATCGACAACCGCTTCATCGGCAAACGCACTGGCGGACGAGATTTGTTTGCTGGTCGTTTCATGCTGAAATGGGAACCAAGCGCAGATTTTAATGCATTGTTTAATGTTCATACAGGCAGTGATCGCTCCGATATTGGCCACTATCAGCATGTTGGATTGCTTGATCCGGTAACATTCGCACCCTGCGCGCCGCTTTTGACCAAAGGTGTTCCGGATTCGACCTGCGTCGATATATTAGGATATGCCGACACGGTTGGCGATACCCAGGCCGGTGAATATAACAAAACTGGCAAAGTTGATTATGACAGCTGGGGCACCTCGCTTGTGCTGAAGTATGATTTTGGTGGTTTCAACCTGACATCAATTAGCGGCTATGAAAAATTTGACGGAACGCGGCCCGATGACGCCGACGCCAGTGCCAATCAACTTCTTGAAATCGATTACGCCTTCGGTATTGACCAGTTCAGCCAAGAACTACGGTTGTCCGGTGAAACGGGCCCTGTGGACTGGATTCTTGGTGGATATTTTGGGACTGACACCATTACATCGCGCAATGTTTATGATGTGTTGCGGGATTTGCGCCCGTCAACCGGTTTTGATCCGATCAATGGCGTGAACCGAGCGGCGAACCCCTATCGCCAAAAAACTGATACATACGCCATTTTCGGGCATACGGTCTGGAGCCTGACCGATCAGTTAAAGTTCGAGGCAGGTTTGCGCTATTCTTATGAACGACGCACTTTCCGGACAGTTACTTTGTTCGAGGAAAGTCCGGCAGATCTGGCCTCGATCAGCCTTGGCCCGGACGGGGTGTTCCTTGATGAAAGCCGCAGTCTTCGCAACGAGAATATATTGTGGTCTGCGAACTTGAATTACAAAACAGACGGCGGCACATTGCTTTATGCGAAGATTGGAAATGGCTTTAAGTCAGGCGGGTTTAATGGCGGCATTCCCCTGACAGCAGCCGAAGTTGTTCCTTATCGTCCCGAAAAGCTAACGTCGTATGAAGCGGGCGTCAAAGGCAGCATGTTGAACCGAGCGGTCCGTTTTGATTTAAACGCTTTTTATTATGACTATCGTGATATGCAAGTTTTTGCAGTTGTGGATTCTGGCGGGGCGGCAGTGCAAATTCTGACGAATGCTGCCAATAGCCGTATTTACGGTGCAGAAGCTTCGGTTACGGCACAATTAGCCCCAACATTTGAAGTCAGCACTTCTGTAGGGTTGCTAAACGCGCGGTACCGCGATGCCAATATCGCTGGGCGTGATGCGTCGGGGCAACGCCTCGCTACCTCACCAAAGCTCAGCGTAACCACTGGCTTTGATTTCAATCAGCCTTTGGGCTCCGTAAACTTGCTGCTATCGGGCAACGCGAAGTATCAAAGCAGCGAAATCATGGATGTTTACGATTTTGGCAGTGGACCTGCCTTTCCCATTATCCAAAAACCTTATTGGTTGGTTGACGGGCGCATGGGAATCGGATCAAGCGATGAACGAATAGAGCTGACAGTTTTTGTAAAAAACTTGTTTGATTTGCGCCCCTTAAACGGCGCGCTTGGTCTTCCCACGTATGGCCTTGGTGAATATTCCTACCAACAACAGCGCCAGATCGGCGTTGCGCTTTTCGGCAAGTTTTAGCGGTTTTTAACGCCAGTGTTGCGCCGATACTGTGCGACGCAGACGTGGGCACCTAAAGTTTTCGCTTCACCATCTCGGAATACTTCAAGCCCTTTGGGGTTTCCAGAGAGGAGAATGAGCTTGTAAAGAGCAGGTTTATGTAGCACTTTATCTACTGTAATGGCTGGCGCTTATGCATAACCTGGCATTGCTTGCAATGCTTCCACCGCCACGTTTTCATAAACCTGTTCGTGTTCAACACCAGACAGGCAGTTGATCTGGCCGCGCCAATTCGCTTTGCCGACGAGGGACAGCCAACCCTCCAATCTACGGTCAGGACCACTTAAATCGCACCTTCGCGGCGTCAAAATGGCAAAAATACCGAAAGAAAACGTCCGCCGCAGGCAGTCATTTATATGCTCTGCTTGAGAGATTTCGCTGCCAAAAAATTGCAAGAATCTTGCGCTGGCAAGCGTGCGGCATTTCTCAAGGTGGGAACTTTACCCGCAGCCATGCATTATTGATCCATGCGAGCGCCGTGAGGGGTGTTGACCTGCACCCTTCGACGATCGCGACCTCCCGGCCCCAAGCTCTCGTTTCGCGAGCCTCCGGTTCTCGAAGGCTTATGATGTCGAGCGAAAAACATAGTCCTGAAGACATAGCGCTGAGCCTGACTTTGGCTATCGTCAGGTCATCGCCCGCGCCGTTGCTACTTTTGGACGGCCAACTCAATATCATCGCCGCGAGTACGTCGTTCTGTTCCGTTTTCAGCGTCGACGCGGCGCAGTTGACGGGGCAACCGCTCTATGCCTTGGATGGCGGCACATGGGATAATCCCGAACTGCGATCATTGTTGGCCGCAACCTTGTCTGGTGAAGGGCAGCCAGCCGACCGAGACATCGACCTGCAACAGCCGCAACGGCCAGTTAGGCATCTGATCGTTCAGGCGAGCCGGCTGACGTATCTTGATCTTGAACAGACTCGTATCCTTGTCGCTATATCGGATGTCACGCATGCGCGGACCGACGCGACGCTGAAAGAAGAATCCGCCCGCGCAAACCAAGTCCTGTTGCAGGAGGTTCGTCATCGGGTCGCTAACAGTCTCCAGATCATCGCCAGCGTATTACTGCACAATGCGCGAACGACTGCGTCGGAAGAGACGCGCGGCCATTTGGAAAATGCACATCATAGGGTTATGTCCGTGGCCGCTCTCGAACGGCTGTTGTCAACGTCCGAAGACGGCGACATCAATGTGCATGCCTATTTCACCCGACTGTGTGAAAGCATCTCGGCGTCGATGATCGGCGACGTCGACCAAATTGCGTTGATTGTCGAAGGTGGAGAAGGCGTGGTCGAAGCTCGAGTATCGGTGAGCCTAGGCTTGATCGTCACCGAGCTGGTGATTAACGCGCTCAAGTACGCTTTTCCCGACGGACGGCGGGGAGTTATTACGGTCGACTATAACTTTCACGGGCCGAACTGGGTTCTTTGTGTGCGCGACGACGGCGTAGGCATGCCGCTGACCGCGCCGGTCCGATCCGGCCTCGGCACCAGCATCGTTGCGGCGCTGGCCGGGCAACTGCATGCTTCGGTGGAAATAACAGCCGCGCACCCAGGCACCCAGGTTTCCATCACACATAGCCGGATCGCTCTGGTGGAAGGTGCGCCACAAGCGGTGCGCGAGCCGGCCGCAGGGGCGCATCCGGCGTCCAGCGCGATCAAAAGCTAACGAGAAGAGGAATGATCATGACAGCCGCGAAAGATAGCAAGACGAATCAAACTCTGATGATCGTCGAGGATGAGGCGCTCGTGGCGATACTCCTGCGAGACGAGTTGCAGAATGCGGGATACAAGGTCCTCGACCTTACGGATCGTCACGCCGAAGCGCTGGAAGTTGCCAAAGCAGAAAAGCCTGATCTGGCGTTGGTTAACATCCGGCTCGCGGGACGTGACGATGGCATCGAACTTTCAGAGCATCTCAAGGCAATGGAGATACCGGTTTTGCTCATCAGCGGACAGGTCAGCCGGGCAAGCTCGGCCAAAACCGTCGCAATCGGCTCGATGCCCAAGCCTTATGACGCGGCAGAGATGGTGCTCGCCGTGGCCTATCTTCTCGCCCGCCTGAAAGGGAACAACACTTTGCCAAGGCCGGACCAACTCGAAGTGTTTGACGACGCGAGTTTCGAACTCGACCCGGCGGCATAAAGCTGCGGCTATCGGGGTCTGTCGGCGTTGCGTAAAGCTATATACCCCATCCCAACCCCGTGGAGGGGGACTGGTCCCTTCACGCCTGAAGGGGAGAGGCTTAATTTCGCAACATGCACCGCAGCAAGGCAAAGGCGGGCGAAATGCAGCGCTATTTCGGGGATGACGCATTTGTTGCCGTCATTCGGATCAATTGAGAAGAAATCCAATTGCATGTTTCTCTTACGCATGCCATCGTAGACTCTATGAAATAGTTGGAGAATAAAGATGCGTTTGCGGAATCTCGTGCTGACAACAATTCTTGCATCGACAGCTTTGGCTGGGTGCGGTCGCAACGACCATACGGTATCTACAGCCGAGCAGAAGCTAACGGTTTCGGGTGCGCTGGATGGGGTAAAGCGCTTTGCGAGATTGCAGCAGTCGCGGTCACCGGCGTTAGCGGTTTCGGCGATTAAACCTCTGGGAGCGGGTCGCGCCGAGGCTGAAGTAATGTTGCCAGTTAGCTTCACGGGTAAGGACCTCGTCCACACAACCAGAGAAGCTCTCGCTGCTGGGTTGGAATATAAGTTCGAAGCTCGCCGCTCGGCTGTGAATATCCGAACCTAAGATCATCGGCAGATTATCGCTACATAAGCTCGAAGAGCTGCCGGGTCCAATTAAGGGCCAATTACAATTACCAGTTACGGTAACCGGCTCGTCATCCCCGCGCAGGCGGGGATCCATCACGTCTTGCAGGGGGTAAGCAACGTGGCTTGCGGGATTCCTCTAGGCGTAATGGATCCCAGCCTGCGCGGGGATGACGGGGTTTTTTGCTGAACGGGTTGGTGAAGGGGATGACGCATTTGTCACCTGAATTCTCACCGGAATTCAGGGGAAGGCTCTCCCCTTTCAGAAACAGCCTTTTCGATATTTGCCGACCGAGTCGATTTTGCTTCTGGCGCGCTCGGG
Source organism: Sphingorhabdus sp. (assembly GCF_023910635.1). Taxonomy (GTDB): domain Bacteria; phylum Pseudomonadota; class Alphaproteobacteria; order Sphingomonadales; family Sphingomonadaceae; genus Sphingorhabdus_B. The sequence goes on along the minus strand of NZ_JAAVVZ010000015.1, from coordinate 18,571 downwards.
AACAGTTTGTTACAAAACCTCTGATGAAAATCGATCTTGTCATAGGATTTGTAACATGTCCGCCGCGACGCTGAGCCAGCGTGAACAGCTGAAAGCCCTCGTATCGGGCAAGTCGATCGTCCGTGCGCAGGAACTGCGGAACGCGGGGATCGCCGGTTCGACGATCCAGCGTGCGCTCGACGATGGCTACATCATTCGGATCGGTCGCGGTCTCTACCAAGATCCGCAAAGCGACGTGGACAGCGAGCAAACGCTAGCCGAAGTTGCGAAACGGATACCCAAAGGCGTGATCGCGATGGTGTCGGCGCTGGCTTATCACGGGCTGACCGACCAGATGCCCCGAAAGACCTGGGTGGCGATCGGGGCGAGCGACTGGTCTCCGGTATCGGGCTATCCGCCGGTCCGCGTCGTGCGCTTTGCCGAAAAATATCTCCAGCAGGGCGTCGAACGGCACACGATCTCTGGGGTCGATGTCCTGGTCTACTCGGTTGCCAAGACGATTGCGGACCTGTTTCGCAACGGTCGGCTGGTTGATCGCTCGGTTGCGGTCGAAGGGCTGCGTGCAGCGCTTGATCAACGCAAGGCCGATCCGGCGCAGATCGCCGACGCCGCACGCGCCGGAGGTGCATGGCGTGCCATGCGGCCCTATCTGGAGGCGCTGACCTTCAATGGCTGACGCGCCGAAAAATATTGCTGCCTCGGTCAAACAGCGGCTGCTCAATATGGCACGCGCGCAGGGTCGTGGTTTCGACATATTGCTGGTGCGCTTTGCACTCGAACGGCTGCTATTCCGGTTGTCGCAGTCAGCCCATCGCGAAAATTATATCCTCAAAGGTGGGATGCTGGTCACGCAGTGGCTCGACCATGACAATCGCGAAACGCGCGACGCCGATTTTATGGGCTTCGGCGAGGCCGACGTCGAAACGATCAAGGCCATCTTTGCCGAAATCATGGCGATTACCAGCGAAGACGGGCTCGACTTCGACATTGGCGCACTCGCGGCGACGACCATCCGCGAGGAAGCGGAATATGACGGCATCAGGCTCAAAACCATTGCCTACCTCGAACGGGCGCGTATTCCGGTAACGCTCGATATCGCCTTCGGCGATGCGCTCGCCGATGCCAGCCAGACCGTAGACTATCCGTCACTCCTCGACATGGAACGGCCCAGCATCCGCACTTATCCGCCCGCACAGGTTATCGCCGAGAAATTCCAGGCCATGGTTGCGCTCGGTCTCGCCAATGGCCGGATGAAGGACTTTTACGATCTGTGGGCGATTCCCAAAGCCCTGCCGATCGACGACCAAGCGCTCGATACCGCCATTGCTGCCACCTTCGGGCGACGGACAACGCATGTCCCAAAGGAACGGCCAAGCGGATTGTCGGTAGCGATGGCCGAGGACGCAGCCGCACAGCAACGCTGGCGCGCCTATGTGGAATCGCTCGAACTCCCGGTGCCAGCCTTCGCCGACGTCCTCGAAGACATCTGGGCCTTGCTCGCGCCAAGCTGCGTAAGGCTCAATGCGGCCAAATGATACCGTTCGGCGATGCTAAAACTTTGCCCTCCGGACAACCGGTCAAACGTCGTTGTGCCAAAGTGGCAATCGTGCCGTGATTTTGGGAAATTTGGGGCAGCTGGCGCACCCAAGAGGATTCGAACCTCTGGCCTCTGCCTTCGGAGGGCAGCGCTCTATCCAGCTGAGCTATGGGTGCGGGTCGCGTTCGGTTAGCAGGCATGATGCGGTTGCGCCAAGTTTTTTTTGGGCTCCGTTTTTATTTGCGCGCTTGCTTGCCAGATTAAAGCCATTTTAGCGTCCGTCGGATTTGGCCCATATTGTCTATAACTGCTTTGGCAAAGCTTGACTTAGAACCACTAAGCCCAAGCTTCTGCGCCTTGCACTGAACAAAATGGCCTCAAACCGCGACGGTGGATTTAAGTGGTCCTGACCCTAATGGCTGGATAACTCAAGACGTTGATGCTACGGCGACTTTATGCAAAACCAGTTTGAACTCACCGACGATCAAGTCGCCATACAGGACATGGCGCGCAAGTTCACCGCAGACGCGATCACGCCTTTTGCCGCCGAATGGGATGAAAAGTCGCATTATCCGGTAGATGTGTGGAAAGCGGCAGGCGCGCTTGGCTTTGGCGCGATTTACGTCTCCGAAGAATCGGGCGGCACGGGCCTTGGCCGGTTGGAGGCGGCGTTGATCATGGAGGCGATGGCTTATGGCTGCCCCACCACCAGCGCATTTATTTCCATTCATAATATGGCCGCGTGGATGATTGATTGCTTCGGCAATGCAGAGTTGAAGGGGCGTTATTTGCCCGAGCTTGTGCCGATGGAGAAAATTGCAAGCTATTGCCTCACGGAACCTGGCAGCGGGTCTGATGCTGCGGCGCTGAAAACCAGCGCGCGGCGCGATGGCGATCATTATGTGCTGAATGGCACGAAGCAGTTTATCTCGGGCGCTGGCTATAATGACGTTTATGTCGTGATGGTCCGCACGGGCGATGAGAAAGCAAAGGGCATTAGTTGCCTTGTCGTCGACAAGGACACAGCGGGGCTTAGCTTTGGCGCGCCTGAGAAAAAGCTTGGCTGGAATGCCTCGCCAACCGCGCAAGTGATTTTCGAAGATTGCCGCGTGCCCGTGGCCAATCGCGTTGGCGCAGAGGGCGATGGCTTCCGCTTTGCGATGATGGGCTTGGACGGCGGACGGTTGAACATTGGCGCTTGTTCGCTGGGCGGCGCGCAGCGGTGTCTGGATGAATCGATAGCATATACCAAAGAGCGTCAGCAATTTGGTCAGCCCGTTTCCGAATTTCAAAATACGCAGTTCATGCTCGCCGATATGGCAACCGATTTGGAGGCCGCGCGGGCTTTGCTCTACATCGCTGCGGCCAAGGTCACCGCGAACGCCCCTGACAAATCCCGCTTTTCGGCGATGGCCAAGCGCCTGTCGACCGACAGCGGCAGTGAGATTGTCAATCAGGCGCTGCAATTATTTGGCGGCTATGGATACTTACGTGATTATCCCATTGAGCGTTTCTGGCGCGACCTGCGCGTGCATTCGATTCTGGAAGGGACCAATCAGGTCATGCGCATGATCATTGGCCGGGATTTGCTAAGGCAATGACCGATGATATTTTGACGCGTATCGAAGGTCATGCCGGTTTCATAAGCCTGAACCGGCCATCGGCGTTGAATGCGCTGACGCTGCCTATGGTGCACACAATGACGCAGGCGTTGCTGGCGTGGCGCGACGATGATGCGGTGAAATGCGTCATTATCGATCATGCAGAGGGACGCGGCTTTTGCGCAGGCGGCGACATCGCTTTCCTGCGCGATTCGGCGATTAATGATCATGGCGATTCCGGCCGGAAATTCTTCCACGACGAATATCAGTTGAACCATATATTGTTCACTTACCCAAAGCCGGTCGTGGCGTTCATGGACGGCATTACGATGGGCGGGGGCGTTGGGATAAGTCAGCCTGCGCGTTTCCGCGTGGGGACCGAGAACACCAAATTTGCAATGCCCGAAACGGGTATTGGCCTCTTCCCCGATGTTGGTGGCGGTTGGTATCTGTCGCGGCTGGAGGGGCGCGTGGGCCAGTTTCTGGCGTTGACCGGGTCGCGTATTGCAGGTGCAGGCTGCCTCGCGCTTGGCCTTGCCACCCATTATGTGCCGAGCAGCGCGCTAGCCGAAGCCAAAATGCGGATCGCGAGCGAAGATGTCGAGCGCCTTGACGGCATATTGGGCACCGTGTCTGAAACGCCGCCCGCGTCGAAGATCGTGGACATGCTGTTTCAGATCAATCGCCATTTTGCCTCCAATGCATTTGAGGGCATCCTCGCCAGCCTTGAAGGTGATGAGAGCGAATGGGCGATGAAGGAGTTGGCGACCTTGCGGACCAAAAGCCCGCAAACCTGTAAAGTTGCATTGCGCCAGCTTGCCGAAAGCGCGCGCCTGACCGACTTTGCCGAGAATATGGCGATGGAATATCGTATCGCCAGCCGCGTGATTGTCCGCCCCGATTTTGCCGAAGGCGTGCGCGCCGTCATCATCGATAAGGATAATGTACCCAAATGGGACCCGGCAACGCCCGAAGGCGTGACTGAGGACCTGATCGACGACATCTTTGCCGCCTTGCCGGCGCAGGAAGAATGGAAGCCATTATGACCAGCATTAACGCCACATATGAAACGATATTGGTCGAACAACGCGGCGCGGTAACGCTGATGACGCTCAATCGGCCTCAGGCGTTGAACGCGCTGAATAGCCAGGTGTTGGCTGACCTTATCGCGGCCTTTGCGGCGTTTGACGCCGACCACAGTCAAAGATGCGCGGTCCTGACGGGCAGCGAGAAGGCCTTTGCCGCAGGCGCGGACATTAAAGAAATGTCGTCGCAGTCCTTTGCCGAAATATACGGTTCAAACTTCTTCGCAGGCTATGACCGCGTGACCGCCACCCGCAAGCCTTGGATCGCCGCCGTAAACGGCTTTGCGCTTGGCGGTGGATGTGAGCTTGCGATGATGGCCGATTTCATCATCGCGGGCGACAATGCCAAATTTGGTCAGCCGGAAATCAAGCTGGCTGTCACCCCCGGCATGGGCGGCTCACAACGCCTGACCCGCGCGATTGGTAAGGCCAAGGCGATGGAAATGTGCCTGACGGGCCGGATGATGGACGCGGCAGAGGCTGAGCGTTCAGGATTGGTCGCCAAGGTTGTTCCTGCGGCAGAGCTGGTCGAGGAAGCCATAAAGACGGCCACGGCAATCGCCGCGATGGCCCCCTTGGCTGCAATCGCCTGCAAGGAAATGGTCAACGCCGCGTTTGAAACGACGTTGCAGCAAGGCGTACTGTTTGAACGCCGCTTGTTCCATGGGTTGTTTGGTACCGAAGATCAGAAGGAAGGCATGGCAGCTTTTGTCGAGAAGCGGCCCGGTAATTGGACGGGGAAGTAAGGTTGGGCAGGTGCGGCGCGGTATTCGCGCCGCCGCCTTTGCCTTGCGGCGGTGCGTGGTGAGGAATTAAGCCCCTACCCTTTAGGCGTGGAGGGACCAGTCCCCAGGACTGGTCCGAGAGGCTCCACGGGGTTGGGGTGGGGTAGATAGGTTTACGCAACGCCGAAAGACCCCACCCCCTTCCCCTCCCCTGAAGGGGAGGGGTGATTTGGACAATTCCGGTGACAAATGCCTTATTTCCTTAACCAAATCTTTCAGCAAACAACACCGTCGCACCAGCGAAGGCTGGTGCCCATTACGTGTGTCTGGTTAGATCGACAGGCGTGATAGGCCCCAGCCTGCGCTGGGGCGACGGATGCTGCGCCACTTCATCACCTAATTAGCGGCTACTTTCTCCACCATTTGAAACTTGCCAAGGCCGCAGCCTGCGCCTTCGTAAAGCTGCCCGCCTTGGTCGTGCAGTACGCGGACGATGTCGACGCTGCACAATTGGTTGAGTGACGTTCGATAGGAAAAGCGGTCTTCGAACTTCAATCCGGGGCAGCTTTGGGGCAGGGCATTGCGATAGGTTTTGCCGCCTACCATGCGGAATTCGATGGTACGGCTATCAATGACTTTCGTTGACCGTATTTGCGATATCGTGACGCAATTTTTGGGTTCGCCCACTGCGCGAACGGGTTCAGGTGCGTTCTTGCTTGAAATCGCAACGGCACCGCCGCCTGACAGCAATGCAATCGCAGGAATGATTAACAGCATTTTACGCATCAAACTTCTCCCACATTATGGCTTAACTTTACCCATTTCATTCTGAACTTTTGCTGACTTGATTTTGGGCGCAGGGGTTTTGGATTTGAAGCGGCACAGGTCAGCTACGGCGCAGCGCCAGCATTCGGGTGTGCGTGCCTTGCAGATGTAGCGGCCATGCAAGATCAACCAATGGTGCGCGCCAATGCGGAACGGCTTTGGCGTGCTTTTCTCCAGCGCTTTTTCGACCGCGACCACGGTTTTTCCCGGCGCAATCCCTGTGCGATTACCGACGCGGAAGATATGGGTGTCGACGGCGAAGGTTTCCGCGCCGAACGCGGTGTTCATCACCACATTGGCGGTCTTGCGCCCCACGCCGGGTAAAGCCTCCAACGCATCACGGTCGGCGGGCACTTCGCCATTATGATCGCGCACGAGGATTTCCGACAAAGCGATAACGTTCTTTGCCTTGTTATTGTACAACCCAATGGTCTTAATATGCGCTTTCAAACCCTCCAGCCCAAGCGCCACCATTTGCGCGGGCGTCTTTACATCCTCGAACAAAGCCTTCGTCGCCTTGTTCACCCCCACATCGGTCGATTGCGCCGAACAGGTTACCGCAACAAGCAACTGATACGCATTGCCATACGCCAGCTCTGTTTCCGGATCAGGATTGGCCTCCGCCAAGCGCCGATAAAATTCGAATATATCTTCTTTTTTCAAAGGCCCAAAACCTCTTGCATATCATACCGGCCCGCCTTTTGCCGTGTCAGCCACTCCGCAGCTTTCACCGCGCCGCTAGCGAATATCGCGCGATTTTCGGCGCGATGGATAAGCTCGATGCGTTCATTGTCGGACGCAAAAATGACGGTGTGATCGCCAGCCACGCTGCCGCCGCGTAAGGATGCAAAGCCGATATGGCCGGACTTGCGTGTGGCCATAATCCCGTCGCGGCCCCGTTCGCTGTGATCTTTCAAATTGACCGCGCGGCCCTTTGCCGCGGCCTCGCCCAGCAGCAGGGCTGTACCCGATGGCGCGTCCACCTTGTGCCTGTGGTGCATTTCTAGGATTTCGATGTCCCAATCTGCGCCCAACTGCCGCGCGGCTTGTTCTACCAAGGCGGCGAGCATATTCACGCCCAAGGACGTATTGCCTGTCTGCAAGATGGGAATGTCGCGCGCGGCATCGTCGATGAGGAAATGGTGGCGCTCTTCCAAACCCGTCGTGCCAATGATGATGGGTTTGCCCGCAGCTACGCATGCGTCGAGGCTGGCCTCAAGGCCGTGCGGGCTCGAGAAATCGACCAGAACGTCGGATGCAGCGATTAGCCCCGCAAGATCGCCATCCTTATCGACGCCGCCTGCATGTTCGTGGCCGTTGGCGGCAATCGCATCGACCAAAGCCTGACCCATGCGCCCTTGGCTGCCAATAATTCCAATTTTCATATTTCTTGCCCTGACCTAATGTCTGGGTCTTACTATATTAGGCAACTGAAACAAGTTTTGGGTTACGATGAAGGAAAGCATGTGCGGCAAGACATCAAAAACATCGTCATCCTAACCGGCGCTGGCGTCAGCGCCGAAAGCGGCATTGATACCTTCCGCAGCGCAGGCGGGTTGTGGGAGCAGCATAAGGTGGAGGATGTGGCCACGCCCGAAGCTTTCGCCCGTGATCCCGATCTTGTGCTGCGCTTTTACGATATGCGCCGGGAACGTATTCAACAGGTGGAGCCAAATGCCGCGCATTATGCGCTCGCAAGGCTGGATGCGGCATGGTCAGGCAATCTGCTGCTGGTGACGCAAAATGTGGATGATCTGCACGAACGGGCAGGGACACAGCGCCTGTTGCATATGCATGGTGAACATTTGAACGCGTGGTGCAACGCCTGTGATGCACGCCACCGTTGGCGCGAGACGTTGATGGACCGGCCAGCCTGTCCTGCTTGCGGAATTTCGGGTCAGTTGCGGCCGGACATCGTCTGGTTTGGGGAAATGCCGTATCGCATGGACGAAATTTACCACGCGCTGAACCAAGCGGATTTGTTCGTCAGCATTGGCACCTCCGGCGCGGTGTATCCTGCTGCTGGTCTTGTCCGCGAGGCGCGGCAAAAGGGCATAAAAACGTTGGAACTGAACCTTGAACCGTCGCACGGCACATCATGGTTCGAAGAATCGCGGCATGGCCCTGCGACATTAATGGTGCCGGCGTGGGTGACAGAAATTTTAGGCGGTTAAGCGGTTAAAGCGCCGCAACTCCTGCACCCTGCGTCTTTCGGCAAGCGGATAGTCCGCATCGCCGGGGCGATGCCGTCGAACAAATGCAGCCTGCCCATCTGCGCCTCTCCAAAGCCGGTCAGCGCACGTATGGCCTCCATAGCAGCAAATGATCCCATCAGACCGCACATCGCGCCCAGGACGCCCTGTGTGGCGCAGTCGTCGCAATCATCGGGGTCATGCGCGTCGCCGACAAAGCAGCGATAGCAAGGCGCGTCGGCTTGCCATCCGGTAAAGGTGCCAATCTGTCCATGAAATTGGCCAATCGCGGCGCTGACCAACGGCACTTTGGCGGCAAGGCACAAATCGTTGACGATCAGGCGCGTGGCGAAATTATCGCAACCGTCGATGACGACATCGACGCCCTTCAGAATGTCTGCTGAGGTGGAACGGTCAATACGCTGCTTGCGGCCATGGAATGTGACATCCCGGTTCAATCGCGCGACGGCGGCGCCAGCGGCATCGACCTTCGCCGTGCCAATGTCGCTGTCACTATAAAGAATTTGCCGTTGGAGGTTGGACAAGGACACAACATCATCATCAACCACGCTGATCGTCCCTATGCCCGCCGCCGCCAGATATTGCATGGCAGGGCAACCAATGCCGCCCGCACCGATCAGCAGCACATGGCTCGACAGCAATTTGGACTGACCCGCACCGCCAATATCGCGCAGCACAATATGCCGGGCGTAACGGTCAAGCTGTTGGTCGCTGAGCGTCATACGCCAGTGGAACCAAAGCCTCCGGTGCCCCGCTCGGTATCGTCAAGGGCTTCGACTTCGAACATTATGCCTTGCGTGACCGGTGCCACAACGATCTGCGCGATCCGGTCGCCTATGTTGATCACGAAATCTTCGTCGCCTAAATTTGCGAGAATGACCTTCACTTCGCCGCGATAATCGCTGTCGATGGTGCCGGGTGTGTTGAGGCACGTAATGCCGTGTTTCAGTGCAAGACCAGAGCGTGGGCGCACTTGAACTTCATAGCCATCGGGAATGGCAAAGGCGAAACCGGTTGTAACGGCGTGGCGTTTGCCGGGGCGCAAGGTCAGGCTTTCGGCGGCGGTAATGTCCATGCCCGCCGCGCCTGATGTTGCATATGCGGGCAACGGCAGGCCAGCGCCGTGATCTAGGCGCTTGACGCGGATATCAACCTTTTGCGAGTGCATCGGCAACCTTCTCCATCAATTTACGGGCAATCACGTCCTTGGCGCTTTCGGGCCAGCTATCAACGCCATCTTTGGTAACGATATGAAACGCGTTGTTTGCGCCGCCCATAACATCGCCGGACACGTCATTGGCGACGATCCAGTCGCAACCCTTTTTGGCGAGCTTTGCCTGCGCATGTTCCACAATCTTCTCTGTCTCCGCCGCAAAACCAATCAGCAGCTTGGGTCGATTTGGATGCTTGGCGAGGCTGGCGAGGATATCGGGATTTTCGGTTAAGTTTAGCGCGGGGATAATGCCGCCGTCTTTCTTGATTTTTTGTTCAGGCGCTTGCACCGCGCGCCAATCAGCAACGGCCGCCACTAGGATGGCGGCATCGACGGGTAAGGCTTTTTCCACCTCCGCCTGCATTTCGATGGCGGTTTCAACATCTATTCGGGCGACGCCGGGCGGGGTCACCAAATGAACGGGACCAGCAATGAGCGTGACCTCAGCGCCCAAGGCTGCGGCCGCTGCTGCAATGGCAAAGCCCTGACGCCCCGAAGAGCGGTTGGCGATATAGCGTACAGGGTCAATCGCCTCATGCGTTGGGCCAGCGGTTACCAGGATGCGTTGGCCAGACAAGGGCCGATGCGCCAGCTCCGCCGTCAACGCAGCGTTGCTTGGGACCGTCGTTGGTGAACGGCCCGATGTCAGCATTATATCGAAATCATGCCCCAACATCGCGCAAATCCGCTCGGCAACGGCGGGTGGCTCCGGCAAGCGTCCGGGGCCAAATTCGCCGCACGCCATTGCGCCTTCATCAGGGTTCATGATGTGGACGCCATCGGCCTGCAATTGCGCCAAATTCCGCTGCGTTGCCGGATGGTTCCACATGCGGACGTTCATCGCAGGAACGGCAAGCACTGGCTTATCGGTCGCCAGCAATATGGTGGTCGCGAGGTCGTCGGATATGCCGGCCGCCATCTTGGCTAAGATGTTGGCCGTGGCGGGGCAGATTACGACCAAGTCGGCCTGACGGCTCAACTGGATATGCCCAATCTCGCTTTCTTCCTTCAGGTCGAACATATGACCATATACTTGGTCTTCGGTCATTACCGACATCGACAAGGGCGTCACGAACTCAGTCGCGCTTTGAGTCATGACCGCGCGCAGGGATAGGCCTTGGCGCTTGAGCAAGCGGACAAGTTCAAGCGACTTATACGCCGCAATGCCGCCAGTGACGATGAGGAGGATGCGTTTTTCGTTCATGCGCTTCAATACCCGCTGAATAGTTTATCGACTGCGGAGGTGATGACTAAATCTTCCTGCGCCAGAGAGCCAATTTTTGCGCCAAGCCTATCAAGCGGAATGGCGAAAATCAGATGTGTCGACATGATATAATGTTCATCATTAATCACAAATTCGGGATGCAACCGCGACACGGACTGCATGTCTTTAGCTGGCAATAATGGCACGACCACACGACTGCCAAATTCATCCAGCAAATCGGACTGGATATCCAGCAACAGACCGCGCGCTTGTGCGCCTTTGTAAATGTCAAAGCGCGCCATTAAAACTGGCGATACTCATCATATGGCATGCCGTTTTCGGCGATCCATTTGTTCCAGCTTTCAATAGCTTGGCGGTTTTCGCGTTTCCACTCTTCGCCCAAGGCTTTGCGCACCTGTTCCTGCAGCCCGGTTTCGCAGGCTTGCGATACGTTGATGCCAAGCCGCTTGGCCTCGTCAACCATATCGGATGGCAAGCTTATATTTGTCGGACGCCGGGGCGCGGTAAACTGCGAAGGTTTATTCATGCGCACACTTTATGCGCATAAAAGCAAAGGTCAAGCTGGCGAAAGCTTGGTTCAACCCCAAAACCACATGCCAGCAGCGCCCAAGGCACCAGCCAATGCTGCAACCAGCAGATAGCGTCCGGTGTTGCTTTGCCCTTTACGTTCCCAAATAAGCTGCACGGGTGGCAATGGCGGTGGTTCGGGCGCGCCGCCCTTGCGCGGTAGCTGTTCATCCAAACGGCGGATGAGGTCAGGGATCATTCGCAGTGTTTCGGCTTGCTTGCGTAATCCGTCGGCGAGCATTGCCTCAGGCCCCAACTCACCCCGAATCCAGTCGCCGACATATGGCGCGGCAACATTCCACATGTTGATACTTGGGTTTAATGAGGTGGCAATACCTTCGACCATCACCATCGTTTTTTGTAGCAGCAGCAAATGCGGCTGCGTTTGCATGTCGAAATCACGCGTGATCGCAAAAAGGCTGTCGAGCATTTGCCCGACCGACAATTCGCTAACGGGTTTGCCGCGCGTTGGCTCACCGACCGCACGCAGCGCAGTCGCAAATTCGTCGACATTGTGATAGCTTGGTACATATTGCGCCTCGAAATGGATTTCGGCGACGCGCTTATAATTGCCGGTTGTCAGGCCATAGAGAATTTCCGCCAGCCAGAAACGCGCCTGCCGGTTGATGCGGCCCATGATGCCAAAATCTATGGCGACAATCGTGCCGTCGGCGCGGACGAACAAATTGCCCTGATGCATATCGGCATGGAAAAAGCCTTCCGAAATCGCTTGCCGCAAAAATGTGAGGACAAGCTTTTCGGCCAATTTATTAAGATCATGGCCAGCCGCCTTGAGCGCATCAATGTCGGAAATTTTTACGCCGTCGACCCATTCCAGAGTCAGCACGCGGCCTGACGTCCGGTCCCAGTCGATGGTCGGGATCGTGTAACCTTCCACCGCGACCATCGCATCTTTCAGTTCGGACGCGCTTGCCGCCTCGCGCCGCAAATCGAGTTCGCGTAAGGTCCAACGTTTCAGATTGGCGATAACCAGTTGTGGCCGCAACCGCGCCGCTTCGCCGCCAAGCGCCTCCAAATGCGCGGCGGCCCATTCATAGGTTTCAATGTCGCGGGCGAACTGTTCGCGAATGCCGGGGCGCAGCACCTTGATCGCGACATCCTTGCCCTCGTTCGTGCGGGCACGGTGCACTTGCGCGATGGAGGCGGCACCGACAGGCACAGGGTCGATATATTCAAACAATGCTGCCGCTGGCTTATTCAGGCTGTTGTCGATCTGCGCATAGACTTGGTCAAATGGCGCTGGCGGTAACTGGTCCTGAAGCATCAGCAGATTATGCGCAGCCTCTTCGCCGATGATGTCGGGTCGGGTGGCCAGCGTTTGCCCGAGTTTGATTGCGGCGGGACCAATCGCGCGAAATGCGCCTGCATAATCCGGCACCTTTGGCTGAATCGTCCCAAAGCGCGCGATGCGGCACAGGCGCTTGACTTGGGCAGGGGTGTTACGATCCGCCTCAATGGCGCGAAGAGCGCCGTGGCGCGCAAGAATGCGGCCCCATTTGAGCAAACGAATGATGTGGGTAACGGGACGAGTCATGGGGTGCGGGGTTAAACCTTCCAGCCGCTATGGATCGCGACCAGACCGCCCAATATGGGCTCAACTTTGGTTTGGACAAAGCCAGCCTCACTTATCATGCGTTTGAAATTTTGCATGTCGGGGAAGCGACGGATGGATTCGACCAGATAACGGTAGCTGTCTTCGTCACCTGCAATGGCCTTACCCAGCTTTGGCACCAATTTGTCGGAATACACATCGTATATTTGGGCAAGGCCAGGCCATTCTACCGTGGAAAATTCCAAGCAGAAAAAGCGGCCACCATAACGCAGCACACGGTGCGCCTCACGCAGGGCCTTAGGAATGTCCGTGACGTTGCGGATGCCAAAGGCAATTGTGTAGGCATCAAAATGCGCGTCGGGGAAGGTCAACGTCTCTGCATTTTGCGCCGACCAGATGAGGCTGTCGATACCGCGCTTCATGGCGCGTTCCATGCCGACATCCAACATGTCTTCGTTAATGTCGGAGACAGTGACCTGCGCGCCTGATTTTTCCATACGGAAGGCAATGTCGCCCGTGCCGCCGGCCATGTCGAGAATATCCTCGCCTGCGCGGGGTTTGACGCGGCGCACGAAGCTATCTTTCCACAAACGATGCATGCCGCCCGACATCGCGTCGTTCATAATGTCATATTTGCGCGCGACATTGGAAAAGACGTCGCCAACGCGCTGCGTCTTTTCTTCGGGGCTAACTTCCTCATAGCCAAAGGATACGGTGTCGTTCATTAACTCGCCTCTAGCCGATTGTTGCGCCAGCCGCAAAGACTGTTAGGGTCAGGACCTCTTAAATCCACCTTCGCGGCGCCAAAATGGCATCGATCTCAAAACGAAATGCCCTTGCAGGCAGAATGACTGCCTGGCAGCGGTCATTTCGCTTCGATATCTTCGCCATTTTGACGCCGCGAAGGTGGATTTAAGTGGTCCTGACCCTTAAGTGCAAAAGCATATGCCCGAATTACCCGAAGTTGAAACCACTGTGTCCGGCCTGCGGTCGGTCCTTGAAGGCGCGTTGATCGTGCGCGCTGAGCCGCGCCGTGCGGACCTGCGATGGCCGATTCCACCCGATTTGCGCCAGCGGCTAACGGGCGCGCGCATCGAAACACTTGGCCGACGCGCCAAATATGGATTGATCTACACCGACCGGCAGGACGTGCTGATATTTCATTTAGGGATGTCCGGCCGCTGGCGCGTAGACCCGGTGGAAATTGAAAAGCACGACCATTTCATTCTGGAAACGGCAAGTGGACGCGTGGTTGCACTGAATGATCACCGCCGTTTCGGGTCGCTGGATATTATCGATTCGGACCAGATCGACGCCTATCGCTTCTTTGCCAAAATGGGACCTGAGCCGCTGTCGGAGGCGTTCGATACCTCTGTTCTGCAAAAGGCACTGTTGGGTCGCAAAGCGCCGATTAAGGCTATGCTGCTCAATCAGAATATAGTGGCGGGCTTGGGCAATATCTACGTGTGCGAGGCGCTAAGCATGGCTGGTATCGACCCGGTTGCCCCTGCATCAAGCATAAGCAAAGCGCGGCTGACCCGATTGGTCATCGCGATTAAAGAGGTGCTCACGGCCGCTATCGCCGCAGGTGGGTCTACCTTGCGCGATTTTGCAGCGCCCGATGGAGAACTTGGTTATTTCGCAAAGGACTGGCGTGTCTATGGCCGCGAGGGTGAAGCTTGCGTCTGTGGCAGCACTATATTGCGGCGCGTTGATTCGGGACGATCAACCTTCTACTGCCCGAAATGCCAGCGATGAGGCGGCATTATGAGGTTGACGAATCTCTTGGGCAGGGTTAAGGGCCGCTCCTTCAACGGGCGTACCGCATGGGCACGTCTTCTCAATTATTGAAATTCGAGGACAAAAATGGCCAATACGCCGCAAGCAAAAAAGCGTATCCGTCGCAACGCGCGTCGCACCGAAGTAAATGGCGCACGCGTCAGCCGCATTCGCACTTTCATTAAAAAGGTCGAATCGGCGATTGAACTTGGCGACAAGTCAGCGGCAGCCGCAGCCCTTGCCGCAGTGCAGCCTGAACTGGCGCGCGGCGTATCCAAGGGTGTATTCCACAAAAACACAGCTTCGCGCAAATTTGGTCGCCTCACAAAGGCGGTCGGCGGTCTTGCTTAAGCGATACTGACGGCGCCGGACCTTCCGGTTTTAGACATTCAAAACCCGCCGCAAACACGGCGGGTTTTTATTTGCCAACGGTGATAGAATTAGAGTGTGAGGATTTCCGGCGATTCGGGCAACGTCTGCGCTAGCGATCCGATAAAAATCATATTAAAACATGCGGTTATAAAATATGTAACGCATTTGCTTGGCTCCCACCGAGTCAATGCCATTTATTTCAATTTTTTTACAGCGCTGCTCTTGATAGACTCGTTTATTGGTGTCTAATAACCGAATTCCAGCAACGCATGACGACAGTCGGGCAATGCCTCACATGGAGAATGAACACGTAGCTTGGCTGCATTTGGTAACAAGTGCTTGGCCCGTCCCCGTTCGTCCTGTGTCTGGCAGATAGCGCGCGGTTATGTGGTACTGGTTGGGGTGGAAAATGGGGGCAGGCACGTTGGCCGAAGGCAATTCAGTATCGCAAAGCAAAATCGGTTTATCAGGAAGCGGACATGACATTTCTACGTCGCATGTCCGTTTTGACGCCGATTGGCATAATATCTCCTCCGGCTTGCGTCGCGATTTGGGTGCGCAGGTTTACGGCCAATGGATTCGCTCCATCAGCCTTGGTGACTATTGTGACCTGACTGGCACGTTGGAGCTTTTGCTGCCCTCGGACTTTTCGGCAAGCTGGGTTTCCGACCATTATGCCGACCGCTTGCGCCTTGCATGGTCAAGCACCAATAGCAGCGTCAAGCAGTTGAAAATTCGCACCCGCCCCGGTGCGCCGCGCGTCGAATTGCTCCGCGCTTCCTCCAATGCAGAACGCACGGTCGCGCAAGAAACCAATGCGGCACAAGCCACACGGTCGGCGCTTGATCCACGCATGACTTTTGCGAATTTCGTCAAGGGCCAAACCAACGTGCTGGCGCTGAGCGCGGCGGAGCGCGTGGCGTCGAAAGACAAGCCATTGTTCAACCCGCTCTATTTACAAGCCGCGACCGGCCAAGGCAAAACGCATCTGATGCATGCCATTGGCCATGCCTATGCCGAGGTAAATCCCGACGCACAGATTTTGTATATGTCCGCCGAAAAATTCATGATGGAATTTGTGACCGCAATGCGGCGCAAGGAAGTCATGGAGTTCAAGGCACGTTTGCGTGCTGTTGACGTGCTGCTGATCGACGATATCCAGTTCATCATTGGCAAGGTGTCGACGCAGGAAGAGTTTCTGCACACCATCGATGCCATTATTGGTGCGGGTAAACGCCTGGTGGTGTCCGCTGACCGCGCACCACAAGCGCTTGATGGGGTGGACCAGCGCATATTGTCGCGTCTGTCGATGGGCCTTGTTGCCGACATTCAACCCGCGGATCTGGAATTACGCCGTTTGATCCTACAACAGCGCCTCGCCAATATGCCAGAGGCACAAGTGGGTGAAGATGTGGTCGAGTTTCTTGCCCGCACGATCAGCCGCAATGTCCGCGAACTCGAAGGTGGCTTGAACAAGCTGCTCGCTTATGCCCAATTGACGGGCAAGCCGGTCACGCGGACATTGGCCGAAGAGCAGCTCAAGGATATCCTGAGTGCTTGCCGCCGCCGCATCACCATCGACGAAATTCAACGTGCCGTATGCGAATATTATCGCATCGACCGCAGCGAAATGTCTTCGAAGCGCCGCGCGCGCGCTGTTGTGCGCCCGCGTCAGGTCGCCATGTACCTTGCCAAGGTCATGACGCCGCGCAGCTACCCTGAAATCGGACGCAAGTTCGGTGGGCGTGACCACAGCACTGTCATTCACGCCGTTCGGTTGGTCGAAGGGCTTCGGCAACAAGACAGCGACATGGACAATGATGTCCGCGCTTTGCTCCGCCAACTCGAAGCCTGAATTTTCCACCCCTTTTCAACAGGCTTTCCAGCGCTTATCCCCACGATGTGAGTCGGAAGGACAATGATGGGAAAAAAATGCGCGTCGTGCGGGTCCGCTAATCCAAGCAAAGCTGCCTTTTGCGCCAGTTGCGGGCAAGCGTTGGAGCCAAAAGCGGCGAAAAAACCGTCAACATCTGCCCCAAATCGCACATGGCGCATGCGGTTCGCTTTAGTCGTGACTTTATTGGCGCTGGCCGGTTTGTATTTCTGGCTGTTCATCGCTGACGATTTGAAGCGGGATGCAGATACGCTTATAACGCAAGCCGGGGACGCCTCATCCCCCGGCGCACAAATATTCTTCGCGATGACTGAGGTGAACTTACGCGATAGACCGAGCACTGCGGGTAGCAACATTCTTGGCAAGCTTCCGCGTGGTTCGCAAGTTACCGGGACAATCCAGCCTGGCTCAACCCCTGATGGCCCGTGGCTTAAATTGAGCGACGGCAATGGCTTTGTCGCCCTCACCAACATGTCGGAAAGTCGCCCCCCGGTCTTATTAAAGTCATTGAACGACCAGCCATGGGTTGCAGATGGACTAATCGATGTCTGGGCCACGACCCTGGCAGATAGCAATTTGCTTGACCGGCTGCGCGAGGGCACAAAGCTGACACTATTGGGAACCACGGCAGATAACTTCATTGAGGTGAAGCTTGCCGATGGTCGCTATGGATATCTTGCAGACGCACCGTCGATATTAAAGCGACTGGGGGGCAAGCCAATTTCCATCGGATTTAATCCTCAAACCTGTGCGTTGTCCGGCGAAATCGGTGCGGAATTTGCCAAGATAGGCGCGCAGTTACGCGCACAATGGGAGGCGTTGGAGGCAAAGGAATATAATAGTGAATCTGCCCGTCAAAAGGCCTATTCGGCGGTGGAAGGCAAAAGCAAATATATGCGGCTACGCCGGTCATTTGAAGGGTTATCGTTGACCGGCCTAGCGCAGCATTATGAATCGCAATCTTTATATTTCGATGATTCACCCGCCAAGGTTATGGACGTATTTCGCGCGCAAGGGTTCGACATCGGACGCGATGGGCTGTTTACCGGGACGGAGCTTTATGCAGGCATCGCCGCCACCCGGGGTGAGGGCGCGGCTTATGGAAAGACCGAATTGGGCTGCGGCGTATAGACCGCCACAACCTTGATCGCGCTTAGGTCCTGACCCTAGCGCTTTTCCTCTGGCGCGACAGAAATCCGGACGGTCTCACCACCATTGCCGGGGAATCCTGTGAACATGGCCTCAACCAGATTAGGCACCAGATAGGGAAGTTTGTTCGAACGCGACTTGGCTTCTGCCTTGCCTTCGAACAGGCGTTTTCCGTCAATATTGCGGTCAATTTTTAGATCCAGATTGGCGGTGTACACCGTGAAGCTGTCAACATCATATGGCCGGTTGAAGCCGCTGTAGAGGAACGGGTCATAATAGCCCATAACATAACGTGCGCCGCGCCGCGTGCGCACAACATAAGGGCGGTAAAAGCTGCCAAAGCCCCAATAAGGATCGTAAAACGGATCCTGACGAACGATGTTGCGTTCCTTGCCTTCATCAACGGCATAATCGAGCGATACGGTCATGTCGGCGGTGCTGCCCGATGACGGCACATACCCAATTTCCTGAAGCTCATTGGCGACCAACGCGGCATATTGGCCAAATTCAATACCACCGGTGTTGGCGGGATTGGCCGCGCGGATCATAAAGGTCTGACCCTGCGGCGCGGGCAGTTCCTGAAAACGCGACACATCGGCGTTAAAGGGCGTTGCGCATGCACCCAAAGCAAGCAGCGCCAACGGAGCGAGAAAAGTTGCGACTTTTTTCATCAATTCAAATCCCTTCGAAAGCGGCCAGACGCCGTCTTATAGCTAGGGTCAGGACCTATTAAATTCACCTTCGCGGTTTGAGGCCATTTTGTTCAGTGCAAGGCGGCAAAGCGCAGGCTTAGTGGTTCTAAGTCTAGCTTTG